>NZ_DALZOY010000036.1:0-1354 GCF_032018205.1 Oscillibacter sp. | reverse complement strand
ATTATATACCCCTTGTATTTGCTTGTCAATCAAACACCATTTTTTTATAGGAAAGCATTTGCGCAAGCATTTCTGGCACAATCATGGGAATTTTTCCATGTGTACTAAAAAATAAGCCGTCAATCTTAGCGTCACTCATCAAGGTTTACAGAGGAGGATTTATACACGATGGCACGAAAAGGAGAAAATATTTATAAGCGCAAGGATGGCCGTTGGGAAGGCCGCGTGATTCAACCAGATGGAAAATACCGCTCTTTTTATGCAAAAACATACCGCGATGTCCGGGCTAAAATGAAGTGTCAAAAAGGGGAGAGGGACACTGTGAAATCTACTCCTGCCACCCCCTGCGACAATGCCGCAATTTTATTTGAAAATTGGCTGAAAGGGGACCTTTATAGCCGTTTAAAACCATCGACCTATGAAAGCTACTTTCGCTGCACGCAAAAATATATACTTCCGCATTTTAAAAAACCGGAAAACACGCAGTTGTCAGAGCAATCCATTGTGCGATTTTTAAAAGCGGTAAATGAAAAAACAGCTCTTTCTGAAATATACCGTAAAAAGATTTTATCTATCTTCAAAACTTCTTTGCGGGACATTTCCCAAAGCCAGACGCAATTTGCCTGTTTGCTCCAATATGTAGCTTTGCCAAAGACAAGCACATGCCAAAAAGAAATCCCCGTTTTTTCAGTAAAGGAACAGCGTTCCATTGAACAGGCAGTCCATTGCTCCAAAGATAAACGGACCTTTGGCCTAATGCTCTGTTTTTATACAGGAATCCGCATAGGGGAGCTATGTGCGCTCAAGTGGGACGACTTTGATTTGGAGGCTGGCGTGATGTCTGTTTCCAGAACGGTATCACGCATTCAAAATTTTAAAGGCGGCGGAGAAAAAACATATCTCCATGTGGGGTCGCCCAAGAGTAAAGCCTCTTTACGCAAAATACCCTTGCCCTCCTTTTTGCTTGAACTGGCAAGAGCGCGGGATCCGGCTTCTATGAATGAAAACAACTACATTCTCTCGGATAAGCCCGAACCCTGTGACCCTCGTATTTATCAGCGCATTTACAAGCGGGTTTTGAAAGACGCCGGTATTCGGGATCGAAAATTCCATGCAATCCGCCATACCTTTGCCACAAGGGCCCTTGAAATTGGGGTTGATATTAAAACCCTCAGCGAGATATTGGGGCATTCCAGCGTTGGTATTACTCTAAACATCTACGCCCACTCGTTGATGGAGCAAAAAAAGATTGCCATTGAAAAGTTTAATGAAATGCACATTGTGCACATGTGTATTGCGGAATGTGCCGTCAATTCTCTGGTCACTCCTGCCAAAAGTGCTTTGTAATTCAGGG
>NZ_DALZOY010000035.1:0-3647 GCF_032018205.1 Oscillibacter sp. | reverse complement strand
TAGTGGCCATTTTTATGAGCCCGAGGTCCCCCGGAAACTGCGGTAAGCGCGGATTGCTTTTGCAGAAAGCTCTGCACGATACTTTCGGCTTTCCATAAAAAAGGTGAGTCCCGTGCAGTAGGAAAAGGAAAATTGGTTCCGTAGGTAGTTCCGGAGAAATCAATGATCCCACGCCTCCGGGGGGGCACGAAAGGGGCGAAGCGATGCAGTAAGTATCATCGCAGAGACATTTTGCATATCTCTATTCCGGCGGATTCTTTACAAAATGAGAAAAGCGGTATAACATGAAAAAGAAAATGATGAGTTTGGCTCTGGCAGTGGTGATGTGCATGACGTTAGCCGTGTCCGCATCTGCTACTCCGGCAACACCGCAAGCATCTGAATACGGTAATTTGATTCGGTATTCCGAAGGCCAGTCTAGCACGGTTGCTCAGGTTAAAAAATCTTCCCGGTCTCTGGAGATTTCTGCACCAGAGAGTAAGCAAGCGCAAAGACTGGTGTCTCGGCCAATTTCTCCTGATGTAAACATTCGACAAATTATGGGTTACCCAATAGTCTACTGCACGGAGGACAATGCGGTTTATTACTTTGATGGAATTCGGTCGATTGCCGGATGGACTACCAGTCCTCAAAGCGCGAGTCTTCGCTTGACAAGTAACGAAATTGCAATATTGTATAATCAGGTGAACAGCGCAGTTGCTGGGCTGAATGATGGGAAGACATACACAATTGTTGGATGGAGACTGCTGGCCACAGTTGACCTTTCGGCCGACAATCCCATCAATGTAAAATAGACACCGCATGGCACCTGTTTGAGCGGTCAACAGGAGCATACTATAAATATTCCTTATCAGTATACAACCTTGACAATTGACGAAATGTTCCTACTCCCCGAGAACAATATGAGTTACTATTATGTTGGCTGTGATGGCGGTTTCTATTTCAATTATGTTGGCGGAGGACCTGGTAGCGCTATGCTGGGTGTGGCAATTATAGCAAATACGGATAAAGCGTAAATATATATTGGAGGATTCACTTAATGAACGATATTAGGGAAAGCGGGATATCCCCTCAAGGGCCGTTGTTTAAGACAAGACCTTTTAAAGGAAATTTGTCCATAGGGACACCGACAAAAGAGTTTTCCCGGTATATGGCGGAGGTTCGGAAAAACCAGGATGCCTATGTGAGCAGCACGCCGCCCGAAAGAATAGAAGCGTCAGATGAAAGCATTCAGCGTTGGTCGGAGAAATATGATCCTGAGCATATGTCACAGGAGAAATACCGCTCCTTTGTGGACGATTTGGTATCTGCCGGTACTTTGTCAGAGACCGACAAAAATTATATCGGCTATTCCGACATGGTTTGTTTCGGTACGCTGGAAGAAGTGGCTTCCGGAAACTCATCCATAGCCTGTGATGCGAACTCCGATGTTGCTCCGTATGAAACGCTGGTGGAAGCTGACGGTAATGCCAGAAGTTGGGCTGACGCATGGTGCGGTGTAGTATCTTCAGACCAACCAAACGAGTTCTTGAATCGGCGTATCTCAGCATTTCGTGCCCTGTCTGAAATCTTCGGCAGAATGTCTGCAGCCAAAAAGTAAATTTGTTTAGCTTAGAGGGAAGCATTTTTCAACACTTCCCTTTAAAAAATATGAATTCAAACTTATCGAGCAGACTGGCTTCATGTGAAAGCGCCAGCCTGCTCTTTTTACCATATGCTGACGGCAGTCCAAATTCTTAGACGGAAAGTGGGTCCACACTTGCAATTCAGGCGGCCTTCGGGTCGTCTGGATGCTTGTTTGGGTGTCTTCCTCAATCCGTCCTTTCGGACGCTTTTTATTCAAAGAATTTCAAATGATATCCGCGCCAGCATAACATATAGGAGCAACTCATATAGAAATCAGAAAATTTTAAGAACAATGTTTCCTTTCTCTGTTTCTCGGACACTAGGATTACGAGGGAAACCGAAATCAACGCTCCCATACCACCGGGGGTACCAAAAGGGCGGGCCAATGCAGTAATATTACATAGGGTAGCAGAAAACCAAAAATGAAACTAATCCTGATTCATGGGCATATCCTTTACAAATGAAAGAAAGAGGTATAGCATAATCAAGATAGGTGTTATCAGGATGAATTTTTACAAGGGAAGCAATATATTTCTGCTGCGATATGGAAAAACAGGTGATAAATATCATGAAGTATGACAAAGTGGGTGTTGCTAAGTGAGTTACAAACATAGTTTTGAGTTACTATGGATCGGACTTGTTATAGGAGTTTTTGCAGGCTTCTTTTCATATCTGTTAGGAATTGCTTTAATCGCAATTGCGATCATTCAAGCCGAGATTTTTTATCGTTGTCCACATTGCAACTATTCACTTTTAAACATTCGAGGAATGATTCCAAATTGTTGTCCCCGTTGCGGAGAAGATATATGATAATAACTTGTTTATGATGCAAAATCTTCAATAGCGCTGGGATACACTCGGTCCACAAGAATACAAGTATGTCCGCACGGACGAACAGGCCACACGGAAGGGCCGCCTGTTTCGTTGGGACCTGCTTACCGCTGCCTGCATATCAAATGAAGAAAGATTTTTCCAATATACAACGCCTTACGCAATCGTTGCGGGATGCCGATGCATTGCAATAGGCATGTATGAAGAAAAAAAGAATAATCAGTGAATAAGGATCCGTTTCCTGTATAGCAGGGCGCAAATCATTTAATTTGCGCCTTGTTACACAGGAAATGATGATGAGTTCTTGTTACAGATCATTATGACGCTGCATTTATTGGAGGCTCCTGCAAACTTCAGTAGTAGCTATGGAGGATACCGTGAAGAAAAGAACCGTAAAAAACACGGCAGTCGTGGTGACCATAATACTTTTGTGCCTATCTTTGGTGTTTCTATTCCATGCTGCCACGGATGCCCTCGATCCATCGACAGAGGACCCAGAGGATTATCCCTCCGTTCTCCAATCCCTGCAATATCCGGGTACTTCCGCTCTGGCTCTTTTTCCAGACGAGATTCCGGAGTCCGCTGACGAAGTATATTTTGCCTATGACTCTGACATGGGCGGCACGTCTCTGTTCCTGAAGTACCAAACAGACATTGACTCCGTTCAAGCGTACCAGCGCACGGCCACACAGCGGTCGGTTTGGTCCGGCTCTCCCGCTCAGGCGGACGCAAACTCCATGGGGGTTTACGCGGAATCCTTGGCTGTGTTCGACTATGCTGAAAACGGAATACCGTCTGATTTGACGGTCTACGTAATCTATCAAAATCCCTATAAGGAAAACAACTGGAACCACGGCGAAATCAGTCTGGTTGGTGTCAGCGCTGATTCATCTGAAGTGTTATTTGTGTTTGAGGATTGGTAAAGGTGAGCCGACAGCACTTGGCGGAAGGATTTGGGCGCTTGGATTAGCACATCTAAGCTTGCGGAGTATATGGTTGACAATGTCCTATGCCACTAAAGAAAGCTGCTTGGTTGATTGTAAAATGAAGATGGACAGTTGAAAAGAAAAGTCCATAGTGATTTTTCCCAATGGTAGAATGGAGTTCTCACACAACCATCTGCCAAAGGAGAGCGATCACTATGGACTGCCAAGATTATACCACACTACAAGCGCAGCGCAAGCGTGGTC
>NZ_DALZOY010000034.1:0-4480 GCF_032018205.1 Oscillibacter sp. | reverse complement strand
AAATTCCGCTACATACAGAGTCAAAACAAAAAGGTTGCACGGAACCGTGCAACCACATCAAACCCATTTTAAAAACAGTATAAAAATTGGTGAGTCCTTATGGGACTCACCGATAGTATTTTTTAAGCATAGGGTTTGGATAAATCGAGTTATATCAATAATCTGCATACAATTTACAAGCAAACTATTTAATTTAAATTTCAGAAATCAACTGTTCCTTTTTTTGTAAGAATTCCTCTTCGGTTAATACTCCGGAATCTTTTAATTCAGATAATTTTTGTATTTGTTGAAGAATATCGTCGTGTTCTATATTAGAAGCTAAATTCGGTGTAGCTACATGGACCGTGCCCGTACCCTGATGATTGTCGTTCTTTTTAAAAATCAAGAACATGAAAAGCGCACACAGCGGGATTGAAAGAATCTTGCCCAAGATTAACAACCCACTACACATGCAGCAAATCCGCCAATTCCTAATCCCAATTTTCCCCTTATGCCGCCTGCAATTGCAGGAATTGCACCTATGATTAGCCCGGTTATCAATGCACCCAATACAGCTGATCCCATAATATTTTTCCCCTTTCAACCACACATTGTTTATATTGAAAGTATAGCACGTAAAATTTTGGAAATAAGGTATGAAAATACACAAACGCAGACTTTTATAGCATACCGCCCCCAATCCGACAACCTCCAGTTTCTTATCAGATCCGCCGTCTCGGTAGATAAACATCAGCATGCATAACTGCTTATGCGTCAGGTTGATGATATCCCCGTTGCTGATCAGGTTGGAGCCGTGGCCCTTCTTATTCAGGCCCACAGGCAAGGCAAAATAATATAAAAACAGGTCCCCTTAGGACGCTGCATTTAACATAAATAAATAATGCCCCAAGGCCTGATTCACGCTGCCTTGTGCCAATATTATTTTTTTTGCATACAATAATTAAAAAATGTAGTCTAGCTTGAAAGGAGTACCATATGAAACGCTGTATTCCGCTGGAACTGCCCGCTGCTCAAGCTGCTAACGAAAGCGCCATACCGCCCTTGATCTTTCAAATCCCCCCGGAGGAAGGGCGCGAGCGTCTGAATCATGCTCAGGATTCTCCAGTATTCAAGTGCCCCGCTTCTGTTTCCACTATACAGATAGAAACTGGTAAGTACGGACTTGTGACGGTTAATTGCGTTCGCCCCGAAAAGATTGTCGGGGTCCCAACAGTAATCTATTATCTGCACGGTGCGGGGTGGGTGTTCGGAAATTTTCATACACATGAAAAACTAGTGCGAGAATTGGCTTCCCGTACAAACTCTGTGCTTTTTTTCCCGGAATATAGCCTGTCGCCCGAGGCGAAATATCCCACCGCCATCGAGCAGTGCTACTTCATCCTCCAGCAACTCCCCCATATCGCTGCAAAGCTGAACTGGCAAGTAAACATGAGCACGCTCACCGTCGCAGGGGACAGCGTGGGCGGAAACATGGCAACTGTAATGACAATTTTTTCTAAATACAGGAACGGTCTGAAGATACATAAGCAGCTACTCTATTACCCCGTTACAAATGCCGATTTCAATACCTGTTCATACCGCGAATTTGCTTGCTATTATTACTTATACCGTGCAGGAATGCAATGGTTTTGGAATCAATATACCACTTTCAACAAAGATCGCTGTGAAATCACCGCTTCCCCTTTGTGCGCCTCGCTTGAACAGCTCAGGGGCCTCCCCGATGCTATGATCCTAAACGGAGAGGCAGATGTGCTTAGGGACGAGGGGGAGGCCTATGCACGGAAACTCAGAGCAGCAGGTGTAGAAGTGACGGCCATGCGCTTTCAAGCGATCATCCATGATTTCGTTATGTTGAATGCCCTTGACGGAACAAAAGCCTGCCGCGCAGCAATGAATGCGTCAACTGAATGGATTAACCAGAAAAACAAAGGCGCCGAGTTTACCTGCTCCGCCGAAGTATAGTTCATGTAAAGCTTTTACATGGGCGCTACCATCTTTCAGAGCATAAGTAAACCACCGTCACGAATGAAGGAGGCTTACTCTACAAGCTCTATCTTGGCGTACAAAGGAATACATTTGGGGGTGCGGACAAGAAGTTGGACTGGTCATGATCCCAACAGGAGGAAAGCATGTATTCCGGCGGAAACGGAACCAGCCTCTTATATTATATCAAATATGCAGAGGGTTCAACTGAGAAAGGCCCCGTTATAGTGGCAAAGGGAGTAACGGAGACCGGAGAGGAATCTGAACAGACCATACGAATTAAGGATATTAAGCCCTTTTCTGCTACGGTCGTAGAAATGCACGCTCTGGAAACTCAGTCAGATGTGGAAAAAGGTGGGTGGCTGGATTCCCTGCCTCTGGATACAGGCAGTATGGGAATTAATGACCGGGGAAATTTTCCTGATATGTACCAGAAAGAGATACAACAAATGGCCAGATTGGAAAGATATGATTTGACGAAAAGATTTGTATTAAACCGGCGGACTTATTCTGATTTTATAAATCTAAAATAGTCTATAATGCACGTCATATTATACAAGAAAAGGCAGCTACACTATTTTTGCAGCTGCCTTTTCCTGTATTTCTGATTTATCAAAGAAACTATCCAATTGGGGGTTATCACATTTCTTTTTCATATTTGATGCGGTAATAAACACTGCAACCGCAGACAAACAGATAAGCTGTTATAAGTAGAAAAATGACTTTCAGCTCTACTCCCATCAGTCCAAACGATACAAACAATGCACCGAAGACTGGTAACATAATATTGTAGGCCTTAGCCTGTGCACGGTTACGGAGAGTAATATTGCGCTCGTCATTTTCTTCTATCTCAAGCCGCTTAGCAACTTCCGGAATTTTCTTGACAGCGTGGCGACTTATGAGTTCTCCCACATTGTGACCGAAAATGCCACAGCCGAAGCCTACACAAAGGTATGGTGCTATGCTACTGCTGCTTTGGCTCGCCTTTAGCAGCCAAAGCCCAGCCACCAGCACCGCAAAGCCCAGCACCGCAAATATATAATAGAAGCCCATCTTTTTCATTTGTGTTCCTCCTTGTAGATGAATATTTCCTCAATGCTCATATCAAAAAATCGTGCGAGCTTAAAAGCCAACAGAATAGAAGGATTGTAGCGTCCGTTCTCTAACGAACCTATGGTCTGTCTTGACACCTCAAGCGCGGCTGCCAGCTCCTCCTGTTTAATTCCTCGTTGCTTTCGAATTTCCTCAAGTCGATTTTCCATGGGCATCACTCCTCGAATGTAAAGTTTGCTTTCCGTGTCTACATACTACTACAATTTTCCGAAGATGTCAAGCGAGCTTTCCGTAACAATGGAGGACTTGAAAAATTTTGTCCAAATGAAATCTATTATTTTGCTTATCTCTCGCGATATAGCTAAAGTATTAAGTCAATACGAACTCATTGTATCAAACAACTTTGCATCCCATCAAAATATTTCTTAAGCTTGCGGGAAGCATCTGTAATGCTCTCTGCAACTGAGGTGAAAAAAACATCTTCTCTGGCTGCAATCTTACGATAGGAGTATCCTTTGAAAAAATGCATAAGAAATCTTCGCTGTTGAATTTCTGTAAGCTCCCCACTTTTTAAAAGACGCTGGGCGGCTTCCATTGCTTGCTCTGTATCACTATTATGTATTATCTCTGAATCAGGAGATTCCGTTGATAGGACTTCCGTTTCTTCTAAGGCATGAATACTTACGTCCAAACGGCTTGTCCGATTTTCTACTATAATTTGCTGATGGTATATCTCATCCGAAAGAGCCTTCAGTTTCAGAAAGTCCTCTGCTGTTTTATCCGGATTCTCAGCAAGATAATTTTTCCGCAAATTGCAAGTTCAAGTTGGACACCCTTGGTAGAGATGGTGTGTGTTCTTAGGCGGCGTAGACTTTGTCTAAGAAAGCCTCAAATAGCTCCTCCGGCGTGCGGTAGCCGAGCTTGCGGCGAGGGCGTCCATTCAGCTCATCGGCAAAGGCAAGGATTTCTTCCTCTGAGAACTGCTCAATGGAGACACCTTTAGGAACATACTGCCGGAACAGGCCATTGTGCCGTTCGTTCTGAGGTCGTTTCCAAGAGGTGTAGGGGTGTGCGAAGTATACCTCAGGACCCCATTGTGCGACCTGTGCGAAGTCCGCAAACTCAGAGCCGTTGTCTACGGTAATGGTCTTAAAGACCTGGCCGAAGCGGTCGCCGTATTCATAACGGAGAACCTTCATCGCTGCCATGACAGCAGCGCTGGTTTTGCCCGGAATGCGGATAGCGAGATAGTTTTCGGTCATCTTCTCAATGAGCGTGAGAACAACGGATTCCTTACCAGAACGCAAGCCAACGACGGTGTCGCCCTCCCAGTGTCCTTCTTCCTCGCGCTTAGCTGCAATCTCTGGCCGCAGCTCAATGCTGTTTCCCAGAATACGCTTATTTTGGCGGTTCTTACCCGTGTATCTCTTGCGTTTGAGGATTT
>NZ_DALZOY010000033.1:0-4568 GCF_032018205.1 Oscillibacter sp. | reverse complement strand
GCCGAAACTGGGGCGGAGAGTACGAGAATGTGGCCATCTTAGTAGCGATTGCGGTCAATGAGGATGGCTACCGTGAGGTTCTGGGCGCCGCCGAGTGGATGAAGGAGGACAAAGCCAGCTGGGTCAATTTCTTTCAGTGGTTCAAGGGACGCGGACTTGAGGGAGTGAAACTCGTTGTCGGGGACAAGTGCCTTGGCATGCTGGAGGCTGTGTATGAAGTCTTTCCCGATGCAAAATACCAGCGCTGCACAGTCCACTTTTACCGCAATGTTTTCTCCGTTGTTCCGCGTTCCAAGGGGAAGCTGGTTGCCAAAATGCTCAAAGCCATCCATGCCCAAGAGAGCAAGGCTGCTGCACTGGCAAAGGCCAAAGATGTGGTTGTCGCCTTGAAAGACCTGAAACTGAAAGAGGCTGCCAAAAAGGTTGCGGACAGTGTGGAGGAGACGCTCACCTACATGGCATTCCCCTTTGAGCATTGGACACGCATTCGCACCAATAACGCCATTGAGCGGCTTAATCGTGAGATCCGCCGCCGTACCCGCGTGGTGGGCGCTTTTCCTGACGGAAACTCCGCCCTTATGCTGGTCTGTGCGCGCCTGCAGTATGTCGCAGGCACTCAGTGGGGCAACAAAAAATACATGAATATGAAGCACCTGGAGGCCGTCCTCGATGACGCCTCCATTGCCGGGTAACTCCATTCTCTCAGAGGCTGCAAACCTTTTTGCGCATAACTCTTGACACTACCTTGTGTTCTATTGCCTTGTGCACGTTACCCTGCAATAAATACAGGACATTTCTTTTGTATCTTGCTGTTTCATTCCGTTGCTTAAAAAAGTCTGTTTTGTGGTGTCCGTATGGGTTTTGTATGGGTTTCTATAGAACTGGTAGACCTCCGACCTCATCCCTATATTATCGTATAGACAGGTCGGAGTACAAATCAAGCCATAAAAACCGTCACTATCCGAGTCAATAGGAGCGAAATACAGAAGCTATCTCCCATGTGGATAAGCCGTAAAATCAAAATCATATCCTATAATGTTAAATGCAGCACAGGGGTTATCCTTGAATCCGATGATCCTCCCATTATTACATCCTCTAAATGTATCAAATCGAAATACAAAAAGTTTTGTGTCGCCAGTCAGATGAATTCCTTCAGGTGCTGAAAAGTTTAGTTGAGAATAAGTAATTGTTTCATATCCGGTTGATTTTGAAAGAGCACCCCAATCTTTCCAAGGAGAAGACGATATTTTCTCCATAATAGAATATAACCCTTGGAGAGTTTTTAATTGATCGCCAGGAGTTCTTCTTTCTAAAAACGAAATTGAATGTGCCTTATTGGTTGTCATAAATCGGAAAGAAAAGAAAGGGTGCTGATCGGACGAACATCCCGTCCTTTCTGGCACCCCATCCTTTTTAATTTTGTTTTTGTTACCTGGTTGCTTAAGACTCATTATTCAACATACACCCGCTTGAAATAATCTGTTATTGCGTCTTTTGCAATTACGCAGCTCTGCTGTGTTTCTATCCAAGGAGTTTCTTCGTGGGTCATGTTCCTCAATTTCCATGCAGAATACTGCCCAAAAACATCGTAAACCTGAGTCAAAAGCTCGTTTTCTTCTTTAGCGAAAGAATTAAAGTCGAAGTCCTCATCAAAAACAATCCCATTTGAGCCATTGTATGCATATTCGCGATATACGGACTCAACAACAGGTCCATGTTTCCATGCTACAATATCATCTTTGAATAGAGGCCTGTCGTTAATGGCTAAAAAAGTGCCTTGAGCGTAATATAAAAGTTTCTGAATCTTAAGGTTTGATATATACTCGGAATCACCGTCGTCCATCACGGACCTGTTGTGTGCCAAGAACCACTTCGCGACATCACTTGCTGTATGCATCAAATAAGCCTCCCTTCTGCTAATTCACATTATAAGTTATTACTATTATACGCAGGAAACCTCAGAAATTGCAACACAAGTAATAGAAATTTTACAACGAAAACTACAAGATATAGATAATTTAAGAAAGTTTCTATACCCCTTCCTATCTATAGCCCATATTATGTACAGAAATATACACTTGACTTGAACTGTGCCATAAAATCCCGGCAGTGCTTTAAATCATCCCAGCTGCACCCAAGACCGAGGCAGCCCGCATAACATATTGACGCATACTCCAGACTCCGCAGATTCCGAGACTGAGAGTAAGTAATATTCTAAAGATTAAATAGAGCAGAAAATTTCTGCTTCTTTTTTAAGTAACCCAAAATTTTCGGGGCTATGCCCCTCCCCTTGGAATAAAAGGGTTCCCCAAAACTGGAGAGTCAAAATTGGACGGTCCCACCTGATCCGCTCTTGACCAGAAGAAATAATTTAACCGCTAATTTTTCAGGGGTTAGGTCGGCTCAATTTTGAGCTGATCTCACTGAACCCAAAATTGCGCTCAGTAGGTTTCGGTTTCACGGCTGAATTTTCAGCCACGAGATATCGCCACTTTTGGCGGCATCAATTTTAAACCCACATTATGGGGTCTCCTCAAAAATGAGGAGACATAAAAAACGCCCCAGGCCGAAGCCCGAGGCGTGGAGGTTATTAAGTGCCATCAACCAGAAAGAGAACAAATAAAGCCGGCGAGGTGTTCTATGAAATCCGTGTAAGTCGAGGCAGGGGAAACACCTATCTTTCTACCCGCTGGTATCCACCGGAGGGATGGAGTAAGAAATCCATCAATCGGGAGATTGCTTCTGTTGCCGCTGAGTTTGAGCGTCAATGTGATGCAGGCGAGGTCATAAGCCGGTCAGAACAGCGGCAGAAAGCCGCACAAGAGGCCGCAGAGGCCGCGAAAATCCTCACCCTGCGCCAGTGTGGAGAAAGAGTATTCATGCCAAGCAAGTCCATTACAATGAGCGAGAACAGCAGGTCCAATTATCAAAGCTACCTAGATAAAAAGATATATCCGGTTATCGGAGATACAAAGCTACCGGAGATCACTCCGGCGCAGATCTCCGCCTTGTTGCTGGATATTCAGGCCAGCGGCAAAGCCCATGGTACGGTTGTCAAGGTCTATACCATCCTTCACGGCCTGTTCGGAATGGCTTATCTGGGTGATATGATAGATCGCAACCCCATGGACAAAGTTGAGCGTCCAAAGCCCAGGAAGGACGAGACCAAGCCCACAGAACCAGAAGCATACACTGCCGAAGAGGTTCAGAGGATCATGACGGCCCTGGAGGCAGAGCCGCTAAAATGGCGCGTCCTTGTGCATCTGCTGATCGATACTGGCATCAGACGCGGCGAGTGCTGCGCCCTTAAATGGGAGAGTGTGGATCTAAAGTCTGGGGCCATTACAATTTCTGGGAATCTGTGTTACACGAAGCAGAAAGGCGTGTATCTGGACACTCCCAAGAATGGTCGCAGTCGCACGGTATATGCCGGAGATGATACCCATAGCCATGCTGCGCCAACTCCGCGCAGAACAAGCGGGGAAGGCCATCAGTGCATATGTTTTTACTCAGGAGCACAGCCCAAAACCAATGCACCCACAAAGCCCCACACGCTACCTAAAAAAATTCTCTGAAAAATACCAGGTGTCAGGGTTGCACCCTCATAAGCTGCGTCACACGTTTGCCAGCGTCGCTATCACCAGTAATGCAGATATTGCCAGCGTATCGGAGGCCCTGGGGCATAGTGACAAGGCGGTCACACTCCGAATGTACACCCACGCCAGCAAAGAAAGTATTAGCCAGGCAGCGCAGATATTTCGTGAAGCAATAAAAAAGGCCGGACAGGTTAACCCTGTCCGGCCTAATATTTCTTATCGGTATGGGTTTTTGTATGGGTTTCTTAATTTTTGCCATATCCGTCAAAATAACAAAGCAAGTCAAAAAGTATTAAATACAGAAGAAAAACACCCAAATCAGTTAAGTTTCAGGTGTTAATCTATGGAGCTGCTACCCGGATTCGGACCGGGGACCTCATCCTTACCAAGGATGCGCTCTACCAGCTGAGCTATAGCAGCATTTTATGGCGACCCGGAACGGGCTCGAACCGTCGACCTCTAGCGTGACAGGCTAGCGTTCTAACCAACTGAACTACCGGGCCATATGGTGACGCAACAACGCGTAAACTATATCACATACAACCATTGTTGTAAAGACTTTTATGGCAGGGGCAGAAGGACTTGAACCCTCGGCACGCGGTTTTGGAGACCGCTGCTCTACCAACTGAGCTATACCCCTATTTCGCTTGTAGAACCCCAACAGGCGATGACCATAATTGGTGGGCCTTCGGGGACTCGAACCCGGGACCGATCGGTTATGAGCCGACTGCTCTAACCAACTGAGCTAAAGGCCCGACCTAATGAGAGAAATATTGCCGCCACCATGTGGCGGCAATACACTCTTTTGGCTCCCCCTGTTGGACTCGAACCAACGACAACGCGGTTAACAGCCGCGTGCTCTACCAACTGAGCTAAGGAGGAATGTGCAAAACTCTGACTTAAAAAAATCAGAGTTTTGTGTTGGCGCTACCTGTCTTCCCGGGCCGTTGCCAGCCAAGTATTGTGGGCAGA
>NZ_DALZOY010000032.1:0-5943 GCF_032018205.1 Oscillibacter sp. | reverse complement strand
TTGGCGGAAGATGCAAGGGACCTCATCGGATATCTGCTGAATGCGCAGGCGGCACGGGGTGAAAACAAGTGGAATAGCCTTGGCAGCTTTATGGACTGGCTGACATTGGGAATTGTCAGCGGCACATGGCGCGGATTTGTTGACCGTCATGAGGAGATGGTAGCCAATCCAAATCTCTATAACATTGTCAATGCCCTTACCGGCGGATTCTTAGATACGCTCAAGGGGGCCGTTACACCCGAGGAACCGTGGTCGCTGGAGCATTGGCTGGATATCCTCGGCACGGCGCTCACCGTCTACGCGGCCTACCAAACGGCGGTCAACGTCAAAAACATTCTCACCGGCAGCGGGGACGACGCTCTGCGCGCAGGCGGCACATTGGCAGACAATGTGGATGATGTTGCCCGAAGCGCGGGGCTGACACGCACGCAAATTGATGATATAATCAAAACAATCAGGGGACAGAGGCCGGACCCCAGCACCTATCTTACAAAGGAGTACATTGACCATCATCTGTCTCAGTTTAAGGACGGCGTGACAAAGTTTTATGCGAAAGCACCCACAGGAACAGTTGGCCCGCGAGAAGGAACGTTTGTATTCCCTTCATCGTACGCAGATGACATGATAAAGCAGGCGAACGGGGATACACGAGTGTTGGAGCAGCTACTGGGCTTTGACCCGGGAGATTTAGGTGACGCCCCAGTGCGGATCAATGTTTTAAAGCCACATGGGCTCAGAATGCCAACTGGAAACGAGCGCGGTGCAAATCCATACTGGATTCCAGGCGGATATACTTCTGGTGGGATTCCGGAAGCTGTGATCGATCAGGTTCAGCCAGGCGATTATACCGTGATTCCCGTTCAATAAAAGGAGGATTTGATAATGGTTATCTTTGAAAATAGTGGAGATCAAATTATTTTAAGAGATGAAAAATACTATTTCAGAGGTGAAGATGGAGCACACCTATCTCAATATTGGGAATTTGAGATAACCAAAGAGGATGCAGAGCTGGTCATGAGGGATGCGTCATATTCCACCAAACTTTTTCTTGATTATCAAAATAAGCTCTGGGGCTTGGTAAAATGAGAGTTATCAACTCATCTGACGAAAATGCAGCTTGCCGACTACCTCTAGACCATTGATATTACTGGATTTCTCCAAGCCCTATAATTTCACTCCGACCACTACGAGAAACCCTTGGGTGTTCATAAGGGCAAAAACAGACTGGATAAAGGTAGTCTGTCGTAAGACAGCATGAAAACTTAAACTATTAAAGGGCAGATGCCAAGTGAAACGTCTAAAATAAGCGTATCGCTCATTGTGAACGATACGCTTATTTTTACTCCCTGTCGTAATGGGCCGAGTCTATAAAGAAGCAAGCCTTAACACAAAAACAACAGCTAGATAGCCGGCAGATGAATGTATAACACCATTAAATGTACAACGAGCCAGCCCTATTTTGCTAAGTGTGCCTTTCTATTCTTCTAGATTTGACACTACCTTATCTAATAGATTTTTTAGAATTTCTCTCTCTATATCTGTAAAATTCTTAGTTAATCTATTCTCGCTGGCTATGGCTATCCCATGTATTTTTTCATACAAAGCCTTAGCTTTATCAGTCGGATAAATTTGATACTGCCTCTTGTCTTCAGTCGCAGTGAGACGAGTAATATATCCCTCTTTCTCAAATTGCTTAATTGTTCTTGCCACAGAGCCTTTGTCTATCTTCAATTTATCCGAAATTTCCTCTTGCGAAACACCCGGGTTTTCACAAATAACTAATATGTGGGTGTATTGGCTTGCGGTAATATTATCCTCTTTTAGCTGCCGATCTAAATACATGGAGGATTGCCTATGAATAATTGAAAACCGGCTCATAAATTCATGCATTCTATTTCCTCCAGTTACTATATATTTGGTTGAGGACATGGCCGCCAGCCATGTCTTTATCCATCTTGTTGCCTAAGCTGTTAGAATGAGAGGGCAATAGGCCTGACGGGTTCCTCCAAGGACTTCGCGTCCGCTTTGAAGTCAGTCAGCCAGCCTCTTGTTCGCAGCGTTCGATTTGTGCAGGTAGAGCCGCCGTCTGGCGCGTTCGTGTCATCAAACAGATAGAATCGGCGGTGAGAAAAGGATGGTGTGCCAATTGCAATTCTGTGATGGGAGAGTTTTTATGAACGCGGTCGGGATTGGTGTTTCCAAGGGCAAAAGTATAGTTGGCGTTGTCCGTCCATTTGGAGAATTGGTGGTAAAGCCCTTTGAGGTGCGCCACACCTCCAGCGAACTCAGTGAGTTGGCAAGCTCGCTAAAAAATCTGGAGGGCGAAACGAAGGTTGTGTTGGAGCATACCGGGCGGTATTATGAGTCTGCTGCCCAAATGCTCCATGCGCTGGAATTTTTGTCAGCACGGTCAATCCGCTGCTCATCAAGGAATACGGCGTTTGCGGGAGTTGATCCGGGTGCCAACCAGTCTGGAACTTATGAAGCGAAAAAAGCACACGCTCTTCCAAGCGCGGTTCCCCGGAGCTACGAAAAACACTCTTTGTACTCATGACGGTACTGCTTCAAAAGGCGCCGCCCGATGATCCCGTGTTTCAATTCCTGGACAAAAAGCGCACCGAGGGAAAACCTTACTACGTTTACATGACCGCCGGCTGCAACAAGTTTCTGCGTGTTTACTACGGAAAAGTAAAGAAATTCATGAGCACCATAGACACGCCTGTAAATATGGATTCAACCGGTCTTTCCAGATAACATACCACCCGTTCACGTAAGGTCGGCGCTTCGGCGGTGGCCTTTTTGTGTTGCTTATTTTTCTTTCGTCTGCTTTTCTTGATTTGCTATTGACTTTTTATTTGCAGGCTTCGAACAAGAGTTGCTATAACAACTAAATAATACAGCAAATTAACGAACCTGTCAAATAATATACTTCGATTATTACTTGACTATTGAAAAAGTATCAAGTAGAATAATAGTTGCTGAAGCAATTAAGTTGCTATTTTTTAATGCCGTATAGTTGCCCAAGCAACTATACGGGGATCAGGAGGACACTTTAATGGAAGAACATCAGTTGACACAGGAGAATCCATTTGCAACTGCGCCGGTTGGTAGGCTGATTGCAAAATTTGCGATTCCCTGTGTAATCTCACTTGTTGTAAATGGGCTGTACAACATAGTAGACCAGATTTTTATTGGTCATGGCGTTGGGTATCTAGGTAATAGTGCTACAAACGTGGTATTTCCGCTGACCGTTCTATGTGTAGCACTTGGCGTATTATTCGGAGACGGAGCGGCAACATATTTTAGTTTGAAATTGGGAGAAGGTAACATTGAGGACGCGAAAAAAGGGGCTACCAGTGGAATCCTTTTGTCAATTATTGCTTCCATAGTGTTGTTAGCCGTTTCTGCGGTGTTTCTGAAACCCATTATCTATCTTTTCGGATGTACAGAAACAGTAGAACCTTATGCACTCGGATATGGAAGCATTGTGATGATAGGCTTTCCGTTTGTGCTTATTTCCACAACGCTTAATTCTATCATTCGTGCTGATGGTAGTCCTAAACTTGCCATGGTATCTCTTATATCCGGTGCAATATTTAACACAATTATGGACCCTGTATTTATATTCGTTTTTGATTGGGGTGTACAGGGTGCCGCATTGGCTACCATAATGGGACAACTTATATCATTAATTATTTCGTTGTCCTATATAAAGAAATGGAAGTCATTTAAGCTTAAACGTAAAGATTATAAATTTAGTCTGCGGCATTGTAGGGCTATCATGCCGCTGGGAATTTCCAGTTTTATCAATCAGATGGCTACCGTTATTATGACAGCTGCAATTAACAATGCTCTGACAGCCTATGGTGCCAACTCTGCATATGGGACTGATATTCCATTGGCAGTTATGGGAATTACATTGAAGGTCAATCAGATATTTCTGTTTATCGTTGTAGGCATTGCAACAGGAGCACAACCGATTATTGGATTTAACCGAGGTGCAAACAATCTTGAACGTGTCATGAAGGCTTTTAAGATATGTGTTGTGAGCGCCCTTATAGCGGCAATGGTAGCGTTTGTAATTTTCCAATTTGCACCGATGTCCATTGTATCACTTTTTGGGGCTGAAAGTGATTTGTATAATGACTTTGCCGTGAAGAGTTTTCGGATATTCCTTTTGTTTTGCATTCTTAATGGGTTTCAAACTGTGGCAAGTATCTTCGTTCAGGCGATTGAGCGTCCGATTCAGGCAATGGTGCTTTCTCTGTCCAGACAAATTGTATTTTTGATTCCAGCGGTATTGATTCTTCCCGGTTTTTTGGGCATTGAAGGTATCTTATGGGCAGGGCCAGTAGCAGACGGATTAGCATTTATATTGGCACTTGCTGTTACATTCTCTGAGATTAAAAATTTAAAAACGGTAAAAGAGAAAGGAGCCGCAATATGAGTCAAAATAGAATTATAACAATTGGACGTCAGCTTGGCAGTGGTGGACGAGAAATTGGAAAACAGTTATCGGAAAAACTTGGAATAGGCTATTATGACAGAGAAATTATTCAGAAAGCAGCACTCGAAAGCGGAATCACGGAAGAGATTATGGAATCTTATGACGAAAAGGCAGGTATGAGCTTTCTATATTCACTTGTTATGAATTCCACTCTATATGCCGGAAATGATACTAAACCATTAGAATTACGTGCATATCTGGCACAAGTAAATGCAGTAAAACGTATTGTTGATTCAGGCTCATGCGTTATTGTCGGACGGGGTGCAGATTACATATTGCGCGATTATCCCAACTTAGTAAAAGTATTTGTAGTAGCGGATATTGATTATCGTATCCAACATGTAATGGAGCGGAGGAATGTATCCGCTGACAAGGCGCAAATATTGATACAGAGAACAGACAAAAGCCGAGCGAGCTTCTATAATTACCACACGGAACAAAAGTGGAGCGATGTTAGAAATTATGATTTATGTATTAATAGTGCAAAAACAAGTTTATCTGGAGCTATAAAGATTATCGAATGCTTTATAAGCAATAATAAAAGATAAAGTATATTTTCGTATTTATGGTTACTCGCCAAATAAAAAGCATGAGTTTGGCGGAACTTCTTTCATGCCTCAATTCTGTGAATGCCCTCTAAGCTCTTAAGTTTGGAGGGCATTCACATGTATATGAAAAGATCTTTTACAGCCATTAAAGTGCCGCCATTTTGCTATGACGGCTTGGCGTAGCGGATGTTCCAGTCCTATATAATCTAAAAGGATTTGACCAATTTTTAGCCGGCCAGTGCGACCATTTTTTATTTGACACCTTTCGTGCAATTTTGCGCATAGGTGTTTTTTGTGCCCTTTTTTTACTGACAACACTTGGGACAAGCCATTGCGCAACTTCGGGCCAAGTACGAGGTGTTGACAAAGGTACCAAAGGAGAGGGGAAAATGGGATAGTGCGGTAAGGAACAAAGCAAAGGGATGTGTTTGGGAATGCTGACGGAACGATACGGGATACAGATAAAATGCATTGCATCACAATTGAGAATCTGGTGCCGGAGGAGCATTTTTGTGCAAGCTAGAAAGCGCCGTGGATTTCAGCTTCATCTACGACGAGGTTCAGGACTTGTACAGCCCGGACAACGGCAGGCCCGGAATTGATCTGGTAGTGCTTGTAAAATATCTGCTGGTGGGGTATCTGTACGGCATCGAATCGGAACGGCGGATCGAGCAGGAGATACAGGTGAACATGGCCTACCGATGGTTTCTGGGGTTGGATCTGGACGACCGGGTGCCCGATTACTCCACGATCTCCCAAAATCCGCTCAGACGGTTTCAAGGAAAAAAAGTGTTCTGTCACCTCTTTGAACATATTTTGCATCTGTGCCTGAAAAAGGGACTGGTGGACGGAAAGGTCATTCTGACCGACTCCACGCATGTGAAAGCG
>NZ_DALZOY010000031.1:0-11139 GCF_032018205.1 Oscillibacter sp. | reverse complement strand
GGACCACAAGGCCCCATCGGACCTACGGGTCCAACCGGTGAGGACGGACCACAAGGCCCCATCGGTCCCACGGGGTCGCAAGGCCCGACTGGTCCAACGGGTCCCACCGGTCCGGATTTTGCATCCACTGGATTTTCTGGGTTTAAATCATCGTTGTCAGTTAGTTCGGGGGCACAGATCACCGGTTGGTCAATTGCGTCTCCGTTTTATGGCAATGCGGGATTTGATGCAACTGCGGGCAATTTCACCGTTCCCTCCTCCGGAAGGTACTCCATTAAGGCCACAATTAACTACTCTACGACTCTGGCAATCACGGGCACGATTGGCAGCGCCAACCCATCCTTTGTCGTCCGGCGAACGTCGCCCACCGTCCAAACTTTGATTAACGGGCTGTTCCCCTTGTTAAACCTGAACGTAACGCTGCTGACCCTGAGAGCAATTCTGGGGAATGGAGCGGTGGTGCTGGCAGGTGATGTTGAATTAAGCGCAGGGGACGTAATCGGCCTGTTCTATGTCTCCGATGGCCTGTCGCTGACGCTGAATCTGGGTGGCGCCAATGCCGGGGGCATGGTGTGGTCCATGCATAGAATCTCATAAGGCACATCGCTTTGCGGGACAGAGCGTGCAACCCTCTCACAAAAACAAGTGGTGGGGGGGCTGCTTTTTTGTGTCCGCGCAGTTGTACCGGGCCGACAGGGTTTCACTCCGGAAAGGGCGCCGGTTTGCACCGGACTTTACAAATACCGGAAAAACGGATATAATAACAGTAATTTATTATAAAAAGAAGAAGATGCGGCCCGGTTTGGACCGGAGCCGCTGAAAAACAAAATTGGAAAAGGACGAAGCAACTATGGAACTGACACAAGGCGTCCGGTTTGACAGTCTGGGACTGTCGCCGGAGATTATGCGCGCTCTTCATGAGCGCAATATTGAGCTGTCCACCCCCGTGCAGGCGGGCTGCATTCCCCCCATGCTGGCGTGGAAGGACGTGATTGCCAAGGCCCCCACCGGCACAGGGAAGACCTTTGCCTACGGTATCCCCATCGTGGAGCATATCGATCCTGCGGACGAAAGCGTGCAGGCGGTGATTCTGGCCCCCACCCGGGAGCTGGCCATCCAAATCACGGACGAGCTGCGTGATATCGCGGCCTATCGCGCGGGTGTACGGATGGTGTGCCTCTACGGCGGACAGCCCATCGGCAAGCAAATTGACATTTTGAAGAAAAAGCCGCAGATCGTGGTGGCAACTCCCGGTCGACTGTCGGATCATATGAAGCGGCGCACCGTCCGAGTGGACACGGCCCAGACCGTGGTGCTGGACGAAGCGGACCGGATGCTGGACATGGGCTTCATCCACGACGTAACTCGGCTGCTTGACCGGATGAACAAGCGGAAAAATCTCGGGATGTTCTCCGCCACCATCTCACGGGAGGTCATGGATATCGCCTGGGTTCACCAGCGGGATGCGGAGGAGATCACCGTCCGGGCGGACGAGGAAAACAAGCCCGACATCCTTCAGTACCGTCTGGAGGTCACCCACGACGGCAAGGCCGAGACTATCGCAAAGATCATGGACGGCGGCGAATTTGACCGGGCCATGGTTTTCTGCAACACCAAGGGCTCCACGGAGCGCATCGCAAAATTTTTGCAGATGCGGGGCGTGGACGCGGAGTGCATCCACGGCGACATTCCTCAGAAGAAGCGGGAGCAGGTGATGGACAAGTTCCGCAAGGGCGAGTTGCGGGTGTTTGTGGCTACCGACGTGGCTGCCCGGGGCATCGATGTGGACGATGTGGACGTGGTGTTCAACTGCGACGTGCCGGACGAAAATCAGGACTATGTGCATCGTATCGGCCGCACCGGCCGCGCCAGACGGCACGGCATGGCGGTGAGCCTGATTGCGGACTACCCGTCGAAAATGCGGATTGACAACATCGCCAAATGCACGGACAATATGATTGTCCCGGCCCGGATGGACGCGGGTGGAAAGCTTACTGCGGAGTCTGCTGCAGGAAAGTGAAAAGCGGTTAAGACAAGAAGAAACGCCCGGCGTTCCAGTTGGAATGCCGGGCGAGTTTGCGTGTGTAGGGGTGCATGAGAAAGAAGGGGGCAACATCGTCCGCAGTTGCGGGAAACAGGGGGGAGGGGAGAGCGGGAGCCTGTGCTCAAGCGGCCTTTTCCGTCCGGGCAGACTCAATCTGCTTCACCTGCTCCAAGGTTTGCCCCTTGCCGGTGAGGTCGGCGGAGAGCGCCGGATCGATGGCCACGGCAAGATACATGTTGTTCCCGAAAAGGAACGCGCCGGAGGTGACGCCAACCGCCTGCCCATATAGGTTCAGCAGTGCGCCGCCGCTGGAGCCCTGAGAGATGTCCGCGGTGGACATGATGCAGGGCGCGTCGTAGCCGTCCGTCGACCGGCTGGCGTCGCTGACGATACCGGCGGAGACAGCCAGCCCAAGCCCAAGGGGGCTGCCGATGGTATAGATTTCATCGCCCATCCGTAGGGTGTCCCGAGATGCGGTTTCAAGGTATACGAAACCCGGCGTTTCCACTCCTGTGAGGGAGGTGTGCCCAATACGTAAAACGGCGATATCGTTGTCTACGTCGTAGTAGATCACTTCCTTCACCGGATACTGCTCGCCGCTGACGAGGGTGGCCACACCGGCTGCGCAGTCTGCAATGGCGTGGTAATTGGTGACGGCCAGTCCGTCCCCACTGATGAAAAAGCCGCTGGCGCTGCCATCAGGCTCCTTTAAATCAAGGTTCTGGCCGTCCTCATACATGCTTAGCTGAAACACGGCGGCGGTATACCGGTCGGCGGCCTGCCGGGCCGTCAGTGCGGAACTTGTAAGATTCAGTCTGTCGGCGGCTGCTGCTGCGGACGGGCTGACGGCGGTCAGGTGCGCAAGAAGCGTGCCGCCGTCCTTGTAGGAGGCGTAAAGTGCGCCGGCGGACAGCTCAAAGAGATCTCCCCGGGTCAGGGTTTCCCCGTAATCCCGGGAGGTAATCGCCATATGGCGGGCGAAGGTAAGCGCGTTTTCATAGGAAACATCCTCGCCGGTATAGCCCAGCAGCCGCCCCAGCGCGGCGCAGTAGGCTGCGGAGGTGATGACCTCGGATGCGCCGAAGGTATCCCCGGTTACGCCCCGAAGCCAGCCCTGTCCGTAGGCATACCGCACGGCCTGCACCGCGTAGGCAGGCACGTCCTTAAAGGGGATGGAGGTCTTGTCCGCGGCGGCGGCCTCCTCCGCTCCGGCAAGGCGCACCAGAATCACGGCGGCCTGCGCCCGGGTGGCGGGGTCGTCCACGTTGTATGCGCCCCGGACCACGTTCAGGGCGGAGAGGGTCTGGGCGGCGCGGGTTCCCTCGCCGGTAAGCGCCCCGGCGGGAACGGCGCAAATCAGCAGCACAGCCGCAAGAGCTAGTGCAAAAAACTGTTTTTTCATGGTGAGCAACAACCTCCAAATAAGATTTTTTAATTTTAACACGGGCTTTCATGCTTTTCAAGACAAGTGGAAAAATACCGTGGCAGGACGGAAAAAAGAGGGATGTTTTTTGCGGGGCAGCGCGGCAGGCGTGGACATGCGGTGAAAAAACTGGTATAATACCCCTGTAAGGGTTTTATGCGGACTTGCGGGCGGCTTCCGAGACGGCGCTTCGCGCCTGGGGCGGCATGCCGGTAAATTTATAAGGACAAACAGGAGCGACACATGGCAAAGGAACTTGCGCCGGGACTTTGGCGCCTTGATATCCCACTGGTGGGGAATCCACTGAAAAATCTCAACAGCTATCTGATTGTGGGAGAACGGAACCTTTTGATTGACACCGGATTCAACCAGCCCGCCTGCCGCGAGGCGATGGACCGACAGCTTGGCGAGATCGGCGTGGACCTGACCCGGACGGACATCTTTCTGACCCACCTGCACAGCGACCATGCGGGCCTTTCCACCTATCTGCACCGGCCCGGCCGGGCCGTGTTTCTCAGCGAGTGGGACGCGAACCGGCGGGAGGAGTACAGCCGGGACGACGCGCTTTGGCGGCGGACCTACGCGGGCTATGTGGAAAACGGGTTTACCCGGGAAGAGGTGGACTGGCTGGGCGGCGGCAATCCCGCCCAGACGGATGTTCCCGAGCCTTTGGGCAGGCCCTATGACCGGCTGGAGGATGGGCAAATACTGGAATACGGCGGGCGGAAGCTGCGCTGCATCCTTACCCCGGGACATACGCCGGGGCATCTGTGCCTGTACGACGCGGAACATGAAACGCTTTTTTCCGGGGACCATATTCTCTTTCACATCACGCCCAACATCTGCCGCTGGGAGGGGGTTTCCGACTCTCTGGGAGACTATCTTGAAAGCCTTGACGCCGTGAAGAACCTGCCGGTGAAGACCCTGCTTCCCGCCCACCGGGAAGAGACGGGGGACCTGCGCCTGCGGGCGGAGGAGCTGAAGGCCCACCACGCCCAGAGAATTGAGGGTGCACGGGAAATTGTTGAAAAAAAGCCGGGGCTGACGGCCTATGAAATTGCGGGGGAGATGCGCTGGAGCATCCGCGCCCGGAGCTGGGCCGATTTTCCCCTGACCCAGAAGTTTTTCGCGGTGGGAGAAGCGCTGGCCCATCTTGACTGGCTGGAGGTGCGGGGCGGCGTAAAGAGCCGCGCGGAAAACGGAAAAATTCGGTATTATCCCAATGAACGATATGATAAAGGAGCGGACTGAAATGGACCTGAAAGACATTTTATCCAGATGCGACCATACGCTGCTCTCCCAGACGGCGGCTTGGGAGGAAATCAAGGCTCTTTGCGACGACGGGATGAACTATGGCTGCGCCAGCGTCTGCATTCCCGCGTCCTATGTGGCGCAGGCTGCGGAGTACGCGGCGGGAAGACTGCCCATCTGCACCGTCATCGGCTTTCCCAACGGGTATTCCACCACAAAGACCAAGTGCTTTGAAGCGGGCGACGCGGTGGAAAACGGTGCCGACGAAATTGACATGGTGATTAACCTCGGCTGGGTGAAGGACCGGAAGTGGGACGAGCTGCTGGGCGAAATCCGGGCGGTGAAGGTCGCCTGCGGCGGAAAACTTTTGAAGGTCATCATCGAAACCTGCTTTCTCACCGACGAGGAAAAAATCAAGCTGTGCGAGCTTGTTACCGCCTCCGGCGCGGAGTATATCAAAACCTCCACCGGCTTTGGCGGCGGCGGAGCAACCCGGGAGGACGTGGCCCTGTTCAAAGCCCATGTGGGCCCCAATGTAAAAATCAAGGCCGCAGGCGGTATCGTCGATCTCAAAGATGCGGAGGACTTTATAAACCTTGGCGCGGACCGGCTGGGCACCTCACGGGTGGTGAAGGCGGCCAAGGCGCTGGAGCGGTAAGCACTTAAAACAGAGCTTTCATCCGGGATTTATCCCGAGGTAAAAATGAAAAAATTGAAGGAGGAATTTACAATGTCTACTCCCCATAACAGTGCGGTAAAAGGCGATTTTGCCAAAACGGTTCTAATGCCCGGCGACCCCTTGCGGGCGGCGTATATCGCGGAGAATTTCCTGAAGAATGCAAGGCTTGTGAACAACGTTCGGGGCGTGCAAGGCTATACCGGCCTTTACAAGGACGTACCCGTGTCCGTCATGGCCTCCGGCATGGGAATGCCCAGCATCGGCATCTATTCCCACGAGCTGTTTCATTTTTACGATGTGGAAAACATCATCCGCGTGGGCAGCGCCGGAGCTTTGACCACGAAGCTGAGTATGAAAGACGTGGTTTTGGGTCAGGCCGCCTGCACGAATTCCAACTTCTCCCACCAGTTTGGCCTGAGCGGCGTGCTGTCCCCCGTGGCGGATTATGAGCTGCTGGAAACGGCGGTGAACGTGGCGCGCAAGTCCGGGGCAAGCTGGGCTGTGGGCAGTTTCCTCTCCAGCGACATTTTCTATAATAAGGCAGACGACTCTCTGAAATGGGCGGAGTACGGTGTGCTGGCGGTGGAGATGGAGTCCGCGGCGCTGTACTGGAACGCCATGGAGGCGGGCAAGCGGGCGCTGACCATCTGCACCGTGTCCGACAGCGTGGTCACCGGCGAGGGCCTTCCCGCAGAAGAGCGGCAAACGGGCTTTACGCAGATGATGGAAATTGCTTTGGACACTGCCGTGGAGATGGAAAAGAAGTGAGTCGTGCTCTTTCCGCTAATAAAAATTAAAAATGACAGGAATACCTGTTGAAATTTTTCGGACAAATTGATATAATTTTCCATGACATGGGGACGGGCGGTTCTCCGCCCATCCCCGTGTCAAAATTTTGAAAGAAGGTTTGATCCCAATGAAGAAGTTTCTTGCACTGGCTCTGGCATTGGTCATGACCGCGTCTCTGGCCGCCTGCGGCGGAGAGACCACGCCTCCCTCCGGCTCCGGCTCCGGCAGCGGCGGCGAAACCGCCTCCTCCTATAAGGTGGCAATGATCACCGACTACGGCGATATCACCGACCAGTCCTTCAACCAGACTACTTATGAGGCCTGCAAGGCGTTCTGCGAAGCCAACAGCATCCAGTTCAACTACTACAAGCCCAACGGCGACACCACCGCCGAGCGCGTGGCCATGGTGGACGCGGCTGTGGCCGACGGGTACAACGTCATCGTGATGCCCGGTTACGCCTTTGGCGGCACCATCGTGGAAGCCGCACCCCAGAACCCCGACGTGAAGTTTGTCGCGCTGGACGTGGGCGAGGGCGACCTGCTTGATCCCGCCGTCACCGCCAAGGGCGAGACCTACGACTGGACCCCCGCCAACTGGACTCTGTCCGACTATGTGGACCTGAGCAACGTGTACTGCGCGGTGTATCAGGAGGAGCTGTGCGGCTACATGGCGGGCTATGCCGCTGTGAAGCTGGGCTATGATCATCTGGGCTTCCTGGGCGGCATGGCGGTTCCCGCCGTGGTCCGCTATGGCTACGGCTATGTGCAGGGCGCGGACGCTGCTGCCGGTGAGACCAGCGCGAAGGTGACCATGGAGTATGTCTATGGCAACCAGTTCTTCGGCGACGGAGATATCACCGCTTACATGGACACTTGGTATAAGACCATGGGCGTGCAGGCTGTGTTCGCCTGCGGCGGCGGCATTTACACCTCTGCTGCCGAGGCTGCCGCCAAGGTGGACGGCGCCAAGGTCATCGGCGTGGACACTGATCAGGCCGCCATCATCGACGCTTACGGCGCGGACATGACCGTTACCTCCGCCATGAAGGGTCTGGCCCCCACCGTGGATACCCTGCTGGGCGAGATCATTCTCAACGACAACTGGAGCGCGTACGCGGGCAAGATTCAGACTCTGGGTCTGGTTTCCGGCGACGATCCCGCTGCCAACTACGTCCAGATCCCCATGGAGAGCACCCAGTGGAGCGACGGCTTCAGCCAGGACGACTATAAGGCGCTGGTTTCCAAGATGTACAGCGGCGAGGTCAAGGTGTCCAGCGACATCGGCGCCGAGCCTGCCGTCACCAACATCACCGTCAACTATTACGGCAACATTAAGTAATCTCACCGTTTGACCGCGGGGGAGGACGGGCGACAGCCCGCCCTCCTCCGCTTTTTCTGTAAACAAGTAAAATTCGTAAAAAATTGCAAATTTTCTTTGATATATGGAGTGGGACATAGTATAATAGGCGGATAGAAAATCGGTTTCCTTCTGACCTCTGAAACAAGGGGCAAGGGAGGCGATGAAAGGGACAAAGGAGGTCGCGGAGCTTGGAAGAGACATATGCGGTGGAAATGCTCAACATCACCAAGCGGTTCCCGGGCATTATTGCCAACGACAACATTACCCTTCGGTTGAAAAAGGGAGAGATTCACGCGCTGCTGGGAGAAAACGGCGCGGGAAAGTCCACGCTGATGAGCGTGCTGTTCGGCCTTTATCGGCCAGAGGAGGGCTCCATCCGCATGGGTGGGCGCGAAGTCTCCATTAAGGACCCCAACGACGCAAACGCACTGGGCATCGGCATGGTCCACCAGCATTTCAAGCTGGTGGAGTGCTTTACCGTGCTTGACAACATCATTATGGGCGTGGAGCCCAGCAAATACGGGTTTTTGCAGAAAGCGGAAGCCCGTGAAAAAGTGATGGCTCTGTCGGACAAATACAGTTTGCGGGTGGACCCGGACGCCAAGGTGGAGGACATCTCCGTGGGTATGCAGCAGCGCACCGAGATTTTGAAAATGCTGTATCGGGAAAATGAAATTTTGATTTTTGACGAGCCTACCGCCGTCCTCACCCCTCAGGAAATCGAGGAGCTGATGGACATTATGCGGGGGCTGAAGGCCGAGGGCAAAAGCATCCTCTTCATCACTCATAAGCTCAACGAAATCGTGGCTGTGGCGGACCGGTGCACCGTTTTGCGCAAGGGCGCCTACATTGGGACCGTGGACGTGGCCGATTCCAGCAAGGAAGAGCTTAGCCGTATGATGGTGGGCCGGGACGTGGACTTTGCGGTCCGCAAAAAGGCCCGCGCACCGGGGCAGGTGGTGCTGGAGGTGGAGGGCGTGACCGTGGCGTCCAAAATGCACAAGAACAACGCGGTGAAAAACGTGAGTTTTCAGGTCCGCGAAGGGGAGATTGTCTGCCTTGCCGGAATTGACGGCAACGGGCAGACCGAGCTTGTCCACGCGTTGACGGGGCTTGTAAAGCCTGTTGCGGGAAGCTTTTCCCTGCGGGGCGTGGATATGACGAGGGACTCCATACGGGAGCGTTCCAAGCTGGGCCTGAGCCATATCCCTGAAGACCGGCACAAGCACGGGTTGGTGCTGGACTACACCCTGGAGCAAAATCTGGTGCTTGAGAACTACTGGAAGCAGGAATTTCAAAACCGGGGCTTTATTCGCTTCAAGGCTGTGCGGGAGTACGCCCAGCGGCTGATCGAGCAGTATGACATCCGCTCTGGGCAGGGCCCCGTGACAACGGCCCGGTCCATGTCCGGCGGCAACCAGCAAAAGGCCATCGTGGCCCGGGAAATCGACAAGGACCCGGAGCTTCTGGTGGCGGTGCAGCCCACTCGGGGGCTGGACGTGGGCGCCATTGAGTACATTCACCGTCAGATCGTGGCCCAGCGGGATCAGGGAAAGGCGGTGCTGCTGGTGAGTCTGGAGTTGGACGAGGTGATGAGCTTGTCCGACCGCATTCTTGTCATGTACGAGGGGGAAATTGTGGGTGAGCTGGACCCCAAGACCGCCACGGTGGAAGAACTGGGACTTTACATGGCGGGCGCAAAGCGGAAGGAGGCGATGTGACATGGAGAAAACGAAAACGAGGAATTCGCTGCTGCGCAATGTCGGGGTCCAATCCCTGCTTGCATCGCTTTTGTGCATCCTGATCGGACTGCTGGTGGGCTATCTGGTGCTGCTGGCCATCAATCCCGCAGGGGCGGGAAAGGCTATTTCCACCATCGTTAAAAACTTTTTCTATTACCCCAGCCGGGCTGCGCAGCTTAAGTATCTGGGCAGCACGCTGGTGAAAACCTCGCCGCTGCTGCTGTGCAGCCTGTCGGTGCTGTTTGCCTATAAAGTGGGCCTGTTCAACATCGGCGCGGCGGGGCAGTATGTGGTTGGCGCGGGCGCGTCGCTGTACTGCGCGCTGGCGCTGGACATGCCGTGGTATCTGTGCCTGCTGGCCGCCGTGGCGGCGGGTGCGCTGCTGGGTGGGCTATCCGGCGTTTTGAAGGCATACTGCAACGTGAACGAGGTCATCTCCTGCATCATGCTCAACTGGATCAGCCTGTACATGGTGAATACCCTGCTGACCAACGTGAAGGAATATTCCAGCCCCTATACCCTGACTCTGGCCAGCACGAATCCCGGGGCTCTGATTCCGACGTTGGGGCTTGGAAGCCTGTTCAACAACAACCAGTATGTCACCATTGCCATCCCTATGGCCGTTCTGGTCACGGTGGTAATCTGGGTGCTGCTGGAAAAGACGAAGCTGGGGTTTGAACTGAAGGCCACCGGCTTCAACAAGGACGCGGCCCAATACTGCGGCATGAAGGAAAAACAGAATATCATTCTTACCATGGCCATCGCGGGAGGGCTTGCGGGCATGGCGGCGGCGCTTCTCTTTCTCACCGGGTTTGAGCAGTGGTCCTGCACCCAGTCGGCGGTTCCGGCCATGGGCTTCAACGGCATTGCCGCTGCGTTCCTTGGCGGACTGAACCCCATCGGGACTATTTTCTCGTCTTATTTCATCCAGCATATCACCTCCGGCGGCGCGTATGTGGACAAGACCATGTATTCGTCCCAGATTTCCGATTTCATCTCCGCGCTGATTATCTACCTGTGCGGGTTTGTGCTGTTCTTTAAGTACGCGCTGAATAACCGGCTGGACCGTCGGGCGGAGCGGGAGGCCAAGGCCGCCCAAGCCGAGGCCAATCAGGAAGGGGGCGAGCGGTAATGGCACTGCTGGTGCAATATACCCTGATTTTCGCCTCCGTGCTGGTGCTGGTGGCTCTGGGCGGCTGCTTTTCCGAGCATTCCGGCGTCATCAACATCGGACTGGAGGGCATCATGGTCATGGGCGCGCTGGGCGGCGCGCTGATGCTCAATTTCCTGCCGCCTGAGACGTCCGCCTTTATGATGGTGCTGCTGACCGTTTTGGCGGCGGTGGCGCTGGGGGCAGTATACTCCCTGCTGCTGGCGGTGGCCGCCGTCAGCTTCGGGGCGGACCAGACCATTGTGGGCACCGCCATGAACCTGCTGGGGACCGCTGCGGCCACCGTGTTTGTCAAGGCCATGAATACCTCCATCAATCCCAACAACGTATCCTCCACCATCCAGTACATCGCCGCGAAAAAAGCGTTTCTGGTGAAGATTGGTGGCTTTGAGTTCAACTGGTTCATGCTGCTGGCCGCCATCGCGCTGGTATGCTCGTATGTGCTGCTGTACAAAACCCGCTTCGGTCTGCGGCTGATGGCCTGCGGCGAGCATCCTCAGGCGGCGGACAGCGTGGGCATCAATGTCTATAAGATGCGCTATGCGGGCGTGCTGATTTCCGGCATTCTGGGCGGCCTTGGCGGTATCGTGTATATCACCGCCGGCGTCAGCGAGTGGAAGTTTGAAAACGGCGTGGCGGGCTTTGGCTTTTTGTCGCTGGCCGTGATGATTTTCGGTCAG
>NZ_DALZOY010000030.1:10722-12384 GCF_032018205.1 Oscillibacter sp. | reverse complement strand
CACCAGTGGGTCCGGCGGGACCTGCGTCACCAGTGGGTCCGGCGGGACCTGCGTCACCAGTGGGTCCGGCGGGACCTGCGTCGCCAGTGGGGCCGATATCGCCCTGAGGTCCCGTCGGCCCGGTTACGTTAGGGTTTTCAATGGTTACAATTGCAGAACCCTGTGTAACTGTAATATCCAGTGTGGTAGACTCAAAAATTAAGTCTTCGCCGTATCCAAGCACCGCTGTACCGGTTGTCCCGATGACATTAAACAGCATATCGCCGGAATCAAATTCCCCAGTGGGACCGGTGGGACCGATGTCCCCAGTCGGGCCGGTAGCGCCTGTGATTCCGGTGGGACCGGTGGGGCCGGTGGCACCTGTCGAGCCGGTGGCACCCGTTGGACCGATATCGCCCTGCACACCCTGAGAGCCTTCCGGCCCCTGACAGCCCATTGGTCCCTGCACACCCTGAGGACCCTGCACGCCGGCAGGGCCCTCCGCCCCTGCGGGGCCGGTAGGGCCTTGGATGCCCTGAGGCCCTTGTGCTCCTTCCGGGCCGTCATCTCCTTGCGGGCCGATAGGGCCCGTATCGCCTCTGGGGCCGATAGGTCCGCGTGCTCCCTGCGGTCCAGCCGGGCCAGGATTCCCTCTAGGTCCTCTTGCTCCCAGACATCCGGGATCACCTTGCGGACCGGCATCACCTCTCACGCCTTGTGGACCCTGTAAGCCCATCTGGCCCTGAGGCCCGCGTGGCCCTGCGGGACCCGGACAGCCGGGATCGCCCTTATCGCCCTTTTGGCCCTGAGTGCCTCTCGGCCCTCTTTCTCCCTCTGTGCCCTGTGGGCCGACATAACCCTGCGGGCCGGGATATCCCACATCGCCCTTCGGGCCCGGGCAGCCCGAATCTCCCTTAGGGCCTCTCTGGCCGGGCGGGCAAGCCGACGGACAATCCGGCCGTAGGGAAGAACTGCAATTATTTTGCTGCGAAGAATTATTGCAGCCACAGCCGCTTTGACAAGCGGCTGAATTCTGTGCATAGTCTTCATAATAGTTTTGCATATCTCGATATCCTTTCTGAACCGTCAAATCAGATAAAATAAATAGGTATCCTGCAAGTATTATATGACGGGCTACTTAGTTCTGTTCAGCAAAATACCGCCACGGAAAAGCAGCCACGAGTTCGGAAGTAAATGTTTTACACGGTATTGTGCCGTTTGCATATACTGATGTAAATGCTTGATCAGCTCTTGTCCAAAGCCTTTTTGCTACATAGCGGCTGTTTGAAGAAGGTGGTTCTGATTTGAAAATTTATAGGGAAAATAATCCAACTTTAAATTTTTTTAATTCCAACAATTGCAGTTCTACTTCATGCAATCAAAGGGGAAAAAATAATAGTTGCAATTTTCAATGCCCTCGCTCCTCTTCTTGCTGCTCTCCGGGTCCTACAGGACCGCAAGGGCCGCGGGGGCCACAGGGCTTTCCGGGATGCCCCGGCTGTCCAGGGCCGATAGGCCCGCAAGGGATCCCCGGCCCTCAGGGCCCCCAAGGGATTCCGGGAAGCATCGGTCCGGAAGGTTTGCAGGGCATCACCGGCTGCACCGGACCAGATGGTTCACAGGGAATTGCGGGTCCCACAGGCGCACAAGGTATTCCGGGCCCCACAGGCCCGCAGGGCGCGT
>NZ_DALZOY010000030.1:0-10622 GCF_032018205.1 Oscillibacter sp. | reverse complement strand
GTCCGACGGGTCCGCAAGGGGATCCGGGCGCCATCGGGCCGGAAGGGCCACAGGGAATCGCGGGTCCCACAGGCGCACAAGGTATTCCGGGCCCCACAGGCCCGCAGGGCGCGTCCGGTGATCCCGGAGGACCGACGGGTCCGGCAGGTCCGACGGGTCCGCAAGGGGATCCGGGCGCCATCGGGCCGGAAGGGCCACAGGGCATTCCTGGTAATACCGGCCCGACGGGGCCTCAAGGTACTCCAGGCGACCCCGGGGGCCCAACAGGGCCTCAAGGTGATCCGGGGCCGGTGGGCCCGATGGGACCAACAGGCCCCCAAGGCGATCCAGGTGGCCCAACCGGGCCCACGGGCTCCACGGGCTCCGTGGGGCCGCAGGGCGTTCCGGGATGCGCCGGTCCTCCCGGCTTGCAAGGTCCGCAGGGCCCTCCGGGGCCGGAAGGCCCGCAGGGGGTACGGGGTGATGCCGGCCCGCAGGGAGAACCCGGCTGTCCCGGCCCCGCAGGACCGAAGGGAAATCCCGGCCCGGTCGGCCCTATCGGCACGCAAGGCCAGAGGGGGCCGCGAGGAGATACCGGGCCAATGGGATGTCAAGGTCCGGCTGGGCCGGAAGGCCCGCAAGGCGAACGCGGACCGGAGGGGCCGCAGGGAGAAGCGGGACCGGAGGGACCGGAAGGCCCCATGGGGCCTCAAGGCCCGCAAGGCGCAAGGGGATGTCAGGGGCCGGAGGGACTTCAGGGAGAACGCGGCTATCCCGGACCACCAGGCCCCGTCGGGCCAATCGGTCCGGCAGCCGCTTTGGCCGGCGCGCACTACGTACAAAAGTATCCCGCAGAACAGACAGAGCGCTTGTATCCGGCTGGTCAAACCATGAAATTTAATACTGAAATAACAAGCGGTTTTCCATATATCGGCTATAATCATGCAACCGGTACATTTACAATCAGCCGCCCGGGCACTTATGTTATCAACTATCTGCTATATCCACAGGGCATTGTGGATGGAGATTCCACGCAAATATGCCTTGTGCTAAATGGAACAGTCACGGTCTTCCACGATCTGCTTTTCGTATCCAATTCTTTTGGTCTCGTCACCTTTACCGACGTGATTCAAACCAACGCGCAAAACGCGGAGCTTTGTTTTCTTAATAATGGGAAAACACTGTCTTTCCGTCAGTCGACGGAGCAGGTGTCCGGTATATCGATCTGGGGCCTTATTTGACACCCCCATCAACATCTCTTCAAAGGGACTGAAACTCAGGGCAGCCTTCTTTATTTATCTTAGTGGCCTTTCCTTCTTTCAATCAGCTTTTATCTATAAAAAAGCCGAGGTTTTAAAAATAAAACCTCGGCTAAAACCCGTGCCACACGGCTGCGGCGCAAAATAATACGCGGTACTTCTTCTCTGATATGCGGCGCCAATTTTTAAGCAGCCGCAAAAGCGGCTGAGACCCCTTCCCTTGCCGACTTCCCCGTTCCTTTTGGGGGGCTTACAGGTCCTGACTTTTCATATGCTCCATTTCCTTTTTCCGGTTGTTAAGACGCTTGACAAAGCCGAACAGCAGCAGACACCCCGCGGCAATCAAAAACGGATATAGCCCGGCAAGCTGAATTTTATGCAGGAACGCCGCCTGATAAATCAGACCTGCCGCAACGCTCAATATCGGCAGGATGAACATATACCCCGCCTTTCTTTGATTGCAAAGCGCGCTTTGAATCAAAAGCAGCGCAACAGCAGCCAATGTAACAACAATGTACCTCATAATGTTTACTCCTTTTCTTTTTTATACTTTTCAATAATCAGCTTCGCGGTTTCCACATCAATTCGGGAATCCACAGCCAACCCCTTAATAAAGGCGGAAAACGGTTCCTCCTCCTGTTGATTGCTCAGCTCGATTTTTTGAATGAGTTTATCAAGACGCAGGCGGACGGTGGGATAAGAAACGCTATACAGCTTTGCAATTTCTTTCAGCGACCCCGACCGCAGCACAAAGTTGCGAAGAAATGCCGCATCTTCCAACTCAAGGGACAGGATCCAGTGGGGAATTTTATCGAGCTCCAAACAGCTCCCCCCCTTTCATTATTTTAAATATAATTAAGTATAACATAAATATTATTTAAGTCAAGTAGTAAATATCATTAAACATTCGTGCATTCTTTGCTTTTAATAAAGAGCTAGGCCAAATTTTCGGGGAAAGGATTGACAAAGCGCCTACCTTGCGTTACAATATAGCCAATCTACATTGCAATGCAAGATAGGAGGTAAAGCAATGATTTCCTCGCAAATGCTGAAAGGAACGCTGGAGGGCTGTATTCTAAAGGTAATCAGCCAACAGGAAACCTACGGCTATGAAATATCAGAAAATCTGCGGGCCTATGGTTTTGCGGATATTTCGGAAGGAACGATCTATCCGCTTTTGCTGCGGCTGGAAAAGAACGACCTGATTACCGCACAGTACCGGGAGTCTCCGGTAGGACCGAAGCGAAAATACTTTTCTCTCGCACCTGCCGGTGAAGAGGAGCTTGTCCGCTTCTATTCCAGTTGGCAAGAGCTTGCGCTTGCAGTCAATACATTGTTCCAAAAGGGAGGCAAATAAAATGAATCAAAAAACCAGAGAGCTCAACCGGAGCAACAACGCCTTGGATGAGCAGATCAGCGCCGAAAACCATGAGGCCTTTACCGATATGATCTGCTATTTGCGGGGGGCGAAAATCTCAGCATACCATCAGGAACTGGTACGGCAGGATTTAACGGAAATGGTGCTTTCCGCCCAGCAGCGGGGAGAGCCTATTCACTCCGTTATCGGAGAGGATTATCAGGCATTTTGTGACAATGTAATCGCCAGCCTGCCTCCCGAAACCCCAAGGCAGCGAACCATTGATTTTTTTGATACGGTTTGCTGGTGCTTGTCTATCCTAGGGCTGATCAATATTGTGATTTCCAGTGACACGATTCTCCTCATTCGCAATGCCGTCACCGGAAAGCCCCTTGACTTCTCGATGGCCGTATCTCTGGGGAGCGTGATATCCATCGGCATCATCATCTCCGCCGCCTTTATCATCACATCCGCGATTCTTAAAAACTCTTTTCAAATAAGTCAGGTTCACGGAAAGCGCATAAAGATATTTCTTATTGGAGCGGGGCAGATGCTCTTGTTTTTACTGATTGCATGGTTTGGCCAAAGAACACTTTTCACAGTGAACATCTTCATCGCCTGCGCCTTTGTGTTGGCTTTCTATGCTGCTCATAAAATACTGGAGAGACTTTAATAGATCAAATACGGGTGTTCCTTGTTTCGAATCTATGCTTTTTCAACAGTCCGCCTGCCGGAGCGCTGTACAATGCATACCGTGTCAGACGGCGCAGGCAGCTAAACGGGCTTTTGGAATGGCGCAGCAATCGCTGCGCCATTTCTGTTTTTTATGCACATTCCTGAAAATAGAAGCGCTTGCGGCCGTATCCCCTTCCGTGAAACTGAAAAAGCACACCGTGAAAAATCCACGGTGTGCCCTGCGGGACAGTCACGATTAACGCTTTTGTCGGCCTGCCGCTGTTAAATTTTCAGATTATAATCTAACGGTATCCATGTGTTCAAAATCGAGTACCACCTCCGCCTGTTCAAAGGTGACTTCAAATAGAATCAGTGCGGGAAGGACGTCAGGAATACTCATAATATAGTCCGGCAGCTTGGTCAAAAACTTGTTCTTGATGTTTTCAATTTCCACAGAACTTATCCGAGCAATCCCCTCCTTGACCCGCACATGCTCTTCCCCTTTTTCCGCAATTGTCGTAAATGCGATATGAGGGTTTTTCTGAAGCTCCAAAACCTTCAGGTTGTCGCTGAAGGTGGAGAAATACAGGGTTCTCAGCTCTGCATCATAATAAAAGTTGACAATGCGCACATCAGGCGCCCCGTCCGCTACTGTTGCAAGCGCGATGGATGTCTGCGTTTGCATCATGCGCTCAAATTCCTGCCTGTAATCCATTTGCCAGTTCTTCTTCCTTTCGGACCTATTTTGTAAAGGAGCCGATTTCAATGAGATTGCCCTCCGGATCCGCAATATAGCAGGTCCGCTGGCCCCACGGTTCTGTTGTCGGCTCCAGAACAGGCACGGCACCCCTTGAAACAACCTTTGCAAATGCTTCATCCACGGCGGCATAGTTCTCGACACCCATCGCAATTTCGTAATGTCCGTTGATACCACTCGCATAGGAAAACGGGCTATTTGCCATTTGCTCAAAATCGCTTCTACGATAAAGCAAAAACAAGGTTCCATCCTTTACAAGATAGACATTGCTGGCGGTTTCTTCCTCCTTGATTTCAAATCCAAGCACATCCCGGTAGAAGCGCACCATCGTCGGCATATCTTTTACGAAAATTCCAAACCCATCTAATTTCAAAAGGCTTCTCCTCCTATTTTACTTCAGGGCAATGTAGAGGGCGATGTCGCAGTTTTCAGGATCACTGCTCATATATTCCTCAAAATCGCCTGTAAAGCTGCGGTCTAAACTCATCTGCCAGATTTCTCCCCATGCATGGGCAACAGCCTGTACCATATCCCCATGCACCAAAAATTTTGCGTATTTCCCAGCCGAGATCGTTTTGGCGGCCAGCTCAGGGTTTTCCGCCTTGGAAACCTCAATACCCGCCGTTACGCAGTATTCGCTGTCTGTATAATCGGAATATAGTCCAATGGCATATGCGTTCACCCTGTTTTTTATGCTGGCATTGATGCCGCCCTGATACAGCTTTTCCCACAGCCCGCCAATTATCTTCCCCATTTCCGGGTCGCTGTTGCCGGTGACAGCACTTACTCCCACAATCGTCTTTTCCTCTAAGCTTACAATTTCATAGTTCATTTCATTGTCCTCCTTGTTTTTGATGTTGTCATCATAATAACAAAGGCCAATTGACAGCTATGTGTCATATTATAAATATCTTGTCAGCGTTTTTTGTAGTTTATCCTTTATTTCCAGACGAATCTCCTCCGGCTCTAAAATCTCACAATCCTCTCCGAAGGTTGCGAGGTATTGATAGACCCAATCGCCCCTGGGCATAGTGAGCTGCGCGATAAATTCGCCGCCGGGAAGCGTTTTAAACTGTGAAAATTCATCATACACACGGTACGCCATTTTTTTTGACAGCTTGAGCGTAATGGTTACGAAGTCATCCTGAAAAACCTTGCTGTCGTTAAATATCTTTGCAGGCGCTGTGCGCTCAAAGTGCTCGTCGAGCAGCTTCAAGTCCTTTATGCGCCGGAGCTTAAAAAAGCGATAATCCCTGCGCACCCCGCAGAACGCATAAAGATACCAGCTCTGTCCCTTAAAGCAGAGTTTCAGCGGCTCCACCGTGCGCTGCATGCTTCCCTCGCTGCCATGATAGTAAAACGCCGTTTTTCTCTTCCCTATGATAGCGGCCTTGAGCGTGCGAAATAGCTTCGATTCCTCCTCAGCATTGGCCCACCCGGAGAAATCGACTTCAACCCAATCGGCATTTGCGCTTCCAAACAAGGAGGACAGTTTTTGCACCGCGGTGTTGGTTTGCTCCAAACTGACTGCGTTTACAGCGTGCAGCGCCGAGAGAATATCTGACTTTTCGCCATCGGTCAGCACGGCCTTATTGAGCACGAAGTCAGAGAGAAGCGAGATTCCGCCGCCTTTGCCCTTGGTCATATAAATCGGAATGCCCGCCGATGATAAAAGCTCCACATCCCGGTAAATCGTGCGGGGAGAAACCTCAAAATGTATCGCAAGCTCTCCGGCGGTCATACTCTCTTTGTTCAGCAGTAGATACACCATTTCAAACAGCCTGTTAATCTGCATCGTATCGCCTCCATTGTTTCTATAATAGAATGATACCACACTGAGGCAAAGGTCCTTAGACAAAACAAACGCGTCCCTAAAGCTGGGACGCGTTTGCTGTCTAGGACTGCGCCTATCTTGATTTAACATCCGAAAACTGCGGTGAAAATATCAGCTTATATGCTCCTCCAGTCAAATTCCGCATCAGCGTAATCACTCATACCATTTCCAGAAGACCGATTTCCAATTAAGTAAACTTGATATATGCCAGTTTTGAGTGCAATTGTATCCTCGCTTCCAAGAGGAGACACTAATGGCACCTACAAGCATTGATACTAAATCAACAAATAATCCACGATACTCATTGATGGTATATGTAGCCTTGCAGAACAAAAAGTACAGATGCATCGTACACCATAATAAACATAACCGGTATTGTACGATGCCTGATAATTATGGTGCCTGCCAAAATATTCGCTCTTTGTAAGGCCGACATTTTTGCGGGATTCTCTCTAGCGGCGATATAGTCATTTACAAGAATGATGCCCGAACGTGCAGGAACAGGCACATCACCAGCGCCAGACTTGTCAATTTTTTGTCATGAGCGTATACCTCTTTCTTTCATTTGTATATGTTATGCTGAGGCAGAATTCCTCCAGAATTCTTTGAATGAAAAACGTCCGAAAGAGCGGATTGAGGAAGGCACTCAAACAAGCATTCGGACGGCCCGAAGGCCGCCTGAATTGCAAGTGGTGAACCATCTATTCGATTTCACTTTTGCACTCTTGCTACAAAAAACTTATATGCTCTTGTAAAAATTTTTTGTATAGCCGTGATAGCAATCGCAGTAAACACCCATATGATGGTGGTTTTGTTTATAATGACAATGAGCACAAAAAGGAGTACACTTAAGAAGCAAAGTATCGCCTGCAAAAATAAAAACATGCGTCTTTTGGCTCCCTTAATATCAGTATAAACATCAGTTTTATTTATATTTCTTAATATTGATATACCTAGCCACAAATCGTGAACGAAGTACAAGATTGCTCCAAATTCAAGTAATGAAAACGAATTTGATAAGCTCATAAATAGATATCCTCTAAATTAACCCCAACTAGTCGGGGTGTATTCATTTCCATAAACGTTCCAAAAAGCAGTCTGCCCAGCGTCGAATCCCTCCAGTCGTTTTTGTCCAAATATCTGAATAAGTCTTTTGTGAAAGCAATCCCTGATCGGCATGAACAGTTGCTACATATCCATCATCAGATTGGAATACGCCGATTGCTTTCCCGGACGGGTCTACTCCATATATGTGATACTGGGTATATGTGGCGTCAACAGTAAATACTTTTTTAACAACATACTGAATAACGCCACTCCCAACTACTGCTCGCGTAAAAAACGCTTTTTTTACAGCATTTTCAAACATTTCTTCTACTGCTATCTCCAAAAAGGTTTTTTCAGGACAGTAAAAAATGCAATTACAGATGCTATAAACCCGTACATTTCATCTCTGCTACCGCCACTAAAGTTTGTAGACTTCTTGATCGGGACGAACTCATTTGATGGCAATGAACAGATAGCTGGCACATCTCAGCACGAAAGCAATACTCACCATAAGTCTGATTCCCGTCATTAGTAATCAAGCTTAAAAGCTCTACATAGAAAACTTTTTAAGAGCGGATTGAAAAAGACTCCCCAAACAAGCATTTTTGCAACGTAAAAATGGCAGGCGTGTCCACATCTGCCCTGCTTGCCAGTTATATGTTTCCCAGGGGCCTGCAACCAAGCTGCCGGACAGCAAAAAGGGCAGAGACACACTATTCCCGGCGATCGGCCTTGACAGGGAGCGATTCTTATATTGGCATAATCGTGGACCGCACGTCGAAAGGCAGACTGCCGGTCTGCCACTGTTCCAGCGGCAGAAATAATGTGACGGTGACAGAATACGTCGTCACAGGCTTTATCCGAATTGGCAGATCAGGCATATTCGATTGATTGTCAAAGTACGGATATATTTAAGATTTATTATTTTACCGCTAATCTCCCTGAAAGGCCGCGTCTGCGGTCTTTCAGGAGATTGATTGAATAAAAGCAGATAGTAAAACCTGATAACACATTGCGGTGCAATGATTACACCGTCAAGACGAATGAACCGCCCGCTTGTCTGCTAGTTCCGCAATAAAAAGCTGAAAATATTGCTTATCGCCATAAAAAACGAAACCGTTCACTGTAATCCATGAGTCGTTAAAATAATATGAGGCTATTGTATCTTCGCTTTCTATGTCAATTTTATATGACCACCCACCAGTTTTAATTGGTATTTTTGGAATGCAGAAATCATATCGAAAATTATTTAAATATGTAATTATTGAATGCACTTGCTCTTTTTCAGTAAATTTCACTTTGTCTCCGGTATTTCCATCTCGGATTTTTACCGATTCAATGGTTGATGCATTTATAGAAAAAACTTTGCCGCTAAAGGGTTCATATGTGGTAAACACACTGAAACGCGTTGCTAGAAACGAGATGTATATTCCAAGAATGGCAATTCCCCCCAATGCCAAAAATATGATATACCTTTTTCGAAAGGTCCATATCAAGCTTTTTCTGGCTGCCATTCTCAAACACGAATCCCCCCCTCCGAATAATCATCACCAGAAGCAGAGGCCAAGTCAATGTATCTTGGATGTGTTGTCCATCCGTCAGCGACTTTGAGATACGTTTTAAAAAGTCCTGTCGTAGAACTAATCAAGTGCGTATACGCATACCCAACAATTTGGTGGTTTCCGTATGTCTGATGTCCTTACAACATAACATACATTTTCTTTTTCATGTTATACCTCTTTTCTCATTTTGTAAAGAATCCGCTGGAATAGAGATATGCAAAATGCCTTCGCAATAATACTTACTGCATTGGTCTGCTCCTTTCATGCCCTCGGTGGCGTGGGATCGTTGGTTTCGGTTTCCCTTCGTAATAATAGTGTCTGGAAAACCGAAAAAGCCGACAAAACTTTTAAAATATTTCAATTTTTACATTGGGCACTTTTATACGCTATACTGAATGTGAAAATAATTGAGAATTTGCGTATGGAAGGCGATCCCTGTGGATGTCAATAAAAAGAGAATACTTGTTGAGCAATGGTATCGGCAATACTCAAAACTGCTGTTTCTGCTGCCTGTCTGCTGGATACTCCTGACGCGGCAGAGGAAATTGTGCAGGAAACATTCCGCATTTTGATGTGGAGGCGGGCTGGAAAGACTTCCAACAGAACTATTGTCCCACGGAGAAAAAGACGATTGAAATGTACGGCGATGACCGGCAAAACAAACTTGTTCACAAACACAAAATCGAGAGACGGGCAGATTTGAAAGCTCCCCAGCCCAAACGGCGGGTCATAGATTCCTGTGGATCGTTGCCATTGCCGCCGCTGTGATATGTCTGTGCGCGGTAACCGCAAGCGCTTTTGAAAGCAACATTTTCAAAATGTTTGCACAGTGGCCGCAGGAGATTTTCCAATTCCATACCGAAGAAGTTTGGTCGCAGGGAGCGGAGTATACCTCCGGCACCGTACTGGATTCAAGTCAGACGTTGGAAGACGCATTAAAGGAAGCGGACATCACACAGCGCGTTTCCCCTGTAAAGCCTTCCGGGATCCACTTCGTGGATTCCAGAAGGCTCTACCTTTGTAACAATGGATGCTTATCCTGACATCGGAGAACCCTTATATACTGCTGTCTATGAAAATGAAACGACATGTAATACAATTATAATGTCTGTAAATGTGCATCAAAAGTCACAAGCTTTTATACATGAAACGGATGACAGTCAGGTCACTGTATATACCGCAGGCGAAATAGATCATTACATGATGAAAAACAATGATGTGCTGACCGCTACCCAGTTTGCTGGCCCTCTGGAATGCAGCATTATGGGCGAAATTTCGGAATCAGACATGGAGTCTATGATTAACTCTATTTATGAGGAGTAGATCGAATTGAGAAAGCTTTCTTCAAGAGGAATTTCTCTGCGAACAATTATAGCGAACGCAAAGAACGGCAGCTTGCCCTCAAGCTGCCGCCTTTTTATTTCGTAGAGGTTAGTTGTGAGGGGGCACCACAGGTGTTTGACAACATATGATGTAGTGTGAGGTTATTCTGCTCGGTCCCACGCTGGTTAAAAGGCAAGTAAACTAGTCTGGATAAATGCGCACTTTTCTCGAAAGTAATATATAGTATATAGTACGTTTGAAAGAAAACGAGAAGCCCAATCATTGCCTCTGGGAAACGCCCTTTAGCCAAGCGCTGCGTTCGGTAGAACAACGGCCCACAACGCTATCCACCATCAATCCAAGGCGAAAGCACCTATGATACTCACGGTGGTGCTTTCCAAAGAAAGAAGGCGTATCTTTTATATGAAATATGAAGATTACCGATGTGTGCGCTGTGGAGCCTCGTATGGGCAATGCAGCTGTAATGCGGGATATAACTGCTGTCAAACCTGTTACTGCAAGGGTCCGCAGGGAGAAATTGGTCCCACCGGGCCGCAGGGCGATGCTGGGCCTGCCGGGGCGCAAGGCGAAGCCGGGCCCGCTGGCATCCAAGGTCCGCAAGGTTTGATCGGACCCACCGGGCCGCAGGGCGATGCTGGGCCTTCCGGGGCGCAAGGTGTTCCCGGTCCCGCGGGCATCCAAGGTCCGCAAGGTCTAATCGGACCCACCGGGCCGCAGGGTGATGCTGGAGCGCAAGGTGTTCCCGGTCCCGCCGGCGCTCAGGGTCCGCAAGGTTTGATCGGACCTACCGGACCACAAGGCGATGCTG
>NZ_DALZOY010000029.1:0-13191 GCF_032018205.1 Oscillibacter sp. | reverse complement strand
AGGGCGGCTGCGCCTCCACCACGATTGGTGAATGCTGATAACGACTTCCTCCGAGAGAAAGCTGAACCAGATCGCCCGGACGCAGCCGCCCTATGGTCCAGAGGACATTCTCGTGGCGGCACATAGCTTTGATGCGGACAACAGGCCGCTGAGCAGCTACGAGTATGTCCTTATTCGACCTGTCAGAATCCTTGGTGTTAACCGTGCGTGACTTGAACGCGGCTAAAAAAGGTGCTATAATCACGGCTGGCGGAAAGAAACTCCGTCAGCCGTGATTGTTTGTATTAATTAAAAAAGTAAGGATGGCGAATACATATGAAAAAGCTTTGTGCGGCACTGTTGGCCGCTGTTCTGACCGCAGCGGCCGCACTGCCGGTTTCTGCCGCGTCCTTCCGGGATATTCCGGTGGGGAGTGCTCTTGCGGCCGAGGTGCAGAAGGCCGCGGACTACGGTCTGATGGGCGGATACAGTGCCTCCAACTTTGGCTATTCGGACCCCATCACCCGGGGCCAGTTTGCAGCTGTGCTGGTGCGGATGATGGTGAAAACCATGAATTGGGACGGAGAACTGCCTTTGCAGCCCTCCTTTTCCGACGTACCTGCCTCCCACACATGGTACTCTGTGGTGGAGACGGCTCTGGCCCATGACGTGGTGGATCAGAGCGAAAAATTTCGCCCGGACGTACCCATCACCCGCGCCGAGATGTCTGAGATGCTGGTCCGGGCGGTGGGACTGAAGGGGGCGGCTGCGATTCAGGAAAAATCGACCGCACTTCCGTTCACAGACGTGGAAGTAGGGAAGGGCTACGTAGCCGTGGCCTATCAGATTGGTATGACCTCCGGCACCTCTGAAACCACTTTTGCCCCCAATGCAACCGCGACCCGGGGACAGGCTGCCGCCATGCTGGTGCGCATTTACGAAAAGCTCAGTCGGGCCACTGAATTTGTCCATGGGTTCTACGCCATCTCCTCCCGAAGCCAGCTTAGCCTGACGGACGGGATGGAAGCCGTCAGCGCCGGGTGGAGCCGGATGACGTGGGACGGAACTTCGGCGCTGCTTTCCACCACCTCAGCGAACGGGAATGAGTACGCCGTTCCCAGCGGCTATCAGGACGTAACCGGCTATCTGGACGCGGGCGGTACCCCACTGAACCTGAGCGTCTATATGGATGTGTCCGGCGGCGTGAGGGAGCTGCTGGCATCCGAGACCGGAAGATCGGCGGCGGTGGAGCAGATCGTCAATGAGCTGACCGTTTCCTACAACGCCGTGGGCAAAAATCCGTATTCCGGTGTGACAATTGATTTTGAGGGTTTGCGGACTGCACAAAAAGCAAATTTTACGGTGTTTTTGAATGCGCTTTCCAGTAAAGTGCATTCCCTTGGCAAGAGCCTGTATGTTTGCGTTTCCCCAATTTTAACCACTGGAAGCTATTACGACGGCTATGATTACGCTGCCATCGGAGCGGCTGCCGACCGGGTAATTTTGATGGCCTATGATTACAACACCGCGGATATGACTTCCTTTGTGGGAACGGAGTATTACAAGACCGCTGCGCAAGCTCCCGCTGATCAGACATACGCCTCACTGTTGGACGCCGTCGTCCAAATAGGCGCTGCCAATCAGCCCAAGCTGCTTCTGGGCTTCTCCAGCAAACCCATGGCATGGAAAATTGGCGCGGATGGAAAGCTTCTCTCCGGAACGCCGGTGTATCCCTCCAATGAGACGCTATATCAGCGGCTGAGACAGTCGAATACGGAAAAGGGCTGGTCTGACACCTATCAACAGCCCTATGCAATCTATACCACGGAGGACGGCAGCCGCTATTTCGTCTGGTACGACGATAATAACAGCGTTCATGTCAAGCTCGGCGCCGCCAAGTTGCTGGGCATTACCGGCGTTTCCCTGTGGCGGCTGGGGACCATCCCCTCGGAAACCGACTGGAACTGGAATAGCCTGCCGGCGTGAAACTTTGTAACAGGAAAAACTTTGCACAGGTCAAAATGGACAAGGAAGGATTTAAATGCGGCGTCCGATCAGCGGTTTGCTATGGCGGAGCTGCCGGGATGTTCTGTACGGCTGATGGGCAGTCATATAAAATCGAAGGGAGTTCGCAATGGTATATTACGATGAAAAGATACAGGGCCTTCGCAAGAAGATTGAACAAAAGAAGCACACACAATCCAAACTAAAAGAGCTCTATATTCAACGAGAGGCTCTGCTCTTAAAAACCGATGCACTGAAGAAAGAAAAATTAGACGAACAAGCAGACGTGGATCGACTGGAAGGGCATAGCTTGGCCGCTTTTTTCTACGGTGTTGTCGGCAAAATGGATGAAAAGCTGGATAAAGAACGTCAAGAGGCCTATGCTGCGGGTGTGAAGTATGACGTGGCCGCGCGGGAGCTTTTTGCCGTGGAGGAGGATATCAGCCGCTACGAGGCTGAACTTGGCCGACTAGGGGAGTGCGAGAGGGAATATGAGCAGACACTGAAGGAAAAGCTGGATGCCATTAAATCCCAGGGCACACAAGATGTTCGGAAGATTCTTGAGACTGAAGAACGCATTTCATATCTGGACGGACAGATCAAGGAAATCAACGAAGCGCTTGGCGCCGGGCAGGCCGCCCTTGCCACTACGGATGGGATTCTATCCAGCCTTGACAGCGCGGAGGGTTGGGGGACTTGGGATTTGCTGGGCGGAGGGCTGATATCGGATTTGGCGAAGCACAGCCATCTGGATGAAGCGCAGCAACAGGTAGAGCATTTACAGGTACAACTGCGCCGCTTTAAAACAGAGCTGACTGATGTGACGATTCATGCGGATATACAGGTCAGCATCGAAGGCTTTCTGGGCTTTGCGGATTTTTTCTTTGACGGATTGTTTGCGGATTGGGCGGTATTGGATAAAATCAATCAGTCTCAGGCACAGGTGCAGAATACCAAAAGCGAAATTGAGCGCGTCATCAGTCGCTTGAAGGATATGCTCGGTGTGGCTGATACAAGCCTGAAAAACGAAACCGCGGCGCTAAACGAACTTATCGCAAAAGCGGCAATCTAAGCGGCGGGAGAAATTCAATAAAGTGCGGCACAGGAAAAGTGATATCTTTCCTGTGCCGCAATTTTATTCGCCAGATTTGTCATGAATTTTAACGCGTGACAAGGGATTTGCCTTTGCGGCGACACGGAGGGCTTCGTTGTCGATGTGCGTATAGATTTCCGTGGTATTCAGGTGCTCGTGACCCAAAACCTCCTGCACCGCTTTCACGTCCACGCCATTTTGAAGCATCAGTGTGGCGGCAGTATGACGGAGCTTGTGAGAAGAGTATTCGGATGCGTCCAGTCCAGCTTGACCCAAATGCTTTTTTACCAGCGCATGCACGCCGGATCGGCTAATGCGTTTGTTTTGCTCAGACAGAAGCAGTGCGCCGCTGTCCCGTCCCGACACGGGCCGCCGCGCCGCCAGATATCGCCGCAGCGCGTCCTTGCAGGCATCGTTCAGATAGACGATGCGGACTTTATTGCCCTTGCCCAGAACCCGAAGGGCCTCATCCTGAATATCGTTTAAATTCAGCCCCACCAGCTCGGAAATCCGCAATCCGCAATTGAGAAACAGCGTCAGAATGCAGTAGTCCCGCTTGCGGTTCTTTCCGTCAACCGACTCTAAAAGCCGGATGCTTTCATCCAGGGTCAGATATTTTGGCAGCGACTTTCTGGTTTTTGGGGAGTCGATGTCCTTTACGGGATTCTCGGTAATCAAGTGTACCTTATTGGTCAGGTAGTTGTAAAAAGAGCGAAGTGTTGCAATTTTTCTCGCTCTTGAGGAGGAATTTAGTCCATAATCAGAGTTAGAGCTGTTTTGATGCAAAATCCGGTCGCGGCTGAGATAGGTCATGTATCCGTAAATGTCTGTTAATGTTACAGATTTAACAAAGTCTAAATTCACATCCAAAATAGGAATTTCATCCAGCCGTCTGTCACGTAGGGCGGGATCCCGTGTCTGCTTCATGTAGCGGAAAAAGTTTCTCAGATCCAAAAAGTATTCATCCACAGTTCGCTTTGAATGAGCTTTGATGGTTTCATGATACGCCAGAAAGTCCCGCAGGACTGGCGGCGCTTCAGTGCGATAATCGTTCAAAAAATCACCCTCAATCCTGTAATATTATTGTACGCACAGTGGCCCGAGCAGTCTTAAAAGAGAATTTCTTCATAAAAAGCCACCCAAATCGCTGGAAACGGGTTTGTCTGGATGGGTATTTCCAAATGCAACATGCAACAGCGTAATTCTGAATCCGCAAAGATTGAGGATTTTGGTATTTGGAAAAACGCCGTTTTTCCATTGTACAGAACCAGCGATGGCGGCGTCTCTACAGCGTAATCAGATTAGATATCCTTGGCGGGCTCCCCTACTTTAAACAAAATTTTTATTTTGTTCAATCGTCATTGCAAAACAATGCCGACTGTCCGCCCTCCGCCCCGACGTGTCGTCGGGCTGCGCGCGCTGCGTGTCGTAGGTAGCGCGTCGGAAGCAGCGCCCCGCACCGCGCTTGGGGCCAGCCGCTCCGGGCAACAAAATAAACGTTGTTGTTCCGTCTTGGCATTCGATGGCGTGTGTTTTCGCCGCCTCCGAACCTAGCTTACCGTTTTCCTTCGGCGCCGTATTGGCTGTGTCAAAACAGCCCCCATTCAGGTGCAGGGTTGTTTTGACACAAGTATAGAGCGGCGCTGATCAGTTGTCAACCGAAAGTTTCTGCTTCCGCTGCTTGGCAAGGACGTTCTTCCGAAAAAGCAACATGTCCAGCCATCACATAAATAGCGGTGACGGCAGGGCTGCCGTGTTCCATGGCTCGCTGCACGCGCCGAATGTCCCCGTACTGCGGCGCAACGTTTTGTTTAAGGCGAAATGCCTTGGCGGCGCGCTTTACGTCTTTCCAAACAGCCTGCCTTGACTTGTGGCTCCCCGGCTTCGTGCCGGGGAACGCCCAAAGAGGCCCAGTTTGCTGGCGGGTCGTTTCCCTCTTACAAAACATAAACTTCGCCCTTTCAGCACATCCTAGCCGCAAGCGCTGGGCTTCCCGCAAACATCTCAAACTGAAAGGAACGGATTAAAATTTATGGGGCTTATTCCGTGCACCTCTGCCTGTATCTATCAAAAGGACGGACTGTGTGATTTGGACTGCGCGGCGGCGGCGGGCATTCCGCCCGCCGGTGGCGGCTGCGTTCACTTTATCCCTGTTTGCGCAGCACGGCCCGCAGAGCCTCTCCAATATTCCGCACCGGAATCAGCTCTAACCCTGCCGGCGGATGGAGCGATTGGGACCGGTGCTCCGGAATCAGGCAGCGCTTAAAACCCAGACGCTGCACCTCGTTCACCCGCTGGCTGAGTTGGCTGACGCTGCGCAGCTCCCCTGTCAGTCCCACCTCTCCGATGGCCACCAAATCGCTGGGAATGGGCTGATCCAGATAGCTGGAGGCCAGCGCCACGGCGGCGGCGAGGTCGGCGGCAGGCTCGTCCAACCATAAGCCACCGATGATATTTAAGTAGGTATCACAGGTGGAGAGCTTCAGCCCTCCCCTCTTTTCCAATACCGCAATCAGCATGGCCGCCCGGTTGTAATCAAAGCCGTTGCTGGTGCGGCGGGGCGTTCCGTAGCCGCTGGGGGCAATCAGGGCCTGCACCTCCGCCAGAACTGGCCGAACGCCCTCCATCACACAGGTGACGCAGCTTCCCGGTGCATCCGCCGGGCGGCCCGCCAGCAGCAGCTCTGAAGGATTTTCCACCTCGTGCAGCCCCGCGTCCTCCATCTCAAACACACCGATCTCATTGGTTGCCCCGAAACGGTTTTTTGCCGCCCGCAAAATGCGGTAGGAGCTGTGCTGATCTCCCTCGAAATACAGCACGCAGTCCACCATGTGCTCCAAAACCTTGGGTCCGGCAATGGAGCCCTCTTTATTCACATGCCCGATGACGAATACGGTGATCTCCTGCCCTTTGGCAAGCTGCATCAGCGCCATGGTGCAGTCCTTCACCTGCCCCACGCTCCCGGCGGGAGAATCCAGCGCGTCGTTGTACAGTGTCTGGATGGAGTCAATGATAAGAATGTCGGGCTGCTCCGCCGCCACCGTTTCCAGCACGTCCCCCAGACAGGTTTCAGAGATAACGAACAGTTGTTCGCTCTCCACATCCAGCCGCTTTGCCCGGAGCTTTAGCTGGTGCTCCGACTCCTCTCCGGATACATACAAAACCTTAGAAAATTCGCACAGTTTGCTGCAAATTTGCAGCATCAGCGTGGACTTCCCGATTCCCGGTGCGCCGCCCACCAGCACCAAAGAGCCCTTGACGGGTCCGCCGCCAAGGACCCGGTCCAGTTCCCCCATTCCGGTGGGAAAGCGGATTTCCGACGCGGTTTCCAAATCCGTCACCGGACGGGCACGGCGAATGCTCCCTATGACGGGGATTGCCGGAGCCGCCGCTTTCCCGATTCCCCGGGACTTTTTCGGCGCGGCTTCCGCGGGACGCTCCACCACCGTGTTCCATGCGCCGCAGGCGGGGCACTTCCCCGCCCATTTGGGCGTCTCGTTTCCACACTCCGTGCAGTAAAACGTGCTTTTCACTTTCATCTATGATGTTTCCTCCGTAGAAAAATATCCGGCGGCAATGGCAGCCGCCAGCCGTATCTGGTATCCCGGCTCTTGCAGGCGGGCGGTTTCGGTGCTGTTGGAGAGGAATCCGCACTCCACGATGATTGCCGGAGCCGTGGCGTTTTTCGTGAGATAGATAGAATCGGAAATACGCTTGGGTGTTTTTCCATTTCCGGTGTTCACGCTGCTGTTCAGCCGTTCCTGCACGGTGGCGGCCAGCGCCGGGGCAGGTTCCACGCCATTGTAAAACACCTGTGCACCGTGGGTTTTGGGAGAGCCTGGCAGGCTGTTCTGATGGATGCTGAGGAGCACCGCATTCTCCAGTCCATTTACCAGCGCTACCCGGTTTTTAAGGTCGGACGCCTTTTTCTGGCGCAGCGTCGTGGCTTCCGGAGAATGGATGGACACGTCCTTCGTCCGGGTCATCACCGTATCCTGCCCCAAAAACCGGAGCAGCGCGTCCACTCGCCCGGCAATCTGCAAATTCAGTCCGCTCTCTACCGTACCGTCCCCCGCCACCGCGCCGCCGTCCTCTCCGCCATGGCCCGGGTCTACTACCACCACGCGGCTGGGGCTTCCCATCGGCTGGGCAGAGAGCACAGAGACACTCCCACTCCCCTGCCACAGAATCAACGCCATCCCCGCCACCGCCGTAAGCAGCAGTGCGGATAGGGTCAGATGGGTCCTGCGTATAAAAACAACCATCGCCGTCACCTCCCGTGAAGAATATGAGGTACGGCTTTTCCATTATGTCCGCCGTGCCGCCGCAAGCGGGCGCGGGTAGTCCGGGAGAGCTTTGCGTTATATTATAGCACCCTTCCCTTCGGTCCCGCAAGATGTACCAGCGGGGGTTGCCGGGCATAGTATGGCATAAGCGCACGATACCGTGCGCAGTCTGAGCAAACCTGCGCAAAGGAAGGAGTATTTTTGCAGATGGAAAGACCTGAATTGAATTCCTGCGGCCAAAACGACGGGAGTCTTCCCGGCCGCTGTGCGCCGCTGGCATTTCCCTATGTGCCCATGCAGGATCAGGACCCGCCCCGCTATGAAAACGCCACGGCGCTTCAGACAGGGACGCTGTTTCCGGGGCTGGACCTGCCGTTTAAGGCGGCGATGACTGACAAGCTGAAAACCAACAACACCGCCTTGGCGGAGCTGATGGCGCTTGATTTTGCAATTGACGAGCTGGGCCTGTATCTCACCACCCATCCCAAGGATCAGGAGGTTCTGAACCTCTACTGGTCTTATATCAAGCTTGCCCAAGAGGGTCGGATAACGTATCGGAAAATGTACGGGCCCCTCCTCCAGACCGATATTACGGAGCAGGAAGGCTTTATCTGGTTAAATGATCCGTGGCCCTGGGATGAAGGAGTGAACGGCTGATGTTTGTTTATGAAAAAAAGCTGCAATACCCCGTTAATATCAAAACTCCGAATCCCACGCTGGCGGCGCTGATAATCAGTCAGTACGGAGGACCATACTTCATTAGACTACAAAAATATCACGTCTTCGGGAAACCGAAGACGTGATATTTTGGCTTTCATAGGGTACGGAGATGTTTACCGGCGATCACGTCTTTTTCGATTGCCCGCCACGCGATCATGCTCTTTCGCGGATGCAGCATGAGGTTTTGCGGAAACGGTCGTCCGGGCTTGTGAATGTCTGGGATTAGATGACGCCGAGGGAGAATGTGAACGACCGTGACCATATCTGGATTGCGGTGCTTTTTCCGACTTTTGCAGAATCATCATTGGCCACTCTGATTTTTCCACAGGAATCGTGCGGCCCATCAGTTTTTCAATATCCCTTAGGTAAGAAATTTCATCATAGTCGCAGAAGCTAATGGCAATGCCTCCCAGACCGGCACGGCCGGTTCTGCCGATACGATGAACATAAGTTTCCGGTTCATTTGGCAATTCATAGTTAAACACATGGGACAGTTCAGGAATGTCAATTCCCCTCGCCGCAATATCAGTTGCAACAAGAATTTTGATGTCTCCGCTTTTGAAGCGTTTTAGGGCATTCTGCCGGGCGTTCTGGCTCTTGTTCCCGTGAATAGCCATCGCCACTACACCCGCCCCAGCCAACTCCGTCACTACCTTGTCGGCGGCATGCTTTGTCCGGGTAAATACCAATGCGCTTCCGACATCGTTGCCATGAAGCAGTTTTGCCAGCAGACGGCGCTTATTGCCCTTATCAATGAAATAGATATGCTGGTCAATGGAGGCTGCTGTGCTGGACACGGGGTCTACTTTTACTGTAACCGGGTCGTGAAGAATTGTGTTTGCAAGCGCCTCAATCTCTTTTGGCATTGTGGCACTGAAAAGAAGGGTCTGTCGCTTCTCCGGCAGTGCGCGCAGAACTTTTTTTACATCATGGATAAAGCCCATATCCAGCATCCGGTCGGCCTCGTCCAAAACAAAAATTTGAATCTGTGAGATGTCTATATAGCCTTGATTCATCAGGTCGCAAAGCCGCCCCGGCGTCGCAATTAGGATATCAACGCCTCGCCGCAGTCTTTCTATTTGCGGTACCTGACTGACACCGCCAAAGATCACGGCGCAATGAAGGCGCAGGTTGGCTCCATATTCGTCAAAATTCTCCTGAATCTGAATAGCCAGTTCCCTTGTAGGCGTGAGGATCAATGCTTTGATACCCTTTCTCCGTTCCAATGCAAGGTTCTGAAGGATTGGAAGGGCAAAGGCCGCTGTTTTGCCCGTGCCGGTTTGAGCACAGCCAATCAGGTCTTTCTTTTGCAATAGCAGTGGAATTGCTTTTTGCTGAATTGGGGTCGGTGTTGTGTATCCTTGGCGTTCAACCGCCTTTAAGATAGGTGCTGCGAGGTTTAGTTCTTTAAATGTCATGTCATTCTCTTCTTCTAAAATATCAGAATAGACGGCACTCATGCACACGGCACAGATGCGTTCTACTTTGTACGGATTAAGAAAGCAGAGCGGTTCCCGTCAATAAAGATCAACGGGAACCGCAGAAATTACTTTATTATTTTTAGTATACCACAAATTACAAAAATGAAAAGACAATTTTGAAACAGCAACATTTCTCCCTAACCGGATGAGCCGCCTCCTACCAAATCCCAGCCAAAGTGTTGCTCCATTTGCCCTGATTACTTGTATCCACTTTCTTTGCCATCGTATTCACCTCTCTAAAAAATCAGGGCGGGGCAGAGTCCCGGCCTGTTCAGCTTTGCATATTCTTGTCCAGCTTGAAACTTCTGTACGTAGCCGTACGAATGAAACAGTGCTCACCCGAGCATTCTAACCCAAGACATCGGAATGAATCAAATCCGGAGGCATTGTTATGACCAAACCTTCCCGCAACGCGCTGCTGATCATTGACGTTCAGAAGGAATTTCTGACGGATACCACCAGAGACCGCGTTCCTGAAATTCAAAGGCTGGCGGAAACTGGCAGATATGACTACTGCATCCTGACCTATTACAAAAATACGCCCCAGTCACCGTTCTATAACCGACTGCACCGGTACAGTGGGCTGGATGCCTGCTCCGATTCCCTGCTGATCCACCCCCCTGCCGGGTTGCCGACGGTGGTCGAGGAAAAAACGACTTACGGGCTCCCGCATGAAGACCTGTCTCGTCTGGTGGGGCAGTGCTCTCATATCGATCTGGTCGGCTTTGATACGGATGCCTGCGTGATCGCATCGGCAATCACGCTTTTCGACGCAGGCTATGACTTCGATGTTCTCGGTGAGTTTTGTGCGTCTACGAACGGGCGAGACTATCACGAGGCCGGCATGAAAATTATTAACCGGGTGCTGGCCCACCAATTGGAGCAGGAAGGCCCCGAGACAGATACCGCTCCGTATCTCTGAAACCACCATAGAAGGCTCTAAATGTGTATATTGACTTTTCATTCCCCGGCGACACAGGGATAAAAAGCGGAACATTCTTTTCAACCTTGACATACCCTGCAATAAGAGGTGGTATCTATGATTTTGCAGGCAATCGTGGTTAAGGTCCGCCCTGGTAATTTGCTTGTTTTTGACAAGTCAATGTCTCAGACTGTGCTTGTCCACACGCCGCAGGCATGCCGTTTTCGTGTGGGCAATTGTGTGAGCATTTTTTATAACGGGATAATGACCAGAAGTATTCCTCCGCAAATTAACGCAATCAGAATTGCCAGAATCCCATGCTCATGGTAGAGTCGCAGAATTTTTGAAGCTTTTCGGCGGCCTGTTCTGGCCCCATCGGGCGCGGTTTCAATTCCCTTGTGAGTCTCTTCCTAAAATATTTAAAACAATTTGGCAAAGACTATTCTCGAGGTGATAGTATGGACCCAAAGAAAAAATTGGCTCAAATTCTTAATGATGGCGATGGTGACAAGCCTATCCCGGGGAACATCTACCCAGCCATTGACAACGATTTGGCACGGGACAATATTGAAAACGATCTTCCTGCCGCTGACCTTCAAGACCTTTGATCTACCGCCCCTTAACCGGGGCGGTTTTCCTTTTCCGCCTCGGCTGGCTGCCGGAGTCACATAAATCTCACGTTATTCCCATTGCTATTGAGTGTCATTTTCACTTGCTTTTCATAAGATATCAAGGGGTGATATGGCAGTGCATATCATAAATTTTAATCAATCGCCAAATGCTTGTGCACAAATAAACGGGAGCATGACGTATCCCGAAATTCGCGGAATTGTCCGGTTTTATCAGACGAGGTCCGGGGTGCTTGTGGCAGTGGAAGTGACAGGATTACCCTGTGATGACGGCCCCTGTGGAGCTAACGTTTTCGGTTTCCATATTCACGAAGGCGCCGTATGTGCCGGAAATGCGACAGACCCGTTTGCCGATACGGGCGGGCACTACAATCCGAGGAACTGTTTGCACCCGGACCACGCAGGCGATCTTCCTCCGCTTTTCGGAAATCAGGGCTTCGCATTCATGACGGTCTTTACAAACAGATTTTTCGTAGACGAAATTGTAGGCAAAACCGTAGTAATTCATCGGCATCGGGATGATTTCACGACGCAGCCGTCCGGGGATTCAGGTCCTAAGATTGCCTGCGGGCAAATTTATAAAAACATAACCTCATGTTGCCGTTGAGCAGCTATGCCGTCTCCGGTCTTGCACACCGGGGACGGCGCTTTTTTATTCTCATGATTCTATACGTGCTCTGTCGATGGTGCGCCCGCACCCGGTTTGTCAAAGGATATAAATTTTGAATCTGCAAAAAATACACGTGAGGTGATTTAAAATGCCAAAAGACAGCCAGCTTGACCCAAAGCCTGTCCGCCTGAAAAAGGCAAAGGGCGGTCCGACATTTGCACAAAGCGCTCTTGACGGTGAGGGGCGCAATGATAAAAAGCAGTCGGGAAACCGTCATAAACCCGGCGATGACAAACGATAAAGTTTCCGCCCCGCCTTAAAAAGGCGGGGCTTGCTTCTGTAAAATTAAGCGCAGATGAATCTTCTTATTTTCAAGTTTCTTTGCTCTGGTTTCAAAACCGAAATTTTTCTTCTGAAATGCGACTGAATTTCAACTTTATATTCTTTTAACATGTCCTATACTGTAATTGCAGCCTCCATCGGCGTTTGAAGGAGGACTTACCATGACTACATTCCAAGTCTTTACACTAATCATTTCAGCCAACGTCCTACTGCTCGCACTATTGACTTACTTAAAGAAGTGATGGTTGTGGATTGGTAGTACCTAGGTGTGTGAATGGAGGCTGCAAAGTGGTGGTGCTTACGCACCACCACTTTTTTGATTCACAGCCCCACGGTAATATAGCTGCAGCCCAAAGCGGTATCCAATAAACTAATTCTCTTCATCTATGTGGAACACGGCCTTGCCCCGGAAAAGCGCGTTCAGATATGTTACCTTTAGTACCGCGCCGATTTCGCAGCGCTTTTCCTTCGACAGCGTGTCAATATTTACTTTCTGTTCGTTCACAGTCACAAATGCCTCTACCCGGATAGGCTCCCGCTGCCGTCTCGCCATGCTCCTCACCTCAATTCAGCCTATGGTATTTCGTGGTTGTCCTATGTCTAATGAATATATCGCGTTGCTTTCCGACGAAGAAGCAAATCTGAGAGAACTGATTGAATCCGAAAAGGAGCTGAAATCGGAATTGTCCGATCTGGATCAAGCTGAATTTATCGCTCTTGAAAGAGGACAATCTGCATACGATCAAATATGTGATAAAAAGAGGGATATCTCCTCTTTGGCTTCTTCCTGGCCAAGTTTTCAGAGAGCCGAGGTTCATTTTTTCTACCGCAGTTCCGTGTTAAAGGAGAGTCGTACCTTGCGTGGAAAAACTCGACGTATGAACCCATTCAGCAGGAATATGACCGCTTGCACAGAGAAGCTTTTCGCTCTCCCTAAAGAAAAGAAATTCGGACGGATACTGACTGTCCATGCATCTCAAGGGCGAAAGTGGGATACGCAGTTTCTTAGTGTTGTTGATACAAATAATAAATTTTAGAGCCAGATAACGAAAAGCACGATTCCATAATTGTGATATTGTCAATATTACTTTACACTTTTTTCTCAAGGATGTTCGACCTACGCTG
>NZ_DALZOY010000028.1:0-14734 GCF_032018205.1 Oscillibacter sp. | reverse complement strand
GAATGTGCCGTCAATTCTCTGGTCACTCCTGCCAAAAGTGCTTTGTAATTCAGGGGAAAAGCTATCTTACGCATGGTTTCAAATAAACTGTGACAAATGCAACCGTTTATTTCACTCTATTATTATATTATAAAGTAAACACGCAAATTTTATTCTAGCATGCGGTTCAAAAAATTGTAATGAAACTTAAAGGAGATTTTTAAAAAGTCAAAACAGGGACAAATCCCAAAATGGAATTTCAGACTCCTCAGTCTGGAATTGCTGCTATTACAGAGGCGTAAATCAAAATAAGAAATGAGGATTCGGTTGCATGAAGATGAAACCCAAGGCCCTGAAATCGGGCAACAGAAATATGCAAAAAAGCAGAGGAATTTCATTCACCAAAAGAGTCGGATTTAAACTGTCACTGTTTGCTACCTGCGGAATTTTACTTGTAGGTGCATTGACCGTTACCTATATGTCAATCAGCAGTTATCGTCTGATTGAGCAAGCCAATGAGGAGCGGAGTAATGCCGCACTCCATACGATGCAAGCTGTTTTGGAGGATTATCAGGAGGATTCCGTAAGAGCAGCAACCTCTATGGCCAGCTACGAAAACATGGTTCTTGCAGTAGAAAGTGGTGATGCAGCCGCCATAAGGTCCGCAGCAGCAGAGGCAAGTACTGCGATGGGGTTGGACGTGGATTTTGTCACTGTATCAAATGCGCAGGGAATTGCTATCGCACGTACGCACAGCGATCAAACCGGCGATTCTGTTATCTCACAGAAGAATATCTCCATGGCACTCGACGGAGAAATTACCTCTCATGTTGATCTGGGCAATGAAATTAAATTAAGCATCCGAACTGGCGCACCTGTTAAAAACGCATTGGGAAAGACCATAGGTGTCGTATCAACCGGCTACTCTATGGTGGACCCCGCCTTTGTTGATCGCATGAAAGAAATGACGGGGAATGAATTTACTATCTTTATTGGTGACGAGCGTGCTAACACCACCGTCATTCAAGATGGACAGCGTGCAATCGGTACAAAGCTGGATTCTAAGATCTCAAAGACAGTGTTAGAAGACCGAATTGAATATCAGGGAAATGCAGATATATTGGGGACGCCCTATGCTACGGTGTACTCCCCGATTATCGACAGCGACGGAAATGCTATCGGAATTTACTTTACAGGCGTATCAATTGAGAAAATAAATGCCGCGTTGAATACCACTACTATTTTCTCAATTCTGGGCGTGGTGATTCTCTTAATTTTGGTTGCTACGGCTCTTACTCTTTACATCCGAAAAGCAATTGCAAAGCCCCTTACAAGCATGTCGCAGATTGCTTCCGAATTGTCCCGGGGAAATTTGGATACTGAACTTACCTATCAGTCCGGCGATGAGTTGGGCGTATTGGCCGATGCAATGCGCTTAACCATCTCCTCTCTGCAAAGCTACATACATGACATATCAGAAAAGCTGGGGCAGATGTCACGCGGAGATATGCGGATTTCTATGAATCTCGAATATGCTGGGGACTTTGTTGCCATCAGGAAAGCAATAGAATTGATTTCCTCAAACCTCAATCGTACATTACTGTTGATTAACACAACCTCAGAAGAAGTCAACTCTGGTGCGGATCAGGTATCCGCCGCGGCGCAGGCCCTTGCAGCCGGAGCCACAGAACAGGCGGCAACTGTTGAAGAGTTAAACGCTTCTATCACAAGCGTAACCCAGCAAGCGGAACTGAACATTACAAATGTTCAAAAGTCTGTGAGGTTTGTTGAACAGGCGGAAAATGATATCACAGAGAGTAACGACCACATGCAGCGGCTTAACACCTCCATACAGGAAATCAGTACGACTTCCCAGGAAATCTCCAAAATCACCAAGTTGGTGGAGGATATTGCTTTCCAGACCAACATTCTTGCGCTGAATGCCGCTGTGGAAGCAGCGCGCGCCGGAAGCGCCGGAAAGGGCTTTGCTGTGGTAGCCGATGAAGTGCGCAACCTTGCGGCAAAATCTGCGGAAGCAGCCAAGCAAACGGCTTCGCTGATTGAAAAATCAGTTGCAACTGTATCCGAAGGAGAAAAACTGGCTGCGGACACGTTAAAACGCCTGATAGAGGCTTCTGAAAAAGCGGAATTGGCTGTACAGTCTATTCGCGAAATTGAAACCGCCACCAGCGAGCAGGCAGCTTCGATTGAACAGATTAACGAAGGCTTGTCACAGGTTTCGGCAGTGGTACAGACAAATGCCGCTACTGCGGAAGAAAGCTCGGCTTCCAGCGAGGAGTTGGCAGCCCAGGCCCAGACCTTGCAGCATGAGGTTAGTAAGTTTAAGCTCGCTGATACGCAACAGTTTTCTGCGTATCCGGCCGAAGAAAAAACACAGGCCCCAACGCTGCCGGCAGAAGGGCATGATAACCACATGAGCCTTGCATACAAGACGGGAAAATATTAAAGCAAGCGGAGATTCTCCGAAAAAGGACAAGAGCGTCACAATGGCCACCTTGGAAAAGCTGGCATAAGGATTGGCTGTACACCCAATAACATTGTGTCCTTTACGAAATAAAGCGATCGGCTGCAATTCTGCTGCCGATCGCTTTATCTCTTTTCTATTCAACTGACTGTTTACGCTCTCACCACAACTAAAACCTTGACGCACAAATGCTGCCGATGAGATAAAAGGTTGAAAGCCAGCTTAACACGAATACAGCCAAGGCGATAAACGTTGACTTGTATCGCCAGTGCTGATACTCTGACCGACCCTGAAACCGGACAGATTTTGCACTCTAAAATTGATTGGAGGCGCGTCTCCCCCTATTGATGCACCCGCAGTAAATCCGCCGATGATTGCTGCATTAACCTGATTATATACCGCCAGATAGTATGATGTATTGGCCCTGAGTGTAACCGATGTAGTGAGCGGGATTACAAAAATCCCTCCGAAAATAGAATTGACTGTGTTTGTTACTGCAACGACCTCCGCCTGACTATTGCTTGTGGGCAGTAGGATCGCCATTTGGAAGATGCCCGTACGCGCACCTACTTGCGTAATGTAGGCTGCAATCTCCGTGACAACTTTATCAGCGCCACAGTCAAATATCAGCGCGGCAAAGGCCTCGTTGTTTCCTCCGCCTTGATTGTAAGAAATTCCGGCGTTGATTGTTCCCAGCGTCCCGGTTTCAATATACGTATTATTTCCACTTGAAGGCCCGGTTGGACCCGTGGTTCCCGTAGCTCCTGTGTCTCCGGTGGGGCCTTGAATGCCCTGTGGACCTGCGGGACCGATAAGACCTTGGATGCCCTGTGCTCCCGTACCGCCGGTAGCGCCAACGGGGCCTTGAATGCCCTGAGGACCTGCGGGACCGATGAGACCTTGGATGCCTTGTGCACCTGTGCTACCAGTTGAGCCGATAGGTCCCTGAATGCCCTGTGCGCCTGTGGAACCTGTGTTGCCGATGGAGCCTTGCACTCCCTGTGCGCCGGTGTTGCCGGTAGGTCCCTGAATGCCCTGTGCGCCTGTGGAACCTGTGTTGCCGGTGGGGCCTTGCACTCCCTGTGCGCCGGTGTTGCCGGTAGGACCCTGAATGCCCTGCGGACCTGTGGGACCTGTGGGTACACTCATTTATGCTCAATCGCAACCAAGCCTATGTTTTCAAGGGTTTAGACCCAATAAATCATAACGTGTAAATCGTATAACCACAAGAAAAGGCTATCCCAAAGGCAGACAAGCCTAACGGATGGCGTTTTCATTTAGGTTTTTATAGAGAATAAAAGTCTGTTATAGTAGCTCAAGTTATGCTATACTGTATTCGACATATCAAGGTCCAGAAAGGAATGAGTCTGATGGAAAGAGCTGAACAATATATTGCTAAAATAATTTTTCGCAATAGAATTTTGCAATATAAAGGGCAGCAGTTTGAGGATTTCTTCGTTTCTGTTATGACAAAGGCATATCCAGAATTTCAACCTGTAAAAGCCTATGGAAATATAGGTGATAGAAAAAATGATGGATTTGATCGAACAACTGGTACGTATTATCAAGTTTTTTCGCCTGACGACATAACTAAGGATAGAACAATAAATGAAGGCGTAAAGAAATTGGAAGAAGATTTTAACGGATTGTATGACAGTTGGAATGGTATCTGCCCAATCAAAAAGTTCTTTTTCGTAATAAATGATAAATATGCTGGAATTCCCGCACCTATTATTCAAATGGCGATAGAACTAAATAACAATGACAGATATAAAGAAATAGAAATAAGTACTTTCTCGGCCCATAATTTAGAGAAAATATTTGATAAATTTGACGAGTATTCTATGCAAGATATCATTGGGTTTATCCCTAATGAAATATTACCTATTATTGAATTTGAGGCACTTAATGAAGCTGTGACCTATCTTATGAGGGTTGAGATACCTGTTCCTTATAAAGATAGCTTAGTAGTACCAGATTTTGATGAGAAGATAGTTTTTAATGGATTAAGTAATATTGTAAAAAATCAATTAAACATTGGCAGTTACCAAGAGGGATTGCTGTCACACTACTTCAATGAAAATCCAGGGATAAAAGAAGTTTTACAGAAAAAGTTTCATGCTTTATATGAGCAAGCAAAAGAACAAATACCTGAAACAGAGGAGAGTTTTGCAGACTGTAGGTATTATTTTATACTTGAGCAGGCGTGTCCTAAAAAAACACTAGCTATTCAATCAAGCATCCAGGTACTTATGTCATTTTACTTTTCAAGCTGCGATATTTTTGAAGAACCGCAATAATATGTAGAGAGGAGGAAAATTGTGATTTTACCCAAAAAGCAAGTATCCATGTATGAATCATATTTTGGTTTTGGCGCTTTTTTATTACAACATCTGTCTAACCCGATATCGCCAGACGAATTATGGCAATATTACAAAGATTCTTATGCTAATAATCAATATCCGATCAAGTTTTCCTTCGACCAGTTTATTATAGCACTAGACTATCTATATATTATTGGAGCTATCAGAAAAAACGAAAGGGGGCTATTGTGTTATGAGGCTCATTAGTTTAAGAGCAAATAAGCCCTCTTTTCACCCAATATTATTTGATAATGGGTTGAATATTATTGTTGGCAAGCAAATTGCCCCCAATAATACAAATGATGGGAACACTTATAATGGCGTTGGGAAATCACTTGCCTTACATCTCATACATTTTTGTTTAGGTTGCAATAGGATTGATTCATTTACCCAAAAACTTCCTGATTGGGAGTTTACTCTTAAGTTTGAAGTAGATGGAGAAGAGTATTCTTCAAAACGCAGCACAAATGAGCAGAGCAAAATAATCTTTTGTGGCGAAACTACTCAGCCTAAAGCAGTAAGACAAAAAATGCTTGAATTGTGTTTTGGCATAACTGAAAACCCTAAATATATGACTTGGAATACACTATTCTCCAGGTTTATAAGACGCTATCGCTCATGCTATTCTTCTTTTGATACTTTTGTTCCTAAGGAATCTGATTATAGCAAATTAATTAACAACTGTTATTTGTTAGGTATTGATATTGACTTGATAATCAGCAAGAAAGAATTACGAGACAAGCAGACTGCTGCTAGTGCAACGGAAAAAGCTATTAAAAAAGATCCTTTATTTAGGCAATACTATTTAGGGAAAAATGATGCAGAGCTCGATGTAACCGAATTAGAATACAACATTCAACAACTTGAGAAAGAGATATCTGAGTTCAAAGTTTCAAATAACTACCATGAATTAGAAAAAGAGGCTGATGATAAAAGTTATCGCAAAAAAGTCCTCGAAAACCGTCGTGTCCTAATAAGTAATTACATAAAAAACATTGAGGAAGCTTTCAAGGAATCTGCACAAGTAAAAGAAGAAAAGCTTATGGGCGTATATCAAGCGGCCCAAGTAGAAATCCCTGATATGGTTAAAAAGAGTATTGGGGATGTGATTCAATTCCATAATGACTTGCTGAACACAAGGAATACCCGTCTTAGAAAAGAATTGAACAGACATAAAATAGAATTAAAGGGGATAGATGAAGAAATATTTGAGTTGGGTCAGAAAATGGATGAACTGCTTAGTTTTCTGGACTCTCATGGGGCCTTGGAAGAATATACAGCCCTTACAAAACAACTAGCTTCCTCACAAAGTGAATTAAACCGTATCCAAGAGTATCAGAAAATATTAAAAGCTTATCGAGATACAGAATTGGATATTAAGGCAACAATGATCGCTCAAGATAAAGAAACAGATGTATACCTTGAAAGCGAAAACGAATGTTTGTCAGACCTAAGAAATAAGTATTGGAGTTTCGCTAAAAGGTTTTATCCTAAAAAGAGAAGTGGGCTAGTCCTCAAAAACAATTCTGGCGAGAATATGCTAAGGTATACATTAGATGCACGCATTGAAGACGATTCTTCTGATGGAGTAAATGAAGTCCGCATTTTTTGTTTTGATTTGCTCCTCTTAGCGTGTAAGCAAAGCAAAATTGGGTTTTTGGCTCACGACAGCAGATTATTTGCTAACATGGATCATCGGCAACGTGAAACACTATTTAGAATGGTTTTTGAAATCTGTAATCAGGAAGGCTTTCAATATATTTGTTCTATCAACGAGGATGCGCTAACCTCATTTAAGTCATTAATGTCGGAGAAAGAATATACCGAAATTATTCAGGATCGCATTATACTTGAGTTGAATGACGATGCACCAGAAAGCAAGCTTTTAGGTATTCAAGTAGATATTGACTTAGAAGACAAAAATAAGACTACTGATGACATGAATTAGCGCTCAAAAAATATATCAATCAACGCCATAGGACAATACCTATGGCGTTTTTTGCGCCCATTTTTAAGAAAGGAGGTGGTTCATGTGGCAGTATTCCGTATAGAAAAGACCAGGGACTATACGGTGATGGCGAACCATCATTTACGCAATACTGCGCTTTCGCTGAAAGCAAAGGGGCTTCTCTCCCTTATGCTCTCTTTGCCGGAGGATTGGGACTATACCACAAAGGGCCTCGCCCATATCTGCAAGGATGGCGTGGATAGCATTTGTGCCACGATAAAGGAACTGGAAGAACACGGGTACATCATCCGTGAGCGTATCCGAAATCCCAAAGGGCAGCTCACCACGATTGAATATACTATTTTGGAGCAGCCAAAACCGCCTTTACCTGAACGGGATAATCCAGTCTTGGGAAAGCCTAAACAGGTTTCCCCTAAACAGGAAAATCCCGCACAATTAAATCCTAAGAAATCAAGTAGCCAAAAATCAATAACTGATTTATCAAGTACAGAACCATCAAATCATATCCAATCAAATCCTTATGAGCCGCAGGCGGCGGATGGGATAGGAATGGATATGAGGGAGTCATACCGTGAAATCATTTTAGAGAATACCGACTATGACATTCTCATTCAAGACCGCAAACTTGACCGTGATCGTCTGGATGAAATCGTGGAACTGCTTGTAGATACAATTTGCTCCGCAAGAGATACCATCCGCATAGCCGGAGATGACTTCCCCGCCGAGGTGGTAAAATCCCGACTGTTAAAGCTGGACAGCAGCCATATCCAGTATGTGCTTGACTGTATGGCGGCCAACACCACCTATGTCCGCAATATCAAAAAATATTTGCTTGCGGCGCTGTTCAACGCACCCTCTACCATTGGCAATTACTATTCATCCCTTGTTAACCATGATCTGTACGGCAGCGGTGAAAGGAGGTAGCCATGCAGGAAGAAGTAACCCAAAAAACCATAGCTATATCTATCCAGACAACGAAGCTGACCGCCTCTGTTCTGCAAAAGGCCATCAAGCTCCTTTTGCGGCAAATACAGAAGCAGCGGAATAAGCCCATCCGAGGCAAACAGACCTTGCGGCAGCTTATGAAGCCCGGCGAAAAGGCCACCAATATTGAAATCACCGACGACAATATCAGGGCTTTTGACCCTATCGCTAAGAAACATGGGCTGGACTACCATGTGAAGAAGATCGAGGGCGGCACAATCCCGCGCTATCTTATGTTTTTTAAGGGCAAGGACATTGACGTAATGACCGAGGCTTTCCGTGAGTTTTCGGCTTTGAAGCTGAACCGTGAGAAAAAGCCTTCTATCCGCAAGCTGCTTTCCCAGGCGCGGGAGAAAGCGAAACAGAAAACCTTGCAGCGGGAGAAAGTCAAGGCCAAAGACAGGGGGCCAGAGCTATAAATATTAAAAAAATCATTCTCCCGAACCTGCCCTATGTGCTGTTCATCTGGCTTTTCGATAAACTGGGCCAGGCTTTCCGGCTGGCTGGCGGCGCCGATATTTCCGCAAAGGTTTTGAACTTGGGCGGCGGTTTCTCGGCGACCTTCCAAAGTATGGGGCTTTCGCTCCATCCGCTTGATCTCTGTATTGGTGTTGCCGGGGCCGTTATTATCCGGCTTGTGGTGTACTTCAAAGGCAGGAACGCTAAGAAATACCGCCAGGGCATGGAGTACGGCAGCGCCAGGTGGGGCAAGGCGGAGGATATTAAACCCTACATGGACCCCGTTTTCCAGAATAATATCATCCTGACGCAGACGGAGCGGATTACTATGCAGGGCCGCCCGAAGCAGCCGAAGTACGCCAGAAATAAAAATATTTTGGTGATCGGCGGCTCCGGCAGCGGCAAAACAAGATTTTTCTGTAAGCCAAACCTCATGCAATGCCAGTCAAAAGAGTATCCCGTATCGTATGTCTGCACCGACCCGAAAGGCACTATCCTTGTGGAGTGCGGCAAGCTGCTCCAAAGAAACGGCTACCGAATAAAGGTGCTCAATACCATCAATTTCAAGAAATCCATGCGGTATAATCCGTTCTCCTACATCCGCAGCGAAAAGGATATTTTGAAGCTGGTAAACACCATCATTATGAACACCAAAGGAGACGGAGAAAAAGCCGGTGAAGATTTTTGGGTGAAAGCGGAGCGCCTTTTTTATTCCGCTCTGATCGGCTATATTTGGTATGAGGCCCCGGAGAACGAACAGAACTTCATTACCATGCTTGATCTTATCAACGCCTCAGAAGCCAAAGAGGATGACGACGAGTTTCAAAGCCCCGTGGATATTCTGTTTGAGCAGTTGGATGAAAAAGACCCGGAGCATTTCGCTGTCCGGCAGTACAAGAAGTTTTTACTCAGCGCCGGAAAAACCCGCTCCTCCATCCTCATAAGCTGCGGCGCCCGCCTCGCCCCCTTTGACATAAAGGAACTGCGGGATTTGATGGAGTATGACGAGCTGGAGCTTGATATCCTGGGCGATAGAAAAACCGCCCTGTTCCTCATTATGAGCGATACGGATACGACTTTCAATTTTGTTATCGCTATTCTGCAAAGCCAGTTGTTCAATCTCTTGTGTGACAAAGCGGATGATGTGTACGGCGGGCGGCTGCCTGTTCATGTGAGGTGCATTTTAGACGAGTTTGCCAATATCGGACAGATACCCAATTTCGATAAATTGATAGCCACCATCAGAAGCCGGGAAATCTCGGCTTCTATTATTTTGCAAAGCCAGTCTCAATTAAAGTCCATCTACAAGGACGCCGCGGATACCATCGTTGGAAACTGCGATACGACCTTGTTCCTGGGAGGCAAGGAGAAATCCACGCTCAAGGAAATCTCGGAGGTGCTTGGCAAGGAGACCATAGACAGCTTCAACACTTCCGAAAACCGGGGCACGCAGGTTTCCCACGGCCTCAATTATCAGAAATTAGGAAAGGAGTTGATGACCCAGGACGAATTGGCGGTGATGGACGGAGGCAAGTGTATTCTCCAGGTGCGGGGCGTGAGGCCGTTCTTCTCGGATAAATACGATATTACGAAGCACCCGAACTACAAATACCTTGCCGACGCCGACAAAAGAAATGAGTTTGATATTGAGCGGTACATGAAAAGGAAACCCGTCCTGCTAAAGCCGGACGAGCCCTTTGACCTGTACGAACTGGACATAGAGGAAACCCAAAAATCTGATTAAACGAAAGCGAGGAAAACTGTATGGCATTTTTTAATAGCGCGGTAGATGTACTGCAAACCCTTGTTATCGCTCTGGGCGCAGGATTAGCAATTTGGGGGGTTATCAATCTCCTGGAGGGCTATGGAAATGATAACCCCGGCGCCAAAAGTCAGGGGATGAAGCAGCTCATGGCGGGCGGCGGTATTGCGCTGATCGGCATGATCCTTGTACCTCTGCTTTCCGGTCTGTTTGGTTAATCCGTGGGCCGCACATCCCTCCGCAGCCCTCCCGCATGAAGCGGGAGGGCTGCGGGAAAGGAGGCTATGGTAATTGATAATCCATATGATAAAAGAGTGGTTCGAGGAACTGCTCATTGATGGTATCGCAAGCAACCTGTCGGGGATGTTCGATACGGTGAATACCAAAGTGGGCGAAATCGCCGGAGAAGTTGGCATGACGCCTTCCGGCTGGAATGGCGGCATATTCAGCATGATCCAGAGTCTTTCTGAAACCGTCATTCTCCCCATAGCCGGTATTATTCTGACCTTTGTCGCCTGCTATGAGCTTATCCAGATTGTGATTGAAAAGAACAGCCTCCATGATGTGGATACCTGGATATTTTTCAAGTGGGTGTTTAAGACCATGATCGCCGTTATGCTCGTAACGAATACCTGGAATATCATCATGGGCGTGTTTGATCTAACGCAGTATGTGGTAAATCAGAGCGCCGGGGTGATTATCTCCGACGCGGGCATTGACATAACGAGCGCGATAGCAAATCTTGAAACAACGCTTGAAAGCTGGAGTATCGGGAGCCTTTTGGGGCTGTGGTTTCAAAGTATCTTTGTGGGCCTTACCATGAAGATACTTTCCATTTGTATCTTCCTCGTCATCTACGGGCGCATGATTGAGATATATCTTGTAACCTCAATCGGGCCTATCCCTATGGCGACCATGATAAACCGGGAATGGGGCGGTATGGGCCAGAACTACCTAAAATCCCTGTTCGCCCTGGGTTTCCAGGCATTTTTAATTATGGTTTGCGTGGGGATATATGCGGTGCTTGTTCAGACTATCGCCATAGGCAGCGACATAACCGGGGCGATATGGACCTGTATGGGCTACACGGTGCTTCTCTGCTATACATTGTTCAAAACGGGCAGCATGGCGAAAAGCCTGTTTACAGCCCATTGATAATGGGCTTGCGCACATAAGGAGGTGGTTTTGATTGGCCTATGTAACTGTACCCAAAGACCTCACCAAAGTAAAAAGCAAGGTGCTATTCGGATTGACAAAGCGGCAGCTTGCATGTTTCTCCCCGGCGGTACTGATCGGAGTACCACTTTTCTTTTTGCTCAAAGGCAGCGCCGGAACGACCACGGCGGCATTTGTGATGATCCTTGTCATGCTCCCGTTTTTTCTGCTTGCCATGTACGAGCGGAACGGCCTCACCCTGGAGGTGTATGTAAAACACTTCATCCGCACAAAGTTTCTGCTCCCAAAGGAGCGCCCCTATCAGACCAATAACTTTTATGCCGTTTTAGAACGGCAGCGCAATCTTGAAAAGGAGGTAAAGGCGATTGTCAAATCAGGCAAAGCGAAAGCTCACCCGCAAAGAAAAGCGGGAAATTGAAACGGCCATCCGCAGGGCCAAAGGCGACGAAAAGCCCCATAGCGCCCAGGACAGTATTCCGTTTGAAGTGATGTACCCGGACGGGCTCTGCAAGCTCAGTAATAAATCCTACTCGAAGTGTATCGAGTTTGAGGACGTCAATTATCAGCTTGCGGGGGCGGATGATAAAACGGCGGTTTTTGAAAATCTCTGTGACTTCTACAACTACTATGACGCCTCTATCGGTATTCAGCTCTCCCTTATCAGCCGGTACGCCAACAAGGAGGATTTGCAAAAGACCATATCCATCCCGCCCCAGGAGGATGATTTTGACGGTATCCGGGCGGAGTATACCGCCATGCTCCAGGGGCAGCTTGCCCGTGGCAACAACGGCCTCGTCAAAACAAAGTTTCTCACCCTTACCATAGAGGCGGAGAACATTCAGGCAGCCAGAAGCCGCCTGGGGCGTATTGAGGCCGACACGCTCAATCAATTCAAAATGATGGGTGCGGCGGCGAGGGTACTGGATGGATGGCAGCGGCTTTCCGTTCTTCACGGTATCTTTCACCCGGATGGGGAGCGTTTCGCTTTTGAATGGGACTGGCTCCCGGAAAGCGGCCTGTCCGTCAAGGATTATATTGCCCCGCCCTCATTCAATTTTGGGCAGGCGCGGCAACTGCGTATCGGAAAGAAGTTTGGCGCTGTATCCTTTCTGCAAATCCTGGCACCGGAGCTGAATGACCGTATGCTTGCCGACTTCATGGAGGCGGAGGACGGTATCATGGTAAACCTCCATATCCGCAGTATCGACCAGAATGAGGCCATCAAGACCATCAAGCGCAAGATTACCGACCTGGACGCCATGAAGATAGTGGAGCAAAAGAAAGCGGTTCGCTCCGGCTATGATATGGATATAATCCCCTCCGATCTTGCGACCTATGGCGGAGAAGCGAAGAAACTGCTCCATGAACTGCAAAGTCGGAATGAAAGAATGTTCCTGCTCACTTTCCTTGTCCTCAATTTCGGGGATACAAAACGGAAACTGGATAATGCCGTGTTCCAGGCCTCCGGCGTAGCTCAGAAATACAACTGTGCTTTGACACGGCTTGACTTCCAGCAGGAGGCGGGCCTTATGTCATCCCTGCCCCTGGGCCTCAACCAAATCAATATCCAGCGGGGCCTTACCACAAGCAGCACCGCCATATTCGTACCCTTTACCACCCAGGAGCTTTTCCAATCCGGCGAAGCCCTGTACTATGGGCTCAATGCCTTATCCAATAATATGATAATGGCGGACAGAAAAAGGTTGAAGAACCCTAACGGCCTGATACTTGGGACTCCCGGCTCAGGCAAGAGTTTTTCAGCAAAACGTGAGATCGTCAATGTGTTCCTTATCACGCTTGACGATATTATTATCTGCGATCCGGAGGCGGAATATTTTCCTCTGGTGGAAACCCTCCACGGACAGGTTATCCGCATATCTCCCACAAGCAATCAGTATGTGAACCCTATGGATATAAACCTCAACTACTCCGAGGATGACAGCCCCCTTGCCTTAAAGAGTGATTTCATCCTTTCCCTCTGTGAGCTTGTTGTCGGCGGCAAGAACGGGCTGGAGCCGGTGGAAAAAACCGTAATCGACAGGGCGACCCGCAACGTGTACCGGGCATATTTGGCCGACCCTCACCCTGAAAATATGCCGATCCTAGGCGATCTCCATGAGGAAGTGAAGCGGCAGCCGGAGCCGGAGGCCGCCCGTATCGCCTCCGCCCTGGAGCTCTATGTGTCGGGCAGCCTCAATGTTTTCAATCACCGTACCAATGTGGATATTGAAAACCGCCTCGTCTGCTTTGATATTAAAGAGCTCGGCAAACAGCTAAAGAAACTCGGTATGCTCGTCATTCAAGATCAGGTATGGAACCGGGTAACGCTCAACCGCTCCGAGGGCAGGGCCACCCGGTACTACATGGACGAGTTTCATCTTCTGCTCAAAGAAGAACAGACAGCCGCCTACTCGGTGGAGATTTGGAAACGCTTCCGCAAATGGGGCGGTATCCCGACAGGCATCACGCAAAATTGCAAGGACCTCTTGGCCTCCCGTGAAGTGGAGAACATTTTTGAAAACTCGGATTTCGTGTATATGCTCAACCAGGCGGCGGGAGATCGGGAGATACTCGCAAAGCAGCTTAATATCTCCCCGCAACAATTATCCTATGTAACCCATTCAGAGTCCGGTGAGGGCCTCATTTTTTATGGCAACGTCATTCTTCCCTTTGTGGATAAGTTCCCGCAGGATACCGAGCTCTACCGCATTATGACGACGAAACCGGAAGAAATGAAATGAGATAACTGACTATGAATAATGAAAAAGTGCATCTGATTGCCGAGGATACCTACCATCAACATATAGACTAGGAGGTACACCTTTACGGCCTGCTCCATCAGCTCGCTTTCACGGCGGGTAAGGTGAACGATCTCGAGGATATGGAAAACTTCCGGGAAGCCCTATCCGTTACAGCCAGATTGCGGATGAACTGTTTGCGGGCATGAATATCCCCGGCAGATACCTTGTGTTTGGCGTCAAGGCCGACCTCCACGCTTTGCGGAAAAAAGAACTGGCGGAGATAGCAGAAGTTGTCTTTAACATGGACGACGAGGAAAGCACTTGCCTCCGCTGTGCGCTGGAGGAATACTTTTTGAAGCTTGAGGGCATGGCAGATATTATCGCGGAGGCCATCGACTATCTAAATACCCTGGGTGGCGAGTAGAAAAAAGGCGATTGGCGGCGTTATTTGCCGCCTTTGCCCTGTTTTTAGAGGAAAGGGTGTGATATAATTTAGTGACATAATAATTGGGGGTCGTTAGGTATGACACATCGAACATACATAAAATGTGAGGTTTGCGGTAGTGTGATATTAGTTCGCACGCAAGTAGGCTATTTGCCCAAACACCCCATCAGGATACATTGCGCTAAGTGCGGGATTTTGATTTCAGGTGCTTTTGTACAGGAAACCGATATACCGCAATTCAATATTACTTTTGAAAATGCAGCGGAAATAGAAATGCAAGAACCGAATTACTACATTGAAGTTTCGGGGGAATTACTGATATTGTCAATATTACTTTACACTTTTTTCTCAAGGATGTTCGACCTACGCTG
>NZ_DALZOY010000027.1:0-16804 GCF_032018205.1 Oscillibacter sp. | reverse complement strand
CCAAGGTCCGCAAGGTTTGATCGGACCCACCGGGCCGCAGGGCGATGCTGGGCCTGCTGGGGTGCAAGGCGAAGCCGGGCCCGCTGGCATCCAAGGTCCACAAGGTTTGATCGGACCCACCGGGCCGCAGGGCGAAATCGGACCCACTGGGCCACAAGGTGTAACAGGACCTACTGGCCCACAAGGCGCTATGTCCTTAGCCTTTGGCGGACGCTTCAGTGAGCTGGCTCAGTCCATTACAATTCCTGCCGGTGGAGAAGCTGTCATCACTTTGGAAGAGCCGATGGTTTTCAGTAATATGGGAACAGGCGTCAATAGTCTGGTGATTCAAACCGCAGGCACCTATAAGATTGACTTTTCCATTATTCTGCTGGCTGTCTCAGGCTCGTTTGGGATCATTGTTGCTGCTCGGAAAAACGGTGGGTTTATTGCGGAGTTGTCGGCTGGTTTTGCCCTTACCACAGAGATGGAAACCATCTCCACCAGCGCAATCGTCTCACTGGATACGGGAGACATTTTGGATTTGGCGATTCTAAGTGCCACTGGTGGTCAGATTCTCTTAGGTCCAGTGCAAAGCGCAACACTGAATGCTTTTCTGCTTGCGCCTGCGCCTTAAAAGAACGTGACGCAATTGCGCCAGCAATAACACTGTGAGGGGTCTGGCCCATCTCCCCAAAGCGCAGGAGCGCATGATATCACTAAAGTGATATCATGCGCTCCTGCGCTCATTTCCGCATAGCTAAAGTTCCGTGTTAATGGGTACGTCCACTAAAAGCATACTGAAAAAAACATTGTGATTGCCATAAACAAAGTCATCCGTCGGCAAATAACAAGCAATGTCAAAGAAAAGCAAGGCGAATTTTCATATATTTTACATTTTCTTTACCATGCTGCGGCAGATGGGTCAAAAATAACGCCCTATAATAAAACGAAACTTGAAAAAAGGAGCGGCTATGGAGATTCGACTGGTTAACATCACAAAAACCTTCGGCGGCAACCGGGTCATCGCCCCCACGGATCTGACCATCGAAAGCGGCAGCTTCACCACTTTACTGGGCCCCTCAGGCTGTGGCAAGACCACGCTGCTGCGGATGATTGCAGGACTGGAGGCGCCGGACACTGGGGAGATCTGGTTTGATGATTCTTTGGTGTTTTCGGCGGAAAAACGGATCAATCTGCCGCCGGAAAATCGGGGCCTTGGCTTTGTGTTTCAGGACTTTGCGCTGTGGCCCCACATGACTGTGTTTGAAAACGTGGCTTTCGGTCTGCGGGCCAAAAAAGATACGAACGGACTGGAAGTGCGAGTGGCGGAAGCCCTGCGGGCCGTACAGTTGGAGAACTTTTCTCAGCGGTATCCCCATCAATTGTCCGGCGGCCAGCAGCAGCGGGTGGCCTTCGCCCGAGCCATCGTTATCGAACCGGCCTGCGTACTCTTTGACGAACCCCTCTCCGCTCTGGATGCCCTGTTGCGGGAGAAGATGCGCCGGGAACTGGCAGAGCTGGTCTCCCGGCTAAGACTCACTGCCGTGTTTGTCACTCACGACCAGACCGAGGCCATGAGCATGAGCGACCGCATCGCTGTCCTCAACGGCGGCGTGGTGGAGCAGTGCGACACCCCGGAGCACATATACCTCCGTCCCGCGACCACCTTTGTGGCCCGTTTTGTGGGCAAGTCCAACTGGCTCAGTCCGACGGAGCTGTTTCGGCCCGAGGCCATGACGCTGACACCCACGGAGGGCTATTCCAAGTATGACCTGCCGGTCACTGCCATCCAGTATATGGGCGATGCTTATGAAGTTCTTCTCCAATATCAGGATGTATCCTGGATGCTACGCAGCGGTCGAAAACCGGCCTCTGGTGAAACGGTATCTGTTTACATAGACCCGCAGAAAATTATTCACTGTGAAAGGGAGCATATTTGAGATGAAAAAGAAGTTCATGTCCCTACTGCTGGCGAGCAGCCTGTGCCTGAGTCTGGCCGCCTGCGGACAGACCACGAAGCCTGACCAGAGCACCCAGACGCCAGATACCTCCAAGGAAACGCCGACGCCGGAGCCTGTCGACGCGAAGCTGTCCGGCAAGGTGACCGTGTACATGCCCAGCCCAGCCGGCCTCGCCGACAAGCTGGCTGAGGCTTTCACCGCCAAGACCGGCGTAGAGGTGGAGCAGTTCCAAGGTACCACTGGCGAGATTTTGGCCCGTCTGGAAACCGAGCAGGCCAATCCCTTGGCCGACGTGGTGATTTTGGCCTCCTGGTCCGACGGCCTGACTATGAAAGCCGACGACCAGTTGGAATCCTACACGCCCGCTGACGCCGCCAGGATTAACAATGGCTGGATTGACGAGGACAGCACTCTGTTTGGGTACAGCGCCTCCGCCGTGGGTGTGATTTACAACACCACCGTTTACCCTGAGCTGAACGCCGACTGGTCCGAGCTGTCCGACAGTCGGTATCAGGGTGACATTGCCATTCCCGACCCCGAGAAGTCCGGCGCCTGTAAGGACTTTTTGGCGGGTCTCGTCACCGGCGCGGCTGACGGCGAGAGCATTATGCAGTCCTGGGCCGACAACGGCCTGACCGTTCCCGGCGCCAACAAGGCCGCTTTAGAGGCCGTTACCACCGGGGAAAAGGGCATTCTGATTGCCGGCGTTGACTACAACGCTTACTCCTCCATATCCAAGGGCGAGCCTCTTGGCATCTATTATCCCGCCAGCGGCACGGTGGTGAATCCCCGTCCCGCCATGATTCTCAAGGCCGCGCCCAACATGGACAATGCCAAGGCGTTTGTCGATTTTCTGTTCAGTGATGAGGCCCAGCAACTGGTGGCCGACGCTTATCTGCTGCCCGGCCGCAGCGATGTGAAATGCGATAACCGCTCCAATCTGGATGAGATCCCCCAGATCACCACCGACTGGGACAAGATGATGGGTGTGGCCTCCGACACCGCCGCCAAGCTGAACAGCATCTGCCAGTAAGCTGACGGAGGAGTTATGAGACAGCTTTTAACCACTCGGAAATCCGTCCTCCCCTTGATGGGGCTGCTGGCGGTTCTGGCGGTGCTGATCGTCTGTCCCCTGATCACGGTCTTTGCCAAGGCGGTCATCACAGATGGCCGCCTTGACCTTTCCAGCGCCTGGGCCATGATCGCGGACAGCGGCAATCTGCAAACCATCTGGAACTCTCTGAAACTGGGTGCCTGCGTGGTGGCCTGCTCCACCGTGATTGCCGCGCCTACCGCCTATCTGCTGGCCAGAACGCAAATGGCAAAGCGCCGCTGGCTGGACATCGTCTTTATGGTGCCCTTTATGACACCACCCTACATCGTCTCCATGGGCTGGATTCTGTTCATGCAGAAGCGCGGCCTGTTTCAGCAAATGTTTCCTGCCACCGGATCTTTCTCCGAGAAGTTTTTCTCCTTCGGCGGACTGGTGCTGGTGATGAGCCTCCATGTGTTTCCATTTCTTATGACCATGCTGAAAAACGCCATCCGCAATATCCCTGCCAGTCTGGAGGAGAGCGGCGCCGTCTTCGGCGCAGATTTTGGACAGCGGCTGCGGAAGATTTTTGCGCCCCTCCTGACCGGAAACTATGCCATCGGCGCTTTGCTGGTGTTCGTCAAGACCCTTGCGGAGTATGGCACGCCCTACACCCTTGGCCGCCGCATCGGCTACGATGTGTTCACCACGGACATCCACCGCTATTCCACCACCGCGCCAATTGACTTCGGCCGCTCCGCCAGTTTGTCCGCAGTGCTGGTGACCATCTGCATGGGACTGTGGCTGCTTCAAAACTACATCACCGGCCGCACCAGCTACCGGCTGGTCAACGGCAAAGGGACTCGCTCCACACAAACCAAACTGACGCCCGCGGGGGTGACATTTTCCTGGCTGTGGGTCCTTTTGGTTGTTTTGGTGGCAATTGGTATCCCCTATTTCTCCATCATCACCACCTCTCTCATCAACCTGCGGGGGTATGGGCTGGCAGCCGGCAACTTCACCCTGGCCCACTATGCGGAGATGTTCACCACGCCGAAAAGCCTGAAGGCGATCCAGACCAGTCTCTTTCTGGCGGTGTCCTCAGCCACGCTCTGCTCCCTGTTGGGCACCGCCGTGGTGCTGGTCGTGCGGAAACGGCGGGGAAAGGCAGGCAAGTTGGCGGAGGGAATCAGCCTACTGCCAGAAATGCTGCCTTCCATCGTCCTCATCATCGGCATTATGCTGTTTTGGAACTCCATCTATAAAATCGTGCCGCTCTATAATACCATCGGCATCATGGTGTTGGCTTATGTGGTACTATACCTGCCCTATACGGTGCAGTATGTGACCTCCTCATTTACCCAAATCAACGACAGCCTTATGCAGGCGGGGCGAACCTTCGGGGGAAGTCCGGCCTATGTGTTCCGGCGCATTACGCTCCCCATGATTTCCCGGGGCATTCTCTCGGGGTGGATGATGATCTTCATCATCGCCTTTCGGGAGCTGGTCACCGCCAGCCTCATCGCCCCGCCCAATGTACTGGTGGTCTCCACCTACATCAATCGGGAATTTGAGCAGGGCAGCGTGTCCTTGGGCATGTCCATGGCTGTGCTGTGCGTACTCATCACCACCGGGGCGCTGCTGGCTATGAACGCCCTGTCCAGTCGAAAGGAGCGCTGCTGATGAAGGTTACATTTGCCGGCGGCGTGGGAGAGCACGGGCGAAACTGTTTTCGGGCGGAGGGTGAGCACGCCGCCTTTCTGGTGGACTGCGGAATAATGACCGGGGCGGCGGATGGCGGTTTGCCTCGGCTGCGGGACGATCAGATCCGCTCGCTCAAATACGTGTTTCTCACCCACTCCCACGCCGACCACACCGGGGCACTTCCATGGCTCCGGGAGCGGGGATATACCGCCCCGATAATCGCCTCCCGGCACACGCTGGAGCAGCTACCAGTCCATGTGGAGGAGGGACTGGCCTTGGAGGATCTGTGTCCCGGCGGCGCTGGTGTTGTTCAGGGGATGGAGGTGCGGTGGGGCCGTTCCGGTCACTGCGCAGGCGGCGTGTGGTATCAGTTTTCGCTGGAGAATTGCTCGTTGCTGTTCAGCGGCGACTACACTGAGGACAGTCTGGTCTACCCAGCGGATCCCATCCGGAACGTGACCGCCGATTTGGCGGTGCTGGACAGCGCGTATGGCCCGGAACCCCGCACAGGAGATGAGATGCGGCGGGACTTTCTCGACTGTGCCGAAACCTTTTGCCGGGCGGGACAGCCCATTCTGCTGCCGATACCGAAATACGGTCGGGGGTTAGAGCTGCTGTCCCTGCTCCATCCCCGCTGGCCGGTGGTTCCGGTTTATGGAGACGCCCACTTCATTAAGCAGGTACGTCTTGCAAAAAGCGAGGACTTTTGGATATCCCAAACCCGGCGGCGGTGCATCGCGGAGCTGGATCCGCGTCCGCTGCCCGACGCACCTCCAGACAACGGGCTCTGCTTTCTTAGCGATCCCCAGTTGAACACGGCGGAAGCGGAAGTATATGCGGAGTCCTTTGCGGAAAAAGGCGGCGTACTGCTCACCGGCGCAGTAGAGGCGCTTACAGGGAGTTGGCGGCTTCTGCTGGCGAAAAAAGCGGCGTTTTGCCGCGTCCCCGTCCATTGTTCGGACAGGGATCGGAGATTGCTTGAAGGAAAAAACCACTTTCGGCATGTGGTACCATATCACACCCCGGCGTGGCCCTGCCTTCAAGAAACCATTTTATTGGAGACATCAAAGAAAATGCATTCCATATAAATGGCACGCAGCACGCAGAGCTGAGATCGGCTCTGTGTGCTGCGTGCTTTTCGCATTGGGCTTATCTTATGGATAAATTCACAATGTGGCTTGATTTTATGCCTGCAATCTGTGTTTTAGAAAGGCGGGAAACATATTCTTTGACCACACTTTCCCAATTGCAACATTTCCGACGAACCGATTATTAGGATGGCTGCTTTTCAATCATTTTATTTGACTTGCTTTGCGCTTGCGCTCTGTAATAAGAGTGATGCAAGATCCCGCGGCCGACAACAGCAGCAGCCATATCCAATGGGTAATTCCGTGATCTCCTGTCCTGGGAAGATCCAAGTTTTCATAGGGAATCTCACCATCCGGAACCGAAACAACATCCGGGAAACGATTGATAAACTTGGCCGTCGTTGTCGCGTTGGCTGTCACTGTTCCGGCGTCACCCGTCTTGGTGGTTTTGCACCTCTCATTCGAGTAGTCATTTTCCGCTACAAGATACTTTGTCCCAGAGGGAAGCCCCTCGATGGTAATGCTCTCGCCATGACCAAGGGTGAAGGTATCGCTGCTTTTGATGCTGCCGGTTTTACTGCCCGTGTAGCCGTAGCTTCCGGCAAGTGTCTGGCCACTGGCGTTTTGGAAGGTTATGGTGAATACAAACTTTCTGCTTGTGTCACCATTGAGAACAGTTTTTCTAACGCTCAGCTTTCCGTACGTCGGTTCAGGTTTGGGTGCGGGATCGGGTTCCGGGTCTGGACCTTGTTCTGGTCCCGGAGGCGCGGCTTGATCCTTGATGTTAGTAAATCCGGCTATTGCTATTTGGTTTTCTGTAATACTGCCGTTTTCTCCAACGCTGGTTTTTGCGTAGCCATCGACCGAATAGTCGGCTTCCGTCACCGTGTACTTGGTGCCTGCGGGAAGTCCTTGGACTGTCACTACTTCTCCATGCTTCAAAGAAATTGTTCCGCCGCTTATGAGAGTACCGCTTTTGCTGCCGGTGATGTTGCTGTAATCATAGGTTCCCACAAGAGGCCGCCCGGTTGTATCCTCAAAGTCAACCGTGAATTCGAACTCCTTGTTCAAGTCGCCGCCGTTCCCCATCACCGTCTTACGAATCTCAAGCAATCCGCTTTGGGGCAGCAGGGATTGCACCTTCGTATTTTCAAAGCTCGCACATTCCATATTGTTTTTTTTGATGAAGCCCTCGATGGTATCCTTGAAAGGAATATAGTCCTCCTGAATGTAATCATCCTCCACCACTTTAAACTCTGTTTCGGCAGGAAGACCGGTGATGGTGACCGACTCATTGTGCCGCAGAGAAAACCTGTCGCCGCTTGTGACGATCCCGGTTTTGCCGGTGTTGCCAGTGTAATCGTAGTAGTCAGTGAGCGGCCGATTGTTTCTATCCAGCAAGGTTACCGTGAATTCAAATTCCTTGTTCGTGTCCGCCCCGCTGCCCGTTACCGTCTTGCAGATTTTCAGGCATCCGGTGTCCGGACCGGGCCTTTGTGCGCTGGCAAGCCGAACCTCCGTTGTGTTTCCAGGTTCGGTGGCGGTGCTGGGATTTCCCTCGGTCGGCGTGATCGTGGCCTTCAAATAGGCGGTGTTGTAAGCAGCGCCTGTGGTACTGCTATCAGCCGGCGCTTTCATGTGAAGGAAAATTTCCACGCCTTCGCCTGGTGCGAAGACATAATTGTCTCCAGCTTTCTTGCTGGTGAGGTCAAACGCCAGCGCAGTCACTTTACTCAGGTCGTTCGGTTTGGTCGATGTCCAGTAAGTCGTGTCAGAGAGATTGGCCTGCGCGGGATTTGTTGGATCAATTCCGTTTGGATACTCAGAGTAGTATACCTTCACATCAATTCCCTTGGAGAGCGGGTGTGAGATGTCAATGCTCTTCAGAACACCTCTCCAATCGCCTTGGCCCTTTGGGCCGCCAACTTCCAGCCCGTCATAAAGGATGACACCGGAGGAGGATTGCCCAGTTTGGCTGACAAAACGCAGGCGGTATGTATAGGAGTCGTCATGGTCTATCTGAGCGGAATTGCCGTAGCCAGCATTTACATCGCTGCCTATGACCTTTTTTAACAAGCCTGACTCGTGCGCTGTGACAGGATTCAGTGTCACGAAATATTCAGCGTACAGAAAGCGCTTTTCTGTTCGATTGTTCGCATTTTCCGCATCCAGGTCCTCGAACATTACTTTGTCGGTTTTTGCATTGTACCCAAAGTCACCGTCATCTGCGCTCCCTTTAGCGAACTCATGTCCTTCTTCGGCATGATAGGCGACACTGTTGAGCATTTTGGAACCATAACAGGCAATGTCCTCCCACGGATAATAGACGGTATAGGTAAGCGTGTATCCAGTGCAAAGAGACGTGGGGTCGCTGGTGGAATAGACGACATTCGGATTCCTATCGGTCCGGCCTGTCACCTTCACAATCATCATGGTCTGGCCGGAGTCACGCCAGTTTTCCTCATACGTTACCGTGAAATGGGCGGCAGATGATCCGGTCATATTTGAATTCCCATACAGATAAGTGCCAACCGCCACGCTGTCCGGCTTGACCTTTGCGCCTTTTGGCAGCAGGTCGTAAAAGGTTGCAGTTTGCTGCGGTTTGAACAATTTCTTTTCCAGCAATTCCTCTATGGTAAAGGATGTACTGTACCTGAACATACGGTCGTACTGTTCAACCGTAAAATCTTGGGTCATTCTGGAATGCGTGGGATCATTTTGGATCAGGCCGCCCCTTTTTTCTAACTGAGAGGTGGTCTCCAGCCCCGTCAAGTAGAGATTGCGGCTAGTAGTTCTCTTTTCCTTTTGACTGCCTTGCGCATCTTCCACACGCAATGAAGCGTAGTTCGTCACCATCCATTTCCCATTTGAATCGAAGTGGGACTGAGCTAAGACTTTTACCTTTTGCGTTGGCTGTAATTCTGTGGTGACATAGAAGATTAAATAAACCTTATACGCATTTCCGGTGTAACCCGCTTTGATCCGCCCCGTCTCTGCAGGCAGAGAAATATTGCTGTTATAGTTTAACCCGGTAAGCGTTGTGCCACCATATTGCGCCGTATAGGTAAACTCAGAAGGAACACCCATTTTAAAGGTGCCGAAGTGTGTCCAGGTTTCGGAGGCAACGTCAGCACCTGTCTGTATATAGATCTTTAACGGCTCATAGGTGCTGTAATCCTTGGATTCCACCTCAACATATCCCTTGTTCTCATCAATGGTATGATCATACTTAAAATATTGGTACGGAAAGAAGGAGGTAAACACATAATCTTCAAGAGGAACAAGCCCCCCCGACATCCCCATATCCTCCAGCTCGAGCGTGTAATCTTTTGTACCATTATTTGTCAGGTCCCACGATCTGGCGTTAGCTTTCATAGACCAGCGATCCTGAACTGGACGATCCGCCAGCAGCATATTCAGCGCCCCGGGGTGGGAAGCCGATTTCAGACCCTTTTCAAAGGAATAAAGATCGCCGGGGTATTGATGAGTCACATTTGTATAGTCATAAGCAATGCTGGCTGTCTTGGTATCCAGCGGCGCTGAATTCCCGTTGTCCCGCCCGTAAAGCTTTGCCGTGATGCTGTTGGTAACGCTGGTTTCGCCGCTCAGGGAAGTGCGGGGATACTTTACCAGTACTGCCTGATAGAGGATTCTTCCCCAACCACTTGCAGATATGATGGGGGATTGAACCTTATATGAAGCGTTTGCATGAAAGTCCTGCGCTGTACCGGGAGTAAAGGGGTAGGTGCTCACATTGATCAGGGAAGTTTTTAGTAAGTCTTGCGTATATTGCTTGTTGGTGGTATCCAATGGAGCCCACCAGCCTGCCAGCTCGCTGTCGCCCTTGGGGTCTTCCTCAAACCGGATCGTGTAAGGCTGCGTGTTGCCGCCGATATTCAGCGGACAACTATAGTAGTAGGCCACGTAGAAATAATCTCCCGCATCAGCCGGGGCCGTCCCCCAGCCTGTCTGCCAGCTTTCCCATTTGCCGATGACGGTCTTGGATAGGGAATATAATTCCGCCGAGGTATGGACAGTCATGTCTAGTTCCTCGCTGGCTGTGTCGAGAATCGGCGTGTCGTTTTCATCCTCCACCTGGAATTGGGCCTGAAATGAGAAGGTCTTTCCGTTCTGAATGTCCGAAGGGCGGAACTGATAGGACACCGTGCAGGTCAGGTTATCGGCCGGCATGAGTTGTCTATAATTGGTCAGGACAAAGTAATCCCCATCTTCTGTGTAATTGAAATTGGTGTCTCCCATAGCAGGTGCTTTGGGAACGCCAAGGTCAACCTGTAAAATGGCGCCGTTTCCATCCCGATTTTCGAGAATATGCTTGGGGATGCGAATCTTGACTGCTCCGACTGGAACCGAATCTTTTCCGCCAAGCGTAAAATTCAGTTGTACCGTTACAGTCTGATTGGCATTACTCTCGGGAGTAATTTCATAGGAATTGCCGCCGACGGTTACAGCGGAATTACCAGGATCAATCCAAATCAGCTCGTGTTTTTCCGAACTTACACCCGTTCCAGAAGGCACCGGTATCTCTCCGATTCCGGGTATCGTTTCCGTTGGCTTTGGCAACTCATTACCCGGTGGCAGTTCACCCCCCTCCGGCAGTTCGCCGTCTTTAGGTGTCGCCATTCCCTCTTGGACAGCGAAACTACCCAGCGCGCCGCTGTCCGCATACGCATCACCCATGGCAATTGCCTGTGTGGGTATCATCTGAATAATCATCATCACCAGCAAAAGCGCAGAAATGCTTTTCAATGTCCTGTTTTTCACAACTTGATCTCCTCTCGACCCTGTAACTTCCTATTTTTTTGCCAAGACCGCCAAGCGGCCGTTTTCCTGCGAATACTCACAGGTTGATAAAATAATCAGTCTGTCGCCATAGCAGGCTGCTTTCTTGGTTTTATACAGAGCCAGTGCCTGTATCCTTTTCAGGTATTCGTCAAATGCCGCGCTTGTAGTAATCGCTTCCGTTTCATAGTACCGAAACCCGTCCTGCCCTTCATAAAGGGCAGGCGCCAGGATGACGGCGATGATTTCGTATTCACCCTCCTCGTAAAGGGTGTCAAACCGGATGGTAGGATGTAATTGATAGTAGCTCTCCTCTTTGTAGCGAAGAAGGTCACTGAACATCAGCCCATTTTTCATATTGTGGCCGTGAATGAGCAGGACATCCGAGCCCTCCGGGGAATAGCGCGTATCTAAAAAAGGCACCCCGTTCTTATTTGCTTGTTTCTCAAAATCATGCTCCAAATAGAATTCGGGGTCCTCACCGCTTTGCATCACCGGATAATCAATCCGGGTGCCGTTGATTTTGAGCCAGCCCATGATATCCGGGTTCTGTTCGTAAAGGGCGTGAAATTGCTCCAGCATAACAGGCTCTTCCGGTCCCTCTGCCACAGCCTCCGGCCCCGTCATCTCACTGGGTGGGACGGTTGACTCCGGGGGCGGACTGTGAAGCTGTGCCAATTGCTGTGTCTGGCTCTGGGTCCGGTAATCTGCCAGCAGGCTGTGGCCAATGGCGCTGACGGAAATCACCAGAAGGAGCAGGAAAGCGCCCGATAGGAGTTTTTTGCCTCGTGCCATCCACTCACCTCCCTTCAAGGGCCGCAAAGCTATTTTCATTGACTCGTTGGTGCATCACTTGTTCGGTTTAAACTGTTCGTTTCTCTTGCAGAGGTCCGCAATGGTTTGCTCTTTCAGCTTGGCAATCATGTCCTTCTGAAAATCTTCCAATATCTGATGGACGGGGCATTGGCCGCTTTCTGTGCCGAACCGGCTGCACACCCCAGCTTCCTCCAGACAGCGGTTAATGCAGATTTTCCCCTGCATCACACAAATGATATCGTACAGGGAAATATCGGCGGCATCCTTTGCAAGCCGATAGCCGCCGCTGTTGCCCATTACCGATTCAATGATCTCCGCTTTTTTGAGCGCGGAGGCCACCTTGGTGAAGAAAGGATATTTGATGCCCAGTTCTTCGGAGGCGACCGGTGCCGAAATAATCCGAGGGGCGTATTGTGCCAGATGCAGGACGATGCGAATGGCGTAATCTGTGGATATATGTAATTTCAATAGATATTCCCCCAGTATGTTGCTGTTATCTGTTGCGAATAAACCTTACTTGCTCTGCGTCACGCCCATTTATTTTTACTAATTCATGTAGCACTCTACGAGTATAGGTTAGCATATAAACGTATCTCCTCCCGTTCTATGTATTTAAATCATACTTTTGTGTATTAGAATTTTATAAAAATATTAGAAAAACGAAATAGCCGGAAAATAACGGGGTGTTTTTACTATTGAGCGCACGAGACGGTACTTATCACAAATTAGGAAACCGGCATTGTGATTTTGGCAAGAAAATACGCTAGAGCGATTCCTAACGGAAAAGACCGGCAGCGTTCATAAGCAACGCTGCCGGTCTTTTGCGGCATTCCAAGCACTCTGTTAAGCTTAACAACTTTGTGTAAAATTTGTGGTCGTAATCTTCTTTATTGTTTTGTAGGCTATAGAGTGACGAGCCTTCCAGAATGAGAACCGGAACGTATCAGAGCGGCGCGGATTCTCCGTCTTGAACATATGGAATATGAACGCGCGTCAAAAAGGTTTTGTTCTCTATATCCGTATCACAAATGATAAAGCCGCCCATATCTTCGGCAATCTCCTGTACAATCCCAAGTCCAAGTCCATGCCCTAATTTATCTGGTTTAGTTGTTTTAAGCGTTCCGTTTTGTATAATAACCTGACCGTCATATGAATTGGTTACCTCAAGCATGACCCACCGCTGATCGTGTGTGCTTGTGATTTTAATAAAACGTTGGGATATAGGCACCTTTTCGCATGCCTCTACGGCATTGCTTGTGACATTTGAAAAAATACGAATTGCATTTAAAAGAGTCAGCGCGGTGCTCCTGGGGGCAAAAACACAGCAAGTAAAGCGGATTTTTTTCTCTTCACAAACATTTGAAAAATCCTGCAAAATCGCATCCAGCGTAATGTTGTCAGAGTACCTTTTATGGATTTGGACCTTCTTTTGCATTTCATCATAAATTTCATCCAGCAATTTGATAGCCCTATCATTTTGATTTGCCTTGATAAAAGATTTTAGCGTGCCCATCATGAATTTATAATCATGCCGGAATGTCCGGAAACTCTCCGTATGTTTTTGGTACGATTTATAGTGCTGCAATTGCAGGTTATATTGATCCTCCAGCGCTTTTGTTCTCCATTGGTACTCCAGAAGTTCGGTACTGCGAATGGATTGGTGGATTGCAAAAATAAGCATGAAAAGAGTTAGCGTACAGGCGCCTAACGCTATTTCCATATACCAGTCGCTGCTTGGAGATAGATAACGCCCCGAATTGATGACAACTAAATTGATCATCGCAGCCATCTGGTAAGCCACGACTAGTTTAAGCTGACTGTCATTATCCAAAAATTTCTTAAGTTTGTCATCCGGGATGATCGTTCTGCGAAGCGCTCCGAAAAACAGGAGCGAAGCGGGAAGCGCCAAAATCGTGATAATATAATAAGCACCAGCATCGTATAAGAAATTGCAGCCTCTATAAATAAAAGAAGATATCACGGTAAAAATCCCACGGAAACAATAAGCGGTAATCGTACAGGTTCCACCGCCATAAGCTGCCTGTCCCCAGTTCATACCGGTGGTAAAGTGAAAGCCCACTACCATAATCGCCATGACAACGGGAAAATTAAGCAAAAGCCAATCCCATGTATTTAGGCAAACATAGGATGCAACCACAAGCCCCAAAGTCACCACAATCTGCGGCACTCTGCGTCCCTGTACATGGAAAAGAGATTGATAATAGATGATGAACACTAAATAATACAGCAGTACCATGGTCATTGAAAAGTAGTAGATCATCTCCCCGCCTCCATCCCATTTGAATCTTCGAAGCCATAAGAGTCTTCAGAGCCACAAATGTGAAAATACGCAATATAATCTGAGAACGCCCTTTTCAGGGGCTGCATATAGGTCCCTCCCACTGGGACTTCTTCACCGGTCTTTAGCAGCAGGCTCTGATGGCGGAACATTGCGATATAGGGAAGGTGGACAAGGTAGGATCGATGGGCGCGTACAAACCCTTTTCTGCAAAGACTTTCCTCCAGTTGCTCCATCCTGCCATAGAATTTCGCTGTTTTTCCATTCCCATAATATACTGTAACGAGCCTTTTCCATATTTCAAAATATGAGATTTGATGTATGGGAATTATTCCGATCTCACCATCAAATTCAAAGGTGAACAGTTCTTCCTTATTTACGGAGGCACGCTCTGCCGCGATCAAGAAAACCCGCTCAAATTTTTCAATGCTCGTAATGTCCTTGATGAGATACTGTACCGCGTTTACATCAAAAGCATCGTAGATATAATCCTCACAGCTGGTTAAAAAGACGATCTGTGCTTTACAGCCACTGTCCCGCAGCTTGCGGGCTGTTTCCATTCCGTCTGCTTTTTCCATCAGAATATCCAGATAAAGAATATCAATTTGTCCAGGTGTGTCTTCATTGTGAAAAAGCAGAGTTTCTCCGCTTTCATAGCTGGAAATTACAACCTCATACTGATTTTTATCAGCAATCAGAGAAATAAGCTCCGCATATTTCCTGACGGAATCGCTGTTATCGTCACACAAAACAACTCTTAGCATGCGTTTACCTGCACCTCCTTTGCGATTATTCCCTTATATAAAGGGAGTTCTGAGTAAATAAGTGATCACACTTATTATGTCAAAACTCCCTTAAACTTATTTCCAAACTGCTCCCTGATGCTCGGCGGCAAAGGAAAATTGCATTTTATAATATATATAGAAGCCCTTACTTCTCCCTGCAATGTACGGAATTACTACGTTTGTGTATCAAATTTAAAGGAAGTCTTTTATTTTTAACCAATGTAATGCATTCAAGCGCACTGTGGAATTATAGAAAATTTTCCATATCAAACGTCTCTTAAGCCGTGGGCACGGCGTGATAATCTACCGATTCAGCAGGTCTTTTTGCAGAATATTTATTTAACTTGTTAAAACAGCGTGGTAATTCCGCCAAATCAATCGTTACCTCCGGCAGCGCCGAAGCAGGGACGAAGACCTCCGCCGCCCGCAGGGCGGGGGGCTCCGAAGCGGGCACATTGTCCTCGGCGGCAACCGGTATCATCGTATTGCCGCATACGACTGCCGCACACAGCATGAGCGCCAGCGCGCGTCGGTAAAGAGCTTTGTATTTCTGTACCAAGTGTGAATTCTCCCTCTGTTGTAAACGTCTTCGTTAAAGTGATAGCATTTTTGAAGTACTTGCCTGCCTGTTTCAGAGTTTGCGGAAGGGAGAGCGCGGCGTTGGAATGCCGACCCCAAAGCTAAGCGCCGGTCTGCCTGTGCGGGGACTGCATATTCCCGCAGCACGATGTCCGCTTGATTGCGGTTTCCGAAGGCGTAGACGGCGACGAGGGCGAGGACGAATTAGCGCCGTTCCGCAACATCATGAATGAGGCATTCGCATAAAGAATGGTGCAAAATTTAAGCAGCAAGCCCAAAAGCAGTATTATCAAAACAAAAGCAGCCGCCAGATGCTCGTACTGAGCACCTGACGGCTGCTTTGCGTTAAGCGGCGAATCTGAGTTATCTCGAAAGATACCTCTTGCTTTTGCTGAACGTCCAAAAGCCCAATACTGCACCTGCAAGGTTAAGCAATATATCATCAATATCAAACGATCCAGCCATGGTAAATAATTGAATCAACTCGATTGAAATAATGATAATCATCATGCAGCCTATAAATAAAGAGAATGACTTTATTCGAGGCAATGCAAGAGGGATAAGGATTCCGCTAGGAACCATCATAGCAATATTGCCACCTATATTGGCAATTGCAAGAATTCGGGCATTTACTGAAAAGTTGTTGTCTAGCAAAGTATTGAACATCTCAGCAACTGTTTTTAGTGGTACTAACTGCACATTTCGTTTGATGTAGTCCCAGTATAAAATTGGATTGCTTGTCCAATAATGTTTTCTGCAAAGAGTAACCAAGATTATCAGAATACCGTATGTAATTAGCAATATGAATAGGAATACCTTGCTTTGCTTTTTTATCATGCTCAGCCTTATCACATCATATGCTTACCGGGAAACATAACAGTCTCCCCAAATTTGGCATGCTCCGTTATAGACAGAAATGAAGAAACAGTATTTTTTACTTGTACTTAAGTTAGAGAAGGTTAGTTCCTCTTCATGGAAGGAGCCAAAATCAGAATGCCATGCCCCTTCTTTGGTTTCCTTAATATATCCCCCTGCAATATCGTAAACGCCTACAAGAACTTTCCAAGACGGAGATGAACCATCCAACGGTTTGTTGCCGCGTACATTCCATGAAAAGGTCAACTTTCCGTTACTGTTGGGATAAAAATAATAGTTTGTGTAGATTCCCGTTCGAATATTGTCAAGAAATCCTTCATATGTACCCGTACTCAAATCATACAAAGTTGAAGGAACACCAGTTCCACGCGTTACTGCTGTTTCGGTCAAATAGTCATCATATCCCATAGCCATTGCCGCTTCATAACTATCGGGAAATTCCATAGTTGCATTAGGCGGTTGTAATGCACTCGCATTAACGCCAAGTGCAAAAATCATACATAAGGTCATAATAACGCAAACAGATTTTTTCATTTCGGATCTTTCCTTTCATTTCTATTGTGTGGTTTAAACAAACACGTTCGTAGCATAGATGTACCTCGGACTGGTTGAAGGCATTTATTGCGTAATAATCACCTCACGAAGAACACGCTTTTGCCTTTGATCTTACGGGCAGGTGTTGCTGACGGAGACAGAGGGCTTGTCCATTCCATTCACGGAATAGCTCAGGGTCAGGGTGTAACTCTTTCCGCTCTTGACAGCACACTGGCCGGAGACAAAGATTGCCCCGGTTCCAGAGCCGCTCCATGAGTCCACATAGGTACTCCTGATGTTGTATAAATAAAGTTGACACCCTATTCTCAAGGATTTTGATATATAAT
>NZ_DALZOY010000026.1:11144-18196 GCF_032018205.1 Oscillibacter sp. | reverse complement strand
CTTTAAGGCAAATACAAAAGTGCTGTCCCAGCGCGAGACAACAGACTACACGGGTCGGCTGGACCGGCATGAGGCGGAGGAACGTGCGGGGCGTTCAAAATCGGCCCCGGAATACCCATTATCATAAATGAACTCGTAAGGAGTGAAGCCGTTTTCCTCCGCGTACTTGGTAAGGATTTTGCGCTGATTGATAATGCTGTCGGAATCCCCTGTAACTCGTCCTCATGGCTTAATCGACCATATAAATATATTTTCTTGTCAGGCTGTCTTTTCATAGTGACCCCTCTTTCCAACAGCCAACAGACGGTAATGTATACTCTAATTATACCGCCTTTGCCGCCTGTTGTTAAGTTTGTCGCGGGGACAAAGTGCCTTTTTAGAAAATTAATCTTCTAACCCCCTGTAAACAGACACTTTTTAAACTGCTAAAATCCTAAAACAGTGGTTTATCAACAAGCCCAACTTGTCCTGAAGTCGCAGGGTTTTGGGAAGGCGCTTCCCCAGCCTTGCCGGTTAGTGAAAAACCATAAATACAAATAAAATATATGCAAGGTTAGTACTTGACACAGGAAAAGATAAATACTACAATAAAAAATACCAACGGTCGGTTTTTATTATGGGAGGATTAAAATGGCACGAAAAAACAATCCAACACAAACAGTAGAATCTATTATATCCGTCTCAGCCAAGTTATTCATTGAAAAAGGATATGATAAAACGAGTATGCAAGATATTGTTGCTGCTTTAGGCATGTCAAAAGGCGCAATCTTTCATCATTTCAAATCTAAAGAAGATATCTTCAATGAGGTCATAAACAGACAATTCCAATATGTAGAGCAAACATTATACCAATGGATTGATGAGATGCAGGAACTTACTGCTAAAGAAAAGTTAATAAAAATATTGGAGAAGAATCTGAACGATCAACAAGCACATTCTTTGGACAGCGTTTTATCTACTCAAATTCAAAATCCATATTTTATTGTAGCGACTATGCAGGAAGGTGTAAATAAGAGTGCCCCGATTTTTGCTAAAATAATGCGTGAGGGAAAAGAAGACGGCTCTATTACAACTCAATTTCCTGACGAATGCGCTGAGATTTTCTTTTTGCTCATGAATATATGGTGTGATCCAGTTATATTTGCGTGTGATCTGTCACGTTTAATGGGGCGTTTGAATTTTCTTCAACAGATATTGATAAAGATGGGTGCTGATATTATAACTGATGAACTAATAGCAAGCTATTTAAAATTTGTTGAAAAATTATACGAAAGGGAAAAGATATGAGCAATGTAATGGCGGTAAAGACTGATAATCTTATAAAAACATTTTCGGGGATGGAGGTGATAAAAGGTTGTAATATCCATGTTCCAAAAGGTTGTATTTATGGTTTGCTGGGAGCAAATGGAGCAGGAAAAACTACGATATTCAAATTGCTGATGGGATTTCTTATACCGACGGCAGGGGAAATAGAAATTTTGAGTATGGACGTTATGTCTTCCCAAAATGAAATATTAAAAAACATTGGCAGTATTATTGAGGTTCCTGTGTTTTACGAACATTTATCCGCGAGTGAAAACTTGGAAATTCATTTGGCCTATATGGATATTGTTGGTGATATACCCTCAATCTTAGATATGGTTGGGCTTAAGGCAACAAATATGCAACCGGTGTCTAAATACTCATTAGGAATGCGCCAAAGGCTGGGAATAGCAAGAGCGTTGGTACATAAGCCTAAGCTTCTGATACTGGACGAGCCAATTAACGGACTTGACCCAATGGGGATACGCGAAATGCGTGAATTACTTATACGACTTAAAGATGAGCAGGATATGACAATCGTAATATCCAGCCATATACTTAGTGAAATGGAACATGTCGCAGATATTGTGGGCATTATTGTGAACGGAGTGGTTGTAGAAGAAATCACTCTATCCGAAGTGAAAAAACAATTTCCAAATGGATTAGAGGACTATTTTTTCAATATTATGAACGGAGGTGCTAAACTTGTTTAAACTTATGAAATTAGAACTTAAACGGAATAATATGAAGATTTATGTTATTTCAAGTATAATTACCAGTATTATAATGCTTGGTTTCATTTATCTGTTTGCATATGCACCTCACATAGACCCTGACCCAGATCTGAAAATATTTGCAAGTTATAACAATATCATTTCATTATTTTCTATGCTTAGCATGGCTGTATTTGCAACTCTTTCTTCAATTATGTATACAAGGTTTGTTATAGATGAATACAAAGAAAAACGAGCGATTCTACTTTTTTCCTATCCTGTCAAAAGAGCAAAAATATTGTTTGCAAAACTGGCAGTCATCTTTTTGTTCACAATGCTGGCGATGAGTATTTGCAACTTAATGGCTTTTGGAATATTCGGTGTATCCGAATCCATTTATCCGTTTGTTGTAGGGACGCTATCTGCACAGACAATGCTTAGAGCGGCAAAGGTCACAGGGATTATGGCTATAACTGCCGCAGAAATCGGCATTATGGCAATGGGCATAGGGTTCATAAAAAAATCCGTGCCCACTACTATTGTGTCCGCAGTACTTTTATCTTCTGTATTTTGTAATATTATGTTCAATTCTACAATGGATATAAACAAAAGCGATATTGCTTCAATTATTTTTATGTGTATTACAGTTATTGCAGGAAGTGTTGTTACGATAGCGCTTATGAAAAAAGTAAATCGTATGGAGGTAGAGTAATGGAAAGATTTATTGATAATATACTTGAAAGTATATTTGGAGGTTTTAATTTACAACTTAATATAATTGTAAGCTTACTGTTGTTAATGATTGGAATAATCATATTATTTTTTTTGAGAAAACAAGCATTTAAAGGCAAAAAAATAGCTGGATGGATTTGTATTGTCATAGGATGCTTGGGTGCATTGAGTGGTGCCATTCAGTTAATATTATTTTGATTTTTGTTTCAGGACAAGTTAATCTTTATTTAGTAATAAAAAAACAGATGAAGAGCCCCATAGCGTAAGCGGAAAAGAAAAAACTGTTGCTTGGCGGGAGTATGTCTATGTCATAATCTATCTTTCATGCAAACAGCGGTTTTGAAAATTCAAAGCCGCTGTTCTCTACTGTTCTCGTTCAAAGGGACAGATTGGGAACCGGGGTTCCTATGTACAAGGCGGGCAGCGCAAGCTGTCCGCCTTGCGCTGTTAAGCAATGTTCTCCTGTTGTGTCTGAGTATCCACCGCCTTTTCTGCGGTGACCTGTTGAATGCTGTCCATGATACCCACATACCGGTAGACGATGCGGATTGCCTGCTCCGCAGTACGGGAGTATTTGGTGCTCTTTTCGCCCACCTCAATCCTTGCAATAAAGAGCCGCAGGATTTCTGGGGTCAGCTCACGAATCTCTGTGTACCGCTTCGCTTTTTCAATAAAAGCATCCACATTGGCGACGGAAACTATCAGCTTTTGCAGCTTGGCCTCCTTGACAGGGATCACATCCCGCAGAGCCCTTTGCTCCTCGTTGTAATCAGCGGACAGTATGCGGAACTGTTCATTGGTCACCCGACCCAGCACGTTGTCCTCGTAGAGTCTTTTGAAAAGTGCGGTAAGTTCCGTATCTCTGCGTCGTGCCACATCCAGCTCTTTTTGCAGACTGTTCACCTCTTTCCGCAGCTCCAAGGTGTTTTTGCGGTTGATATACTCTGCGAAGAGGGCTTCTTTTTGTCTGGCGAAATGGGTGACCCTGCGTAGATCGTCAAGAATAATGCGCATTAAATCATGTTCCCGGATGTAGTGGGAAGAGCAGACCTCCTCGCCCCTTTTCTTGTAGGTGTAGCACATGAAGTTGTTTTTAATGGCATCCATCGTGTGCGCCCGGTGCAGGACGAGGGGCTTTCCGCAGTCAGCACAGAACACCAAGCCAGAAAACAAATTTTCCCCGCAGGCTGCGGTCAACATCATAGGGAATATCCATGCCGGTTGCCAGCAGCATATAGATTTGTGCCAGTTCCACGGCAATTTTGTAGGAGAGCTTGGAGAGATGCCGCTCCAGCTCCTTGATTTCACTGCGCTCAATTTGCTGGTAGACACTCGCAAGCTCGCCGGTAAACTGCCGCAGCATATCGCGGGTAAAGTATTCCCGGAGGGCGGCGTTGATGAGCTCGGAGCGGTTTGCAAAACCAAAATCGGCATATTTTTCATCGGCCAGCTTCAGGGTATCGCCCGGCAAGGACACCGTTATTTTTCTGTCTCAGGCATCGTCATCCTCCTCTGTATCTGTATGCTGATAGGCATAGATGTCGTCATAGCGGATGTTGCCGATGGTGTTTTTTACATCCTTCACACACTTTTTGCGAAAACGTTTCAGCGTTTCCTTATTGGCCCCAGAGACGGTTGCTGCAGTCACATGAGCCACCATGGACAGCTCCACACACAGTGGAAACAGCTGTCGGCAGATTTTTGCATCCAGCTTTGTTACCTGATTCTCCAGAAAAACGAGGGTGGTTTTGTTTATGTAAGAGGTGTCGTTCTGGCTGTGAAGATACCCGAGATAGAACTCGGCGGCCGCACCCACAAAGGCGCTGCGGTTGGGGTAATTGTAGGGGGATATTCCGCATCTACCCGCCGAAGCAATTCCGGTTTCATGTGAATCCCTACTTTTGTTTTGTTGTCGTCATTCATTTTTGCAACGCTCCTTTTTTCTTGATTTCCGCTCCAGACTTCCGTGAAAGCGGTGGATTCTTCGGCTTTTCTCGGCCCCCGGACTTCCCGGAGGAATACCCATTTCCATTCCGTGCACTTCTCCGACCACCGTAAAAACCCGCTCCCGCGCCCCGCTTATGCGGGACGCTGTGACCGTCAGGGGGCCGCTTGCGGTCACCTGACTTTATCCTGCTCATCCCTTTTACCATGGGAGGTGGCGACTTTGTGGATAGAGCGGCTCCTTTTCCTACAGCTCCGCACAAAGCCCCCCTGAGGGATGCCACCTCGTCCGTCAAAGTGGCACACGGGGCGACACAGGGGGCAACGTGCGGTGCTTACTCATCTCCTGACGGCTGTGACGGCAAAGAAGGCAAATTTGTGGGGGCGTTTTCTACCGTCATGCCGTCATTGCCGTCATAACGGAGAGTAAATTCACGCCGCTCAAAGCTGCGCTGATCAGAATAGGAAATACTGTTTCTCTGAAGGTATTCCATGTGCTTGATGATTTTCTTCTTCAGCACCGCCGGTGGACAATCCGTTCCGCTGAACAGCTTGAGCCGCTCCGCAAGCTCAGTGGCGGTTCCGGTAAACACAACCGCCGATTTCATAAAGTCAGAGAGCAGAAAAATTGCCTCGTCCACTTTTTGCTCTGCCTCCTCAATTGGTTGGAGCAGCTCCCAAAGGAAAGTATCTTTGTTGAACCCCAAAAACAATTCCCGGCTTTCGATATCCCTGCCGGTGCAGATGAGGGCGGCGGTGTTTTCTGTCCTGTTTTGTATTCTGGCGAGGCCATTCTCCAGACAGAGATAGAGCACCTCGCATTTTCTGGTTTCAAAGCCCCAGACCGCTTCGTCCTTTGCCGCCTGCAGGCAAATCCAGAGCGCCAGCCAGCTCTTACCGACTTTTGGAGCGCCCGCAAGAATATGCCGCCCTTGGAGTATCAGTCGGCTTACAATAAATCTCAGCGGCTCCATGGGTGTGGTCATCAGGGGTTGAGCATCCATGGTTTCTAATTTCTTTGACATGTTTCATCCGCTTTTCTATAGATAATTTATTTTTAATTTATATTATCTACCATTATGCTAACAGAGCAACTTGACTTTGAAAATAGAAAATGAGATAGTATAGTCATATACTCTACTGCATGAAATCCGTTATCTATCGAGGTGAGCCCATGGCGCAATTTTATAAAGACTTGTTTCCGGACACTACCGGCTTCTTTTCGTTTGATGTTCTGTTCGGGGAGGCGCATATTGAAATCGACAGGCGGAGCTACAAGTACAACGAGCTTTTCACCGCCTTTTTGAATTACGATGTGGCCCAATACAAAAAGGCCGTAGCACAAGGCTGCGGTACAGATAAATTAAATGAGATGATTCTGGAGATGCCCCTGTTCCGCGATTTTCCCACCCCGGACAGGTTGAGTGATGTAACGGAAGCAGAGTACGCCGCCCTGCTGGAGGACTTGGAGCTATTGGAGCGGTACCGCAGCTTTTTAAAGGATGCGAGTTACAGGAAGGATAAAAACTTTATTCAGCAAATTGCCAAGAACGGCATGAGCGCTTTTGTGGCGGACAAAACCATGGGTGCGGCGGATAGCCGAACGGCGGCGGTTTCCGAGCTTCAATATCTGCTTTTAGAGGACGACAGCGGAAGGGCGGCTTTATTCGAGCGGATAGGGTTCACACGGCTAATTGATTTTCTCTATACGGATTTCTTTAAAGGTATCCTAAAGGGCTTCGTTCCCAAGCAGTGCAAGCTCTGTGGACGGTATTTTCTTCTGAAAAAGGGCTTCCACTATGAATATTGCGATGGCATTTTTGAGTCTGGGCAAACCTGCCGCGAGGTGGGTTCGGCCAAAAGCTTTAAGACAAAGACTGACAACAACGATGTCTGGAAGCTGCACCAGCGCGCCTACAAAAAGTATTACGCCAGAGTGCTGAAAAAGACCATGAGCAAGCCAGACTTCAATGAATGGGCAAGCTTTGCGGAAAGGCTCCGGGGCGAGACGCTGCCCGCCTATTTGAAGGCCAAGTCTGAAAAAGTGGAATTTGACCTGACGGAATATAGCAGGCAGCTCAATGAGCGGTGAAGGGAAGCACATGCTGGAAAAATAGATAATCAGCGGGGAGGTGAAGTCACAGTGATCGGCTTTATAAAGAAGAATAGCAATGGGTTTCAAGGGATGCTTTCGGTGACGGTATATCTGCTTCTGGCGGCGGTGCTCTGCGCGCTTGTCACCAGCCTTTGTACGGTAACGCCGGTGGTGGTAAAGGCCGGCCAACCCGGCCTGACCGACCTGACGAATTTTGACTTTGAAAACAGCATCGCGCAGGTCGCCACCGAGTCTACCCAGTCCAT
>NZ_DALZOY010000026.1:0-11134 GCF_032018205.1 Oscillibacter sp. | reverse complement strand
AGAGTTCTACACGCCCGAGGATTTTGCGGCTGGGAATGTTCCCACACAGGGCGTTCTCTACGACCGAACGGAAGGCGCGCAGGGGGATTACGGCACCCTGCGGATGGAGCTTCGGCTGCCGCCCAGCGAGGTCTACGCCATTGCCTCCAAGAATCCCTCCTATGCCCAGCGCCTGTTCATCGACGGCAAGGAATATATCGCCATCGGCGTTCCCGGCAACAGCGTCGAGACCGTCGTGCCAAAGACCGCCCGCTTTGTGGAAGCCTTTATGCCCCAAGGCGAAACCACCGAGATCATCTTTCATTACTCCAACTTCGTACATGCGGACGGCGGCGGATTGTACCCCATGGATATCGGCGCGGTAACAAGCATTGTCCGAAATGAACAGCTTACCACCATCCGCACTACGGCGGTGGCGGCGGCGCTCATTGCCATTATGCTGTTTTTCTTCGGGCTGTTTTTGTTCTTTAAGCGGTACAAATATCTGCTGTGGTTTTCGCTGCTCTGCGGCTGCATCGCTCTGCGTGTCATCGGCTCCGACCTTCTGCCGCTGCTGCTGCCGGATCTGAGCTGGTATTTGCAAATCCGGCTGTCCTACATAGAAACCTGCCTGATGGCGCTTTTTGCCGCGCTGTACATCGCCAGCCTGTTCCCCGGTGCGGCAAGCAGATGGGCGGTGCGCGGCTTCACCCTGTTCTGCGGCGGCTGTATGCTGTTTATCAGCCTTGCCCCCACCACGGTGTTTACCCGGTATCCGGTGGAGCTGTCCCTTGCCTACATGGGCTTTGTTGCCTATCTTCTGCTCACGGTGCTGTGGCGTTCCCTGCGAGGTGCACTGACCTCTGCCTTATCAAAGCCGGAGCGGCGGCTTTTGCTGCTGGGACTTGTCCTGTTCGCTCTGCTTTCGGCGGCGGACATTTTTGCCCACCAGCGGGCGCTCCTGCTGTTCGGGCTGTCCTATCAGGTGGTGGGCATGGTGGTGTTTTTGTTCATTAACATGCTGGCGCTGGTGATGAGCTTTTCCCACACGGAGCAGGAGCTTTTTACGGTACGGGAAAGCCAGCGGGAAATACAGGCAATCAACCGGATGCTGGAGCGGCTCAGCCGTGCCAGAACCGACTTTTTAAACAACATCAGTCACGAAATGAAAACGCCCCTCGCCGTCATCAGCAGCTATGCGGGGCTGACCATCAGCCAACTGCGCAAGAACGCCGTGGACGGGCAGACCGAGGAGAATTTAGACCGGGTTCAGCAGGAGGCGGTGCGGCTGGGCAGGCTGGTGGAGCAGCTCATGAAGGTGTCGCTGGAAAAGGAGCGGCAGACCACCCTCACCGATACTGACGCGGGCGCGCTGCTGCGCCGCGCAGCGGATTACTGCGAAGCGCTCTGCCGGGGACATAACAATCACATAACCGTGGAGTGTCATCCGGCACACATCCTCCTGCGGGTCAACACGGATGAAATCTTTCAGGTACTGTTAAACCTGATTACTAATGCCAACCGGCAAACGCAGGGCGGTGTCATTGCCCTGTCTGCCGAGCAGGATGCGCAAAGTGGCCATACGGCGTTCCGAGTGACCGACAGTGGCAAAGGGATACCGCCCGAGCTTTTGGCGCATGTGTTTGAGCGTGGCGTATCCGGCAGTGGCGGTACCGGCCTTGGCCTTGCCATCTGCAAGGAAATTGTGCGGGAGCATGGCGGCGGCATGGAGATTGAAAGCGGCGTTGGAGGAACCACGGTGCGTTTTACCGTGCCACGCGCGGAAGGAGGAAATCAGGAATGACAAACAAAGCAACCATTTTAATGATAGAAGATAATCTTGATATTCTGCGCGCCAACGCCGCCGAGCTGCGGATGGAGAATTACCGTGTACTGGAGGCGGATACGCTGGAAGCAGGCCGCGCGCTGGCACAGCGAGAGCACCCCGACCTGCTCTTGCTGGATATTCTGCTGCCCGACGGCAGTGGGCTGGACTACTGCCGGGAGGTATTCGGGCAAAACGCGCCCCGGATTCTGTTTCTCTCCGCCATGAACGCTCCGGAGGACGTGATTGCCGGGCTACTTGCGGGGGGCGACGACTACATGACCAAGCCCTATCTAGTGGAGGAGCTGCTGGCACGGGTGCAGGTTCTTTTGCGCCGCCCGGCACTGCGCAGAAGCGAGTCGTCCATTTTACGGGCAGGCCCGCTGGAGCTGAACACTATTGCCGGACGGGCTTATCTGCATGAGCAGGATTTACTGCTGACCCGAATGGAATATACCCTGCTGGAATATCTGGCGAACAATATGAACAAGTATTTGTCTGCGGAGGAATTGTATCGGAAGCTGTGGGATATGGAAGCCGGAGGGGATGTGCGCACCGTGTGGGAGCATGTTTCCCGTCTGCGCAAAAAGCTTGCGGAAGGCACGGCGGATATTGAATCTGTACGGGGCAAAGGCTACCGGCTTGTCGCAAACAGAGATACCGCCAACCTTGCGAAAAATTGAGGTTCAGAGGACTGATATTTTTTATTGTGATCTGTTAAAATGAAGAATGATAGATAAATCTGCGAAAAACCGGCTGAATTAGCGAGATTCAAGCCGGTTTCGCCTTTTCTTAAAGGCTTTTCGGAACTGAAATACCGCACTATGGAACGAGAACTTCAAATTTGCCAAACCTTTTTAATAACGTGCCATCTTGACCGGCATAAAACGAAGGGAGGAACCGCATTGGAGCCCTATAAGATTTTATTGGTAGAGACAGCGTAGATCTGCGGCGCATTCTGCACACTGCACTGGAGGATACGGCGGCCTACATGGTAGTGGAATCCGGCACCATTGCAGAGGGTCGTGCCCTCCTTGCCGGCGAACGGCCCGACCTTCTGATGCTGGACGCCGAGTTGCCGGACGGCTCAGGCTTCGACTTCTGCCGGGAAGTACGAATGGAAAGCGACATTCCCATTCTGCTCTCCAGCGGGCTTGCGGCTAAGGAGCGGACTGTCGAGGGCTACGGTGCGGGCTGTGACGATTATCTGGTGAAGCCCTATTTGCTGGACACCCTGCTGGAGCAGCTGGAGGTCCTGCGGGTGCAGAAGTCCCACGGCCCGGACAGTTCAAAAGGGCAGCCATGACGAAAAACAGTAAAAACGACGGTGTTTGTACGAAGCACCTTAAATGAAACGGAGGAAATAAGCATATGCGAATAGCAGGAAGGAAAATACTGTCCCTTGCGCTGGCAGTGCTGCTGGCGGTGGGGATATTGCCACAGGCAGTGTTTGCATTGGACGAACCCCTGCCTGTCGGTGCAAGCGGAAAGATTATCGCCTTTGAGCCGCTTTCGGACAGTGTGGCACACCAAACAAAGCCCCTTGGCGCTTTGTTGGAGGATTTAGACTTGCCCGAAGCTCTGACGGCAACGGTGGAGGCCCCGGCCGCCGCAGAGCAAAGCGGAAGTGTCCACGAAAGCGTGCAGGATTCGGGAGAACCGGCACAGACGACTATCGGCTCTGCCATAACGCTGGGGGAAGGCGGTGTGCAGGCGGACGAAGCGGGTGCCGATGAAACAGAGAGCGGCAACGAGGAACCGGCCACCCCTTCCAATGCAAAGGCATCTGACGGGGCGGATAGCGACACGCCATCCGGGAGCGATACAGATACGGGTGACAACGAAGCCTCTCAAATGACCATCTCTGTTCCTGTAACGTGGACGGCACAGCCGGAATATGACGGCAACACAGCGGGTACATACCTGTTTACCGCTGAAATCACGGGCTTTACGGTCAATGCGCCACTGCCCCAGATCACCGTGACGGTGGGCGAAAGAGCGGAAGGCATCATCACCGCTTTTGCGGAGCTTTCCGAAGACATCCGCTTTCAGCGGGGCTCCAGCCCTGAGCTGCCCGAAACGGTTACGGCCACCGTGGGCGGCGAAACCAAGGAGATTCCTGTGACATGGGACTGTGAAACCGACTTAAGTGAAGCCGGACTGCACAGCCTTGCCGCAAAGCTGGGGGAGGGCTATGCGCTTGCCGAGGGCGTTCGTGCGCCGACCATCGCCTTTGTGCGTACGCCTTTCGTGCTGTTCCGCATGGCGGGTGCGGGAACGGAGGGAAGTCCCTTAGAGCTCACCAACGCTGCCCAGCTTGCAGAGGTTGCCGCCCTGACCAACGCAGGCAAGCTGGAGGTGATGGTCACTGGCCGTGAACAGGGCAAGGTGTACCTAAAACTGATGAACGACATTGACCTTGCCGACTACGGCCAAGGCTATAACGGTGGCAAGGGTTGGGTGCCCATCGGTACGTGGTTCAATGGAAGTGATAAGCCTTTCAGGGGGTCCTTTGACGGCGGCGGTCATGTTGTGAGAAACCTGACCGTTGCCAATCCGAATCTTCATCGCGTGGGTCTGTTTGGATTGGTCATGGGTGAAGAAGCTGAGATAAAAAATCTGGGTGTGGAAAACGTCAATATCAATGGAAACATCTATGTCGGCGGCGTCGTGGGATGGGTTTCCGGCACTGTCTCGAACTGCTACAGCACCGGCAGCGTCAGTGGTAACAACCATGTCGGCGGCGTGGCAGGACAGATGAACGACAGCGGCACTGTCTCGAACTGCTACAGCACCAGCAGCGTCAGCGGCAGCGGCTATGTCGGCGGCGTGGCGGGACAGATGAACGACAGCGGTACTGTCTTGAACTGCTACAGCACTGGCAGCGTCAGCGGCGGCGGCAACTTTGTCGGCGGCGTGGCGGGCTATGTTAACAGCAGAAACACTGTCTCGAACTGCTACAGCACCGGCAGCGTCAGCGGCGGCAGCGATGTCGGCGGCGTGGCGGGCTATGTTGAAGGCACGGTGGAACACTGCGCCGCGCTGAACCCCTCTGTCACCGGCAGCGGCAGCGGCAACTACGTCGGCCGTGTGGCGGGCTATGTTGTCGGCGGTCAAGTACAGAGCAACTATGCCTTTGACCGCATGGACTGCACAAGCAAAGGCTCTTATTTCGATAACGGCACAGGCAAAACCGCCGCCGAAATCCATGACAGCGGTACGCTGTTCGGCCTGTTCGCCGACACAAGCATCTGGAAAACCGAAACCGGCAAGCTGCCCGGCCTGTTCGGCGAACCAGTTCCCATGCCGGGGCATATCAATGCAACCGGCAAGGCCTTTGCAGGAGACGGTACCAGTGAAAACACCGCCTTTGAAATCACCACAGCAGCAGAGCTTGCCAAGCTGGCGGACATCATCAACAACGATAACAGCAATACAACCTATAACGCCAGTACCGTTTACTACAAGCTGATGAACGACATCGACCTTGTCCCCTACGGCCAAGGCTATGACGGCGGCGAAGGCTGGGTGCCCATCGGGAATAATTCAAACCCCTTCCAAGGGCAGTTTAATGGTGCTGGCCATACAATCACCGGGCTGTTTATCAACCGCTCCGCAGATGATCAGGGCTTGTTTGGGAAGATTGCCGGCGGCGCCATGGTGAAGGGGCTGGGTATGGTGGGCGCAAGCGTCAGCGGCAGCATATATGTCGGCGGCGTAGTGGGCCGTATCGATGGTACGGTCTTGAACTGCTACAGCACAGGCAGCGTCAGCGGCGGCAGGCATGTCGGCGGCGTGGTGGGATGGGTTAAAGGCACTGTTTCGAACTGCTACAGCACCGGCAGCGTCAGCGGCAGCAACTACGTCGGCGGCGTGGCGGGCTATGCTGAAGGCAGCGCAGGCACGGTGGCAAACTGCGCCGCACTGAACCCCTCTGTCAAGGGCGAAAACGGTGTGGGACGTGTGGCGGGCACGGTTTCCGGCGGTCAAGTGCAGAGCAACTATGCCTTTAGCGGTATGGGCGGCACACCGATCGGCAATGATCACGATGACGGCACAGGCAAAACCGCCGACCAAATCAACGCCAGCAGCGACCTGTTCGGCCTGTTCACCAACCAAAACGGCTGGGCAACGGCAACCGGCAAGCTGCCCGGCCTGTTCGGCGAAACAGTTGCCATGCCGGGGTATATCAATGCAGACAGCTATGCCTTTGCAGGCAAGGGCAGTGAAATAGCACCCTTCCAAATCACCACAGCGGCGGAGCTTGCCAAGCTGGCGGAGCTGGTGAATGAGAACAACCAAACCTATAACGCCAGCGGCGTTCATTATAAGCTGATGAACAACATTGACCTTTCCGGTTATGGCCAAGGCTTCAACGACGGCGAAGGCTGGGTGCCTATTGGGATTAACTCTGCAATAACCTTCCAAGGGCAGTTTAATGGTGATGGCCATACAATCACCGGCCTGTTTATCAACCGAACCGCAGATGTTCAGGGCTTGTTTGGGATAATTGCCAGCGGCGCCATAGTGGAGGGGCTGGGTGTCGTAGGCGCAAGCGTCAGCGTCACCGGCGACGACAGCGTCAGCGGCAGCGGCGACTATGTCGGCAGCGGCACCTATGTCGGCAGCGTGGCGGGAGGGGTTCTCGGCACGGTGAAACACTGCTACAGCACCGGCAGCGTCAGCGGCAGCGGCGACTATGTCGGCAGCGTGGCGGGCTCTGTTGTCGGAACGATGGAACACTGCTACAGCACCGCCAGCGTCAGCGGCAGCAACGCTGTCGGCGGCGTGACGGGCTCTATTGAAGCCACGGGCAGGGTCTCGAATTGCTACAGCACCGGCAGCGTCAGCGGCAGCGGCGACTATGTCGGCGGCGTGGTGGGCTATGTTAACAACACGGGCACGGTCTCAAACTGCTACAGCACGGGCAGCGTCAGCGGCAGCAACTTTGTCGGGGGCGTGGTGGGAGGGGTTGGCAACTCAGGCGCGGTGAAAAACTGCGCTGCACTGAACCACTCTGTCACCGGCAGCAGCGAAGTCGGGCGTGTGGCAGGAGTTGTTAGCGGGGTTAATGGGAACAACTACGCCTTTGGCGGAATGAACTACACAAGCGGCGACGATTCTCTTAATAATGGCACAGCCATGACCGCCGCCCAAGCGGTGGAGCCTGCCTTCTGGACCACAGCCTTCAACTGGGACACCGCCCCTTGGGATATCACCGTGTGGAATATTGCGGACGGCAAACTGCCTACCCTCAAAAAAGCAGGCGGCACACAGGACGGCGAAGCCGGGCTGTACCTAAACGGAAAAAATCTGACGTACGCCATCGCTACCATAACAGGCGGTTCCTATACCTACACCGGCAGCGCCATTACTCCCGGCGTAACGGTGGTGTTCGGCCCTGACACTTTGACGGAAAATCAGGATTACACGGTGAGCTATGGGAGCAACACCAACGCGGGCACGGCGACCGTGACCGTCACCGGTAAGGGCAATTACACCGGCACGGGGACGAGAGACTTTACCATTGAAAAGGCTGTCCTCACTGTAACGGCCGACAGCAAAGCGGCTTTGGTGGGTGATGCTTTGCCAACGCCCACCCTGACCTACAGCGGCTTTGTGGGCGGTGATACAGAGGACGCAGTCTTTTCGACAAAGCCCTCCGCAGCCCATAGCGCGGCAAACACCAGTACGGCTGGCAACTTCCCCATTACAGTGACACAGGGTACGCTGAATAGCGGAGCCGGTGCGAATTATTCAGTTTCATACACCAATGGTTCACTGGTGGTGTCGGCAGTACAGCAGCACATAATCAGCTATCACGCAAACGGCGGCAGCGGCTCTATGACCTCCGATTCTGTAAATGTCGGCGCTCCGTATACCATTCGGGCAAACACCTTTACCAAAAGTAACCACAGCTTTGCCGGCTGGAGAACAGCGGCAAGCGGCGGCACGTTTTATGCCGCAGAGACCATCATTTCTGCTGTGAATACGGATATTACGCTGTATGCACAGTGGTCATATATCGGCGGCGGTTCTTCCTCAGGGGACAATTCCAAACCGACTGTTATCGTCACCCCGGCCGCCCAGCCGGACCACCCCACCATCGGAAGCGTTTCCGGCAAGGTGTCGGGAACAACTGCGCAGAGAACCTTCACCATTACCGACAGCCTTGTGAAATCTGCCCTTGAAAAAGCGCAGGCAGAAGCAAAGGCACAGAATCGCACAGCCTACGGCGTGGGTGTAAGGATTGCGCTGGATGTACCCGTGACCGCCGGGCTGGCCGTGACGTTTGAGCGTGCCGCCCTGAACCGGCTGGTGGGCGAAAAAGCCAAGTGGTTTGAAATTACCGACGCACCCATCTCCATCACTTTTGATGCAAAGGCACTTGCAGATATGCAAAAACAGTCCACCAGCAATGTAACCATTACCGTGAAGCCTGTGACGGTTGAGAATGTTCGCAATGCCTACGACATTACACTGACCACCGTGAAGGACGGCAAAACAATAAGCATCATCAGTCTTGGCACGGGTACAGCCACGCTCTTCATCCCCTTCGCCCCTGCAAAGGGCGAGGCAGCGGGTGGCTTCTACGCCGTGTATGTGGATGGAAACGGCAAGGTAAACCTCATTGCGGATTCCTCCTACGATGCGAACAGAGGCAGCGTGATCTTCGCTATCGACCACTTCTCGGTGTATGGCGTGGGCTATACAGCGCCATCGGCAAAGTTCACCGACACGGCGAAACATTGGGCATCGGAAAGTATTGACTATGTGGTCGGCAGAGGGCTACTCTCCGGCACCTCGGAAACCATCTTTGCACCCGACACCGCTATGACAAGAGGAATGCTGGTGACGGCCCTCGGCAGACTGGCAAATGTGGATACCAAGGCGTACACCAGCAACAGCTTCACCGATGTGAAAGCGGACAGTGCGTTCCGTCCGTATATCGAATGGGCGTACAAGAAAGGCATCGTGCAGGGCATCGGCAATAGTCAGTTTGCACCCGACCGGGCAATCGCCCGTGAAGAGATTGCGGTGATTTTTGCAAACTACGCCAAGGCCACCGGCTACACCCTTCCCGTGACCCGTACCGCAGCGACCTATGCGGATGCTTCCGGCATCGGCAGCACCTACAAAACAGCAGTGACCGCCATGCAGCAGGCTGGCATTATGATGGGCGGCACAAATAACAAGTTCAATCCAAAATCCAGTGCCACCCGTGCGGAGGTCAGTTCCATGCTTCACCGCTATATCAAGCTGACCATTGACCCCACCACCGCGCAGGGCTGGGCGAAAAACGATGCCGGACAGTACCTGTACTACAAGGACGGCAAAGCCGTTACCGGTACACAGACCATTGACGGCGTAAAGTATTTCTTTGAAACCACCGGCGTTCTGAAAACCGGCTGGGTTAAGGACGATACTGGAAACTGGCACTTCTATTCCGGGAATATCCCGCTGATCGGCTGGTGGGACATTGGCGCAAACGGCAGCAACAAACGCTATTACTTCGACACCTACGGCAATATGGTATCCGGCAAGTGGCTCCAGATTGACGGCAAGTGGTATTACTTCTACGATGATGGTTCCCTTGCCAGAAGTACCACCGTGGACGGCTATGAGGTCGATGAAAACGGCGCGAGAAGGACGCAATAGATAAAATAAGGCAAGGGCGGAGACCGACATGGATCGGTTTCCACCCTTGCTTTTTCTGCATTCGGCCTTCCGAACCCGGAAACCTCACTTTGTCCATGTTGTCCTTGGCTGTCATGCTTTTGCTCACAATCATAATTGTGATGCTGACAAATCCACCACAAACAGCTTCCAAGCGTAAAGAACGAAAAACAGCCGGTGTGTTCCTCAGGCAAGGGCAAAAAGGCCGATAATTTCAATATCAGCAAAGAAAGGGGTTATGTCCGGGTCAGAAGCCCTGCAATCACTGACAGAATGCGCAGGTGAATATTTCGAAACGTTTGAATTACCACCTGCTGGAAACTATATTGTCGTAGATGAAGATGGATTTAATAGCTCCATTAAATTAGAAATTAAAGGAAAGAGGTGACACCCCATAGAGTGAGTCAATCTGGTACGAACAAAATCGCTTTTATCTAGGGGGAATACTTGCGTTTTGTCTTGAAACCGCCGGAAACCTGAATTGGCGACGACCTTCTTATAATCTTTTTCAAACTCGCTAATATTATATTTTCCCCATTCCTTGGGTTCGGGGTATCGATCTGGTTTCAATCTTTCCTCATTTAGCAAGCGGCTCCAATCCACAATCGTTAACCTCCTTGTTGGCCTATGATATTGTCTTTGTATTTTAATTGAATTGTAGCATTGTAGGAAGATATTGTCACTTAATTTTGCTTTCGAGTATAATCATAGGACTTATACCGAATTGAAAGTCCGCAAATCCGCATGACTGCAGGCATAACAAAAGACCGTCGACAAAAGTCGACGGTCTTTTCGATGGTCCGAGTGTAATTATAGGGTTTGGAAAAAGCCAGTCATATTAATGGTTTACAGGCAATCAACAAGAGGTTTTTATCCAATGTCGTCTTAAAGCAGCCCGCGTTTTTTATTTCTCCAGTTAAGAGCAATGTGCGAGGAATACATCACATCCTCCATGACCTTCTCCGCATCCTCTTTGGAAATCTCAATTTCCACGTATTCTTCGGCAAAGTGTCCCATATCACTTTCCATAAAGTATTTGCCGTCTCTTAAGAAAATCCTTACACCGCGTTCATCAAAAATAACCATCAATATATCCTCCTTTTATTTGATGGGCATCACCGTATAATTACCCGGTTGCACCTGATCAATCACAGCCTCTGGAACCCCGCGCGTCGTATACCCACCGGGCAGCCAATTCTCATTGGCACCACGCTCATTTCCGATGGGCATCCGCAAACCTTGAGGCTTTGCAATATCAATTCGCACTGGAGTGTCTCCCAACGTTCCTCTTTCAAGTCCCAGAAAATCCTCTAAGAGCTTGACGTCTCCATTGGCTTTTTTAAGCAAGTCATCAACTACTGATGTGGGCATAACATATGTTCCTTCCGGCGGACCGATCGTATCGTACTTTAAGGATGCCTGTATTTTGGTCACCTCGCTTTTAAACCGGGATAGATGATGGTCAATATATTCCTTTGTAAGATAAGCGGCGGGCGGCGGGCGCTGGACGCTGCCCGCTGACCATCTTAATTATATCATCAATTTGCGTGCGTGTCAGCCCCGCGCTTCGGGCAACATCATCCACATTGTCTGCCAATGTGCCGCCTGCGCATTCAGCAGATATCCGATGAGGTCCCTTGCATCTTCCGCCAA
>NZ_DALZOY010000025.1:0-23450 GCF_032018205.1 Oscillibacter sp. | reverse complement strand
CTTTCCTATAAAAAAATGGTGTTTGATTGACAAGCAAATACAAGGGGTATATAATGAAAATTGTAGATTTTTGTCTAAAACGTCCGTCATGGTTTCGGATAAACTGTGACATTTTACGGAAACGAGGCAATACACGAATCAAATTCGACAATAGAGGATCGAGCAAGTCCGCAGATGTTTTTCTGTGGGCTTGTTTATTTTTGAGAGTCTTTAAGTTTTGTCTTTTCAACCTTATTGGTATGAGTTCTATTACACTTGTGGGTTCACATGCAATATGCATCTCCTCCGTCTTTGGTAAAATTTTATATATAAAAATGAGGTGATATAGTGAAAGCGGCTGGAATATCAGATGGAGGCGGTGAACCGTCAGCTTGCCCTCCAACGGATGCAGTTCCAGAAAGTAGCGGAGAACGATGCGCTGGTGAAAGCCCAGCGGTATGACCTGCGCCATCAGCTTACGGTTCTGCGGGATCTGTATGAGCAGAACGACCGAGAGAGGCTGGGGCGCTATCTGCAAGCCCTAACGGAGAAGCTGCCCTCCGGCAGAGAGCCTCCTCTGTGTGAAAACTATGCGGTCAATGCCGTGGCTTCCCATTATGCGGATATGGCAAGGCAAACCGGTTTCGAGGTTTCAGTGCGGCTTGCGGTTCTGGCGGAGCTGTCCGCCGCGCTGGAAAGCGATTTGTGCGTCATTGTCGGCGATCTTATGGAAAACGCCGCCGAGGCCTGTGCCCGTATGACCGGAGACAGTCGACTTGTCCGTGTGAGGAGCCAACTGGAGCATGGGGTTCTCACTCTTGCGGTGGACAACAGCTTTGACGGAACTCTGCGCCGAAACGACGGTATATTCCTGTCCTCCAAGCGGGAGGGCGAGGGCATTGGGCTTGCGTCTGTGATTGCCGTGGCAAAAAAACACGGCGACAGCGCGCAGTTCGAGGAAAAGGATAGTGTGTTTCAGGCGTCGGTGTATGTGCTGGTTGAATCGCAACAACAAAGAATTAAGAGATGAAAAAAGCAACCACACAGGAGAGAATCCTGTGCGGTTGCTTTTTTCGTATGCGCTGTGCTTTCCGTACTTGTTTGCCATAGAGGTTCACATCATATTCCTATGAAGCACATTCCTTAAGAAAGCGTGCCTTTCATACATGACTGGGGCCACCGTCAGCCCGGTGACTTTGTGTACTGCGATATAACGCACGGGGCTGCCCCCACAAAATATCAACACCCAAACAGTCATCAGGCATTTGGCATCATGAGAAGGGGAGCGCCCCGGAGGTGCTTGCATAGTCCGCGATGGGCAGAATCAATTGTGATGACGATTATTATTCTGACGGTTTAATTTGCAGCAATCGGGTGTTGAATTGCCAAATAGCTGCTGATTCGATTTTGCCATCCGGTTCAGATAATTCTGAAAGGCCTTTTTCAAATTTTCCCAAAGTTTCATATATCCGTTCCTCCTTATCAAATCTTATGGATTCACAGTAGCACGCAAGTTTGTAGAAGTTATGTAGAAGTTCCTTTGCGTCCACATTCCTATGTCCGCGCACTATAAAGATTCAATTTCCAGCGCGTGATTGCTGGGTATCCCCGGCTTATGTCAAAACAGCTCCGAAGCCCCCCGGTATAATACACCGGAGGGCTTCGGGAATTTGATTTTTACCGGCGGCCCCGTGTCTTCAGTCGTGCCATTGCCCGTGCCAGAGCGGCCTTGGAATTATAATACTCCGCGATACTCTGCTTGTGGCGCAGGCGTTCCTCGGCCCGCTGCCGGGCTTCCTCCGCGCGCTTGAAATCAATCTCCTTCGGATGCTCCGCAGACGCCACCAGCATAATCACATAGTCCGGCGTAATCTCGGCGAAGCCGCCGCTCACAACGGCGGGATACCAGACACCCTCCGCCTGATAGCGCACCTCGCCGGGCTCCACGGCCACCACCGTGGCCTCATGCCCGGGAAGAATTCCGTATTGCCCATCCTGAATGGGCAGTATCAACGCCTGCGCTTCCCCGGTATAAAACTGGCGGTCAACAGTAACGATCTCCAGATAAAAGGTTTTTTCCATGATTCATCTGCCCTTTCTCACGAACGCTCCCGCCGCTTACGAAACGCCCAGCGCCTTCGCCTTTTCGGCCACCTCGTCCACTGTGCCCGTCATGCTGAACGCCGCCTCGGGAAAGCGGTCTGTCTCGCCGCCCAAAATCGACTCGAAGCTGCGCAGCGTATCCTCCAGCTTGACATAGCGGCCCTTCAGGCCGGTAAAATTCTCCGCCACGGAGAACGGCTGAGAGAGAAACTGCTGCACCTTCCGGGCGCGCTCCACAGTCAGCCGGTCGGCCTCGGACAGCTCTTCCATGCCGAGAATGGCAATGATATCCTGCAGCTCGCTGTATCGCTGCAAAAGCTCCTGCACCGCCCGGGCGGCATTGTAATGGCGCTGGCCCACAATGTCCGGCTCCAGAATGCGGGAGGTGGATTCCAGCGGGTCCACCGCAGGGTAAATGCCCATTTCCACGATTTTGCGGGAGAGTACCGTGGTGGCATCCAGATGGGCAAATGTGGTGGCGGGGGCGGGGTCCGTCAGGTCGTCGGCGGGGACATAGACCGCCTGCACGGAGGTAATGGCCCCGTCTTTCGTGGAGGTAATCCGCTCTTGCAGCATGCCCATCTCATTGGCAAGCGTGGGCTGATAGCCCACGGCGGAGGGCATCCGCCCCATGAGAGAAGACACCTCGCTGCCCGCCTGAATATACCGGAAGATATTGTCGATAAACAGCAGCACATTTTGCTTTTCATGGTCGCGGAAATACTCCGCCATGGTCAGTCCCGTCAGCGCCACGCGCATTCTGGCTCCGGGCGGCTCGTTCATCTGCCCGAATACCAGGGCCGTCTTGGACAGGACCCCGGAATTTGCCATCTCGTGCCACAAATCGCTGCCCTCCCGGGTGCGCTCGCCCACGCCGGTGAACACGGAATAGCCTCCGTGCTCTGTGGCGATGTTGTGAATCAGCTCTTGAATCAGCACGGTTTTTCCCACGCCCGCGCCGCCGAACAGGCCGATTTTGCCGCCCTTGGCATACGGCGCCAGCAGGTCAATCACCTTGATGCCCGTCTCCTGTATGTGCACCACGGGGCTTTGATCCTCGAATTTGGGGGGCTGGCGGTGAATGGACCATTTTTCGGAGGCGCTGACATCCCCCTTCTCGTCAATGGGATCGCCCAGCACGTTGAACATCCGGCCCAGCACCTCTTTCCCAACGGGGACGGAAATGGGGCCTCCTGCGGCAACCACCTCCGCGCCTCTGCCCAGCCCCTCGGAAGGGGAGAGCATGATGCATCGAACTGTGTTGCCGCCCATGTGCTGGGCCGCCTCCATCACGGCCTTTTGGCCATTCAGGCGGACTTCAAGGGCATCCTTGATAGACGGAAGCTTCCCTGCGGGAAACTCCACATCCACCACAGGCCCCATAACCTGAACGACGGTTCCCTTGTTTTCAGACATAAAATCACTCTTTCCGAACTTGTTACAAAACGGCCCGCGCTCATTGGCTGCTGGCCTGCGCACCGCCCACCACCTCGGTAATCTCCTGCGTAATGGCGGCCTGACGGGCGCGGTTATATTGCAGATTCAACTGCCGGATTAAATCCGCGGCGTTTTTCGTGGAGTTGTCCATGGCGGTCATCCGCGCCTGCTGCTCCGAGCAGAAGGATTCCACCAGCAGGCTGAAAAGCATGCCGTTGACATAGCGGGGGACCAGTGTGGTTAGCACTGCCGTCTCAGACGGCACGTAGGTCATCGAATGCACATATTGGGACTGATCGTCGGGCTTCCATGGAAAGGTATCCCGGCTGAGGGGAAGCAACTGCACCATTCGCGCCTCCAGCGTCATGGAAGTCACCATTTCCGTGTAAACAGCGTACAGCGCGTCCAGCCTTCCCAGCCGGTATTCCTGCGTCAAAAAGGTCCCAATTTCCCGCGCCCGGTGCATATTGGGATTCTGGGTGGAAAACGGAAACTCCTGCACCGGAATCTTCCGTTCCCGAAACCAGGAAAGGCCCACCTGTCCCACCACAAATATCCGGCAGTCGGGCGTTTTGGCCACCGCCGCCTCCGCCAGCTTGAGTACATTGTGATTGTAAGCGCCTGCCAGACCCTTATCGCCGGTAATAATCACGTAGGCCACGGTACCCTGAGAACGCTCCGCCCGAAATGCCGGGTCCAGATAAGGGTGCGTCAACTCAGGCGAGCGATGAAGAATATCGGTGATGGTTCTCTCAATCCGGTCAAAGTACGGCTTCACGTCGTTTAACTGTTTGCGCGCTTTTCGCAGATTGTTTGAGGAAATCAGGTACATCGCGTTGGTGATTTTCCGGGTTTCCTGCACACTGCGGATATGGGAACGAATCTCCTGCATACTTGCCATTGGGCGTCACCGCCCCTCTTTTTCCGCAGGCACGGCCCCGGTGCGCACTTTATACGCCGCAAGCTCGGCGCGGATAGTCTCTGCCGCCGCGTCGGAAATCACGCCGGTTTTTTGAATTTCCTCTGTCACCTCGGCATGCGAAGACTCCAGTTCGTCCACAAACCCGCGGACAAACACTGAGACCTTGCTCTGGGGAACGTCGTCCAGCAGACCGCCCGTGGCCGTATAGAGAATCACCGCCTGACGGTACATCGGGATGGGATGATAAAGGGGCTGCTTGAGCAGCTCCATCATAAGCTTGCCGTGATCAAGAAGCTTTTGGGTAGATGCGTCCAGATCAGAGGCAAACTGATTGAATACCTCCAGCTCCCGGAAACGGGCCAGATCAATCCGCAGCGTGCCTGCGGCTTTTTTGATGGCCTTGGTCTGGGCCGAGCCTCCCACGCGGGACACGGACAGACCCACATTGACGGCCGGCCTCTGCCCGGAGAAAAATAGGTTTGACTCCAGATAAATCTGTCCGTCGGTAATGGAAATGACGTTGGTGGGAATATAGGCCGACACATCGCCCGCCTGCGTCTCAATGATGGGCAGCGCCGTCATAGACCCGCCGCCGTATTTCTTTGTCAGACGGCAGGCCCGCTCCAGCAGACGGGAGTGAAGATAAAACACATCGCCGGGATAGGCTTCCCGTCCCGGAGACCGTTTCAATAAAAGCGACAGCGTGCGGTAGGCCACGGCGTGCTTGGAAAGATCGTCATAGACAATCAGCACGTCTTTGCCCCGGCTCATGAAATATTCACCCACGGCGGCGCCGGTATAGGGGGCAATATATTGCAGCGGGGCTGGTTCGCTGGCGGTGGCGGAGATAATGATGGAATAGTCCATTGCTCCGTATTTTTCCAACGTATCCCGCACCTGGGCCACGCTGGACGCCTTTTGTCCGATGGCCACGTAGATGCAGATCATGTCCTGCCCCTTCTGGTTGATGATCGTGTCCACGGCGATGGCGGTCTTTCCGGTCTGGCGGTCCCCGATGATCAGCTCCCGCTGGCCCCGGCCGATGGGGACCATGGCGTCGATGGCCAGAATGCCCGTCTGCATGGGCACATTGACTTCTTCCCGGGTCACAACGCCGCTGGCCTCATGCTCAACGGGGCGGGTCTCCGTGGTTTCCACAGGGCCTCTTCCGTCGATGGGCGCGCCCAGCGCGTCCACCACGCGGCCCAGCAGCCCGTCGCCCACGGGCACATCCGTGGTCCGTCCGGTGCGGCGAACCGTCGCACCCTCGCCCAGATTCTCCTCAGGCCCCAGCAGCACGCAGCCAACGCTGTCCCGCTCCAGATTCATCACCATGCCCCGCACGCCGGTTTCAAACTCCAGCAGCTCGCCGTACACCGCGTTATCCAGCCCATAAACTGTGGCAATGCCGTCACCCACGTTTAAAACCGTGCCGGTTTCGCTGCGCAGGGTCTTGTTATCGTAATTTGAAATTTCCTCCCGCAGGACGGAGACAATCTCATCCGCTTCATTTTTCATATCATTCGCCTCTCTTGCAGTTGCCTCTCCATATCCCGGAGCTGGCCGCGGACGCTGTAATCATAGGTAAATCCGTCGATCTCCAGAACAAACCCGCCCAAAAGGCCGGGGTCCGTCTTGATTTCCAGTTCCACCGCGTCTTTGTGATGCAGGGCGCACAGCCGCTTCCGAAGTCCGTCCAACTGCGCCTCGTCCGGGATATGGACACAGCGCATCCGGCACGCCGCCGTATTGCGCGCCTCCAGCTCCAGCGTGTGAAACGCCTCGGCAATCTCGGGCAGCAGCGCCATCCGGTTTTTGCGCGCCAGCAGCCTGTAAAAATTTAAAAGTCGAGGGTCTTCCTTCAGAACGTCCAACCGCTCCAGCACCCGTTCTTTCTCCATGCGGTCAACGGTGGGGTCCTCCAGCACGCGGCGCAGCGGCGGAGTGTCCCCAATCAGACGGATGGCGCGGACAAAGCGCTCCCTGTCCACCCCTAAGTCAAAGCAGGCCGCGGCATAGCGGCGGGCAAGCTCACTCATGACGGATCACCCGACTCGGACAAAAAAGAGTCCACCAAAGCCAGATCGTTTTTCCGGTCCAGCTCGCTCTGCGCCACCTTGGCCGCCGCCAAAAGCGCAAGCTGGGCAACCTCCTTGCGCACACCGCGAAGCATGCTTTCCCGCTCGGCCTGAAGCTGGCGGCGGGTGGTCTCCATCAGCTTTTGCGCGTCGGTCCGGGCGCTGTCCAGCGTTGCGTCATACTCTTTTTGCGCCTGCGCTCTGGACTGAGCAAGAAGCGTCTCGCTCTCCTGCCGGGTCTGGGCCAGTTTCTGTTCATACTGGTCATGCAGTTGCCCGGCCAGCTTTTTTTCACCCGCGGCATCCTCCCGGTCCTTTTGGATGGCCTGCGCCCGGCTGTCTAAAATGCCGGTTACCTTCTCAAACAGGAAGTGCCTCAGAAACAGCCAAAGCACCAGAAGGTTGATGACGGTAAATAAAATTGTGTAGGGACTGAAATTGAGCACAAAAATCGCCCCTTATCCCGCAAAGATTACGACAAGCCCGATGACAAAGCCATAAATGGCGGTGGCTTCGGCCAGCGCACAGCCCAGCAGCAGGTTGCTGCGGATTTGGCTTGCGGCCTCCGGCTGGCGGGCAATGGCCTCGGTGGCCTTGCCGGTGGCAAAGCCGATTCCAATTCCGGCTCCGATTCCTGTTAAAACTGCAATAGCAGCACCAATTGCGACAGACATAATTAGTTCCTCCTGTTAATAATTAAATAAATCAATGTGAAACGGTTACTCTTCCTGAAGGCTTTCCCCTGTGAACAGCGCGGTCAGAAATACAAAAACGATGGTCTGAATCAATCCGTCAAAGATATCGAAATACAGACTGAAGACCACCGGAACTCCCACCGGAACCAGCGCCTTGATCAGCTCCATGATTACGAAAGAGCCCAGCACGTTTCCAAACAGCCGCATACAAAGCGACAGCGGGCGAATGGCAATTTCCATAATGTTAATGGGAATCAGCAGGGGCATAGGCTCAGCAAACTTGCGCAGGCCGCCCCGCAGGCCCAGAAAACGAAACGAGCTGCCGTAAATCAGGCACACGCTGGTCAGCGCCAGCCCCGCCGTGACGCTGACATCCTTGGTTGGCGGCACCAGACCCAGCAGCCCGCTGAGGTTGGCGGCGGCAATGTACACGGCAACCGTTCCCAACCATGGCGCAAAGGATCGCCAGCGAGGCCCAATGCTGTCCTTCGCAAACCCATTGAGCGCGCCGACGCACATCTCCAAAAACGCCTGTGCGCGCCCCGGCTGATCGGGCTTTAGCTTCCGCGTCAGCAGAAAAACCAGACCCATAATCAAACCCATCAAAATCCAACTGGTTAAAACCGCCTCGGAAATCGGGATTCCTCCCAAAACCGGGATGGTAAACGCGGTTTGGTTTTTCATTCCGGACATCATGGTCTCCTGAATATTTGACATACGATTATCACCTCCCGACCCAGTGAATCCCGCCTTTGCCCGCCAATCGCGGTGGGGATAGATTTTCAGCCAGAAAAGCTGGTTCGCCGCCTGTCGGACAGTATCCGGCAAACGGCGGACAGCACGATCTCATACCTTCAGTTTTCCGGACCTCCGGCGCAGCCTTCCGTCAAACGATCCGATTCTCTCCGGCTGCCAGATGATACCGCACCCGCCCCACTGCGGCATTTTCTTAACGGACGCGCTGTTGTTTTCATTGGGTTGCTACATTATAATGAACTTGTTGAAGAATGTAAAATGCATATTTGCAATTTTCACTATAACAAATTATTATAGTGAAAGGGGCGGCGCACCAAGCTTTGCGCCCCACAGAGGAGGCATTATTATCGCAGTCAATTATGAGTATTACCGGATTTTTTATTTTGTTGCAAAATATAAAAATTTCACGCAGGCGGCCAAGGTCCTGATGAGCAGCCAGCCCAACGTCACGCGCTGCATGAACAATCTGGAAGAGGAGCTGGGCTGCCGGCTGATGATTCGATCAAACCGGGGAATTGTGCTTACCACAGAGGGGGAAAAGCTGTTTTCCCATGTGGCTCCGGCCTACGAGCAACTGCAACTGGGGGAGGCGGAGCTGGCCAGCTACACAGGGATGCAAAGCGGGACAGTGTTTATCGGCGCCAACGAAACCGCGCTGCAAAGCGTCCTTCTCTCAAAGCTCAGCCGCTTTCATCAGGTCTATCCCGGCTTTCACATCCATATCTCCAATTATTCCACGCCTCAAGCCGTGAAATCGCTGGAGGAGGGCATTTTGAACTTGGCTGTGGTTACCACGCCCACAGGCGCGAAGAAGCATCTCACGGAGATTCCCCTCAAGTCCTTCCGTGAGATTCTGGTGGGCGGGCCGAAGTTTGCGTATCTGTCCGAAAAACAGATGAGTTTAAAGGAGGTCGCAGATCTTCCCATGGTCAGCATGGCTGTGGAAACAAAAACCTTTGAGTTTTACAGCCGCTTTTTTCAAAGGCATGGCCTTGCGCTCCATCCTGATATTGAGGCCGCCAATACGGTGCAGCTTCTCCCAATGATAAAAGGAAATATGGGGCTTGGGTTTCTGCCGGAGGAGATTGCGGCGGACGCGCTTTCGCGCCGCGAAATTTTTCGGATTTCGCTGCTGGAAACCATTCCGGAACGATTTATCTGCATGATTAAGGATTCCCGCCAGCCGCTGAGTCTGGCCGCGAAAAAGCTGGAAGAAATTCTGCGAATGCCGTAATGATTTTTAACGGATGGTTAACGGGGCAGCGGTATCAAGCGTTAAAGCATTGAAAGAATTTCAGTGAAATATGTCTGTTTTATGCGTTTTATAGAAAAATGACGATCAATATGATATGATAGATTCTCCCTGCGGCGGTTCCATGCAGCAGCCGCCCGCAACGCGAAGCGATACGAGGAGGATCTTCTCATGCCAAACATATTTATTCTAGCGGTGGCCCTGTCCGTGGTAATTGCCGTCTTTATGGCGGTATTTACCATTACCAACCACACCGTTGAAAAATCCCTCTACTTAATCCTGCTTTCTGTCGCCGATCTCTTTTTTTCGTTTGGCAACTTGCTGGAGATTACCGCTCCTACGCTGGAAACCGCTTTTTACGGGGTTCGGGTTCAGTATCTGGGCGCGCCGCTTCTGGTGCCGCTGGCCTATCTGTTTTTTAGAGACTTTTACGGAAAAAAGCGATTTTCCGCGCGACAGCATGCCCTGATTTTTGCAATTCCGGCTGTGTCTATGGTGTCTTTGCAGTTGTATCCTCTGGTGCGGCTGCATTACGGCGATATTTGGTACAGCACCAACGGGCAAATTTCCAGCATTCAGCATACCGACGGCATTGCCTATCTCCTTGGGATACTCCTGAATTACATCTGCATTGCTCTGGGCCTGTTTCTCATCATCAGCCACATCCGAACCGGCAGCAAGGCCCAGCGGCGACAGAGTTTTATTCTACTGCTGGGCTGGCTGGTTCCGCTGGCGTCCAACTTTTTCTTTATCTTTATCGGCGGCAACGAAAGCTATGATTTTACGCCCGTCGCCTATGTCTCCGCCTTGGCGGTATTTCTTTATTCCGCCCTGACGCAAAACCTTCTGAACGTGCTTCCGCTGGCCCGGGTGCAGGTGATTGACGGGCTGGAGGACGCCTTTATCGTGTGCGACGCCGACTTTCACCTTTTGGACGCGAACCAGTCGGCAAGGCGGCTGTTTCCACAGCTCTCCCGCATGGTGACCGGCGAATCCCTTGAGAGCGTGGAGGGTTTTAAGCCGCAGGGCGAGACGCTGATTTGGAAAGACGGGGAGGCCCGGCGCTATAAAATCACCGCGAATCCGGTTTTTCAGGGCACAAAAAACAGCGGCATTTGCATTGTCTTTCGGGATGTGACCGTGGAAAGTCATCTGCTGGAGGACCTGCACCGTCAGGCCACCATGGACGCGCTGACCGGAGTATATAACCGGGGCACGTTTTTTGATCTTGCCAGACAGACGCTGACAGGAGACGGGGGACAGCAGGCACTGGCGCTTTTGATGATTGACGTGGACCATTTTAAACAGATAAACGACACCTATGGCCATCCCTGCGGCGACGCGGTGCTGAAGGCCATTGCGCAGGCCGCGCGGACGCATTTTCGTAAAAACGATCTGGTGGGGCGCTACGGAGGGGAGGAATTTGCCGTGCTGCTGGAGGACCTGTCCTCTCAGCAGGCGGTGGAGACGGCGGAAACGCTTCGTCGAACCATTGATGAGATGAAGATTGCTTTTCAGGACAAAATTCTCCGCGTAACCATCAGCATCGGCGTGGCCCACTGTCCTGCCAACCGCAGGCAAACGCTGGAGGAGCTGCTGAATCAGGCGGACGCGGCGATGTATCTCTCCAAAAGCAGAGGCCGCAACCGCACCAGTCTGTACCACGGTGATGAACACACGGTGTAAGCTCGACTTTAGGTCCGGAGACTCCTGTGTCTCAGCACGCGGATGTCAGGTGTTCTTCCTTTTCGTGGCGCACAGCGAATACACGCCGTTTATATGAAAGAAAGAATCCGAAGCTGCCCCCAACCGGGACAGCTTCGGATTTATATTCTGTATTATCGGGTCAAAAGAAATACGCCGTCGTTTGGGATTAAGTAGTGCTTTCCAAACAATAAATTTCAAGGGTTGGATGGCCTTTCATAAATTCCAGAAACTGATCTGCGTCCGCATTCTGCAAGTCTTTCTTTTGGAGAAGAATGAAGCCCTTTTCCCAGTTAAGCAAAATCACATCCTGACAAAATACCGCCTGCAATAAGTCTCCGAAAGCCACCAGCATTTGATCATTTTCCCAAATACCTGTGTCTTGGAAAACAACCGTTGTGCATTTGCCTTCATCAAGAGTCTTATATCCGGACCAAATCCCTTCCGTCTCCTTTTGAAGACGTTGATCGCAATTTATTCGGGGCTGAAACAGGTAGACCACCCCTAACAAAAAAGCCGCCGCGCCAACAATCAGCACGGCAAAAAGTTCTTTTGGGGCCATAACACCCGGAATAAGGGCAAACAACCCCAGTATGATTAAAAACGCTCCATAAACTTTATATCGCTTCCGTCGTTTTTCGGAGGTGCTTTTTGAAACCTTTGGGATAGCGTCCAGCTTGTCTATCCCGGCCCACATTCTGGGGCAAGCTTTTCTGCTTTTCATTTCCGCCAGTTTTTTAAGTGCATCAAACAGTTGGGATTTGCCCCGTTCCTCGTAAGGGCTTAACAAAAAAGTGAATTTCATTTAAGAACTGCCAGCTCCTTTAATTCTCGTAAAAATTTGTCAACTTCATGGAATACACTGCATGGAGGCAATACGGAAAGGCGGCTCAGCAGCCACACGGCCTCCCCAGTATCACATGACTACTCACACGCCGCCGCTGCTTGTGTCAAAAGAAGCGGTGATATCTTCTCCGTCTGCATTATATAAGGTGGTATTATCCAAAAAAGCATGATTATCAATCGTTTCATTTTCAACTTGAATGTATTCAAAAAAGGTATCGCGGGGATTTACAAGGTCTATGTCATGCTGAATATTATCAAGAGTTACAGTCATTTTCTCAATTTCATGATTTGGGTTTCTTCCGCCTACAAGCAGGTATTTATTTCCCTTGCTATTAACAACTCCATTTACAAAGTTTGCATCCGTGTGGGACATGCCCTCATATCGGAAACGATTAAACAGGCCTCTTTTCATTCTTAAGACAGCAATCTCATCTTCTGCCACGGCAAAATAGTAGAAATCCTGATTGTTTAATCCGATGCCTGAGACAATTTCCGCATTTGCATCAAACTTTTCCCAAACGATATGCCGCGCCTCAATGGTGTCGCTTGTGATGGGATAATATCGCATATATCCTGCAACGATTGCAAGCAAAAAAACGATACCCCACAGCACTCTTGATTTTTTCATTACAGCCCCTCCTATCAGTCCACCCTTAGCTTATCACAAGAACGCAATAAAGTCATGTATGGGTTTAAATCATCAAACGTGGCTTTTATTTACCCGGTCCGGTTGAAACAGAGAAGGACTTGGGGATATGGCGAACGAAGGTACAGGGCAGCATATGCTGCCCTGTGCCTCCGTTTAATTAGAAGTTAAATTCGGATTCCCAGTCAAAGTCTCCACTGGTCTCTACATTATTAGGCCAGTGCCTGCACCACGTAGGAACCCCCGGTTCTTCCACACGGTCAAGGCTTGGCGTATAGGGCTTAATGTCAAGAACGGGACTTTGGTCGTCCGCATCAATATAGGCAAGCCCCACAACACCATGATTTACATCAATGTAGGTGACATAGGCACATGATAGGGCAATGGGGTTCGGGCGCTGCGGTGAACGCGTAGCAAATGTCCCCAGTGTGTCCGGGCCTTTTGTATACGGCTTTGCTTCCGACAAAATGCTTCTGTCCTTTTCATTATCACAGCCGGAAAACCACCAAAGAATATTGATATAAGAAAAGCCATCTAAGCCGACCAGTGAATCTTTGTATTCAGGTGCAATTTTTATGCGAGCTCCATTCTCATCGGCGCAGATTACGCCGATTTGCTTTACTGTAAAATTATTTTCCATAAAAAATCTCCTTTGAGATTAGATTTTTACGGTACCGTTAATTCCAGTATAGCAATGTGTTTTTATACTACAAGCTTTTTTTATAAAATTGGGGGTTGTTTTTTGCGAAGCACAATTGCCATCGGCGATAAGCCTATTTTGAGGGCTGGTACATGTTTCGAGCTTTACCTCTTTTATGAAAAGGTTTATTCACCCATTAAATGACTTGACAAATGCCTTATGTCGATTTAATATAACAATGTTATTAAATAACATTGTTATATTAAGGAGGCTTTATGCGCCCTGTCAACGAGGAACTTGCCGCCGCCTTATTAAAGGCGGGAAAAAAAGAATTTATGACCCATGGTTTCCTGAAAGCAAATATGCGGGATATCGCTGCCACAGCCGGAGTCACCACCGGTGCGCTGTACCGGTATTACACCGACAAGGAAGCGCTGTTTGAGGAATTGGTGGAAGAACCCTCCCACGTATTTGCCGAACGCTACCGGGAGCGTCAACGCTCCTTTGCTGCTCAGTCGCTGGACAAACAGCTTCAAAATATGCCTGAAATTACAGATCGTGAATCAGATTGGATGATGCTCTATCTCTACGACCATTTCGATGCGTTTAAACTCATCGCCTGCTGTTCTGCCGGCACCCGATATGAACACTACATCGACACACTGATTGAAATTGAAGCCGAGGCCGGACACCAACTCATCGACCGTATGCGAGCGAATGGTCTTCCTGCACAGGCGCTGGACGACGGGTTGATTCACATTCTCTCCGGTGCATTATTCAACGGTATGTTTGAAACAATCCGCCACGATATGCCCAGAGAGAAGGCCGCCGAGTACATGGAAAGCTTGCGGGATTTTTATTCCGCAGGCTGGTTTAAGGTTTTGGGAATATCAGGGGGCTGAGCGCCCCTGTTTTTCCGTCATAAAGTTAGCGATATCTAACTAAATAAGGAGATGCGATTTATGAAAACTAAAAAGGAACCGTCCCCGTTTGCCAAGCTATGGGGATGGGCAAACGCATACCACGGAGGGTTTTGCGGCTCGGTGATACTGGCTGTCATCGGAGTAGCAGGTACCATGCTGGCCTATCTGTGTGTTGTTGCTATCATCAGGCTGCTGCTCTCCGGCGGCGGGCTGCGGGAATGCCTTCCCTGGTGCGGGCTGATGCTGGGAGGATATTTGATAAAAGCGGTATTTTCCAGCCTGTCTACCGGCATGTCCCATACCGCCACCTATCATACTCTGCGGGATCTGCGGAAGAGCCTGTTAAGCAAACTTTCCAGGGTCCCCATGGGAACCATTTTGAATACGCCCTCCGGGCAGTATAAAACCACCATTGTGGACCGAGTGGAGGGGATGGAACCAACGCTGGCCCACCTAATTCCGGAGATGACCTCCAACCTGCTTGTTCCCCTGACACTTGTCATCAGCATCTTTGTGCTGGACTGGCGGATGGGCCTTGCCTCGCTGGTTACCACGGCAATCGGCCTGCTGATCGTTTCTCAGAGCACAAAAACCTATGCCGTCCGCTGGAAGGGGGCGGTGGAAATCGGCCGTCGCATGGCAAACGCCATTGTGGAATATGTGGGCGGAATTCAGGTGGTCAAGGCCTTCAGTCAAAGCGCCGGTTCCTACAAAAAATACGCCGGAGCGGTGGAAGACAACGCCCGGTATTTCGTGGACTGGATGCATGACAATCAGAAATATATGGCCTCGTGGCAGAGTATTCTTCCCGCTGTTCTGGTCTCTGTGCTCCCCACAGGCCTGCTGCTCTGGAACAACGGAAGCCTCAGCGCCGCGAATTTCCTCACGAGTATCGTTCTCTCCCTTGGTCTTACCGGCCCAATGATTGCCGCCCTGAGCTTTGTGGATGAGCTTGCAATCGTAGGTACCAATGTGGGGGAAATTGCCGGGATTCTGGAGTCGCCGGAGCTTTTGCGCCCCCATCAGCCTGCCAAGCTCAGCGGCAGCGGGGTAACACTGAAAAATGTTTCTTTTACTTACAGTAACGCGAAGGAAGACGTGCTTCATGACATCAATCTGGATATCTACCCCGGCACGGTGACTGCACTGGTTGGGCCTTCCGGCTCCGGAAAATCCACGATTGCCAAGCTGATTGCCGGATTCTGGGATGTGACAGGCGGCGCCATCACCTTAGGGGGCGTTGATTTGCAGGGTATCCCGCTGGACCAGTTGAATCGGCAGATCGCCTATGTGGCGCAGGATAATTACCTGTTTGACCGGACGGTGCGGGATAACATTCGTATGGGACAGCCAGATGCAGCGGACGCAGAAGTGGAAGCCGCCGCCAGCGCCGCTGGGTGCGATATGTTTATTCGCACGCTGGAGAACGGCTACGACACTGTTTGCGGCGAGGGTGGAGGACATCTTTCCGGCGGGGAGCGTCAACGAATTTCCATTGCCCGCGCCATGCTTAAAGATGCGCCTATTGTGATTCTGGATGAGGCTACCGCCAGTATCGATCCGGAAAACGAAGCGCTGATTCAACGCGCTATTTCTGCGCTGACAAAGGGGAAGACCCTGATCGTCATTGCCCATCATCTGGGGACCATCACCGGTGCGGATAACATCGCAGTGGTAGAAAACGGCCGGATTGCGGCACAGGGAAAACAGGAAAAGCTTCTGGAAACATGCCCGCTTTACGCACAAATGTGGAAGGCATATCTGGGTACCCGGGACGCGGCCTGAGAGGAGAGAAAGTTATGTTTGGCATATTAAAAAAGGTTTTTGCCTTTGCGGGAGGCAAGCGGGCGCTTTTGAAAAAAGCAATGGGGGTATCCCTTCTGGGCGCACTGTTTGCATCGCTTCAGTTTCTGGCCCTGATGCTGGCGATGGATATGGTGGTGGGCGGAGCGAAGCTGTCTGTTTGGCCGGTTGCCTGCATCATGCTGGTTTCTATTCTGGGGCATATTGCCTGTGCCTACTACTCCACCAATGCCGAGACAGATACGGGCTACCATATGGCCGCGGAGAAGCGGGTACATATCGGTGACCGCCTGCGATACATTCCCATGGGATATTTCAACGACAACAGTCTCGGCAATATTACGGCAGTGGTCACCACAACGCTGGGCGATGTGGAAAATACCGCCGCACGGTGCCTTGTCATGGTAATCGGCGGATTCCTGAATACGCTGGCTCTGTGCCTGATGCTTCTTTTTGCCGATTGGCGGCTGGGGCTTATCGCCATTGCGGGCATTATCTGCTATCTGGCGGTCACGGAGCTCTCCCAGAATGCCACCTCCAAAACCGGCCCTGCCCGCCAGTACATTCAGGAAGCTCTGGTAGAGAAAGTGCTGGAATATGTGCAGGGCATGGGTGTGGTAAAGTCCTATGGGCTGGAAAAGGACAGCGGGCAGGCAGTTTACAATACTGTGGACGACAGCTGTCAAAAGGCGCTGGCACTGGTGCGCTCGATTACGCCTTGGTCTGGAATTCGCCAAATTACGGTGCGGATTTTCAGTGTGGCAATCGTTGTTGCAGCGCTGGCCTTCTATGCGGGAGGGACCTTGCCTCTGTCCCGCTGCCTGCTGATGCTGATTGCTTCTTTCTTGATTTACGCAGAGTTGGAAAGTGCCGGAAATATGTCAGATCAACTCCAAATGCTGGGCGCCGCCATGGACAAAGCCAACTCCATTGACAATACGCCCACCATGGATATTGACGGACAGGAGATCGCGTCCTCCCATGCCACTGTCGAATTTCAGGATGTTCACTTTGCTTACGGTGACCGCACGATCTTGGACGGCATCAGCTTTACAATTCCGAAAAAAACCACCACTGCCGTGGTCGGTCCCTCTGGCGGCGGCAAGACCACGCTATGCAATTTGATTGCCCGTTTCTGGGATGTGGATGGCGGAAAAATTCTGGTTGGCGGCCACGATGTGCGGGAATACAAGCTGGACAGCCTGATGAAAAATATCTCTATGGTATTCCAGAATGTCTATTTGTTCAATGACACGATTGAGAACAATATCAAATTCGGCAGACCCTCCGCCACACACGAACAGGTGATGGATGCCGCTAAGCAAGCCTGCTGTCACGATTTTATCACCGCGCTGCCAGATGGCTATGACACGGTGCTGGGAGAGGGAGGGGGCACGCTCTCCGGCGGAGAAAAGCAGCGCATCTCCATTGCGCGGGCGATTATCAAGGACGCGCCGATTATTATTCTGGACGAGGCCACGGCAAGCGTGGACCCAGAGAACGAGGCGGAACTTCAGACAGCCATCCATGCGCTGACGCACGACAAAACCATCATAATGATTGCACACCGGCTGAAAACCGTAAAAGATGCCGACCAGATTCTGGTACTGGACGGCGGTCATATCGCACAGCGCGGCACCCATGCAGAACTGTTGGAGCAAACTGGTTTGTACGCCGACTTTATCGGTCTGCGCCAGGAGGCTGTGGGCTGGAAGCTGGCATAGCAAATGGGTTCTGGTTGATTGCGGTGTTCCGTTCAAGCAGTTCCAAGCATTCTCAAAGGCCCTGCAGCTGATTCTGCTGACGCACAGGGACGGGGACGATGGACGGCGTGACCGCAAAGGACTACTACCTGTATCTGCTGGAAGCCAACCACGACCGCGAGGAACTGGAGCAGAGGGCGGGGGAGAAGATGAACCGGGGCAAATATGCATATCCTATTAAACGGTTTAAATTGGATATAAGATTACAGAATGCACACGAAATTGGTCACGAAAATAAGAACTGCATCCTTCCCCCCGGTGCGTGAACAGAATATCCCCTGGCCTATATCCGGCCGTGACCCACTGCTTGTTTTTCTTCGTCCAACTGGCCAGTTCCGTGCAGCTCGTCGTCTTCACCGGCAGGGGCAGCTTTGCGCGTGCAACCACCCACTGCACATATGCCTTAAATGGCGGGAACAACCCCGGTAATATCACTTAGCCGGAGTGGCGGGGTACGTATAAAAGCGATGAGTCGGGTTTTCCGCCATCACAAACGCAGCAGGGCGCACAGGCTGAAATTTCAGTCTGTGCGCCCTGCTGCAATACTTGCAGATAGCGCCCCGGACACGGTGCAAGGAGCCGACCTGCTCCGCTATCACACACGGAACTTACGGCGTTAATGAAATAGAGTCGCCCCATAGCGGAGGCCGAAATGTCGAAATATTTTTATTGATCTTATCAATATAGTTTGATATAATATCGTTAAAGTTATCCTTTCCATTTTCTTGCCATACCATTTTTAGCAGACTTTCGTCCATCTGTGTTTGTGGGGACTTGCGCAGCGGGATTGAAAGTATGCAAATTGAGCAAGTGGGAGGAATACTATGAAAGAGAAACGGCCTAATCTTGTCTTTTTGATTTCTGTCGCGTTAACCTTGTTCATTTGCCTCTGGGGCATTATACAACCTGGCTCTTTCACCGCTGCCGCCAATGGCAGCATGAACTTCCTGACAACAAACTTCGCCTGGCTATACTGCTTCGCAATGAGCGTGTTCGTTCTCTTTTGTATCTGGATTGGCTTTTTCAGCAAGTACAAGAATGTGCGGTTCGGACCGGACGACTCCCGGCCCGAGTACAGCAACATGGCTTGGTTTTCCATGCTTTTCTCGGCAGGCATGGGCGTGGGCCTTGTATTCTGGGGCGTCGCGGAACCCCTGAATTTCTTTATCTATCCGATTGAAGGGATCACTCCCGGCAGCGGAGAGGCGATGAAGTTCGCTTTTTCCAAGGCATTTTTGCACTGGGGCATTCATCCCTGGGCGAACTATGCCGTGCTGGCAATGGCGCTGGCTTTCATGCAGTTCCGCAAGGGCAAGCCCGCCCTGATCAGTTCCGTCTTTATCCCCCTGCTGGGAGAGGAGCGCGTAAACGGCTGGCTCGGCAAAACAATTGACGTTCTGGCCCTGTTTGCCACCGCCGGCGGCGTTGCGACCTCTCTGGGACTCGGCGTCCTCCAGATCAACTCCGGTTTGAATTTCCTGTTTAAAATTCCCGAAACAAGACTTATCCAGTTGATCCTGATCATTGCCCTGGCAGTGGTTTACATTGCCACCGCAATTACCGGCATCGATAAAGGCATCAGCTTCGTCTCCGACCTGAATGTAAAGATTGCGCTGGGCGTCATGGCGGTGCTCGTTGTTGTGGGCCCCACCGTTCCCATCCTGAACAACATGATGGAAGGCCTTGGCGCTTATTTAAACAATCTGGTCGGGTACAGCTTCGCGGTCGGCGCGTTTAGCGACCAGTCCTGGTACAAGGGTTGGACCATCTTCTATTGGGCATGGTGGATTGCCTGGGCTCCCTTTACCGGATCGTTTATCGCCCGGATTTCCCGCGGGCGCACCATCGGCGAGTTTGTCCGCGGCGTTATGTTGCTGCCCGCCGGTTTCTCCGTGATCTGGTTCTCCGTATTTGGAACCCTGGGCCTTCATGTGGACCTTGAGACTGCAAAGCTGGCGGTCGCCTCCACCTCCACCGCCCTCTTTACCATTCTCAAGCAGTATCCTCTGGGTGTGCCTGTCTCCGTTGTCATTTTCGTGCTGATCTGTACCTTCTTCATCACTTCCGCAAACTCCGCAACCTATGTTCTTGGCATGTACAGCGAGGAGGGCACTTTGAACCCCTCCAACAAGAGCAAGATGATCTGGGGTATTTTGATGGCCGCTTTGGCCGCCGTTATGATGATGGCCAGCGACGACGGTCTCAATATGCTCCAAATTCTCTCCATTGTGGCTGCATTCCCGTTCACCTTCATCATGCTGGCGGCGATTCCCTCTCTGATGAAGGGCCTGAAGCAGGAGTTCCCCTCGCTGTCATCATCCGGAGCAGCAAAGCCTTTGGCCAAGCCGGAAGCCTGAGTAATCTCCGGCGGGAGTCCTTCCCGCCTTTGTCTCACGGCCAGCTCCTTCCCTGCTAAGCATCCCGTTCGCTTGCAGCCGATTTTATGCGATGCTTGAAGCCAAGGCTTGCGGAATGTACGGCCGAATATTTCCAACCACGGTAAAAAAACCGCCGGAGAAGCCTTGAGCTTCTCCGGCGGTTTTTCTCAGTTTCTTAGAAAAAGTTACCGGCGGGACAGAGGCTCTGTCCCGCCGGTAATTGCAAGAATCAGATACGGACCTTGAACACAGTCTGCTCGGTCACGTCTGTTTGCAGCGCATCAAGCGCCACACCCACTCTGTGGTAACGCAGCTTCCACTGCTCCGTCTGCGGGGTATTGGGATCGCCCAGGGGATAAGGAATGGAGATCGTCGGCACGATTCTGTTGGCGCCGACCGTCAGGGACACCGGGATCAGATTGCACATGTGAACAATCGGGAAGCCAGCCTTCTCGAACTCTTTAACCATCGTTGCACCGCAACGCGTGCAGGTACCTCATGTAGAGCCGAGAATGATTGCAGTGACCCCATCCCTCACAAGGTGAGGAATGATTTCCCGCGCCATTCTCTTAGCCTCGGCCTCTGTTGTGCCGGTTCCGACGGTGGAATAGAAATAGTTGTGGAGTCTGCCGAACCGGCCCTGCTTTTCATAGGCGCGCATAGCGTCCAGCGGGACGATAACGTCCGGCGTGGCGTTGGCGGCGGCAGGATCGAAGCCCGCGTGGATAGTCTTGAACTTGCCCGACTCCAGATGATCCATGCCGGTCATATCGTACATGCCCCAGCGGGTCGCGGAAGCGGACTGAATCCGATCCGGGTTGTCCACAGGAACGATGCCGCCGGTGGTGACCATGGCGATCACGGCCTTGCTCAGATCCTTGATGGCGGGCGCAATGGGAACCACTTCCTTCTCAGGGATCACAAGCTCGGTCTGATAGGGCTGCTTGTTCATTTTCTTGATGAGCATCTGAACGCCGCGATAGGCAGCGGTATTCTCCCGCACATCCTCCAGGAACTTCTCATGACGGCAGCCGCGGGCAAAATATCCTTCGGCCTCGGCGCCCAGATTGGGCTCGCCGGCCAGCAGCTTGTTGGCGAAATCAGTCAGAACCTTGACGTCCTGACGCATCTTGACGGCGCCGTTGCCGCCCTTGAAGATAATGACGTCCTTTTTGAACATCTCCACGCCGGGGTTCTCCTTGTTCATAGAGGTCAGCACCGGAATCCCCATTTTCTCCTTGACCGCTTTGCAGATGTTTCCGCAGGCAACGCCATAGCGGCCAGCCTGGAACGCAGGGCCCGCGATAAACAGGTCACATTCCTTGTCCTTGAGCATTTCCATGATCCGGAATACGGCGTCGGCGGTATTGGAACCCATATAGTTGTCGCCGCAGACGATAGTGTGGGTAACCTCAGCGCCCTTCAAAGCGCCGTTGATCGCCATAACCGGGCCGATGCGGTCCGCCACAATATAAGGCTCCTGATCGGCCTTCTCTTCACCGCCGATACCGCCGAAAAACTGATTTACATAACAAATAACTTTCTTCATGTCAGATCCTCCTTTCACGTTAGTATTCAATCATGGTCTTTACGGAGAAGCCAGAGATATGATCGCCGCAAAACCAGTTGTTGTCCTCCATGATAATAGAGCCGTCGTCGCGGGCGGATTTTCCCAGCTTCTCGTCATAGCCCCAGCTACCGGACATTCCGTCGCGGTTCATGGCCTCCATGTTGCCGATGACCGTCTTGCAGGCAGGCAGCTCGATCAGCTCCGACACGTTGCCGCTGGAAACCAGAGCCGTCATTTTGGCGTCCAGCGTCACCAGCGGCTGGGAGAATCCGTCGCGGCCTGTGCACTCGTTGGAGATGCCCACCACGGGAATGCCCGCATCCTCCAGAATAATCTGGCAGCGGACATAGTCGGCGTCGGGGTTGCCGTAACCCTCCTCGGTAACGATCGCGTAATCGGCGCCCAGATTCTTCGCCATATTCGCCACCATAACCGCCGCGCGCTCCTTCTGGTCTAGGGCAACGTTGAGCATGGACATGATCACGCCCATAAAATTCAGACTCTTGCCGTCTTCCGCAAACAGCTCCTTGATCGTGGCAAAATTCTGCATTTCATAAGTGGACCACTTGGAGGACGCCGGCATGAAGGAGCCGGAGATGATCGCGCCGTCCAGCACTTCGGTGGGGCTGACAAACGTGGGCAGATACTTGTTCATATCCCACCCATACCAAAGATCGTTGTAGCCCAGTGCCTCCATCTGGGACTGCGGCTGCATCACCAGCACCACATTGGGCAGACCGTTCTTCTTGGCGGCGCGGTTTGCCACGGGCTCAAACTCGTACTCCTCAAAGCTCTCGGCCGCCTGGCTCTTAACGACGTTGCCGATATACTCGGCCAGGCGATGGCCCGCCCAGCGCAGGGCATGGTTGCACTTTTGCTGCTCGTGGCGCTCGAAGTCCTCGTCGGTATCGCCCACCAGGCAGATGTTGATCAGCTTGGACCAGTAGGTGTGTTTGGCGCCCTCTCCGCCCATGTCGATCACGCCGTCGCCGAACGAACCCCATTCTTTTCCCACCACGGTCACGCAGCAGCCCTTGAGCGCTTTCAGCTCGCCCTCTCCGGCAGGTACAACAGCGTCCGTTACGCCGGGGAACAAGGTGCGCCCGTCAACGCGGCAGCGGGGTTCGATGGTCTCAAGCACCGGGACGATGCGGGTGTCGTCGCCCGGGTTTGCGATTACAATATCCAGGTCCGTGATATGGTCGTCGCACTCTTTCAAATAGGCAAGCGTTGCCTGCTTGTCAATGGTGAGCGTACCGGATTCAAATGCATTTTTTTCGCCAAGGCATACTTTTTTCACTTCGAAATTGCCAATTTTCAATTTCAATTTAATAGCTCCTCTCTTCATAATGTTTTTGGCGAGTGGGGACTTGTCATCCTTCAAAAATTCTTACCTCGGTACAACTTGCGCCGCCATTTTATAATCGCGATTATATAATTATTCACTAAAATGATCAAGATTATTTTTTATTTTCTCTCTATTTTACAACATTTATTTGGTATAACTGTTATAACCTCTAAATAATTCTTTTTGGCAAGTTTGTTTTCCGCTTTAATTCGCTATTCCGCGCTTTTTACACCCGTAAATGCAGTGTAAAAACAAGCTTTGGATAGGGCGCCCATCTCCGCCTCCGCGCGCAGTCCGGCAGCCGCGGCCGCTCCGGATTGCCACGCTTCAGGCACTATGGACGCACGCGACGAGCGGTTGGATTCCTCCTCCAAAAATCTTGAGGGAGACGCGCCCACTTTTCGCAAAAGCCGGGCGGACGGTCTGCCCAATTCCATTAACCTTTCCCTTTTTCACCCAACATATCCGGCGTTTTTGAGGATATCGAAGGCCCGGGGGCTGTTGGCCTCGCTCATCATTACCAGCGGGCCTGTGCAGCCCATGCCGCTTTCAGCGTAAATCCCCGCCTTCCACAGCACGCGCACCGCGTCCTCCAAATCCATCACCT
>NZ_DALZOY010000024.1:0-27458 GCF_032018205.1 Oscillibacter sp. | reverse complement strand
TGGCGGTGAGGCGTTCGTTCTGCGAGAGTGTTTTTCCCGACGTACACGCCGCCGGAAAAATAGATTTCATTTTATTTCGCCGTCCCGGGGGCGAAACTCTGCGAGGCGCGGGAGACGCAGGACGGGGATTTTTATATCTCCGCCGGACAGGTTGCCATATTTGGATAAATGGGTCAGTCCGCCGGGCAGTCCCCGCCGCACAGCCGCCATTTCAAACCGGAGTAGCGCCGCTGACGGCGGTCGTTTTCCGCCATGGCGGCCACGGCAGAGTCGTCTCCCACCACAATCAAAAGCTCCCGCGCTCGGGTCAGGGCCGTGTACAGCACACCCCGCACCATCAGCGCCGGGGCGGCGGGCATCGCCGCCAGAATCACCGCCCGATATTCGCTGCCCTGCGCCTTGTGGACGGTCTGGGCATAGGCCAAATCCAGCTCCGATAGCTGGTCGGCGGCATAGGTGCACACCCGGTCGTCAAACACCACCCGCAGCCACTCGCCGCCGGGGTCGATCTGGGCCACGCGGCCCACGTCGCCGTTGAAAATGCCGGTGCCCATGCTGCCGTCGGTTTTTTGCCAGATCACGTCGTAGTCGTTCCGGGTCTGCATGATGCGGTCCCCTTCACGAAAGACCCGCTCCCCCCACTGGCGCTGGCGCTTGTCCGGCGCGGGGGGATTCAGCGCCGCCTGAAGCAGACGGTTCAGGTTTTCCGTGCCGCACTCGCCCTTGCGGGTGGGGGAGAGGACCTGAATCTGGTCCGCAGGGACCCCCATCTTCTCCGGCAGGCGGGATTTGCACAGCTCCACCACGGTGCTCACCGCCCGGTCCGGGCTGCGGCGCACCATGAAGAAAAAGTCGTTCTGATCATTAACAAACCGAGGCGGCTGACCCAAATTCACCGCGTGGGCGTTGCGGATGATGGCGGACTGCTCCGCCTGACGGAAAACCTCCCGCAAAAACACTGTCTCCACCCGTTTGCTGCGAATGAGGTCGGAGAATACGTTCCCCGCCCCCACGGAGGGAAGCTGGTCCGCGTCGCCTACCAGCACCAGCCGGGTGCCGGGGCGCAGCGCCCGCAGCAGAGCCGCGAAGAGGGACACGTCCACCATGCTCATCTCGTCCAAAATCACCGCGTCCGCTTCCAACGGCTCTTTTTCGCACTTGGCAAAGGCGGCCTCCCGGGTGGTTTCGTTCCATGTCACTCCAAGCAGTCGGTGGATGGTCTGGGCCTCCAGTCCGCCGGACAGCTCTCCCATCCGCTGGGCGGCGCGGCCGGTGGGCGCCGCCAGCAGAACATCCAGCCCCATCCGCTGAAACAGGGACACGATGCCTCGCACGGCGGTGGTTTTTCCTGTGCCCGGTCCGCCGGTGAGGATGAGGACGCCCGTCTGCGCCGCCAAAGCCACGGCCTGACGCTGCTGCTGGGCATAGGTAATCCCCTGAGCCTGTTCGATTTCTGCAATCACCTTGTCCGGGTTCCGGCCCCGGTCCGCGTCGGCGGACAGAAGCGCCAGAAGACGGGCGCAGGAGCCTACCTCCGCCTCCCACAGGCGGCGGAGGTAGCAGGCGGAAACGTTTGCCACCTGCTCCTGCACCACCGCGCCCCGGGCGCGGAGATCGTCCACTGCCTTTTCCGCAAGGTCGGCTTCGCAGTTTAAAAGCTGGGACGTGGCGGCGGTCAGCTTGCTGCGGGGGAGAAAGACGTGGCCGTTGCCCTCGTTGTGGTTCAGCTCAAAAATCACTGCCGCCTGAAGCCGTGCGTCGCTGTCGGCGGCAATGCCAAGGCTCATGGCGATTTCGTCCGTGGCGGAGAAAGGCACGCCGCACTCGTCGGCGGAGAGGATGTAGGGGTTGGAGCGCACGGCCTCCAGCGCCCCGTCTCCGTGGAGCTTGCGCAGTAAAATGGCAAGGGCGGGGGAAAGGCCGTACTGTGCCAGAAACGCCATCAGCCGCCGCAGGCCCATCTGTAAACGGAAGCCCTCGCCGATTTCCCGGGCCTTCTTTTCGGTGATCCCACGCAGACAAGTAAGCCTTCCTGGGTCCCGCTCCAATATGTCCAGTGTTTCTTCCCCAAACCGGTCCACGATGGCCCGGGCGGTGGCAGGGCCAACGCCCTTACAGATCCCGGAGGAGAGGTAGTTAAGAATCTCGTCAACCTCTTCGGGAAGGCGGCGTTCCAGCTCCAGCGCCTTGAGCTGCTCTCCGTGCTGGGGGTGGGTTTCCCACACGCCGTTCACCGTCAGGTGTTCGCCGGGGGCCACGCAGGGAATGCAGCCCACCACCGTGTAAAGTTCCCCCTCCTCCGTCACCAGCCGCAGGACGGTATAGCCGTTGTCGGCATTTTGAAAAATGAGACTATGTACCGTGCCGTCCAGGCAGCAGAGTTCGTCCATGCCGTTTCGTCTTCCTTTTCTCCAGTGTGATTGCGGCGGCTCAGAAAAAGTGCAAATCCTTTGCCTCCACCAGCTCCACGTTGCGGCGCAGGTGGCAGAAGTATTCCGCCGTCTGCCGTGCATCCTCGGTTATCCCGCAGTCCACCAGCATAATTTTTGCCGAGGGCAGAGTGTGCCGGGTGCGCAGCAGCTCCCGCAGGTCGGCTTCCAGCGTGGGTGCGTCGCCTTGCAGAGGGAGAAGCAGCCGCACTTCCGGATTGCGGCACCTGCCGGGGAGGAACGCCCCGACGACCAGCCAGACGCAGGTCGTTATCCCCACTGCGGACAGAAATGCGAGAACGCCATCCTGAATGAGTTCCATACTATCACCTCAGGACAGTGTATGCAAAAGTAGGTCCGGCGGTCAGTCCTGCGGCGCGTCAGGGAAGCTCGTCCCCGGATTGTCCGACGCAGGGAGATTTTGCTGGGAAAGCAGCGTGTCCAGCTTTTTTTCTATGTCCTTCTGTTTAGAGTGGAGCTCGGTCAGCTTAATGTAAATGCAGGTCATTAGAGAGAAAAAGGCCGCTTGAGCTGCCAGGCTCCAAAGTGTTCCATCCGGAACACCTATCGCACCCATGCCCCAATAAGCAAGAATGGTAAACAGAAGGTATACAATCCAAAGACCAATAAAATTCCCAACCACAGAATTCGCCTACCTTTCCAGACCCAGTTCCTTCATAATTTCTTCCTCCCGCGCCCGCATCTGCACTTTCATCGGCCCCTCGTCCAGATGGTCATAGCCCAGCAGATGCAGCGTGGAGTGCACCGCGAGATACGCAAGCTCTCGCCGGTTTGAATGTCCGTATTCCTTGGCCTGCGCCGCCGCCCGCTCCATAGAGATCACCATGTCACCCAGAGGGAGCAGGCCGGTAAAATCCAGAAGGTCCCCGGCGGTTTCAGTTGTAGGCGGCTCGCCGGGTGTAAAGTCAAATTCCGGAAAACTCAGAACGTCCGTGGGGGTGGGTACCTTCCGCTGCTCCATGTTGATCTTGCGGATGCCCGTGTCCCCGGTGAGAAGCACGTCCACCTCGCAGGGCAGGGTCACGCCCTCCATTCGGAGGGCGGTTTTAATCGCCTTGCGCACAAGGGCGCAGGTTTTTTCGTTGGAAGCGCCCGGCACGTCCGCGGTGACGGGGATATAATGGCTTTTTCTCATGACCGTTTCGCCTTTCTCCCGGCGCTTTTCAGCCGGGCCAGCTCGTCCCGTTCATAGGCCTCCACAATCCGCTGGACCATGACGTGACGAACCACGTCCGCGTTGGTGAGCTGGCAGATGCCGATGCCCTCCACGCCCTGCAGCACCCGAATGGCTTCCTTCAAGCCAGAAACCTTGTCAGAGGGCAGGTCAATCTGGGTTACGTCGCCGGTGATGACGATTTTAGAGCCGAAGCCCAGCCGCGTGAGAAACATTTTCATCTGCTCCCGGCTGGTGTTCTGGGCCTCGTCGAGAATGATGAAGCTGTCGTCCAGTGTCCGGCCCCGCATATAGGCAAGGGGAGCAACCTCGATGTTTCCCCGCTCCAGATATTTCTGGTATGTTTCCGCGCCCAGCATGTCAAACAGCGCGTCGTACAGTGGGCGGAGGTAGGGGTCCACCTTGCTCTGCAAATCTCCGGGCAAAAAGCCCAGCCGCTCTCCGGCCTCCACAGCGGGGCGGGTGAGGATGATGCGGTTGACCTGCTTGTCCCGGAACGCCGCCACGGCGGCGGCCACCGCCAGATAGGTCTTTCCGGTGCCTGCCGGTCCAACGCCCACGGTTATGGTGTTTTTCAGCACCGATTTGAGATACTGCTTCTGGCCGATGGTTTTGGGCTTCACGGGGCGGCCCTTGGCGGTGATGCACAGCACATCGCCGGTCAGCTCCGCAATCTGCCCCTCCTTGCCGGAGCGGACCAGAGAGATGACGTACCGCACGTTTTGCTCTCCGATGGCCTCGCCCCGAGAGGATAGGGTCAAAAGTCCTTGCACGGCCTTGACGGCCAGCAGAACGTTCTCCGGCTCGCCGTCTACCCGCAGCTCCCCATCCCGGTTCACCACGGCCACTGAAAATTCCTGTTCCACCAGACGGATGTTTTCGTCAAAGGAGCCGAAAATATTCACCGCCTGCTCCAGCCGCTCGATGCTGATTCGCTGTTCCAAATATGACCACTCCCGTTTGCCGGGCGGCGGCGCGTTCCCGCCGCCCGAATTTGAATAATGGTTTCCCGCAGGGGAAACCGGTCGTCCCCCGGACGGCAGTAAACTAAATTATATAGAAAAGCGTCTTGAAAGAAAAGTATTCCCCAAAAGCGTTCCGAAAAAATGCTGAAAAGGGTGCGCACAAGAAAAGAAATGCCAAAAAGTGACCTGAAAAGCGGCTTTAAGCCTCCGGAGGGCCGGTTATTCCGCCGCCGCTTCCAGCGGCACGGTGCGGCCAATTTCCTCCACACACTCCGCTGTCAGCGTGACGCGCAGAACATCGCCCGTCTGCCGAGAGGAAACGAGGGTGGAGCGAATTTCACCATCCTGTCCCATCAAAGAGGCGAGATATGCGGTGAGCGCTGTTCCTCCCGCGGCCTCCGTCTCCTGCGCCGAGCGGGTCCGAACCGTGGGCTCGAAGGGGCGGTAAATCTCTGTTTCCACCGTCACGGGCAGAGACAGACCGAACACAGACACTCGCTGCCGCGTAACCATTTTATCATAGAATGCCCCAAAATAGCTACTGTTTCCATAGAATTTTATCCGCCGGGTTCCGAGAATCAGGGACCGGCGAGTCTCCTCCTTCCCGGCGGCGCTGTTTTCTGATATCGTCAGGGGGAAATTTGCTTCCAGCCGATACCATGTTCTGGCAGTAATGGAGCCTGCCGCTGTGGTAATCCGGGCGCCGAAGGTGTCCAAATCCTCAATGCCGGAGATTAAAAGCTGGTCCTTTTCCACGGTGTCTCCGACACTGACGCACTTTTTCCCCAAAAAGGCGTGAACCTCCAGCACAAGACCGTCCCGCCGGGCCGTCACGTTGCAGGGGGCGCGGCGGTCCACCGGCTCCGGCGCGGCAACTCGCTCCCGCACCTGCACATAGGCCCGGCAGCCGGAGACGTTGACCGTCAGCCAGCTCAGGTCTGGGAGTTCCAGAAGGATGTGGTTGCGTAAGTCTTCTCCGTCTATGGAAAAGCCGAAGGTGCCGAAGCCCACGCCATTTTCCTCCAGCGCCCGCAGAATTTCCTCCTCTGGCACTGTTACCGCGCCGTCGACCGTAATCTCCCAGATGAAAAAGCTGCTGAAAAACAGCCCCAGAGCGCAGAGGACCAGCCCCGCCGCCAGCGCTTGCCGACGGCGGAACTTCCCCACGAAAAAGGGCGCACCCTCCCGCTTTTGTACGTGAAGCGTGCAGTCAAGGTTTCGGACCAGCAGCCGCAAAACCCCGAAATCCCGCCGGGAGAGCACGCAGAGAAATGCGTCTGGGCTTTCCCAGCGCACGTCCCACAGCTCCAGTCTTCGCTGGGCGGCGAGATTCAAAATCCGCTCCGGGAAGGAGCTTTCCACCCGCAGCCGCACCTGCCCCCGCAGGCGGTTTACCAGCTCGTCAAGCATCTGTTTTCACCCATTCCACCCGCTCTATCGCTCCGCCGATGCGCAATTCCTCCCCCGTCAGGGCCTCCAGCGTCAGGCATCGGCCGGAGATGCGCAGAATGCCGCAGGGGGTATTTATGTCGATGCTCTGGTCACTGTAAGCCAAAATGCCGCTGTGGTGCTCCACAAACAGCCGCCGGTCTCCGATCATCTCCAAATGGCACAGTCCCGCCACTACGTCGCCAGGAAGGTCGAACAACTCCGCCAGCTCCGTCAGCGGCGTGTCCCGCCGCTTGCGCTTTTCCATCGTCTCACCTCACTCAACTCTATGAGCGAGATGAAGAAAACTTGCCGGAGGGCAAGCCTTTTTCCATACGATGGCAGGCATGACCGAACTTTGTGGTGCATAGTGTGTCCCGAGGGGGCGGTGGGTTGAAAAAGAGGGCGGTATTGTGTCTCATGGCAGCGCTGGGGCTGGCGGCGCTGCTGGCGGACGCGGAGGGGGTTCGTCAAAGTGTGAGCGAGGCGCTTTCCCTGTGCGCCGGGACGGTGATTCCCTCCCAATTCCTCTTTCTCGCCGCCACCTCTTTGCTGGTGATGCTTGGGGTGGGCGAGGTGCTGGCGCCCCGGCTGGAATTTCTGATGTGGCCTTTGTTCCGGGTGGACGGGGCAGGGGCGGCCGCACTGCTGCTGGGTCTTGTGGGGGGCTATCCCATCGGGGCCAGAACCACGGCGGAGCTGTACCAGGAGGGGCTTCTGCGCACCGACGAGGCGGAGCGGCTGCTGGCCTTTTGCAACACGGCAAATCCGGCATTTCTCATCAGCGTTTTGGGCGTGGGGGTATTTGGCAGCGTCCGCACGGGGGTGTGGCTGTGGCTGATTCATATTCTCTCTGCTTTGCTGACGGGAATTTTATTTCGCCGGGGAGCCGGGCGGAGGCGTGGGTCGCGGCGGCGGATTACGGCCCGTGCCGTGCCGTTTTCTCAGGCCTTGGTGCAGTCAGTCCGCCGGGCGCTGGACTCCATTTTGGGCATCTGCGCCTTTGTCGTGGTGTTTTATGTGCTGGCCCGGCCTCTGCGGGGCCTGCCCGGTCTTGCGGGCGCGGCGGCGGTGGGCTTTGTGGAGTTGTTTTCCGTCATTCCCCGGCTCACCGCCAACCGGGCTGGGTTTGTTCTGGCGTCGCTTTTGGCGGGCTGGGGGGGCGTATCAGTGCTGTGCCAGACCTTGGCGGTGCTGGCGGACAGCGGCCTTTCCACCCGCAACTGCATTGTAGGCAAGGCCATTCAGGCGGGCATCGCCGGCGGACTGGCGCTGCTGGCGGCGGGGTATGTGATTGGGTGAGCGGTTTACTTTGTTGTAGGAGCGACGCGATTTCACGCGTCGCTCCTAGGTTGTTTTATTGGACGCAACAGCACGATGGAGAGATATTTTACTAAGCAATGCAAAAAATAGGACAAATAGTCCAAAATAGAAAAGTACCATATGTCCTAATTATAAAATCGCATTGGTGATAAAAATGAAATTAAAAATCCGGGATTTAAGAGAAGATAAGGACTTATCGCAAGGCGTTCTTGCAGAATACCTCTTATGCGATCAATCACTCTATTCCAAATATGAGCGGGGAGAGCGGGAATTGCCGCTGGGTCTGGCGGTCCGTCTGGCGGAGTATTATGCCGTCAGTCTGGACTATCTGGTGGGGCTGACGGACGAGCCCACTCCGTATCCTCGGAGACGGAGGGTAAGATGAACGTGCTGGGCGCGGTGCTGGATTTGCTGTTTCCGCCCAAATGCCCCTTCTGCCGCCGCGTTGTGAACCGCGCGGGGGTTTGCGAAGCCTGCGAAAAAGCCTTGCCATGGACGGAGGAGGGGACGGGACTGCACAAGGGCGCAGGCGGTCTTGTCTGCGCCGCGCCGCTTTTTTATGAAGGCGCGGTGAGAGAGAGCCTGTTGCGTCTGAAGTTTCACGGGGAATCACATCTGGCCGGGCCGCTGGGTACGCTGATCGCCCGCTGCGCGGCGGAGCGGTTTTCGGGGGGATTTGACATCGTGACGTGGGTTCCGGTAGGGCCGAAGCGTCTGCGGGAGCGGGGCTATGACCAGGCCCGGTTGCTGGCGGAGGCTGTCTGCCGGGTGTGGGAGATCAGCCCAGAGCGGCTTTTGGAGAAAAACGGAGACAATCCGGCCCAGTCGGGCCTGACGGATTCCGGTGCCCGGCGAGCCAATGTGTTGGGGATGTATTCCGTCCCATTTCCTGCGCGGTCGGCGGGGCGACGGATTTTGCTTGTCGACGACATCTGCACCACAGGCGCGACACTGACGGAGTGCATCCGTACGCTGAAGGACGCCGGTGCGGTGAGCGTGGTCTGCGTAACGGCGGCCCTTACCCGGCCTGAAAAAGGGTCGGTGGGAAATCAGGCGAAAAAGGGCTGGAAATTTTCATAATTTACAGAATGTACTTGCAATCTGCCATCTTCGCCGATATAATGTACCCGTATGATTGTGTGCGGCGAAAGCCGCTTCTCATAATTTTCAAAAGAATGGCAGAGAATACTGCGGAAAGTGCATGAGGTGGAGGCATGGCCATGGCAAGGGATATCGGTATCGATCTCGGTACCGCTTCGGTTTTGGTATACGTTAAGGGCAAGGGAATTGTGCTGAACGAGCCCAGCGTGGTGGCGCTGGATAAAAATACGGGGAAGCTGCTTCAGGTTGGGTCGGACGCGCAGGCCATGTTGGGCCGTACCCCCGGCAACATCATCGCCATCCGCCCTCTGCGCGAGGGAGTGATCTCCGACTATGACATGACGGAGCGGATGCTCCGCGAGTTCATTCGGAAGGTGGCGGGTTTCTCCTTTTTTAAGCCCAGAGTGATTATCTGCATTCCCTCCGGTATCACGGAGGTTGAGGAGCGCGCCGTGATCGACGCGGGCATTCAGGCGGGCGCGCGGAAGGTTTATCTCATTGAGGAGCCGGTGGCGGCCGCCATCGGCGCCGGCATCGACATTGCCAAGCCCGACGGGCATATGGTGGTGGACATCGGCGGCGGCACCGCCGACATCGCGGTAATTTCCCTCAGCGGCGTGGTGGAGTCCGCGTCCATCAAGGTGGCGGGCGACCAGCTCAACGAAGCTGTGGTGAAGTATATGCGCCGCAAGCACAACCTGCTGGTGGGCGAGCGGACCGCTGAGGACATGAAAATTAAAATCGGCTGCGTTTTCCCCAAGGACGAGGAGGAGACCCTGGACGTGAAGGGCCGGTGTCTGCTGACGGGCCTGCCTAAGGTGATCACCGTCAGCTCCACGGAGATGATGGACGCCTTTGAAGAGCCGGTGGAGCGCATTATGGAGGCCATCCACTCTGTTTTGGAGCGCACGCCCCCGGAGCTGGTGGCGGACATTTCCACCAACGGCATCGTCATGACCGGCGGCGGCAGTCTTGTTTCCGGGTTTGACAAGCTGGTGGCCGCCCGGACAGGCATCCACACCATGGTGGCGGAGGACGCCATCTCCTGTGTGGCCCTTGGCACCGGCAAAAGTCTGGAAGAGCTGAACAACATGCAGGACGGCACACAGAATCTGAGCCGCCGCCGCCAGATGAACTAAAAAGCCGGGAAGGCTTTGTTGAACAGACTTTAGACGGGAAAATTTAGCCCGTATTTTTCAAACATAGCCCGCCGCCTATGGGCGGCGCTGGGCAGGGCCCCGGGGAGTGAATTTCCCGGGGCCTTGGCTTTTGCCTTTTTCGGGGGACTATGTAAAAGAATGGCGGGGAAACGAATTTTAAAAAAAGATGGTAAATAAAAAAAGCATCTTGCGAAATATACAATAGTCTGCTATGCTAAATAAGTTAAATTGTTCAAATTCAACACTTTAAAGCGAATAGACGGAGGAAAACATGGAAAACGGATTAGAAAAAAAGTACGGCCTGCCCACGGCCATCTGCATGGTGGTGGGAATCGTCATCGGCTCCGGCGTGTTCTTTAAGGCGGAGGCGGTGCTGGTGCAGACCGGCGGCAACATGCCTTTGGGAATTCTGGCGTGGCTGATTGTGGGCGCAATTATGATTGTGTGCTCCTACGTGTTTGCAACGATGGCCACCCGGTATGAAAAGGTCAACGGTGTGGTGGACTATGCCGAGGCGACGGTGGGGAAGCGGTATGCCTATCTGATGGGCTGGTTTATGGGCACCATCTATACCCCCGCCCTCACCAGTGTGCTGGCGTGGGTTTCTGCCCGTTATTTTTCCGTGCTGGTGGGCTGGGATATCACCGGCGGGTCCTGTCTGGTGCTGGCTTGCTTCTTCCTGTGCGCGGACTATGCGCTTAACGCTCTCTCTCCCCGCATCGCGGGAAAGTTTCAGGTTTCCACCACTGTCATTAAAATGGTCCCTCTGCTGCTGATGGGCGTGGTGGGCGTCATCGTGGGTCTTGTCAACGGGCAGATGGCCCAGAACTTTGCCACCGTTTCCGCAGCCACTGTTTCCTCCGGCGAGGGATTGATGAAAGCCACCGTGGCGGTGGCGTTTGCGTATGAGGGCTGGGTGCTGGCCACCTCCATCAACGCGGAATTGAAGGATGCTAAGAGAAATCTTCCCCGGGCGCTGGTTCTGGGGTCCTTCGTGGTAGTGATTACCTATATCCTGTATTACATCGGCCTCAACGGCGCGGTGACCACGGAAGAACTGATGGCCAGCGGACAGGCTGCTGCAAAGATGGCTTATCAGCGGGTGTTTGGCGAAGCTGCGGGTACCGTGGTGTTCGTGCTGATTGTGATTTCCTGCCTTGGAACGCTGAACGGGCTGATGCTGGCCAACTGCCGCTGCTTCTACGCGCTGGCCGCCCGGGGACAGGGCCCCAAGCCCGAGATGTTCCGACAGGTGGACCCGGTGACCAACATGCCCAACAACTCCGCGATTCTCTCTCTGCTGTTCGCGGCCTTCTGGCTGCTGTATTTCTACGGGGCAAACCTGACGGCGGGCTGGTTCGGGCCGTTCTCCTTCGATTCTTCCGAGCTGCCCATTATCACGCTGTACGGCATGTATATTGCCATGTTTATCCAGTTTATGCGCAAGGAGCGGACGCTGGGCGCGTTCAAGCGCTTTGTCATGCCGGCTTTGGGGCTGGGCGGCTGCGGCTTTATGGTGTATGCCGCTTTTGCGGGCTATGGCGTTAAGGTGTTTTACTATCTGGTGGTTTACGCGGTGTTTATGCTGGTGGGCAACTTCCTTTACCGCAAAAACGCCTGAGCGCGGCACGAATTTTAAACAGGTTCCGCCGGTCCCGGTAAGAGCGCGCCGATTGGGCGCGTTTCGCCGGGACCGGCGGTTTCGTCTTGCCATTTGCAGGGAATGGGGTATAATGAAGAAAAACGACTGTGGGGGGATTTTGTGTTAAACACCACGCTATGCTATCTGGAGCGGGGGGACGAATACCTGATGCTCCACCGGGTGAAAAAGAAAAACGACCTGAACCATGACAAATGGATTGGCGTGGGCGGAAAGTTTCTGGAGGGGGAAAGCCCGGAGGAGTGCCTTTTGCGGGAGGCGAAAGAGGAGACGGGGCTGACCCTGACCCGCTGGCGCTATCGGGGCCTTGTGACCTTCCTCTCCGACGCATGGGAAGGGGAGTACATGCACCTGTTCACTGCCGACGCATGGACGGGGGAACAGACCGTGTGCGACGAAGGTGACCTGCAATGGATCGGCAAAAAGGATTTGCGCAAGCTGCCGCTGTGGAGTGGGGACAATATTTTTCTTGACCTGCTGGAGTCTGACGCGCCTTTTTTCTCTTTGAAGCTGCGCTATGAGGGGCAAACGCTGGCGGAGGCCGCGTTGGACGGCAAGCCCTTGAAGCTTTCACAGGGAAGCGGGGCTGGCACGTCTTGAAAACAATCGCCGGACGTTTCTGGCGGGATTGGAAATTGAAAGGAGCGTAGGCATGGGCACGATTTTGCTGTACGGCTTTGAGGAGCTGAACGATATTCTGGTCATTAAGGCCGCGGCGGGGCCCTTTGGGGCGGAGGTAAAGCCGGTTTTCCGGGACGGATGGCGCACCCCCGTGGGGGCGCTGGCAGGGCGGGAAACCCGGCCCGCCCGGGAGGGCGTGTTCTCCGGAAAACTGGGGGGCCGCATGATGGTCTTCTGCGACTTGGAGCAGCAGTTGGACGGGCTTTTGGTGGCCCTGCGTCAATCGGGCGTGGGGACAGGGTGCTATAAGGCGGTGCTGACCAAGTGGAATCAGGAGTGGGACGGCATCGCCCTGTTCACAGAGCTTCAGCGGGAGCGGCGGGAAATTGAGGCCCGCAGGCAGGAACAGGCGGAGAAGAAATGAAGCTGCTGGTTTCGGCGTGCCTGCTTGGTCTGCCCTGCCGGTATGACGGGGGGACCAAGCGCCTTGAGGGGGGTGGTGCGCTGTTGGCGCGACACGAGTGCGTCCCCGTCTGCCCGGAGCAGTTGGGTGGTCTGCCCACGCCCCGTCCGCCCGCCGAATGTCGGGAAGGGCGCGTTTTCACCCGGGAGGGCGCTGACGTGACGGCGGAATTTGAAAGAGGAGCACGGGCCGCGCTGGAGTTGGCGCGGCTGTTTGGCTGCGAAGCGGCGCTGTTGAAGGAGCGCAGTCCCTCCTGCGGCTGCGGCGTGATTCACGATGGAAGTTTTTCCGGCGGACTGACCGACGGAGACGGCGTGACGGCGGCGCTTTTAAGGGCGGAGGGTATTCCTGTATACGGGGAATCACGCATGGGAGCGCTGCTGGGGTAATCGGCGGAAAAATAGGGTAATTGGCGGATTTTTGTCGCAAATGGTTGACTTTTATAGAAGCTTTGCTATAATCAGACGTATTGCATGATAGAGGTGCGACAGTCAAAAGTAGCGTCTTCCAAACAGGCCGAGGGGGAGACGGGAAAGGGACTGCCGCCGAGGTTTTGCTCCCCGTGGCCTGGCGGGAGCGGAGCCGGTTCGTCGGAGAATATCCGCCGGACTGTCGCCCTGCGGGGTGGAGCGCTGTCGTGATTCGTACGGGTTTGAGGTATGGAGTCATGACGCTTGGTCATGACTTTATTTTTTTGGAGGAGCTTCCATGAAGAACAAACCCTGCCGAAAGGCGGCGCTTTTTGCCGCTGTGTTTTTGGCTCTGCTGACCGTTCCGGTTTTGGCCGCCGGGGAAGGGACCGGCGCGGCCCCCGTGTTTTACGAGACAATCTGGTCCCTGCTGCCTCCGGTAGTGGCCATTGCTCTGGCGCTTGTGACTAAGGAGGTCTATTCCTCGCTGTTTTTGGGGATTCTCACTGGCGGGCTGCTGTGGTCCGGCTTCTCTTTTGCGGGAACCGTTACCCATGTGTTTCAGGACGGAATTGTCTCTGTGCTTTCGAACGGGTATAATGTGGGAATCATTGCGTTTCTGGTGATTTTGGGCGCGATGGTGAGCTTGTTAAACCGCTCCGGCGGCTCTGCGGCCTTTGGCCGCTGGGCCCAGAAGAACATTAAAACCCGGGCGGGCGCGCAGCTTGCCACCATTGCGCTGGGTATTTTAATTTTCGTTGACGACTATTTTAATTGTCTCACCGTGGGCAGCGTGATGCTCCCCGTGACGGACAGCCATCATGTCTCCCGGGCGAAGCTGGCCTATTTGATCGATGCAACTGCGGCGCCGGTTTGCATCATCGCGCCCATCTCTTCGTGGGCCGCCGCCGTCAGCGCCTTTGTGGACGACGGGTCCGGCCTTGCGCTGTTTATCCGCGCCATTCCCTATAACTACTACGCCCTGCTGACGATCATCATGATGATCGGGCTGGTGATGATGAAAGTGGATTTCGGCCCCATGGCTGTTCACGAGGCCAATGCCGACAAGGGCGATCTATTTTCCGGAAAAAATCCCTACGCCACTGAGGACGAGAGCAGCGTATCAGACAGCGGCACGGTGGCGGACTTGGTGGCTCCCATCGTGGTGCTGGTGGTCTGCTGCGTCACGGGAATGATTTATTCCGGCGGCTTTTTCTCCGGCGCCAGCTTTGTAGACGCTTTCTCCGGGTCCGACGCGTCCGTGGGGCTGCTGCTGGGCAGCGCCTTCGGTCTGGCTTTTACGATTGGCTTTTACTTTTTGCGCCGCCGGATGAGCTTTAAGGAAATGATGGATTGCATCCCGGAGGGTTTCAAGGCCATGGTTCCGGCCATCCTGATTCTCACCTTTGCGTGGAGCCTGAAGGCCATGACCGATTCTCTGGGCGCCCGGGAGTTTGTGGCCGCCGTGGTGCAGAATTCCGCCCAGAGCTTCCAGCTTCTGCTGCCCGCCATTGTGTTTGTAATCGGCTGTCTGCTGGCCTTTGCCACGGGCACCTCATGGGGCACCTTCGGCATTCTGATTCCCATTGTGCTGAGCGTGTTTCCGCTGGAAGGCGGCAATCCCCTGAGCATCATCTGCGTCTCCGCCTGCATGGCCGGTGCTGTGTGCGGAGACCATTGCTCCCCCATTTCCGACACCACCATCATGGCTTCGGCGGGAGCCAAGTGCGACCATGTGAGCCATGTGTCTACGCAACTTCCTTACGCCGTCACTGCGGCGGCGGTGAGCTGCGTGACCTATATCGTGGCAGGCACCTTTGCAACTGCGGGAATTGCCCCGTGGCTGGCGCTGCCCGTGGGCATTGTGCTGATGCTGTTGACGCTGGCCGTGGCGGCCCGTTTTAAAAGAGCCTAAAAAAGCGGTTGACAAATGCGTTGGCCGCGCGTATACTACGTTTTAATCAAAACAAACCGAAGCGCCGGAGTGAGTACCCATATCCGAGCCTGATATAGAGAGCCGCTGACGGTGGAAATGCGGCGCGGGCAGATTTGGCGAATGGACCGGCAAGGGCGAACCGAACGGCGGAAGCTTAGTAGGGGAGACGGGGAGGGCGCCCCGTTAAAAAAGGCCGGCACATGACAGTGTGCTGAAAAGTGGGCGCGGTTACCGCGTCAAGCCGGGTGGCACCACAGGAGTGAAATCGCTCTTGTCCCTGCAAGTATTTGCAGGGACAAGGGCTTTTTTTATTTTTATTTGGCTGGTGATTCGGCCGAATGCTTCAGAAAGGAAGGGAACATTATGGAACGCAAAGTCCCGTATAAAACCTATTTGACCGAACAGGAGCTTCCCAGGCAGTGGTACAATGTGCGCGCGGACATGAAGACCGACCATCGCCCCATTCTGCACCCGGGTACGCTGAAGCCCGTGACCCCGGCGGATATGACGCCCATCTTCTGCGAGAAGCTTGTCGGGCAGGAGTTGAACTCCACCGACCGCTTCATCGATATCCCCGAGGTGGTCCGCGATTTTTACAAGATGTACCGCCCCTCTCCGCTGGTGCGGGCCTACTGTTTAGAGAAAGCGTTGGACACTCCGGCGAAGATTTACTACAAATACGAAGGCGGCAACACCAGCGGCAGCCACAAGCTGAACTCCGCCATCGCACAGGCGTATTACGCCAAGGAGCAGGGCCTCAGGGGCGTGACCACCGAGACGGGGGCGGGACAGTGGGGCACCGCTCTGTCCATGGCCTGCGGCTATTTTGGGCTAGACCTGAAGGTCTTCATGGTCAAGGGCTCCGCCGAGCAGAAGCCCTATCGCAAGGCTGTGATGGAAACCTATGACGCGTCGGTCATTTCCTCTCCTTCGGACACCACAGAGGTGGGCCGCCGGATGCTGGCGGAATTTCCCGGAACCTCCGGAAGTCTTGGCACCGCGATTTCTGAGGCGGTGGAGAAGGCCACTACCACAGAGGGTTACCGCTACGTGCTGGGCAGCGTTTTAAATCAGGTACTGCTGCACCAGTCCATTATCGGGCTGGAGACAAGGGCGGCTCTTGAGAAGCTGGACGAATACCCCGATATTCTCATCGGCTGCGCGGGCGGCGGCTCCAATCTTGGCGGACTGATGGCGCCCTTTATGGCTGATAAGCTGACAGGGAAGCGGGCCCCGCATTTTATCGCGGTGGAGCCTGCGTCCTGCCCCTCCCTGACCCGGGGACGGTTTGCCTACGATTTCTGCGACACGGGAAAGGTCACGCCGCTGGCCAAGATGTATACGTTGGGCTGCGGTTTTATCCCAGCGCCCAACCACGCGGGCGGGCTGCGTTACCACGGCATGAGTCCCATCCTCTCCCAGCTCTATCACGACGGATTTTTGGATGAAGCCCGCTCCGTCACGCAGACCAAGGTCTTTGAAGCGGCAAAGCTCTTTGCGAAGGTGGAAGGTACGCTGCCCGCGCCGGAGTCGGCCCACGCCATCCGGGTCGCCATTGACGAGGCGATACGGTGCAAAGAAGCGGGGGAGGCTAAGACCATCGTCTTCGGGCTTACCGGCACGGGGTACTTTGACATGGCGGCATATATGTCCTATCACGACGGCAGTATGACCGATTATATCCCTACCGATGAGGATTTGGCCCGCGGCTTTTCCTACATTCCCAAGCTGCCGGGGATTCAGGAGTAACGTACGCTGCTTTGCGCTGGAGAGCGGCTTCCGGCGTAAGGGACGCACTTCGGTCCCCAACTGTTTATAAAAGGCTTGGGGCACGGATTCCTCCGTGGACGGATCACAAAAAGCAGACCCTTTGCGCGGCCTTGGCCGCGCAAAGGGTCTGTGCTGTTTAGGGGTAGCCCGAAAAACGCCAGAGGCTATTTCAGCTTGGCTTTGATCTTCGCCTTTGCCTCCGGGCTGAGGGCTCTGGCGGCAATCCGCACGGGCAGGGAGGGCAGGCGAAGAAATTTTTGCCGCACCTGATCGAAGGGCTGCAAGGCATAGGCCGCGAAAAACGCCGCCCGATCCCCCGGCTGGGCGATGGGAGAGGCCAGCCGGGGATTTCCCGCCACGGCCCGCTCCGGCGAGAAGGGCTGCCGCCCAAGGGGGAGACGGTCAAAAATATGACTGGCGTGGGCCGTATTCACAATTAGAAGGGACACGCCCTTTTCCTGCTGGTCGGAAAGCTCGTCGGGCCGCAGGCCCCAGAAATCCCCAAGGGTAAAGTCTCCCGTCCGGGACAAAGAGGTATAGGCACACCGGTGGCAGCAAGGCCGCAGGAACAGCGCCCTGCCGAATGCCCGGCCCCACTCCGTCTGAAACAAAGGGGCGGAATCCGCCGACCCATCCTTATAAAGCAGGGTAAAGTGGCTGTTTTTCCAGCCTGCCACTTTGTTGCGAAAGCGCACGGTTTGCAGGGAGCGCCGCCGATGGCTTTCAATGGAGCGAACCATGTCAGCCCACACGCCGGGGGAGGGAACGCCCTGACACACCACGTCGCAGGTGGTGAGATTTTCCGGACGGTGGCCCAAAAAGTGATATAGACCATCCACCTGACAGGGGGTGCCGGAGAAAAGCACGGGGCGGGACTTTAAAAGCTCCCGAATCTCCCGGTACACGCCGCGCAAATCGCTTTGCACGTATTTTGCCCCCCGGAGATAGCGTAAATCCTCCGGTGAGAAGCAGGCGATGTGCCGCAGGCGCTGCCTGTCGTCCAGCGCCGCGCCGAACACCACGCCGCCGCTTTCCAGCGCGTCCGCCGCGATGAGGGAGAACACTCCCCCGGAGGTGGAGTCCTTGCGGATTACGTCGTCCCGGTTCCATGCGGCAAACACTGCCGGGAGGGGGCAGCTTTTGGGCGGGTGAAGCGGCGGGCAGACCGCCGTGCACCGTCCGCAGTGAATGCATTTTTCAAGGTCTACCAAGGGGTAGGCAAAGCCCTCCCGGTCCGGCTCCATGGAAATGGCGTCCTTTGGGCAGACGGAGGCGCAGGCGGTGCAGCCCGTGCAGTCCGCCCGGCCGACAAGCTCCGGTAAATCCGAACCGCTTTCGGCCTTTTCTGGGGTGGGAATCGGCTCATTCATCAGCGCGGCGCGGAGATACGCCAAAGAATTTCGACGCTCCGCCTCCAGCCGCCCGGTGGCGGCGGACCAGTCCACAGGGTCCGACAGGCCGGCGGAGTCGCCCTTTCCGATAATGCGGTCTGCAAGGCCCAGCCGATCCAGAAGACTGAAAATCCGGGACTGCTCCGGTGCGGCCAGTTCCGCCGGGGAAACGGCGGTGAAAAACGGCTTCTGGAATTGCACGGAGAACACGGTCCCGTGGAAGGAGTTGGTGCACACGTAGGCGGCGTGGCGGAACAGCCCCAAAAATTCCGCGGGACCTGCGGAGAAAACGCACACCGCTTTGGGGTGAACCTTTTGCCGCAGACCGCAAAGCTGGACCACGGGCAACCCCGTTTCCTCCTGCAAGCGGCGGATGTAGGGCTCCAGCGGGCCGGGGGCGCTGATGCAGTAGCACAGGATGTAGCCGGACGGCTGCTTCGGCTCTGCCGAAAGGGCGGCCCAGTCCTCCTGCCGCAAAAGCAGCGTGGGGTCCAGCACCACAGGGGCCTCCCGCCCACCAACCTCACGGAGAATGGCCTGCCCCCGTGCCTCCCGTGCGGAGAGATGGGAAAAGTCGTCAAGATATCGGTGCAGTTCTTCCTCCATCCCGTCGGGAATCCGGGGAATGCCGAAGGAGGGGGCGTAGGCAATTTTCCGTCCCGCCGTAAACCGGCTGAAAAACACCGGGTCAAACCGCCCGTCGGGAAAAATCTTGGGGTTCCAGATCTGGTCGCTGCCGGAGAGATACACGTCGCAATCAGGCGCGCTCTCCAGTTCCCGCAGGCTTTCGTACCGCCGCTCCGTAATCATCAGATTGCGGGAGGCAAAATCCTCAAACCGCTGATACCGCTCGCGCATGGCGGAGTAGTGGAGGGCGGTGTGGGCGTTTGCAGCCGCGGAGGAAAGCCCCCCTGCGGGGCGGAATAGGTCATTATTCTGATTGACGTAATAGTTAAAAATTTCGCAGGAGCTTCCAAGCTGTTCCACGGCCCGCTGCGTGGCGCAGGCCTGCAAAACCGCGCCATAGTGGTGGATATGAAAAAAGGTGACAAGGCCCGTTTTCAAGTGACGGCCTCCTTCCTGAAATTACTGCTGAGAGGACGGCTCCTCCATAGGTCCGAAGTCGGGAAAGTCATCCTCGGCAACCCAATCCTCCACAGAGACCACATCGAACTCCGTTTTTGTTCGCCGGATGACCACGCGTTCAAGACCGGAGTTAATCACCTGCCTGCGGCACATGGAGCAGGAGGTGGCGTCGCCCAAAAGCTCGCCGGTTCGGGCGTCCCGGCCCACAAGGTACAGTGTTCCGCTTACCATGTCCCGCCGGGAGGCGGAAATGATGGCGTTGGCCTCGGCGTGGACACTGCGGCACAGCTCGTATCGCTCCCCCCGGGGGACCTTTGCCGCCTCGCGGGTGCAATAGCCCATGTCCACGCAGTTTTTCCTGCCCCGGGGTGCGCCGTTATAGCCGGTGGAGATAATCTCGTCGTTTTTCACGATGATGGCTCCGTACACCCGGCGCAGGCAGGTGGCCCGTTCCAAAACAGTCTCTGCGATGTCCAGATAGTAATTTTCCTTGCTGATACGATTCATAGATGTCCTCCGTGAAGTCCGGCGCTTTCGCCGGAGATTGAAAAAGCCTGCTTAAATGGCGAATTCCGCCTGCCGCCGGAGGTCCAATCCTGCCCGGACGGCGATCAGCTCCGCCGCCACGGAAACGGCAATTTCCTCCGGCGTTTGTGCGCCGATGGAAAGGCCAATGGGCGCGTGAAGCACGGCGTATTCCTCCGCCGTGAAGCCAGCGTCCAACAGGCGCTTACGACACAGGGCCAGCTTTTGCTTGCTTCCGATGCAGCCGATATACCGCGCGCCGGAGCGCAAAATTTGAGAAAGCACCTCGTAGTCCGCGTTGTGGCCCCGGGTCATCACAACCACATAATCCCGAGGAGTAACGGAGATGTCCAGCCGGTCAAAGTCACACACCTGGACTTGCTGGGCCGTGGGGAGAAATGCCGGGTCGGCAAATTCGGCCCGATCATCGTACACCGCGCAGCGAAAGCCAAGTGGATACAGGGCGGACACCAGCGCCCGGGACACATGCCCCGCGCCGAAGATGTGAACCCACCCGGATTGGGACACGGGGACAGAGAACCAGCCGCCGTCCGTCAGCATAGGCCCGTCCCCCAGCAGGGGGGCAAGCAATGGGTCAGCTTCGTCCGTCCCAGAGAGGGCGAGAACCTCGGCCACGCGGCTGCCGTCCAGCCGCAGGGCCAGCCATGCGTCCTGTCCTCGGGCGTGAGCTCCCTTGAGCGTGCGGAATGCGGCCAGCGCCGCTTCGTCATGGGGAGAGATATAATGAAGCTGCACCGTCACGTCGCCGCCGCAGATCATCCCAAGGCTGTGGTCGCTGCCCTGAATGAAGCGGTAGTCCTGCCGCTGGTCCTCACCGGATTTCAAAATTTCGGATGCCAGCTTCTGGGCCTCGTATTCCACGTTGCCGCCGCCGATGGTCCCGGCGGAGCTTCCGTCCGGCAGCACCGCCATCATGGCCCCGGCTCCCCGGGGTGTGGACCCGGCGGAGGATAAAAGGCTTATAAGGCAAACGGGCTGCCCGCTCTCCAGCCCGTGGATCAGCGCGTTCCAAAATTCCCGCATAAGGCTCCTCCGTTTCGTCTCTATGTATTCCGGCTGGGTGTACCGAAGGGTACGCTGCCGCCGTACAGTCAGTTTCATCGTATGGGCCCGCCGTCCCGCGACAGGTGGAAAGCGCGGTGGAGGCAAGTACGTTCAAGCATATTTAACATATGTAACAGTTGTCCTTGGCTATTATATCAGCTTTTTTCCGGTTTGAATATGAAAAAACGGAAAATAATCCGCTTTCAATCAAAACTGACCTGAGGGGGTGCGATAAACCGAGGGGCCTGCGTTTTCGCAGGCCCCTCGGTCGAGGTTATGGAATAGACGGGGTAATCCCCGCTCCGTGGATAATTATTTCGCGGGCGCGTCGCTCTCCAGCAGGGCTTTTGCGCTGGCGGCAAGCCCCGCCAGCCCCTGAAGTTCGGAGGGAATAATAATTTTTGTGGCCTTTCCGTCGGCTACCTTCACCATCGTCTCCAGTGCCCGGAGCTTGATGACCTGATCGTTGGGACTGGATTCGTTCAGCAGGCGCAGCGCGTCGGCCGTGGCCTGCTGGACCTTCATAATGGCCTCGGCCTCGCCTTCGGCGTGGAGAATGGCGGCCTGCTTTGCCGCGTCGGCCCGCAGAATGGCAGACTGCTTTTCGCCCTCTGCCACCAGAATCTGACTCTGCTTCTGGCCCTCAGCCTGAAGGATGGCCTCGCGGCGTTCCCGCTCCGCCTTCATCTGCTTTTCCATGGCGTTCTGAATTTCCTTGGGGGGAAGAATGTTCTTCAGCTCCACTCGATTTACCTTAATGCCCCAAGGGTCCGTGGCTTCGTCCAAAATGGCGCGCATCCGGGTGTTGATGATGTCGCGGGAGGTGAGAGACTGGTCCAGCTCCATGTCGCCGATGATGTTTCGCAGAGTGGTGGCGGTGAGGTTTTCAATGGCGTTCATGGGGCGCTCCACACCATACGTATACAGCTTGGAATCGGTGATCTGGAAGTAAATAACGGTGTCGATCTGCATGGTGACATTGTCCTTGGTAATAACAGGCTGGGGCGCGAAATCCGCCACCTGCTCCTTCAGGGACACTCGCTTTGCAATCCGCTCGACAAAGGGAAGCTTGAAATGCAAACCCACGCCCCACACGGCGCGGAACGCGCCCAGACGCTCCACCACATAGGCTTTGGACTGCTGAACGATGACGATGTTGCTGACGATCAGCAGTAAAACGAGAATCACCAGAACAATCAGGGCAATGCTTTGAATCGGAATAGGCATTTATTTGACTCCTTCCAAAATTATATTTTTTTCCACAAAGAGTTTTACACCCTCCATTTTGGACACGGAAACAAGGCTACCCACGGGGAAAACCGCTCCGTCGGTGCTGCGGGCAGTCCAGGTCTTGCCGTCTACATAGACAGCGCCGGTGGCATTTTCGTTATCTACGATTTCGGTTACCTTGCCCGTCTGGCCGATCACCCGGTCCAGATTGGTGGGAATGGCCTTGCCTGCCCTCATTTTCCGCACCAGAGGGCGGGTGGCCGCCAGCGCGGCGGCGGATACCGCAAGAAAAAGCGCAAACTGCATGGGTACGGACGCGCTCAGCATCGCCGCAATCAGCGCGGCCAGCGCGCCTGCCACGAACCAGATGGACACAAGCCCCGCGGTGGCGGCTTCCGCCACGCCAAAGAGCACGATGGCGCCCAGCCAAATCCAAATCATCATTGTAAAAAACCTCCTTTGGAAAGCATTCGATGGGGGTAGAATCAATAAAAAAGAAATGCTTTATAGTTCATACACTCATTGTATCACATCTTTGAGAAAAATACCAGCCCCGCAAGGCGGTTGATTCTGGTATGCACCCGGAAAAAATTGTTTTTACATATTAGACGGATAAAGAGGCTGAAAGGTTTCAAGATAAAAGCGCATTTTTGGGGCGACCCAGAATTTTAAGTTTGCCGCGTTGCACATTTTTTGAATATCTGGTATAGTGATGCAGACATTTTAAACACTTAAAGGAGGCACGGCCCATGACGCTGACGGTACCCTGTCTGTTCGGACTGGAAAGTCTGGTGGCGGACGAAATGAAACGGTTGAATTTGCAAGAGGTCCGGGCAGAGAATGGCCGGGTCCACTGTCTGGGAACTCAGGCGGACATTGCCCGGCTGAATATGAACCTGCGCTGCGGGGCGCGGGTTTTGATGGAGCTGGGCAGCTTTCCCGCCAAGGACTTTGAGGCCCTGTTTCAGGGCGTTTACGCTCTCCCGTGGGAGGACTATATCCCCAAGGACGGTGAATTTCCTGTAAAGGGCTATTCCTTGAATTCCCAGCTGCACTCTGTCCCCGCGTGTCAGGCGATTGTGAAAAAGGCATCCGCCAAGCGGTTAGGGGAGAAATACGGCATGGAGATGCTGCCGGAGACGGGGAGCCGCTATCAGCTTCAGTTCGCCATCGTGCGGGACGTGGCTACGGTGTATCTGGATACCTCCGGCGAGGGGCTTTACAAGCGTGGCTATCGGGCGCAGGGCGTGGTTGCGCCGCTGCGGGAAACGCTGGCGGCTGCACTGGTGACGCTGTCCCGTTACCGGGGCCGGGATCCCTTCTGCGACCCCTTCTGCGGCTCCGGCACGATTGCCATCGAGGCGGCGCTCATCGCTAAAAACCGTGCTCCGGGCCTGAATCGCAGCTTTTCCGCCCAGAGGTGGAAAAACATGGACGCGAAGCTTTGGCAGGACGCGGCGCAGGAGGCGCGGGACCGCGAGTTCCACGGAACCTACGATATCTGGGGCGGCGACATTGACCCGGCGGCGGTGGAGCTGGCGCGGCATAATGCGGAGCTTGCCGGTGTGGGGGACTGCGTCCGTTTTGAAGTGACCGACGCGGCAAAATTTCACCGGGACAGCGAATACGGTCAACTGGTCACGAACCCGCCCTACGGCGAGCGGCTGATGGAGCGAAGCGAGGCCGAGGCGCTGTACCGCGTCTTCGGCGCGGCCTGCCGGGACTTGCCGTCCAAGTGGCGGGTGCTGGTGCTTTCGTCCCATACGGAGTTTGAGCGGTCGTTTGGCAAGCAGGCCGACAAAAAGCGCAAGCTCTACAACGGAATGCTGAAATGCGATTTGTTTATGTACGGAAAGTGATTTTTCGTCAGAAAAATACAAAATGTATTAAAGTCTCCGGCGTTTTTAACGCCGGAGACTGTTTGCATCTATGATGTGATGGACAAAAGTTCTTTTCCGCAGGAATGCCCGGCGCGATTACTCCGCGCCCGCTTCGCGGTTTTCGGGGACGCGAAGCATCGGCCATACCCGCCGCATCAGGAGAATTTTCAAACCCAGCAGCGCCGCCGCCACGGTGCTGCGGAAAAAACCACCCAACAAAAAGACCACGAAGGGCATGGCGGCGCTGAATAGAACCTGCGGAAGGAACAGCGCCAAAAACCAGCCCCCGGCCTTTGGCTTTAAGGCCGGGTTTTTCCCACGGGCCCAGGTCCCGTCCCGAAACATCATCGCATAGCTAAGGCTCCTGCTCAGCAGCAGGTAGCACATCCATACCTGATACATGATGAAAGGAACAGCGACGCGACCACCTGCCATCGAAAATGAGACCAGCAGGGCCAATTCCCCCACGCCGATCAGATAGATCAGCGTCAAAAGCGGGTTCGTTCCATTCAACAGCTGTTTTAGTTTCATAAAGTCCCTCCTCCGAAAAAACGCCCGCGTTTAAATCAGGGCATCCGGCGGGCGCGTCGGCACGTTGGTCGGCCTTTTTATTTAAAGTATACTGCGCAAACGCTTTCATGGCAAGCCGTGTTGCAAACTCCTGCCGATTTTGCTTGCCGGGGCATTTTCCGCCGCCCTGCGTGGAAGTTCACAAAATTTTCACAGATTTTCCCTCCATACCCCCTTTACAAACGGACGGGGATGTACTATGATAGCACCGTTAGCACTCGGATGGATTGAGTGCTAACGCTGATTTTATAAATTTTTTAATATATTGAAGGAGGCAGTTTTTATGAAACTCACACCGCTTGCAGACCGTGTCATCCTGAAAATGGTGGAAGCCGAGGAGACGACCAAGGGCGGCATCATTCTCACCGGCTCCGCCAAGGAGAAGCCCTCCGTGGCTGAAGTGATTTCCGTGGGCCCCGGCGGCAACGTGGACGGCAAGGACGTGGTCATGACCGTGAAGGTCGGCGACAAGGTAATCACCAGCCAGTATGCCGGAAGCAAGGTTACGCTGGAAGACGAGGAGTATACCGTGGTGCGCCAGAGCGAGATTCTGGCCATCGTGGACTAAAGCAGTCTCAAAAACAACTTCTTAAATTTGGAGGTAATGCAATATGTCTAAACTGATTAAGCGCGGCGAAGACGCCCGCAAGGCGCTGCAGGCCGGTGTGGACACTCTGGCCGATACCGTCAAGGTTACTCTGGGTCCCAAGGGCCGCAATGTGGTGCTGGACAAGAAGTACGGCGCACCCCTGATTACCAACGACGGCGTGACCATCGCCAAGGAAATCGAGCTGCCCGATCCCTTTGAGAACATGGGCGCGCAGCTCGTGAAGGAAGTTTCCACCAAGACCAACGATGTGGCTGGAGACGGCACCACCACCGCAACTCTTCTGGCGCAGGCAATGATTTCCGAGGGCCTGAAGAATCTTGCTGCCGGAGCGAACCCCATCGTGGTGCGCAAGGGCATGGCAAAGGCCGTGGAAGTTGCCGTTGCCGAGATCAAGAAGCAGTCCAAGAAGGTAGACGGCACCAAGGATATTGCCCGCGTGGGCGCCGTCTCCTCCGGCGACGAGGAAATCGGCAAGCTGATTGCCGACGCCATGGACAAGGTTTCCGCCGACGGCGTGATTACCATTGAGGAGTCCAAGACCGCCGAGACTTACAGCGAAGTCGTGGAAGGCATGCAGTTTGACCGGGGCTACATCACCCCCTATATGTGCACCGACACTGAGAAGATGGAGGCCAACATCGACGACGCCTACATCCTCATCACTGACAAGAAGATCTCTGTCATCACCGATATTCTGCCCCTGCTGGAGCAGCTTGTGCAGTCCGGCAAGAAGCTGCTGATCGTGGCTGAGGACGTGGAGGGCGAGGCCCTGAGCACCCTGATCGTGAACCGTCTACGGGGCACGCTGAATGTGGTGTGCGTCAAGGCCCCCGGCTTTGGCGACCGCCGCAAGGAGATGCTGCAGGACATCGCCGTCCTCACCGGCGGCACCGTGGTGTCCGAGGAAGTGGGTCTGGAGCTGAAGACCGCCACGCTGGATATGCTGGGCCGCGCCCGTCAGGTGAAGGTCACCAAGGAGAACACCACCATCGTGGACGGCGCGGGCGACAGCCAGGCCATCAAGGATCGTGTGGGCCAGATTCGCGCTCAGATTGGCAACACCACCTCTGAGTATGACAAGGAGAAGCTTCAGGAGCGTCTGGCGAAGCTGGCTGGCGGCGTTGCCGTCGTGAAGGTCGGCGCAGCCACCGAGACGGAGATGAAGGAAAAGAAGCTCCGCATGGAGGACGCGCTGAACGCCACCCGCGCGGCTGTTGAAGAGGGCGTTGTCGCCGGCGGCGGCACCATCTTCATCAACGTTATTTCCGCCGTGGAGGCTCTGATTCCCTCCATGGAAGGCGACGAGAAGACTGGTGCGCGTCTGATTGCCAAGGCACTGGAAGCCCCCATCCGCCAGATCGCGGCCAACGCCGGGCTGGACGGCTCCGTGATTCTGGAGAAGGTCCGCGATTCCGGTAAGGCGGGCTATGGCTTCGACGCCTATAAGGAAGAGTACTGCGACATGGTCACAGCCGGTATCATTGACCCCGCCAAAGTGACTCGTTCCGCTTTGGAGAATGCCGCCAGCGTGGCTTCCATGGTGCTGACCACCGAGTCTCTGGTGACTGACAAGCCCGAGCCTCCTGCGCCCGCGCCCGCCGCACCCGACATGGGCGGCATGTACTAAGAGAAAGTCTTGCGCCGGGGGCGTGAAAACGCCCCCGGCGAATCCCTCTTTTGCAAAAACAGATATTTTATGAGAGATTTTCCCGAAAACCTCTTGACAAAAATAGGCGTTATCTGGTATAGTAATCCTCGCCCGCCACACCGGCGTGCAAATTTGGCGGCATAGCTCAGTTGGCTAGAGCATGCGGTTCATACCCGCAGTGTCCCCGGTTCGAATCCAGGTGCCGCTACCAGAATTCCCACGGGACACGGCGTGTCCCGTGGGGGTTCCCGAAAAGTTGATATGGCCCGTTGGTCAAGTGGTTAAGACACGGCCCTTTCACGGCTGTAACATGGGTTCGAATCCCGTACGGGTCACCAAACCTATCTGGCTGGAATGTCCGGTCGGTGGGTGTCAAAAGTGAATATTTGATGTGGAGGCTTAGCTCAGCTGGTTAGAGCGCCTGCTTCACACGCAGGAGGTCGAGAGTTCGAGTCTCCCAGTCTCCACCAAGGAAGTTCTAGAGCCGTAGCGGTTCTAGAACTTTTCTTTTGCTTAATTCTTTAGCATGGTCGCAATGTGGTCGCAACCGTTATTTTCGGTATTCTCAATCTTCGTGGGAGTACAGTTTCAACATCCCCTGATGTAGCTTGTTGATATCAGCCTGAATATAGATGTCACTAGTCATATCAAAGTCCGCGTGGCCTAAAATTTTAGACAATGTATCATCATCAATCCTCAGGCTATGCCCCCGTGTGGCCAGCGTATAGCGGCAGTTATGTGGATTCATCCGGTGGTGCGGCTATTATCGAATAAAGCGCTTTGGAATTTTTCAAGGTACAGCATGGTTTGAGGTAAGGGGTTCTCTCCGAAAGGGGAGGGCCTTTTGCTTTACCCTTAACGTATGTTAGAATGCCGGCGCGGCCTCTCGGCCAGTGCGCGAGATAAGGTACAATAAATTGCGCAAATTGAAAAAGAAATAAAAAGAGACATGGTTTGCAGTCTTTGATAGAATGAAGTTGCGACACACCATT
>NZ_DALZOY010000023.1:26422-29270 GCF_032018205.1 Oscillibacter sp. | reverse complement strand
GCGTAAATCCCCGCCTTCCACAGCACGCGCACCGCGTCCTCCAAATCCATCACCTCGATGCCCGCGATGCTGGCAGTCACCGGCTCGGCGGGCGGGGCTTTCACTTCCTCCGTCTCGGCAGCAGGCTTAAGGCAGGCGGTCTTCCGGGCCTCCAAAAGCTTGTTCAGCCCGGCCTTTTCCGCCTTGGCAAATTCCTCTTTCGCCACGTCGAACACCTTACCCCGCACAAGCTGGGCGGCAAACTCCAGTGCGTTTGCAATCAGCGGCGCACCAGAAGCACGGGAGATGATCAGAATCAGCTTTTCATAGCCCTTGCCAATACCGGGGCCATAACCATACCCGCTGGACTCAAAGCTGCCGCCGGTGGTGTAGGCCGAGAGCATTTTAATGAGGACGTTTCCGGTGAGGGGGTCCGTTACCAGCACGTCCGGCGTGCCCTGAAGCACATCGTTCCCCCGCAGCACCGCGCCCCCGTCGGACCGGGCAGACTCCGCGAACCGGAAGGAATACCCGCCCGCCTGAAGCTGGCGGAGGGCTGTTTCCGTCTGACGCGCGCCGTCCACGTTCAGGATTCCCACGGTGGGGTCGGCAATGCCGCCGGCCTTGGCGGCAATGATGCCGTAGACCGCGTTTTTAATCATACCCTCCACCCGGTCGGCACTGGAGGTGCCGGTGGTGGTGGCGATAAACATCTCCCGGCCCTTGGCGGGCGTTACCACCCGGCCCACGGTAGACACGCCGATGGGGAACGGAAAGTGCATGGTCACAGCCCCATCTACCGCGCCGCTGTCTACCAGCTCCTCCATTTTCTTGTGGCCCTCGTCCTCGCCTGATACCCTCACGGTGGTTACGCCCGGGGCTTCCAGCGTGCCGATATAGTACACGTCCACGCCCCGCTTCGCCGCCATTTGGGCGGCGGCGATGGCATTTTCCTCGCCGTGCTCGCTGCCCATTCCCGTCAGCGCAATTTTGGGACGAACCCCGTAGGAGCCGCTTTCCAGCCCCTCTGCCATCTCCAAGAAGGTTTTGGCGATGGTTTTTTGAAGATTACTCATGCCGCACCTCGCTCAATCTGCCTGAGCCAACAATGTGGCCGCAAATTCCTTCATCGCCTTGGCAATCATGTCCCGCACCTGCGCTTCACCCACGCCCGCTTGAGCGTCCTGTGCACCGGCGTTTTTCTGGACGACGAAGGACACGCCGTCAAACAAGTTGGTCATGCGCCCAAGGAACAGCGAACCCTTGCCCACAATCATGACCCGGCTGATCTCCCCCGCCAGCAGCTCCTCCCGGGCAAAGCCCAAATAAGGCACGCCGGAGGGAATGTGCCCCTGCGTGGGTGCCCAGCCAGTCAGACCGTGCTTCACCGTGAAGTTTGCCAGCTCCGCCTTTTCCAACTCTCCCCGCTTCACCGCCAGCGCGGCGATCATCTTATAGTTGGAAAGGGGCACGTCGCCCGCCCCGGCGGGCTTTGTGATGTCGGGATTCTGCATCTCGGGGGAGTATTTATCAATGTCGGTGATTTTCAGGCCCGCCCGGTCCAGCGGGTCGGTGACTAGGCTGGAAATGACCGCCTGAGGCGCGGATCCGGTGCCCACGCTGTGGCGGCCCAGCAGCTCCAGATTGATTTCCGGGTTCACGCCGTCGTTCTCCGTGACCACCACGGCAAAGCCCGCCACCATATCCTCCAAAATGGGAAGTCCCTTTTTCACATGGTCCTTGCCGTTCATGCCAAGCTTCGCCGTGCAGCCTCCGGCGGTGACCACCACGGTTTTATATGCCCCGGCCTGCACCAGAGCGGCGGCCTCGATCATCGCGTGGGCGGGAGCAGCGCAGAAGCTTCTAAGATCGGAGCCGGTGGCCCCGGAAAGGCCCGCAATCTCTGCGGCGGCCTTGGCAAAGTTGCCGCCGCCCCGCTGGTTCATGTCGCCGCAGGCTTCTTCCGCACAGTCGATGACGTAATCCACCTGAGACTTTTCAATTCCCGCGTTTTTCACGGCGGTGAGCAGCGCCAGAACGGAGGACGCCTTGGACACCAAGTTTTCCATCATCACATGGGCGGAGAGGTTTCCGTCGATGTCGTGGGCGCGGTTTACGCAGCCAACCAACTTGTCGTGGTGATACAACCCCTCGGAATGCTCCTGCTCCACCAGACGGGCAATCTCCGCGCCGTCAATTCCGTCACGAATGCGGGCCAGAATCGTCTCGTCTATCATGGGATTTGCGGCAAGGTCACTCTTGTGGGCAGTCACAAAATCCCGGTCCAGCTTCACAAGGTCGAACACGTCGCAGCTTTGCAGCAGCAGAAAAAACTCCTCTTGGGGCATCATCTGGCCGAATTTGCCGAAGCGCCCGTTTACGTCGCAGGTTTTGTCATACCACGGCTGCTCCACGGCGGCAAGCTCCGCCGGGGTTTTGTTGCCAATATAGACCTGATTGGGCCAGTAGGACAGGGCCTGCTCAAAGCTGCGCAGGTGGGCGGGCAGCGCCTTTAAATACTCGCTTTCCGGGTTGACGATGCGCTCCGTGGTCTGGGTGGTGCCGCTGCGCAGCACCATGTCCGGCGTGTGGGCCAGAATGTAGCCCGCGCCCTTGATGACACTTTTCATGGCAAAATACCGTCCTCTCTGCACTTTCAAATCAATTTTTTAGGTGTTCCCGGTCCTCCGGCTTTTGGGGAAATCTCTTCATTAGGGGAAATCTTACATTAAATATAACGACGCACATTTTATAAGGTATGACGCAGCATTTGTAGACAACCGCTGCGGAGAGACGCAAGGGCATGGCGCGTTCGCGCCTCTCCCCGGCGGCTGCCGGGATTTCCTCTTAAAACGGAGGGGCGGCGGCT
>NZ_DALZOY010000023.1:6250-26412 GCF_032018205.1 Oscillibacter sp. | reverse complement strand
CGCCCCCGCCGACTCCGGAATCAAAACTTGCAGTATTGCTCCCGAATGCTGGTCATCTCATTGACGATGTCGTCAACGTCCAAAACCATTTCCATCATGCTCACCTGCTCCTCGTAGACGGCCTCGTCAAATTCCGTCTTGATTTCAGGCTCGCACACATGATAAACCCTGAGTCCCAACTGGACTCCTGTCAATGGACCGGCATAGGTCGGGTCACCGTTGGTGACCGTTTCAGCCGCAAGGCCGGAAGCCTCGCCCTCAGACGCGCCCAAAAGAACGACTACGTTCTCGGGGCCATACTGCTCGGCGAATTCCTTAACCCGCTTCTGATTCTCCAGATCCATTGCACCAGCGGCCGTTCAGACGAAGCACTCCGTCGAGGAAAACACGACCTCGGCGCCGGCGCTCTTGGCGCAAGCCTCAATGGCCTGACCGGGGATGCCGTCCCGGTCGCCAATGATGACAACCTTCTTGCCCGCTAAAATACCCATGTTTCTGTTCCTCCTTTTCTGTAAGATTATAGTCAGCCGGACAAACAGGGATTCCGGCCCGCTATCTGAATTTGCAGCCTGAAACGCTTCCCGCCCCCGCAGGGCGGGGCTTCTTACTCAGGCGTACTTTTTGATCATGGCCTCCACGTTTTCGGGCGTTGCGTCGTCCTTCACGCAGGAGTCGATCATCTCGCCGTTTTCATACACGGCAATTACAGGCAGGCCCAGAATCTTCTGCCCGATGGCAAGGCGGCGGGCCTTGGTGGTGTTCAGGGCGCAGAATTTCAGGCCGTCGCCGCCATACTTTTCCGCGAACTCATGGACGTGGGGCATCAATGCCGCGCAGGGGACGCAGCCGTCTCCGTAGAAGTCCACAACGACCTTGCCGGGGGCCTGAAGCACTTCGGCTTCAAAGATTTCCTTATCCAGTTCCAGCATATCCTTCGCTCCTTTTACTTCAGATTTGAGATATAGTGCTCCGCCTGCATGGCGGCAATCGCGCCGTCTGCTGCCGCGGTGACCACCTGACGCAAGCTCTTCACCCGCAAATCCCCCGCCGCGAACACGCCGGGGAGGTTGGTGTGCATATTGTCGTCGGTGCGGATATAGCCGTTTTCCATATCTACCGCACCCTCGTACAGCTTTGTATTGGGCAGCAGGCCGATGAAGCCGAACAGGCCGAACATCCCGTCTTCCTCGTCCGCCTCAATGGTGGTCAGCTCGCCGGTTTTGGTGTTTTTAATCACCATCTTGGACAGCAACTCGTCGCCGTCTGCCTCTTCCACCACGGAATCCCACATAAAATGCAGCTTGGGGTTGGCAAACGCCTTTTCCTGAATGGATTTGGCCGCCCGCAGCTCCTCCCGGCGGTGGATAATCGTGACCTTCCGGGCAAATTTCGAGAGGTACATAGCCTCCTCCACGGCGGAGTCGCCTCCACCCACCACGAAGACCTCGAAGTCCTCAAAAAATGCGGCGTCGCAGGTGGCGCAGAAGGAAATGCCCTTGCCTACGAATTTGGCCTCATTTTTGCAGCCGATGGGACGGGGAAACGCGCCGGTGGCGAGAATCACGGTTTTTGCCAGATACTCGCCCTTGTTTCCTGTCACTTTCTTCACGTCGCCGGAAAGATCCAGCGACTTCATCACGTCGCTCACCCGCTCCGCGCCAAACTTTTTGGCCTGCTCCGTCATCCGGGCCACCAGCGAAGGGCCGGTTTCGCCCTCCAAAAGCTGCCCGGGATAGTTTTCAATTTCACTGGTAATGGCGATCTGTCCGCCATCCTGCCCTTTTTCAATGATCAGGGTATCCAGCCGACTGCGCCCGGCATACAGCCCTGCGGCCAATCCCGCGGGGCCGGCGCCCAGAATGATGACATCATAGATTTTGTCCATACCTACGACTCTCCTATTCTTTTCCATGCCAGAAATTGTTTTATAATCACGATTATAAAATTAAATTGGACAAATATCAAGGTCGTTTTGCAATTTCTATAAAATGCACAAATTTTTTACCGCCGTAAATTCATTCTACACAAACGCTTTTACGGCACAAATTCATTGCGCCGATTCGCATTTTATTGAATAATACGATCATACTTTGATGGATATCAATTTAAAAATATAGCAAGAAGCATTTGAAAGATAAAACGGTGTGTGGTATAGTAGTAGCGCAATTAAAATCATTTATTTTACGCAGTTGTGTACCTTTGACGCGCACCAGCTTCCCGCAACGGCGAACAGGAAGGACTGAAACAGTATGGGACGGCCCCCATTGGATAAAAAGGCAGCCGGAAAAGTATCGGCCTGCCTGATCCAGGCCACGCAAGAGCTCATTGTAGCAGAGGGTCTAGAATCGGTAACGATTCGAAAGATCGCCCAGAAATCCGATTTGAACAGCGCTACCTTGTACAGGCATTTTGAGGATTTGGATGAATTGCTTTTGTTCGCCTGTGTGGATCTTTTCAAATGCTACGTATCCGATTTGATTCAAAGCGGCAAACGCAACAGTCTGAGCACTCCCCTGGACATTTACATGGTCAGCTGGAAACTCTTTTGCCGATACGCATTTCAATATTCGGAGGGCATTAATCACCTTTTTTTCAGCAAGCACAGCCACCGTCTGGGACATGTCGTGAGAGCCTACTACGATCTGTTCCCGGAACAGCTGGAGGGCATGTCCGGCTCATTGCAGACAATGGTCCGGACCTCGAACCTGTATCAGCGCAACATGGACGTGCTTCGCCCTCTCATACAGGAGAGTACGTCCGCTGACCAGCTGCAGCTGATTAACGATCTGACAGTGTCATACTTTCGTATGTTGCTGAACGAAAAGATCGACTGCAAGGACGAGATCGACAACGATGCCCAGACAAAACGTATGCTGCATGTCTGTAAGCTGCTGCTGACGCTGTGCGCATCGTAATATACAGCTTTATACAAAGAAAGGGAAAGGGACGCGGCGGCATCCCTTTCCCTTTTATTTTACTTATGAGATTTCCGTAAGCCACTCTTTTTTCAAATGCCAGACGGCCGCCTGTAAATATTCAGCTTCCATCGGCTCCCTCTTTACCAGGCCGCGCCAGCTGTCCAGAATCTCCTTTTTCAGCAGCGGGTAATGTGGGGTCCGAAACACAATGCTGGCATGGGCCACCCCCTGCTGCTCCAGCTTTTGCTGAAATGCGGCCTCCTTTCGGGGCGCGCGACCCAAATACTCCAGATTTAAAACCCGGTTCCACTCCCGCTGGTCAAAAAACACGCATTCATCCCAGGGAATTTCCAGCTTCAGCAGCGGCGACTCCGAGAATATTCCAGTGGCCTCCTGCGTTCCATGCAGCCAGATGGGCGACTCTTCGCCCAGCTCCGGCGCGAGATAACGGCTCATTTCCTGCCTGAAAAACCCATAGGCGATTTGAAAGCTCCAGCCGGATTCCTGATATTTACCGTCCACATATGCGCTGTAAACGCGATAGATTCCCTCTTTATCCATCGTCTCTAAAACCATGGAGTCCTGCCGCGTCCAGAGAGTGATCCGATCATGCTCCATCCGTGACGACTCCCTCCAGCCACTCCTTTCGCAGCTCCCAAACCGTTCCCTGCTCCACATTCGAGCCCTGCGCGGGGGCCTCAAATACGCGCTGCCAGCTGCCAATAATTTTCCGCTTAAGCAGCGGATAAAAATTCCCTTTGGACGTTTGAATCAGCGCCGGTTCGTTCACGATGCCGTTGCGCTGCAATTCCTGCTCATGGCGCAGCCCGTCCTGCTCGTCCAGAGGAATGTACATATAATTTACCCGGTAGCCCCAGCGCTCCACGTCGGTGATCACAATCTGATCCCGCGGGATCTCCAAGGCAAGTACCACGGTGCCCTCGATGGGGGGCAGCCTTGTGTCCTCGGTAAGAAAGAGCCAGATGGGATATTCCGCTCCCTCCGGGCGCGGTACCAGCCGCGCCGCATTGTAGCTATACCAGTCGTAAAGCTCCAGGTAATATTCGGAAATCTGCCCGTTCTTTTCGCAAATATGCTCTTTTTTTACTCGATAAACGCCTGTGCTTTCCAGCTCCTTCAGTACGTCAGAGTGCTGACGCGTCCAAGCCCTGACCAACTCCATAAGTTTCTTTTCCTCCCAGTGCATCATAATGTTCACAATGATTGATCTGCGGCACTCCGCTTTCTTTTGGATCGAGTAATCTCCCCCGCAAATCCCTGTTTTAGGACACGCCAATAGAAGGGAAAGTTGCTTCCCCATTTCAATTTTACTGCTGCCGGACATGAAAAGCAACCCGATTTCACCAGATCGGGCAATCTCATTATTTGCGGGCCGCCTTGATACTATGATACAAGACGGCGGGGCGGGGTATCCCCCGCCCCGCAGCTCCCGAAGACACGCCGCCAGCAGCCCGCAGCGGGAGGGCCAGCCAAAGGTTGCCTCGGCTCTCCCGCATCAGCCACACAAGCCCACCGCAGAGCAGCCCCGCGCACAAAAAGCCCGCGATCCGCGCCGCCCGCTCCCCGGCCGCCGGGCCGAAGCGCCTTGCTACCAAAAGTTCATCCGCTTCGGAAGAGCGGAGGTCGTCAGGAAATATGCACATATCCCCACTGGGTTCCACATGACAGGCCGAACGGCCATTTATTAGGATTGGCAGTGCGTTTCTTTCCGGTGGGGCAGTTTCGATATCATGTTTTGCAAGCCACGTCAGTTTTGGATATCCACTAATCATTAAAGAGGGATTTAAACTATTATTTTAATAGATTGTGCTCATTTGCTAGTATGAAATGTTTTCAACAAACTCCCCAATGTAATATAAAGCTTCATCAGAATTTGACCAATACAAATAGTGTTCGGAATCTTTAAGCTTCACCTGTTTACTGCTTTCAGACCACGAGGCAAGCTGAAGCTGCACACTATCCCATTCGTCACCGTTATCAGAGGAAAGAACGAGTATAGGTGTTTCTCCTAATAAAGACCCATTGAGAATCTTTTCTGCATTTTCATTGATGAGTTTAATGGTGCCCAGCGAAGCAGAATTTCCCGCAAAGCGATAGTACATGGCCTCATCTAAGTCTTTTACTTTTTCAGAAAGAAGAGAATTTCTAACATTCTCACCATACAGCGGCAATAGAAATCCCAATTCCCCCAGCAGCCGATTCAAGCCAATCGTTCTGGCAAAGGCAATCCCTCTGTTCATCGCCGCTGCGAGAAATTCGGAATCCGTACTGTAGAACTCAGGGCTTCCTGAATCCAAAAACACGATTCCTTTCACCTGTTGAGGATGCAGCTGCGTGTAAGCAATCGCCTCAAGAGAACCAAGCGAATGACATAGTAAGACTACTGGCTTGTTAGAGCAGGCTGTATCAATCAGTGTAGATAGTTCATTGGCCAAGTTCTCAATCGTTCGATCGGTTTTGCTTTCTGAGCTCCAACCGCTTCCCGCATGGTCAAACGTAACCGTTTGCCCCACGGCTGACAATTCATCTTGCAATCTATAAAAATCCGTATAGGCGCATGGCGTTCCGGAGCCTGCGATAAAAACAAATGCCAAATCGCCCTCGCCTTTTGAATAGTAATGCGCTTGATACGCACCTAAATCAACATACGATCCGATCGCAGGATAGCTTCTTGACTCAATTGCCGTTAAAACAAACTCAACAATCGCTCCTAATACAAGAGCGGCCGTCAGCAGACTAACTATAATAACTCGTTTTGTTTTTATTTTGCGTTTCATTAGTCCCCCTTGTATTAAGCTTCAAATATTTCTCGATCCGTATCAATCTATTATTACTCAAATAAAAAGTCATGTATGGGTTCGAATCCTCATACATGACTTTAATTTGGTGCGCCTGAAGGGACTCGAACCCACACGTCTCGCGACACAAGAACCTAAATCTTGCATGTCTACCAATTCCATCACAGGCGCATATTCAGTTTTTCCTCTATTTCTGCACGGGGAGGAAACCCGAGGCGGAGAATATCACTTGATTCACACTTATAAAAACAGACAGTGTCTGCCTTTACCAGCACAAGGGGCAATTCTTCACTGAGGTGACAACACCTAAATCTTACATGTCTACCAATCCATCATGCCCGCGTATATGAGCGGATATCCGCTTTTTACATGCCGCCGCCTGCGGCAGAGAACAGCGGGCGCAAAACGCCGCTTAAAACCGCCTGCCACCTAGTGGATATTCTACCACGATTCCGCCTCTTGAACAATAGGCAAATTTGCCGTATACTAAACAGGAAAGACTTCCGCTCTCACCCATTTGAGAGAAGAAAAGAGGTACGCCATGTCTACGCCCCGTATCGCCGCCATCCACGACCTATCCGGCTTTGGACGGTGCTCCCTTACCGTGGCACTGCCCATTTTGTCCGCCATGGGGGCCCAGTGCTGCCCACTGCCCACCGCCTTTCTCTCCACCCACACCGGCGGCTTTCAGGGTTTTACCTTCCTGGACATGACCGACGAGATGACCCTCGCCGCCGCCCACTGGAAGTCTCTGGATCTGCGGTTTGACGCAATTTACAGCGGTTTTTTGGGCAGCGCCCGCCAAATCGGCGTGGTGGAGGAGTTTTTTTACGACTTCCGCCAGCCCGATACCCTGACGGTGGTGGACCCCGTGATGGGGGACCACGGCATGGTCTACAAGACCTACACCCCCGAAATGTGCGACGGAATGGCCCGACTGGCCCTCCTTGCCGACGTGATTACTCCCAACCTCACCGAGGCGGCACTGCTGCTGAAGCTGCCTTTTGGGGAACTTCCTTCCCCCCGGGAGACAGTGGAGCGCCTGAGTCTGGACGGAAAGCGCTCCGTGGTGCTCACCGGCGTGTCCATGTCGCCGGGAATGACGGGAGCCATGTGCTTTGATGCGAAAACCGGGCGGGCCGAGCCGGTCCAGACCGACTTTGTGGCCCACGAATTTCACGGCACCGGGGATGTGTTTGCCTCCGTCCTCACCGGAGCGCTGGTACAGGGGAAACCGCTGACTGCCGCGGCCATGCTGGCGGCCAAGTTTGTCCGGGCCTGCGCGGAGCGAACCGCCGCCGCCGAGCTTCCCATGCGGGAGGGTGTGGAATTTGAGCCGCTTCTGGGGTACCTCACGGAGGAAGTGCAATGAGCGCAGCGCGCCTTCCTTCCTCTCTGCGGGTCAATGCGGCGTATTTTATGCTCCAGATCTGGTTCTGGGGCATGATGGCCGCTTTTACCGGCTATCAGACGGCCATCGTCCTTGGCCGGGGCTTTTCCAGCGGACAGGCTGGGGTGTTCATCGCGCTGGGCTGCCTTGCGGGCATCTTTTCCCAGCCGCTTCTGGGCGCTTGGGCCGACCGGCATCCAAACGTGCCATTGAAGCACCTGTTTGGCGCGTGCATGCTGCTGGCACTGGCAGTCCACGGCGTGTTTTATTTCACCCGCCCCGGCTTTTTTTGCACCGCTCTGATTTTTTTGGCGCTGGGGGCACTGGAGACAAATTCTTATCCCCTGATCGACTCCATGTCCATGCAGTTTTTAAACGCGGGCGTGAATGTGCGGTACAGTTTGGGCAGGGGATTGGGGGCCTTTTCCTACGCCGGGATTTCCATTGTGGTGGGGCGGCAGGCCCAACGCTTCGGCGTGGAGTCCGCCCTGACCACCCACGCAGCGCTGGTGCTGCTGATTTTATTGGCTCTGGCGGTTTTCCCCGCCTTTCCCGGGTCCACCGGACCGGAGGGGACCAGAACAAAGCCTCACTCCCCGCTGTACATTTTAAAGCACAACCCGGCGTTTACCGCCATGCTGGGGGCTGGCTTTTTCGGGCTGATGGCCGTCATGCCCATCGTGAATTTTCTTGTGAATCTGGTGGAAAACCGAGGCGGCAACAGCGGCGATTTGGGCCTTGCGCTCTTCCTTATGGCTGCGTCGGAGCTTCCGGGGGCCATTTTGTTTCAGTGGCTGTGGAAACGCGTGGGTATTGAAAAGGTAATGCTTGCCTCGGTCATTTTTATGGCGGCAAAGCCGCTGCTTTTTTTCCTGTGCGGCGATTTGCGGCTACTTCTGCTTTTGCAGCCGATTCAGATGCTGGGCTATGGATTGTTTAATCCCGGCAACGTCTACTTTGCCAACGAAAACGTGCTGCCGGAGGACCGGGTGCAGGGCCAGTCCTTGAAAATGGTGGCGACCAACGGCCTGAGCGGCGTGCTGGGCAACCTGATTGCCGGAGCTATGATTGACGGAGCCGGTATAAGCGCTATGCTGCTGTTCTGCTTTTTTAGCGGCGCGGTTGGAATTTGTCTGGCGGTGCTTTCCCTGCGGCTGCGGAAGCGGCAAAAGCTTGCCTGATTTTCCCGCGCTTTGAAGCGCAATGCGGCAGCAATACAATACGAGCGCCCGTCGGGGCGGAAAGGAACGAAACATGAATCGTACGTTTAGAAAACGGCTGGGGGCGTCGGCACTGGCGCTGACCTTGGCAATGAGTCTGGTTTTACCCGCCGCGGCAGCGTCCTCCACACTGTCCGCAGAGCGGCAGGCTGCGGATTCGGCCGCCGTCGAAGCTGCCCAGAAATATGGGCTTGCGGACAGTATTTCCTATGCGCTGTGGAACGAGGGTAAGCTTTCCTACACCGCTGTTCTGGGCGGAGACAAAACGCCCACTAATTCCATACCTACCTTTGCTTCCACGAGTCGGGACCTTTACGGCATTGGCTCCATCAGCAAGATCTACACCACCGTGGCCGTGATGAAGCTGGTGGAGGCCGGGAAAATCAATTTGGATTCCCCTGTGACAGCCTACTTAAAGAACTTTAAAATGGCGGATTCCCGCTATACAAAAATTACGGTGCGGATGCTGCTGAACCATTCCTCCGGTCTCGCCGGGACCTCCTTGGGCAACGCGTTTTTGTTTGACGACGACGACCAGCAGGCAACAACCGATCTTTTGCAGCGTCTTTCCACCCAAAAACTGAAGGCCGACCCCGGCGCCTTTTCCGCCTACTGCAACGATGGATTTACGCTTGCGGAGCTGATCGTAGAGGCCGTTTCCGGCAAGGACTTTATGGACTATGTACGCGCCGAGATTCTGTCTCCTCTGGGGCTGAAAATGACCTTTGCCCCGCAGGATTCGTTTTCCAAGAGCCTCTTGGCTCCCACCTATGCCTCTGCCGGCGATTCCCGGGAGCTGCCCGCCGAATCCCTTGGCATTGTGGGCGCGGGAGGACTGTACGCCACCGCCAGTGATTTGGCCTCTTTCGGCGGCGCTCTTACGGGAACGTCCCTGCTTTCCGCCAAATCCACCACCGCCATGGCCGCGCCGGAATACGACCGGGGCATCTGGCCTGACGAGCCTTTGGGCCTTGTAAGCTTTGGCCTTGGCTGGGACGCGGTGGAGTTTGCGCCCTTTGCTCAAAACGGCATCCAGTGCCTTGTAAAGGGCGGGGACACCCTGCGCTATCACGCGGCGCTGCTGGTCCTGCCGGAATACAATCTGGCGGCGGCGGTGGTTTCCGCCGGGGGCGTGTCGGTTTACAATGAGCTGGCCGCCGCCCAGCTTTTGATCAGCGCCTTGAAGGAAAAGGGCGTGGAAGTGGACGAGACGGCCCCCACGCTTCCCACTGCGACAGTCTCTGCCATGCCCCAGTCGCTGGTGAAGGAGTCCGGGTATTACGGAACCACCAGTCAGCAGGTGCAGATCACCGTTTCCTCCGACGGGAAGCTGCTTCTCCGCCAGATGACCCTTGCGGGCGTACCGGATCAGACGCTGACCTATTACAGCGACGGCTCCTTCCGGGACGAGAGCAACACGGTGGCGGTGAAGCTGGTGAAGGAAAGCAACGGCTATACCTATCTCTATCAGCAGAGCTATACGCCCCTTCCCGGGCTAGGAGTCCTGCCCACCAGCGACTATCTCATGGTGAAGATGCCGGAAAATTCTGTCTCCGCAGAAGCCCAGGCCGCATGGGACGCGCTGCTGACGATGAATGCAGTGCCCTTGACAGAAAAGTATACCTCCCAGCTATATCTGGCCCTGTCCGATTCCTCCCAAACCGCCGCCATGCAGCAGGGGGCGCAATATGTTCCGGGCTACGTGGGGGGCTATCGCATTGCAAGCCCCACGGAGCTGGTGTACGACCTGCCCATCGGCCGGGACGCCAACAACATGACGGTGGAGGGAAATCTCCTATGGATTGGCAATACGCCCTATCTAATGGATAGCGGCCTGAAAAATCTTTTCACCGGAACCGGCGCGGCCTATTCCACGATTCAATCCGACGGCTATGCCCGGTGGTATACGGTGGGGGAGAAGGACGCAGGAAAAACCATGACCGTCACCCCGCCCGAAAACGCAGGCTTCTATGTCTACGACGCCAAGGGCAGCGTGGTTGCTTCCTCTTTTCTGTGGGACGACGGCTCCGTGAAGCTGCCCGAGGGCGGACTGGTCGCATTCATCGGCGACGCAGGGGCAAGGTTCCATCTCTCCTTTGCGAACTGAAGAAAAAACGATTGCCGCGGCCCTGATTTGGGGCCGCGGCTTTTGCTTTAAACGGGATGGAAATGTAAATTCTTTACTTTCTTTCTTGTGCAGGCCACCAAAAATAGGGGCCTGGACAAATCCGGCGTTGTGCTAACCGTCAAATCATTGTATAATGCTTTTAACGGCCATACTACGCATTTCATGGCGTATGGAGCGATTTTTCGGGTTTTCTGCCCAAGCAACAAATCGAAGGGAGTACAAAACATATGACTGCAAAGGACATTCGCAATATCTGCCTGCTGGGCCACGGCGGAAACGGCAAGACCTCTCTGGTAGAGTCCATGCTGTATCTCACCGGCGGCACGGATCGTCTCGGTAAGGTGACCGATGGAAATACGACCTGCGACTATGATCCCGAAGAGATCAAGCGGAAAATTACGATCTCTTTAAGCATCGCTCCCATCGAATTCAAGGACGTGAAGATCAATGTGATCGACACTCCGGGTTATTTTGATTTTTCCGGCGAGGTGTTGGAGGCGCTCCGCGTGGCGGACGCCGGCATCATCGTCTGTTCCGCCAAAGGCGGCATTTCCGTGGGCACCGAGAAGGCGTGGAAATATCTTCAGGAGCGGAATATGCCCCGGGCGATTTACATTTCCAAAACCGACGAAGAGGGCGGCGACTTTAACGGCGCGTGGGAATCCCTCCGTGAAAAATTTGGCCGGGCCGTGTGCCCCACCATGATGCCCATGTGGGACGAGAACAAGAAAATTGACGCGCTGATCGACGTGGTTTACAAAAAGGCATACGCCCTGAAGCCCGACGGACGCAGGGAGGAAATTCCCATTCCCGCCGACAAGGCGGAGGTTGTGGAGAACTTCTACCAGCAGCTTTGCGAGTCCGTTGCCGAAACCAGCGAGGAAAAGATGGAGAAATTCTTCAATGGCGACCCCTTCACGCAGGAGGAGCTGTTGGAAGGTCTTCACGCGGGCGTGCGGGATTTGATTCTCTGCCCGGTGATGTGCGGCAGCGCCTTTTCCGGCATGGGCACCCAGACCGTGCTGGACACGGTGGCAAAACTGTTCCCCAATCCGGTGGAAATTCCCAATCGCAAGGGTACCGATACCGACGGCAATCAGGTGGAAATTGACCTGACGGAAACAGGCGACCCCTATGCCTTTGTGTTCAAGACTACCTCCGACCAGTATGGCCGGTACTCTTATTTCAAAGTAATTTCCGGCAAGGTCACGGCGGATATGACGCTGACCAACGCCCGCACCGGCGAGGCCATGAAGCTGGGGCATCTGTACACCATGAAGGGCAAAAAGGCCGTGGAGGTCAAGGAGGTCTGCTGCGGCGACATTGCGGCGGCGGCTAAGATGGAGAAGGTGAAAACCGGGGATACCCTGTGCACCGCCAAGCGGGTGGTGAATCTGACCGGCATTCCGTTCCCCATTCCCTGCTATGCGCAGGCCATTGCCCCCAAGACCCGGGGGCAGGACGACAAGGTGGCGGGCGGCCTTTTCAAGCTGGGCGAGGAGGATTTGACTTTCTCCCTCATCAATAACGCCGAGACGCACCAGTTGGTTCTCTCCGGCACCGGCGACATTCAATTGGATGTGCTGCGGGCAAAGCTCCAGTCCCGCTTCGGCGTGGAAACCGTGCTTTCCCCCGTCCGTGTGGCATATCGAGAGAAAATCCGCAAGACCGTGAAGGTGCAGGGCCGCCATAAGAAGCAGTCCGGCGGACACGGCCAGTTTGGCGACGTGTGGATTGAGTTTGAGCCTCAGAGCGAGAGCGAGGAGATGGTGTTCGCCGAAAACGTGTTCGGCGGCTCCGTGCCGAGGAACTTCTTCCCGGCTGTTGAAAAGGGCCTGCGGGAAAGCTGCGTCCACGGCCCGCTGGCGGGTTACCCCGTGGTATTTTTGAAGGCCACGCTGGTGGACGGCTCCTATCACCCGGTGGATTCCTCCGAAATGGCGTTTAAAACCGCCGCCAGCCTTGCGTTCAAGGCGGGTCTGGAGCAGGCGAACCCCGTGCTGCTGGAGCCCATCGGCGAGCTGCACGTCTTTGTGCCCGATAACTTCACCGGCGACGTGATGGGCGATCTCAACAAGCGCCGGGGCCGCGTCCTTGGCACCAATCCTATGGGAGATGGAGAGACGGAGGTTGTGGCTGAGGTCCCCATGGGCGAAATGGGCACCTATGCCATTGATCTGCGGTCCATGACCCAGAGCCGCGCCCGTTTCACGCTGAACTTCACCCGGTATGAGGACTGTCCTCCCGCCGCACAGGAGAAGGCCATTGCCGAGGCAAAGGCCCTCGCCGCCGCGGAGTAATTCCTCCGCCGAATACAAAATCAACCGCCCCGACCTATCGGCCGGGGCGGTTTCTTACTGGAAAAAGCAGGCCCCCGAGAATTTCCCGGGAGCCTGCTTACTCTTAAATATGGAAAGAGAACTTACTTGCCGAAGTATCTGTTCAGCAGGCCGGCGAAAGCCTTGCCGTGCCGGGCCTCGTCACGGGCCATCTCGTGGACGGTGTCGTGAATGGCATCCAAATTATACTGCTTAGCAAGCTTCGCCAGCTCAAACTTGCCCATGGTAGCGCCGTTCTCGGCCTCCACGCGCATCTCCAAATTCTTCTTGGAGGAATCGGTGACGACCTCGCCCAGCAGCTCCGCAAATCTGGCAGCATGCTCAGCCTCTTCCAGACCGGCCTTGTGCCAATAGTCGCCGATTTCAGGATAGCCCTCGCGATAGGCGGCCCGGCTCATCGCCAGATACATGCCCACCTCGGTGCACTCGCCTGTGAAGTTGGCCCGCAGACCCTCCACAATCTCATTCTGAACCTCAACAGGCACATTGTCCCCAAAGGACTTGCCCACGCCGATCACATGCTCGGCAGCCCAGACCATTTCGCCCTTCTGTTCGATAAACTTAGAAGCAGGTGCGCCGCACTGGGGGCACTTCTCGGGGGGATTCTCGCCTTCAAATACATATCCGCAGATAGAACAAACCCATTTCTTCATATTATATTTCCTCCTTATAACCCGGCGTGCCATGCGCCGGCTTTTGGCTGACAGTTGTTTCTTGCTGTCTATGATATGAGTATATACGAATACGCTCATGTGTTAAGTTGCATATGCAACTTTAAAAAAATTTACTATTTTTCCACTTCATCGCAGAGCCGGTCGGCAAATTTCGCCGCGCGGTCGGCCTTTTCCCCGTCCATAAACGGCACGTCATAGCCCAGGTGCCGCTCCGCCAGCATTCCCAGATACTTCAGCCGGGAGTGCTTGCAATAGCGCCGCATACCGGCCTCCCACAGGTCTGCCCCTTTTTCCGGGACATAGCCGCAGGTAGTTACCAGCGCCATGGACTTCCCTGCCCAAAGGGATGGCCCCTTGGCCTCGCCGTAATACTTGTTCATGCCGTATACCAACCGGTCCAGCACTGCCTTCATCGGCGGGGTGCAGTACCACGCGTAAATGGGCGATGCCAAAACCAGCAAATCGCAGGAGAGGACAGCGTCAAAAATATCCTGCATGTCGTCCTGCTGCACGCAGCCAAAGATGGTCCAGTCCTTTTGACAGGCACGGCAGGCGGTGCAGGGCCTTAAATCCTTTTCCCGGAGTGAAATCGTTTGGCAGCGATGGCCCCGCTCCTCCAGCCTTTGTATAAACGGGGCCAGAAGAGCGTTGGTATTGCCCTTTTCCCTTGGACTTCCTTGCAAAATACAAACCTTCACGCCTGCCCCTCCTCGTTCATGCGCATCCGGCAGAAAAACCGATGGCCGCTTGTGCGGCCATCGGTCTTGTTACTCGTGAGACTGTAACCGCTTACAGCTCTTTTTTCCAGAGTCCGTGCAGATTGCAGTATTCATAGGCCGCCAGAGCCTTTTCGCCGTTCAGGCAGAACGTGGCCTCGGGCGCATCGCCGGGCTTAAACTCGTGACGCAGAGCGCCATGCTCGGTCATCAAGTAAACCCACTGGATATAATGCTCCTCAAGCATGGGATGTGCCACCGCGCCAACGGCGACCTTCACGGTATCCCCTTCCACAGTGACGACGGGGACGTGCTTCTCCTGGCTGGCGTCAACGGTGTTGGCCTTCAACTCCACCATGGGATCGCCGCAGCAGACCAGTTGGCCGCCGCCCGTGTGAACCATCTCCACCAGATTGCCGCAATGCTTGCAAATGTAAAATTTCAGTTCGCTCATGATATGTGCTCCTTTCCATATTTCCCGTAATGTCCGCTTCGCTTTAAAAATCACGGAAGACGGGTCCTTTTCCCGAGCTTTTCAGCTCTGCTTCCTGTGGGCGAAAGGTGATCCAGACCCAATGTGTCCCTGGCTTTGGGACGGCCCCCGATCTCTCTCGCCCGTGCCTGTGTTTCCATTAGCATAGCATTGCGGAAATGGGAAGTCAATACGCTTTTTGCCGCAAGCGGACGTTAATTACGTCCCCTCAGAACAAATAAATCAGGCCCCTCGCGGCCCTGCTTAATAAAATAATTCTAAAAATTTTTTAAAAAGAAACAGTTCTTTTTCAGATAGCATCGCATACCTTTCGGACCTGTCTCCTCGTCATGCGTCAGGTTAAGATTCAGATGTTGGGCCGCAGTCTTCCAAGGAAATATAGAGGTCGTCGATTTCCGTTTGCGCATCAATCAGCAGATGCTCGGAATTAACTGCCAATTCTTTTGCCTGACGGGACAGGTCTGTCGCGTCAGCAATTTTTGCAGCAATTTTGGATAGTTTAAGCTCCAAACGCCTGTATGTGATGTTTGTCTGACTTTCTTTCATGTTACCCTCCCGCCTTTATTTGCACCATTTTTGGTTATATTAAAATATAACCAAAAACAGTTATACTGTCAATACCAATAAAGGTGGTGTTACTGTGTTTGAGATTGACAGGCAATATGCGAACGCAAACGTACCCCGGACAATCCGTTTTACTGAAAAGCTTTTTGAGGACCTGAGCAGCACGGCGGAGGAGACCGGTATTTCCTTTAATATGCTGGTGCTGCAATGTTGCCGGTATGCTTTGGACCATCGCAAGCAAAGCGATGAGAACTCTTCAGAATAAACGGCAGCAATTTTTTCTTGTGACATTCACGAATAAAACCGCCCCCGCGCGAGTTGGCGCGGGGGCGGTTTCGGCGTTTTGGGAACGGGCAGGGAAGCGTGCTTTCTGCATACGGAGGTTTTTTTAATTGGCAGGGTTTTATTTTTCTTCTCCATAACATCTACAAATCTTTTCGCTATGCTTTGGCCCAAGGGTGAAAAGAGGGTGTTTATGAAAGCAGGGATAAAAGCCGAAAAATTGCATATTGACGGCATGTCTTGCGTGAACTGTCAAAACAAGGTTGAAAAAAAGCTGAGAGGTACTCCGGGCGTTCAAACAGCGGACGTGAGCTACGCCGCCGGAACGGCGGAAGTCACCTACGACCCGGACGTAATTTCCGTTGAGAAGCTTGCCGCAATGATTCAAAAGCTGGGGTATCAGGTGGTTGCGGGCCGCCGGGACCAAAACGGAAACACAGCGCGCTCCGCTGGTCTGCTTCTGGTGATTGCCTCGCTCTATATGCTATTGGAGCACTTTGGCTTTCTGAATCTGCTTGTGCCCAGCCAACTGGCAGAAGCAAATATGGAATACGGAATGCTGTTTGTCATCGGACTGATTACCTCTGTCCACTGCGTGGCCATGTGCGGCGGCATTAACCTTTCCCAATGCATTCCCAAAAGCGAATCTCCGGAAAGTGAGCGCCGCTTTTCCTCGCTCAGGCCCGCTTTTTTATACAACCTCGGACGGGTAATTTCCTACACCGCCGTGGGCTTTGTGGTAGGTGCGCTTGGCTCCGTTGTCACTTTTTCGCCTGTCGCGCAGGGCGTCTTGAAGCTGATTGCCGGCGGGTTCATGGTTTTGATGGGCTTCAATATGCTGGGTATTTTCCCATCACTGAGAGCACTGACTCCGCGCATGCCAAAGGGAATCGCCCAGCGGATTGATTCAGAAAAAGCCAAGAGCGGAAGCCCCCTTGTGGTAGGCCTGCTCAACGGTCTGATGCCCTGCGGCCCCTTGCAGGCCATGCAGATTTATGCCCTTTCCACCGGAAATGCCTTTGCTGGCGCGCTATCCATGCTGCTGTTCAGTCTGGGCACAGTGCCGCTGATGTTCGGCCTTGGGGCTCTCAGCGCGGCTTTAGGCAGGCGGTTCACCAAACGGGTAATGACAGTTGGGGCGGTGCTGGTGGCAGTGCTGGGCCTGTCCATGCTTTCTCAGGGCTGGAGCCTGTCCGGTTTTTCCACGGGCCAAACCGCCGCCCTGCAAGGGGGATCCACCGTGTCCGGCCCCGTTCTGGAGGATGGCGTTCAGGTGGTCCGAAGTACCCTTTTGCCGGGGCAATACCCGCAAATCACCGTTTGGGCCGGAACGCCCGTCAAATGGATTATCGACGCACCCAAGGGCAGCATCAACGGCTGCAACAACCGGCTTTTTATTCAGGAATACGGCGTGGAGCACTCTTTTAAAACCGGGGAAAACGTCATTACCTTTACGCCGGAGGAGACGGGTACCTTTGGGTATAGCTGCTGGATGGGGATGATTCGCAGCAGCATTACCGTGGCAGAGCCGGGGACGGAGATTGAACCGCCGTCCGGCGGTACTTCTCAGGACTCCATCCTTGGTGCGCCGGGGTATTTCTCCGGCCCGTCCTGCTGTGCCTGACCGCTGCATTTCAGCCCCCACGGGCGGCATGCAGCATTTCAAAATTACAAGGAGGAACAAAACAATGCTTATTCAGGTAAAACCCCACGGAAAGGTCAAATGGAAGACCGCGGGGGCCTTCGTATTTGCCCTTGCATCCATCCTTGCTCTTGCCGCCTGCTCCGGCGGCACTGGCGGGGACGCCACCCCGCAGACGTCCTCGAGCAGCGGGGAGGACCTTGTCATTCGTCTGGAGGACATTACGGATCAGGCCTCCTTTTACCCAACAGAGGTCAACGGAACCGCCATGGAGGTCATCGCCGTGAAGGCGCCGGACGGCACCGTCCGCACCGCTTTCAACACCTGTCAGGTATGCTACGATTCCGGGCGGGGGTATTACGAGCAGTCGGGCGACAAGCTGGTGTGCCAAAACTGCGGCAACCAGTTTACCATGGACCGCGTTGAGGTTGAGGCAGGAGGCTGCAATCCCTGGCCGATTATGGATGAGAACAAAACAGTGACGGAGGACTCCATTACCATTTCCAATGATTTTCTGAATGAGTCAGCCCAGATTTTTAATAACTGGAAGGTGGAATACTAACCGGGATACAAAGCTCGGCGGTAATCTGCCGCAGAGATGGGAAACCGGCGCTTCGTATCCGGAATTGGGAATTTTTCCAGAGCAAACGCAGCGCGATTACCGAACCGGCAGCCAACACCGTTCTGGTTGCAATTGGCCAATCCCGGGTATATCATGGAGACAGCCAAACTCCGGGCAGGAGGACATCTGGCGGGCATTGCGTAAAAAACGGGAACCGCAATTCCTCGCGGTTCCCGTTTCTCCGTCCGGGTACAGGGGACGAATTTCACGACAGGGCAGGTGCCGCGTATGACAAAGGACAGCAAAAATATTCTGGTGGTGGACGACGAGCCGAAAATTTTGGAGGCCGTGGCCTCCTTCTTAAAAAGTAGGGGCTTTTCCGTTTACACCGCCCAAACCGGCATGCAGGCACTGGAGCTTTTTGACGGGATGAACGTGGCTCTGGTGGTGCTGGACCTGATGATGCCCGACATGACGGGGGGAGAGGTCTGCCGGATTCTACGGAAAAAGTCCCGGGTCCCCATTGTCATGCTGACGGCAAAGGCACAGGAAAACGACCAGTTGGAGGGGCTTGGGCTGGGTGCGGACGACTATATCACAAAACCGTTCAGCCTGAAGATTCTGTGCGCCCGGATTGAAGCCCTGTTGCGCCGCGCCGGGGACGACCTGATTCCCCTGACGATGAAAAATTCATGGAATGATGGCGATTTGTATGTGGATTTTGAGCAGAATGTCATCCGAAAACAGGGAAGGCCTGTCAGCCTGACCCCCAACGAGCTGAAAATTTTATCCGCACTGGTGAAGTATCCCGGAAAGGTGTTTACCCGGGCCGAGCTGATTGCCCTTGCTCTGGGCGACGAATTTGACGGCTACGACCGGGCTATTGACAGTCACATGAAAAATCTCCGACAAAAAATAGAGGACGATCCCCGTTCGCCCGCATACATCCTCACAGTGCACGGGCTGGGCTATAAATTCGGAGGGGAATGATATGCGCAGACTGAAAGGGCAACTATCCCTGACCATGGCGCTGATCGTGCTGTTTACCGTGGCGGTCATCAGCCTGCTGTCCAACATTCTGATTGCCGGGGAATTTGAAAAATATATCGGGGCGCAGCAAAAGGAAAAAGCCGACGACATGATTTCCAATTTCAGCGGCCAGTATGACAGACTGACCGGAAGATGGAACGAGGAATATCTGCATGGCGCGGGGATGTACGCCCTGTATGACGGTTATATCGTCAAGGTCTACGACCGGGAGGGCGCGATTGTCTGGGACGCGGAAAATCACGACATGTCTGCGTGCCATCAGGTGATGACGGAAATTTCCGCGCGGATGAAAAAATGGCGGCCCGACATGCAGGGCGCGTTTGCCGCTCACGACTATCCTCTGACCCAAAACGGGCAGGCGGTTGGCTCCCTCTCCATCAGCTATTACGGCCCGTACTTTTTAAGCGACAGCGACTTCCGCTTTCTGGGCGCGCTCAACACGGTGCTGGTTGCCGTGGGGCTGGCCTCGCTGTGCGCGGCTCTACTTGTCAGCGGCGTCTTGGCAAGGCGCATCGCGCGCCCGATTATCAGAACCGGGTATATCGCAAAGCAGATTTCTCAGGGTGACTATTCCGCCCGCTTCGAGGGCAACACGGGAACGCTGGAGCTGGACGAGCTGACCGCCGCCATCAACTATCTTTCCGACCGGCTGTTGGGACAGGAGCGAATGAGAAAACAGCTTACCGCCGACGTTGCCCATGAGCTGCGAACTCCCCTCACCACGCTTTCCTCTCATCTTGAAATGATGATTGAGGGCGTGTGGGAGCCCAGCGCCGAGCGGCTGCAAAGCTGCTATGAAGAGATCGGCCGCCTTTCGGGCCTTGTGGCGGATTTGGAGCGGCTGGAGGAAATGGAGCACGAAAATCTTGCCCTCCATAAAACCCGGGTGGATCTGATGGAGGTTGTCCGCACCGTATGCGCCAGCTTCGCAGCGGACCTTAAAAAGAAGGACCTGTTTTTGGCGGTGGAGGGCGGCTCCTCCATTCTGGAGGCCGACCGGGACAAGCTGTGTCAGGTGATGGTAAATTTGCTTTCCAACGCCGTGAAGTACACCGGAGCCCACGGGCACATCCGCGTCAGGGTGGAGAACGACGAGGACCACGCCACGCTGACCGTGGAAGACGACGGCATCGGCATCCCCCCGCAGGAGCTGTCCCTCGTGTTTGAGCGGCTTTACCGCACCGACAAATCCCGGAACCGGGAATCTGGCGGCGCGGGAATTGGCCTTGCGATTGTAAAGTCCATTGCGCTGGCCCATGGGGGAACCGTCCGGGCGGAGAGTAGAGGAGAGCAAGGAAGCCGATTTATCATGACCCTGCCGAAGCTGTAAAACAAAAAAAGGACGTGCCGTCGGCAAAAGCCGAC
>NZ_DALZOY010000023.1:0-6240 GCF_032018205.1 Oscillibacter sp. | reverse complement strand
GGCACGTTTTTTAAGCTTCATGGGATTCCGCAGCGCGGGCATGTTGTCAATCCGCCATCTTGTGGAAGAACACCATATATTCGTCCACAATCTTCTGGAAAAACTCCACCGTGCGCTCCACGATGTTTCCCTGTTCGTCCAAAAGGCCCGGAACGCTGCCAATATAAGCCTCCGGCTGCTGCAAAACGGGAACGTCCAGACACACCAGCGTCTGGCGCAGGTGATGGTTGGCCCCAAAGCCGCCCACAGGCCCCACAGAGCTGCTGACCACCAGGCCGGGCTTCTTTGGCCATACACTCTCGCCATAGGGGCGGGAGCCAACGTCCAGCGCGTTTTTCATCGCCGCGGGCATGGAGCGATTGTATTCCGGCGTGAAAAAGAAAACGCCGTCCACTGTTTTCACCGTTTCTCTGAATGCGGTCCATTCCGCGGGGACCTTTCCCGCCGCATCCAAATCCTCATTGTAAAGCGGCAGATTGCCGATTTCAATAAACACCGCTTCAAAGCCCTCCGGCAGCAAAGCGGCAAACTGCTTGGCAATCTTCTTGTTGTAGGAATCGGCCCGCAGGCTTCCGACGATAAACCCGATCTTTCTTGCCATGTTGTGTTCCTCCTTTATCAGATAAGCAGTCCTGTATTTTCAGCATTGCATACCATGATTATACAAAACCATTGCAGACAATGCAATAGGGCGGCAAGCGCCGATACCGTCTGCATAGCAGATAATATCAGCGCTTGCTTTCAGAATATTCCGGAATGGAAAAAGAGAGGTGCTGTAATCGCGGGGCAGTTTAAGAAATTCTTACTCGCCCCAATAGCTTTGCGCCAGCCGCTGGCCCTGATCGATTTTGGCCCACTGCTCGGCCTCGCTCAGCTCGTTTCCGCCGTCGCAGGAGGCAAAACCGCACTGATGGGAGAGGTACAGCCGTTCCTTGGGAATCATGGACGACGCCTCGTCCAGCAAACGGAGGACGCGGGCCTCATCGTCAAGCTGATTGTTTTTGCTGGAGAGCAGGCCCAGAACAATTTCCGTGTCGGGCCGGTCCTTAAATGCCGCCAGTGCTTCCAGAGAGCCTGCGCGGTCGTCGTCCCACTCCAAAAAGAACCGGTCGTACCGCTGCTGGCCCAAAAAAAGCTTTGCAATGGCGCTGTATGTGCCGCCGCCCATGTTCCGGGAGGCATAGTTGCCCCGGCAGTTGTGGGTCCAGACCGTCAGACCCAGAGAATGGGCATAGTCGATGATCTGGTTGTTGATATTTACAAAGTCCTCGGCAAGACCCAGCACTTCCGGGGAATTGGTGCCGCCGGTGAAGGGGGAATTGTCGTTGTCGGCGGCAAACAGCTCCCACAGGCAGTCGTCAAACTGAATGATTTTCCCGCCCGCAGCGGCGTATTCGGCTAGAAATTCCTTGTAGGCCTGAATCACGCCCTGCTTTAACGCCTCGTTGTCAGCATAGACCTGACCGGGGCCTGCCAGCTTGTCAAAAATGGCAAGCTCGGTATAGGCGTGGGCCGCCGCCCAGACGCACTGCTTCAGCGCCGCGCCCTCCGGCGCCACAGCCGCCAGTTGCTTGTAAATCTCAATAAAGTGGTGGTTCTTCCCGGACAGAGGGCCGGTGATGGCGATGCCGATGTCCCGGCGTGTCTCGTAGTGTCCGTGCTCGTCCTTGTCCCGGAAAAAATAGCCGTGGTCAGCAAACCGGCGCTCCGCGCCACCAAGACCCCAGATGAAGTCCAGATGCCACATGGATTTGGAATACTCGCCGTCCGTCAGCACCGTCAGCCCGTGCTCGGCCTGTTTGGTTACAACGGCCTTTGTGGCCTCGGCTTCCGCCTGCTGATAGCCGGGAAAGTCATCATAAAAGGGATACCGGATATCCTCCCGGTCTTCAATTTGACGCTTATAGGCCAGCAGCGCCTCGGGACGAAGCAGGCTGCCCACCGTCTGAAATCTATTGCTCATGGATGTTCCTCCTACGTGTTTGATGGGTATATCATAGCACGGCGGCAAATCCATAGGGTAACACTGATATCCTATTCCCATCCATAGTTTAAAACTATATCACTTCGCCGGGAACCCCGTAATGCCGGATGGCCTTGTCCAGTTCCTCCAGATACAGCTCCGCCTGCGCGGTGAGCCGGATGGAGCGGTGAGAAATCCAGCCCACCTCGATGGAGTCCTCCACCTGCAAAGGAATCGCGGCAATATTGTCGCCGTTAAGGTCGGCGCTGATGATGCCGGAGGAAATCGTATACCCGTCCAGCCCGATCATCAGGTTGAACATGGTGGCACGGTCCGTCACCTTGATGCTTTTTTTGTGAAACTCGGTGCTGAGAATCTCCTCCGAAAAATAGAAGGAGTTATACTCTCCCTGCTCGTAGGTCAGGCAAGGGTAGCCCTCCAAATCCTTCAGGGTGACATACTCCCGCTTTGCAAGGGGGCTGGCGCTGCCGGTAAAAATATGGGGCTTGGCGGTGAACAGGGAGTGGAAGGTCAAATCGCTCTCCCGCAGAAGCTTTTCAATCACCTTGCGGTTAAAGGGATTCAGATAGAGAATGCCGATTTCGCTGCGCAGGGTTCTGACGGACTCCACAATGTCGTGGGTCTGGGTTTCCCGCATGGTCAGCTCGTATTCGTCGGCATTGGTCTTGCGGACCATGCTGACAAAGGCATTCACTGCAAAGGCATAGTGCTGGGAGGAAACGCTGAACACCCGGCGGGGCGGCTTCTTGCTGAGATACCGCCGCTCCAGAAAATCCGTCTGCTCGATCACCTGTCGGGCATAGCCCAGAAATTCCACGCCGTCCTGCGTCAAGGCCATGCCTTTGGAGGTCCGGGTGAACAGCTCCACGCCGGTTTCGTTTTCCAGTTCCTTGATGGAGCTGGACAGGCTGGGCTGAGACAAAAAAAGGTTGTCCGCCGCCTTGCTGATGGAGCCGCAATTCACCGTTTCAATAAAATATTTTAGCTGCTGTAAGGTCATGGCCCGCTCGCCTCCTTGCTCCATATAAACCCGCAGGAATTGTTTTGCTGTCTTTTGCCCCACGTCCGCCTTTTCTTGCTGGAAATTTTCGGCAAAGGCCCTCGGCATTTCACCTGAAAAGAAGCCGCGTCAACCGAATTTTGGCCGCATTTACATAGGGTGGCCCCATTATAGGCAGTGAATCCATGGAAGTCAAGGTTAAGCTCGGCGGATATTTTATTTTAAAAATCTATTGACAAATCAAAATCAGGGCGATACAATACCCACTATACCAATCAAACATGTAGGTAATTTAAACTGAGAGGGGTGAGGGATATGACAACGCTGTTTGAAAAACTGCTGCGGGGCAATTTCCGCTGTGGGCGAATGCTGTACTCCCGGACAAGTGATATGGCCGGGCGCGTCGGCATGTCCTGTTCGCGCCCCTGGTGACAAAGCCGCACCACACAGGCCATACCTCTTATCCGGGAGCTGAATGACAGCCCCGGCTTTTTTATTTTAATTTTTATAGAATTGAAAGAGGTATTGACATGAGTAACTATAAATTTGAGACCTTGCAGCTTCACGTTGGTCAGGAGCAAGCCGATCCCACCACCGACTCCCGGGCCGTACCCATTTACCAGACCACCAGCTACGTATTCCACAACTCTGCCCACGCCGCCGCCCGGTTTGGTCTGGCAGACCCCGGCAACATCTATGGGCGGCTGACCAACTCCACGCAGGACGTGCTGGAAAAGCGCATCGCGGCGCTGGAGGGCGGCGTGGCAGCCCTTGCCACCGCGTCCGGTGCAGCGGCCATCACCTACACCATTCAGGCGCTGGCGCAGGCGGGGGACCACATCGTCTCTCAAAAGACCATCTACGGCGGCAGCTACAATCTTTTGGCCCATACGCTGCCCCAGTTCGGCGTAACCACCACCTTTGTGGACGCGCACAATCTGACCGAGCTGGAAGCCGCCATCCAGGACAATACCAAGGCCGTCTTTGTGGAGACGCTGGGCAATCCCAATTCCGACATTCCCGACATCGGCGCGATTGCGGAGATTGCCCACAAGCACGGCCTGCCTCTGGTGATTGACAACACCTTTGGCACGCCCTATCTTATCCGCCCCATTGAGTATGGCGCAGATATCGTGGTTCACTCCGCCACCAAGTTTATCGGCGGCCACGGCACCACGCTGGGCGGTATTATTGTGGACTCCGGCAAGTTTGACTGGAAGGCCGCCGGGAAGTTCGCCCCCATCGCCGACGCAAACCCCAGCTATCACGGAGTGAGCTTTGTGGACGCGGCTGGCCCCGCCGCTTTTGTCACCTATGTGCGGGCCATTCTCCTGCGGGACACCGGCGCCGCCATCTCTCCCTTCAACGCGTTTTTGCTGCTTCAGGGCGTTGAAACCCTCTCTCTGCGTCTGGACCGACATGCGGAAAACACGAAGAAAGTGGTGGAATTTTTGGCGAACCACCCGCAGGTGGAGCGCGTGAACCACCCCTCTCTGCCTGACCACCCGGACCATACGCTGTATGAGAAGTATTTCCCCAATGGCGGCGCGTCCATCTTTACCTTCGAGCTTCGGGGCGGGCAGGAGGAAGCCCACACCTTCATTGACCATCTGGAAATTTTCTCTCTGCTTGCCAACGTGGCGGATGTGAAATCTCTGGTCATTCACCCCGCCACCACCACCCATTCCCAGCTCTCCGCCGAGGAGCTTGCGGATCAGGGCATTAAGCCCAACACCATCCGCCTGTCCATCGGCACGGAGCACATTGACGATATCCTTGCCGATCTGCAAAACGGCTTTGCTGCGGTGAAATAACGGCTGCGGAAAAAACGCCGACCCATGTGAATATATAAAAATGGCCTTTTGCCTGAAACGGTTTTTTGAACCGAATAAGGCAAAAGGCCATTTTATTTTCAATTACGCGTCCTCGACAAACAAAATCCCCTCTGTGGACCGCAGGGCACACAAAAGTGCATTCCGGTCCGAATCCAGCCCGGTGCGCTGCACGTCGATGATTGCGCTGTTAATCGAGTCGTTGTTTCCACCCACAAATTCCAAATGTGCCATATGCCATTTGTTTTTTCGCACCTCGGCAAGAATTGTGGAGAACGGCGTTCTAGAAGCATACTCGATATAAAACCGCATCACCGTGGAGTCCTTCAGATACTTTTCATCCAGCCGGTTCAAAATCACAATTACGGAAAACAGAAATATGCACATAATGACCGCCGCTTCATAATATCCGCTTCCAACGGCAAGCCCCATGCAGGCGGAGGCCCACAGGCCCGCCGCAGTGGTCAGTCCCTTGACATACTGCCCCCGCTGATGCCCGGTAATCACGATGGTCCCCGCGCCAAGAAAGCCGATGCCGCTGATGACCTGCGCGCCAAGCCGTGCGGGGTCGGAGCTTCCGCTGGAGAAGAGGGCGAGATATTGGCTCAGCAGCATGACAGACGAAGCGCCGATGCACACCACGATATGTGTGCGCAGTCCGGCAGCATGGCGTTTTTTTCCCCGCTCATACCCGATGACCGCACCGCAGATTGTCGCCAGCAAAAATCGAAAGAAGATTGATGCAATCGTCACTTCTCTCAAGGGATTCAACAGGTCCAGCAACTTCATCAACTCCCCGATCAAACCATTTCGTGGCATTTTTCGCCCGCAGCGTCTTTCCGGAAAAGGTGCTTTCCGCTGCCCGTCCGCCTGAAAGCAATCTCAAAAATCGGAGATGCAGTTCCGCGTGTGGACGCCGCCATAGTATATGCTTTGTTTTATGATACCCGTGCGCACTCGTCAAATTAAAGCCGGTCAAAGTCCTCCCAACCAATCGCTTCCATCGCTCTGCATCCGTTGTTTTCGGACTTTATTAGCCGCTGCGTTCAATTATAGCGGAACAAACGACAATGTTCAGCAAAATATCATCCCATTTTCGCGGAGCGAAGAACTTCAGAATATTCAAAGACAGGCGAAGGAAATGTACATCTCATACGGGTCGCCAAGTGTAAATAGAACTTGCACCCAATAAAGTGGGAGAGACGGCGCCTGAAGACTCCGAAAAATAAGCAAGTCCACAGAAAAACATCTGTGGACTTGCTTATTGCTTTATTGTCAAATTTAATTCTCATATTGCCTTAATGCTGAAAAAATGTCACAGTTTATTTGAAACCATGACGGCTATTTTAGACAAAAATCTATTACTTTTATTATATACCCCTTGTATTTGCTTGTCAATCAAACACCATTTTTTTATAGGAAAG
>NZ_DALZOY010000022.1:0-29964 GCF_032018205.1 Oscillibacter sp. | reverse complement strand
CTTATCGGTCCCACCGGCCCCGACGGTCCCACCGGCCCCGACGGACCTACCGGCCCCGACGGACCCACCGGCCCCGACGGACCTACCGGTCCCACTGGTTCCGGCGCGATTATCCCCTTTGCATCTGGACTCCCTGTTGCTCCGACAACTCTGGCGGCGGGCCTTGTGGGCGTGCCTGCGGTGGTGGGCTTCGGCAACAGTGCGGTTCTGCCTGATATTCTGGGCGCAACCATCGACCTCACCGGCGCGGCGGGGCTGCTGGCCAATATGTCCTTCTCCATGCCCAGAGATGGGGTTATCACGGATATCACCGCGTATTTCAGCACCGTGGTTGCCTTGTCTTTGCTTGGCGGAGAAGTGACTGTCACTGCCCAGCTTTATGCCTCCACCACGCCCGATAACACCTTCTCGCCCGTTTCCGGGACGGCAGTGGCGCTGGCTCCCACGTACAGCGGAGTGGTGGCAATCGGAGAAGTTGCCTTTGGGTCGCTCACCGGTCTGAACATTCCCGTCACGGCGGAGACCCGGCTGCTGCTGGTGTTCTCCGTAACTGCCACAGGGCTTGCCCTGGCTACCGTGGTCAACGGCTATGCCAGCGGCGGCGTGAACATTGCCTGATTTTTGAAGCGCTTTCAGACGGAACGTCCGTCAGACGGCCCGCCCGCCCCCACGCGGGCGGGCCGATACTTAATTTTTTCCGAGAGGTGAAATGCGGATGAATACCATCAGCTTGTGCATGATTGTCAAAAACGAGGAGGCGCAACTTGCAGACTGCCTTTCCTCCGTGGAGGGTATTGCGGACGAGATTATTATTGCGGACACCGGGTCCACGGATTCCACAAAGGAAATTGCAGGTAAATTTACAGACAAAATTTTTGATTTTTCATGGGTAGACGACTTTTCCGCGGCACGCAATTTTTCTTTTTCCAAGGCAACAATGGACTATATCCTCTGGCTGGATGCCGACGACGTGCTGCTGCCCGAGGACCGGGAAAAGCTAAAAAAGCTCAAAGAGGAGCTGGACCCCGCTGTGGATGCGGTGATGATGAAATACAACATCGCCTTTGATAAAAGCGGAGCCGTCACTTTCAGCTATTACCGGGAGCGGCTTTCACGGCGGGAACGGCAGTTTTTGTGGAGAGAGCCGGTGCACGAATATCTTGCCACCGGTGGAAAAATCATTCATACGGATATCGCGGTGACGCACCGAAAGCAAAAAGCATCCTCGTCGGACCGCAATCTCACCATTTACCGGCGGATTCTGGACGGCGGAGGAGAGCTGACGCCCCGGGGCCTGTATTATTACGCCCGGGAGCTAAAAGACCATGCCCAATACGCCGAGGCGATTCGGTATTTCAGCCTGTTTCTTGACGGCGGCAAGGGCTGGGTGGAGGACAACATTGCCGCCTGCAACGAGCTTGGGGAATGCTATCGCCGGGAAAACCGGCGGCAGGAGCAGTTGACGGTCCTTACCCGCGCCTTTAGCTATGACACACCCAGGGCAGAAACGTGCTGTGCACTGGGCTATGCATGGAAGGAAAAGAAAGACTTCAAACGAGCTGTTTTCTGGTTCCGTCTGGCCGGAATGCTGGAGCGGCCGGAAAACAGTTGGGGGTTCTTCCGAGAGGACTGCTGGGGCTTTATTCCCTGCATTGAGCTTGCGGTGTGTCTCGACAAGCTGGGGCAGACCCAGACTGCGGAGCAGTACAATGAGATGGCTGGGAGAATAAAGCCGGAGGACTCCGCAATGCTGCACAATAGGGCATATTTTCAGTCGCTGAAGGCCGCCAAGCAGCCGGAGGGCCAGAAAACCTGAGTAAAAAGGTCCGTTGCCCACAGGCAACGGACCTTTTTGTAACGTATATCCGAAAATCGTGTTTTCCATCTTTACATCAGCCGCAGGTTTATCCGCTGCGGCTGGCAAGGTCCAGCCGCTGAAGCTCCAAAATGGCGGCACACAGCCGGTCCTCGTCCCGGATGCTCATAGACTCGAAAAAGCAGCCGAACCGGGTCTCCACCTTGTTGACCGGCTGTGCCCAGCAGATTTGTGTAGTGAACACAAAGGGCTGAGACTGAGACTCATCCAGCCAAAGATTGGTCAGCAAAAGGTGATCGCCGGGGCGGTAACGGTCCTGACTGCGCAACTGCACGCCCCCCAGGCTCACGTCTACTACCTTGCACAAGCGGGCGTAATACTGGGCTTCGCCCCGAACGCTTTCGGGATACAGGGCGTTGATGCACAGCGCGTTGGCCCGCAGAGAAACCGGTTGGCGAAAGTTCACCCGCTGCTCCCGCTGATGGCATTTTGACAGGCTGCCAAGCTTCCAGAAAGAGTGGGAACTGCCGTGAATCTTTCCCAGCCACACCTGTGTGGATTTTCGGGGAATATGCAAAATGAGCTTGAAGTCATCATTGTAGATGACGGGTGGGGCCTCCCGCCCTCCAGCGGGGAAAATTGCCAGCGCGCCGTTGTCTGTTCCCTGTACGCGTCCCAGAAAAACCAGCTTGTTGTCATTGGGCTTTCGCACCTCGCACAGGTGACCCACCGCTTCACGCAGGTCCGCCGGAGTGGCCGCGCAAGGCCCCTCGTCCGCTTCCGGAACGGTTGTTTTGTATGCCATAGACAGCAACTCCTTCTAGAACTGAATTTACAGCGTGATGGCGCGGCAGAGAATCACGGCCATTTGCGCGCGGGTAAGGGAGGACTGGGGGTTCAGCTTTCCGTTGCTTCCGCCCTGAAAAACGCCAAGGCGCACCATGGCGGCCAGATCGGCCGCCGCGTAGTCGGAGACGGCGGCGCTGTCGGAAAAGCCGGAGAGATCGGACCTGCTTCCCGCCGTAAGACTCCAGCCGGAAGCCCGCATGGCCCGGGCAAGAAATACGGCGGCCTGCTGGCGGGAAAGGGGTTGGGTCGGATAGAAGGAGGAGCCGCTGCCTTGGGCGATGCCCAGCGCCTGCGCAATCTTCACGGCTTCGGCATAGACGCTGCCCGCCGGCACATCGGCAAAGCCCGGGCCGCCGGAGGCAGTGAATTGAAACGCGCGGCCCAGCATCAGCATAAAGCTGCCCCGGGTGATGGCCGCGCCGGGAGAAAAGGCGCCGCCGCCCGTGCCGTTTACCACACCGGCGGAATACAGATATTCCACAGAGGAGGAGGCCCAGGTGTAATTCCCCATGTCGGTAAAGGAGCTTGCCTTAGCGTCGGAGGTGACGGTGACGACAACGGAGCCGGAATAGGAGTTGCCTTGGCTGTCCTTTCCCGTGTAGGGAATGGTGGCCGTGCCGGTATAGCCTGCGGCGGGGACAAAGGACAGGTTGGAAACCAGCGGTGAACCGGAGGCGGAATAGGTTGCTCCGGAGGTCACGGCCGTGCCGGGCGCGGAGGAGGAAGTGTACTGATACCGAAGCTGCCCCACGCTGGAGGAGGGCTGGGAAAAGGCCGCGCTGACAAAGGAGCCTGCGCCCCGGGCACTGCACGCAAGCTGGAATGCGGAGACGTCGAACTTCGCGGCCTTTCCGGCGGAAACGGTGTAGTAGATTACGCCCGCAGACGCCGCCTGTTTTACCTCCACGCTTACGGAGCCGGTATAGCGCTGCCCGCTGGTGTCATAGCCGGTGTAGGAAATCGTCGCCGTGCCGCTCCACCCGGAGGCGGGGACGAAGGTGACGTTGCTGAGGTAGGGCGAAGAGGAGCGGTAATAGCCGGTGGAAGCGGAGACGGCGCTGCCGGTGCTGGAAGAGGAGCTGTAATTATAGCGCAGCGTCCCCACGGAGGAGGAAGGCAGGGTAAAGCGGACGTAATTCAGGTTCCGGTCCGTCTCCTCCCGACACACCGTATCAAAATCGTTGGCAGAGAAATTCACGGGCGTATCCTGCTTTGTGGAATAGGACACGCCGCCTGCGGCAGAATCTCGGACGGTGACCCGCACCGTGCCGGTAAATCGCTGGCCGCCGGTGCTGTATCCTGTAAAGCTGATATCCACCGTACCGCTCCACCCGGAGGCGGGAACAAAATACACGTTATCCAGATACGGCGAGGAGGAGCGGTAATAGTTGGTGGAGGAGGAAATAGAGCTGCCGGTGCTGGAAGAGGAATAATAATTATACCGCAGTGTCCCGTAGGAAGACGAGGGCAGGGTAAAGCTGACATAGTTCAGCCATTGACCGGTTTCATCGTCGCAGCGGGTGTTGAAGTCGTCCACGTCAAACCGCACGGCGGTGTCCCGCCGGGTGGAATAGGACAGCGTGCCGGAGGAGGAAGTGGAATCCACGTCCACAGTGACAACGCCGGTGAAGCTCTGGCTGTTGCTTCCGTACCCGGTGAAGGAGATGTCCGCCGTTCCGGTCCAGCCGGAGGCGGGGACGAAATACACGTTGTCAAGATACGGCGAGGAGGAGCGGTAATAGCTGGTGGAGGAGGAAACATAGCTTCCGGCGCTGCTGGAAGAGCTGTAGTTATACCGCAGCGTCCCCACGGAAGAGGCGGGCAGAGTGAAGCGGACGTATTGCAATCGAACGCCCAGCACGTCCTCGCACAAACTATTAAAATCGCTGGCGTTGAACCGGGCGGATCGGTTTTTCGAGGTGGAATATTGGATGTTCCCCCGGCTGCCCGCGCTGGTGGAAACGGTGATGGAAACAGACCCGCCAAAGGAGTTTCCATTGGTGTCCCTGCCGGTATAGGAGATGGAAAGCGTGCCGGAATACCCATCCGCGGGCACGAAGGTCACGTCAGAGAGCAGGGGGGACTTGCTGCGGTAATAGGCTGTTCCGGAGGTGACCTTGTTGTCAAGGTCGCTGCCATTGTATTTGTAGAACAGAGTCCCCTTGGAGGTCGAGGGCAGGGAAAAGGTCACGTATTGCAGCTCATGGCCGGTGGCGGCCTGACAGACCGCGCTGAAATCCGCGTCGTTGAAATCTACACGGCTTCGCCCTGTGGTGGAATAGCTGATGCCGGAGACGGCGGCGACGTTTACCTCAATGGTTCCCTGAAAGGCCCGGGGGGTGGAGGAGGAATCGTAGCCGGTGTAGCGGATGACGGCGGTGCCGGAAAAATCCGCCTTGGGGACGAAGGTCACATCGGAAAGCCACCGGGTTCCCCTGTCGCCTGAGTAGGAATAATCCTCGTTGGACCCCACACCCGCGCCGGGAACGCCCTCAGAGACATATCCGTAATACAGCGTTCCGGCGGAAGCAGGGACATACAGCCCCGTGACATAGGACAGGGAGGATTGCAGCACCCGGCTGCACTCGGTGTTGATTCTTCCGGCGACATAGGAAAAGGCCAGAGGATTGTCGTTCCGGGCGGATTCTGTAATAACATTTGCAACAGCTTCCTCCGCTGTGACCTGACATGTGGCGGAATAAGCGCCAGCCGTGGCGGTGATGATGGCGGTCCCGGCGCTTCCAGCGGTCACAAGGCCGCTGGAAGACACCCGGGCAATCAACTCGTTGCTGCTGCTCCACGTCACTGTCTCGTCAATGCCGATGGGAAGAAACACCGAGGCGGTAAGCTGACGGCTTTCCTGTGTTTTCATAGAGAGGGATGCGCTGCTGAGGACGATGCCCGGAAGAAGCACGCTCCGGCTGATAGTAGCGGAATTGGTGATGGCGGGGTCCGAGGCCCACGCGGCGGTCACGGTGACGGAAACGTCGGTCCGTCCGGGCCGTTCGCCCCGGAGAATGGAAACCGTCTCCTCCACGCCGCTGACCGAGGCCACGGCGGTATTGCCGCTGGTCCAGGCGTAGGAATAAGTCACGGTTGAGTCAGTGGGCGCGCCGGAGACGACTGCGGTCACGGTGCGGCTGCTCTCGTTGAGAAGCAGCTCGCTGGTGCCGTCTCTGAAGCTGACGGAAAGGCCGGAGAGGTCCGGTCCGGCGGGGGGGGGGACTGTCTCGTCCGCCGCCGCGGGAAGGATCAGGGAGACGGACAGCAGCGCCGAGAGCAGAAGCGCCGTTCCTCTGCGGAAAAGTTTGTTACTCATGGATGAACTCCTTTTTCATTCCGGGTCAGGTGGTCATATCCCAGTCCTGAGTTACCTTGAAACGCGGGGTTTCGCCGCTGGTATCCAGTGAGACGGTCAGAGGAACTTTGTGGGCATTTCCGCCCTTGTCGCCCAGCTCCTTGGCGGCGTAAATGTATGCGCCGTTCTGGGCGTTGGTAAAGCTAAAGGTGACGGAGGAAATTTTCTGCCCGGGCTTGCCTTCAACCAGAGAGAAGGCTGCACTGTTTTTGAAGGCCAGCCCCGCGGAATAGAAACCGGACGTAGGAAACAGGGTGGCGGTGGCATCCAACGGCGTCACCGTTTGATTGGAGGTGCCGGGATCCTGCACAACCCAATAAAGATCCTCGTCAAAAACCAGCGTCACGGTACCTGTGTACGCGGTTTTCGTCGCATTGGGCTGAATGTCGGACAGGCAGTCCGTCACCATGGGGGGCGTTGCATCCGTGTTGAACACGGGGCGGATGGCCCGGAACGCATCGCCGGAGCCGGCGGTGCTTTTAGCCACGGTCAGCAAAGTGTACCAGGAACTGCCCACCATGCCGGGAGAGCAGTCCACGGTTTTGGAGCGGATGGACAGGGCTTGTCCGCTCAGGGTCACGTCGCCGCTGGTGGTGGTCTGAGAACGGATGAACTCCGCAAAGTCGTCCTTTGCCGTCTGGGTGGCGTACTCGTCAAACACGGAGCCTGCCAGCTTGTTATTCTCAAAAGAGCTGTTGCTCATGGCGTCCAGCACAGTAAAAAGCTTGTCCGGGCCGGTGCCATTTCCAGAGTACTTTGCGTCAAAGTCATCCTTCTTGCCGGGGATTACATAGGAATACATGGAATTGCGCAGATTACCCGGTTCGCTGCCGTTCACCGCCAGCAGATAGTTTACGTCCGAGGTGGTGTCCGTTTTAATGGAGACGTTGGGATTGCTGATGGTCAGCTCGATGATGGGCCGGGAGGTTTCGGAGGTCTTAAAGCCGAAGAGGTAGGGCTGCTTGGAATAAATGGTGGAGGCGCTGCCCTGAAGTACGAAATAAGCCACATATTTTGTCTCCGGGCTGAGGCCCCGCAGAGGAATGTTCACATTGCTGCCGAAATAAGAGACGCTGCCCTTGATAATGGAGGTGTCGTTATAGGGGGGCGTCATAATATTGCCGCTGGTTGGAACGGAGGAATGCACCGGATTGATTGCATCGGAGGTAGTGCTGGGCAGCTGATCCCAGTTCGTCGAAGTAAGAGATTTGTTGCCGCCCAGTTCCTCGGAAAGCGTGGTAGTGATGGTGGAAACGGGGGCAATCACGTAAAAGATTTTTCCAGTGGTACGGGTGAGCTGGACGCCGATGGAGCCGCTGACGTCCAGCGCGTCAATTTTAGGATAGCCGGTGACAAATTCCGGAATCATCGTGTCGCTGAAAATGTGCTTCATGGTGTAATCCGAAGGACTGCCCACCTTTACAAGGCCTTCTTTGACGGCCTGCGTCAAATCCTCGTCCTGCATGCCGCCCACGGCCAGATTGTGCAGCGCGCTTTTATCCGACCCGGCCACGGCCTGCACCTGCATTTCCACCTTGCCGCTCCAGGTTTCACGGACATCCACGTTTTTAATGGAGGTAAAGCGGATGCCGTAATACCGGGTGGCGGTCATGTCCCGCAGCAGATCCGCGTTGGTGGAGGAGCTGGTGTTTCCAGTGCGGAAATAGCGGGTGTAGCTTGCGCCGTACATTGTTCCGTCGGTGGAGTTGATCTCGGCGGAATTGGGGTGCTTTATCCAAGTGCCCTCCACCTCCTTGCCGTCCGAGCCGATGGTGTTCACCTTTTCATAAAGGTCAAATTTGGCGGGAATGTTCATGCGGAACAGTAAGTCCCAGTATACGCCCTCCCCGGCATTGCCGGTGGAGAGAGGGAGCGCCCGAAACGACATGTCAAAGTCCACATTTCCCTCAACCGGCACCGTGGCGGAAACATCCGTGCTGGAGAACTGAATCTGGGCAAACACGGTGGTAAAGGTCGACAGGGTGATGGGATTGGGCTTAATAATATTTTTGGCGGTAGAGGTGTCGGCAATGTTCTGGATTTTAAAATAGTACTTCGCGCCGCTTTTCAGCTTCAATGCCTGACCGGATTTAAAGGTGATGACAGTTTTGCCGTCCTCGGCGGTGATTTCCGCATTGCGGTAGTCAATGGTCCAGTCGGCGCCGGAGCCGCTGGCCGCGGTCCGCTCTACCACCCGCTCGGCGGGCGCGGCGTCGGCAGACCAGAGCTGGATATCGTCCCGCAGAAGGTCGATGAGGACCTTGGCGGCGTCTTTTCGCTCCGTCTCCGTAGCCGAGGCGTCCTTGGATTTCTGGTAAAGGGCAAGAAGTTGGTGGTTGGTTCCCGAGTCCTGCACGTTCTCGCTGAAAACGATGCGGATGTCGGTATCCGCCAGCGGAGAGGTTCCCGCCGTGTCGTTGGTGCGGGTGAACTCCTGTGTGATGGACGGCGGGTTGGTGTCCAGCGTGTGAATGGTCAGCTTGCCCACGGGGTCGGAGTAATTGCCGGCCTTGTCCTGGGCCACATAGTACACGTCATAGGACGTTTCGGAGGTAAGCCCGGAGATGCTGATCAGGGCCTCTTTGTTGGCGGTGGCGGACACTTTCCCGGCTTTCAGGCCGTTGATGCCGCTGGACACCTGAAGCTTGGCCTCCGGGCTGCTGAGGGAGGGCTTGGTGGTTTGGCCGTTCATGGGCTTGGGATATTCCTCGCCCTCCTTTACCGCCACCCAGAAAATGGTGGCGGCTTCGTCTACCACGGCGGTCATCCCCACGGAAGTCTCCTTAATGGAGTTGACGGTGGGTCCGGAGACAAATTTGGGCGGCGTGCCATCCAGCGTTTTGAAGGAGACTTTTTTCACAGCGGAGCTTTTCGCTCCGTCCGCGTCGGTGAGCCAGAGGAACAGGTCATAATCCGTCAGCTCCTTCAAGGTGCCCTGCCGATTGACCAAAAAGGTGTCGGTCACGTTTTTCACCATGTTCCACGAGCCGGAGCCCAGATTGCCGGACAGCGACCCGGACTTGAAGTCGGCGGCGGTGGGCGCGGTGGCGTTTTTGGGCATCAGCGCGTAATACAGTCGGCAGGATTTGGTGGTCATCACCGTGACTTCGCCGGAGATGTTAGTGATTTTGGACATGTAGGGATAGCCCGAGGCAAAGGCCGGAACGGAATCGTCCGACGTTGCGAAGGACACCGCCTTCACGGGACTGCGCTGCTCCCGCTGGTCCACCAGAATGGCAGAGAAGTAGTAGGACCCGTCGGAGGTAAGCCCGGTGAGGGAGGCGGTGTAGTCCGTGTTGGACTTTTCGGCCTTAATATTGCCGCTTTTCAGGATGCGGGCGTTGTTGGTGGGCTTCAGCAGATCAGCTTCGCCCACGGATCCATCGGTCACGGAGGTGACGGCCCAGTAAAGCGTGCCGGACTTGTTGGTGCGTATCAGTCCCTTTGCGGAGGTGGAGGACACGTCGGTCATTTTGGGATAGCCCGCCAGAAGCCGGGGGTCGGCGGAGGATTCCGCCGCCAGCGTGGTGTCCATCTTCTGGCCGTGGATATCGGCGTTGACGCCGGGGCGGATATTGATGGTGTCCGGCAGCATATCGGCCTTGGTTCCGTTGGCGTTCACGTTAAGCTGCTCTACGTCGCCCCGGCCGGTAAGGGTGGTTCCGGTGTCCAGATTTAAAACCTTTGCCACGGCCCCGTTGAGCACTGCCACGGAGGAGCCTGCGGCCCGCTCGTCCACGGTCAGGGAGAGGACGGAGCCTTTCGCCACGGTGACGGTGGATTCGGGAGTGATCGTGACGATTTCCTTGAGGTTGCCCGCGGCGGTGAGGGCCGTTCCAGCCTCGCCCTCCACCCGGATAGCGGTAAAGCCATAGTTGTTTTCGGTGGAGTCTTCCACGTAGGAGGGAGTGCGAATCAGGGTTTGGCCAATTTTAGTGCTGCCCTCCGCCCGGATGGAGACAATGTTATTGGCCAGGTTATCCATTACCAGCGTGGGGGCGGTGACGCCGCGGAGAATCACGCTGTTGTCGCCCTTTTCACTTTCGCCCGCGCCGCACACCACGATTTTGCCCAGCACGGTGACGTTTTCAAGCGTCACGTTGCCAAGCCCCAGTCCGCCGGTGATGTACAGGTTTCCTGCGATGGTGGTGTCCTTCAGCGTCACGCCGGAGGTGGAGATGGTGACATTTCCGTACACGCCGCCTAAGGTGTGGGTTCCGGATTTGTTGACGGGAGTACCAATGGCGTTTACCAGCAGAACGGCCATCTGCCCCCGGGTGATGCTTTGCTTGGGGCGGAAGGACCCGTCGCCGTAGCCGCTGAGAATTCCCTCGGTCACGGCGCTGCGGATCAGCCCCCGGCTGTAATTGGAGAGCTTGCCGCTGTCGGTAAAATCAATGCTGGCGCCGGGCTCGTCGTCCAGCACAAGGTTGCGGCCCAAAAGAACCGCAGCCTGCTCCCGTGTGACGGAGCTTTTGGGTGAGGCGGTGTTTTTGCTGGTGCCGTTAAAATAACCGGTGGTGTAGCCGATATTGATATCGTCGTAATACCAGTCGGCGGCCTTCACGTCCCGGAACGGAACGGTGGCGCTGACGTCGTCATAGCCGAAGGCCCGGTTGACCAGCACCACAAATTCCGCGCGGGTCAGCGTCCGGTCGGGGTGGAGGTTGCCGGAGGAGTCCCCCCGCATCACGCCCCAGCTCACCAGCTTTTCAAGATAAGGCTCCATCCAGCTCGCGGCGGAGGCAGAGACCGCCAGTCCGGGCAGCAGGGACAGAGCCATCGTCAGGCAAAGCATGGCGGACAGCAGCCGCGTACCCCAGCGGCCCTTTCGGATTCCGTTCAGTTTCATAGCGAAGCTTCCTTTCTGTATCTGGGTCTGTATCTTTAAGTGTCTTTTTCTAATACGGTGTTATTTCCGCGCGTCGCGGTTTGTAATCTGCTGGGAAAAAACAGTCTCCCGCAGCAAAACTTCTTCGTCGTGAATCAGGTCCACAAATTTTGCGGCGTATAACGGGATATTGGAGTTGGAGGGCCGCAAACGCAGAATCTGCGTGCGCAGAATCAAAGGCTGGGAGGTGATGGGAACCACCACCTCTACAATCTCTGAGAGATTGAGGGGGAAGTTGCAGAAAAAGGCGATTCCCCCGCAACTCAAATCGTGGCATACGATGGGCAGACGCCCCGTCCACGCGCCGCTGACGGGATAGACAAAGCTTTCAAACCGGACGGGAACCCGCAGATTCTGTCGCGGACTTTCCCCCGCTTCGTTCAGTGGATTCACTTCAATCATGTCTGCATGGTCGGTGGAGAGAATAATCCCGATCATGTTGGGACGGCTCGCGTCCATGGAGATCAGGTTGATAATTTCATGCTCCAGCACCTCGGGGAGATCGCTTTCCTCCAGCCGGAGCCGCCAGGGCTTCTGTTCCGGCGGAGTTACAAGACGGGCGTGGGCCAGCGGATCGTTCTGGCTGTCGGAGAGCATATAGCGATCAAAATATTCGGGCATTATTCAGCCTCCTTTTCTGGGGCGAGAGACGGCGCGCGGCGCCGCCTCGGTTTGTCGGGCTGCCGGGGGTCAAACTCCAGAAAGTACACGTAGATGTCTACGATGGCCTGATAAAGAGACGGGGGAATCTCCTTCCCCAGTTCTAACTGGGAGAGCATGGTGGCCAGAGAATTGTCCTCGTAGACAGGGACGCCGCTGTCGGCCGCCACTTCCACAATTTTCTCTGCCAGATACCCCATGCCCGAGGCCACCACCACTGGGGCTGCATTGGACCCGTATTGCAGCGCCACCGCTTTGCCGGCGGGTCTTTTTCTTTCAGGCTCTGACATTGACACTGTCCTTTCCACTGAAGATTTTAGGAAAAATTTCCGACACAGTCAAGGGCTTGACCATTTTTTCCACGTCCACGGATCCGGCGGAAAAGCCGTTGTCTGCCAGAATGCCGCTTAAGGAGGAACGGATGACGTCGGAAAACGGAGCCACAGACTCGGGGCAGCGCACAGCCAAATCCACGGAGCTTCCCCGGCTGGTGATCACGATGTCGAACAGGCCCAGAGGTTCCACGTCCGCCTTCAGAAGAAAGCGCAGTGTGCGCGCCTCGTCTTCCTGTGGTCGGTCGTCCCCGTCTGCGTCCGGGTCTACCCATATCTCAGAATACATCATTCTTTCATTCCATACAAGCGGGAGAACGAAATGATTTAAGGGCATATAGACACTTTCGTTCACAAGCATGGACGCAACCATGGCCCCAAACCGCTCCTGCGCTTCCACGCCGGCGGAGCCGCGCAGGGCCATGTCCGCGGCGGAAGCCAGCCGGTCGGCAAAGGGATTGTTCCTCCCTGTGCGCTCGAAGGGCGTGTTTTTCAGCATCCGAAGCAACGCCGCGTCCTCCGACCCCCGCAGGTCCCCAAGGGCGCCCCGCAGAGACGGATGGTCAAACAGGCGGCGCAGCGCCTGAAGCATTCCCTCCTGTGAGCCGCTTTCATACCGGGCGATGTCCAGCGTCAGCATGGACAGGGCGGAGCGAACCCGGCCCATGTCGTGGGAGCGGGAGATATAGTCGGACAGATACGGAATGATCTGGCCCTGCAAAAGCTTCAGCGCCCCGGCCCGGTCCCCGGCCAGCATACTGTTTTGAAGCTGTCCGGTAAAGTCCGACACCTGCGCGCCCCAGCTTCGGGGCAGAGAAGAGATGATTCGGTTCAGGCCCCGGAGAAGGTTGTCCTCGATGTGGGCGGTGGAGGAAAAGTCCCCGTACTGTTTGAGAAACTGCAAAATGTCGCTTCGCAGGCCTTGAGAGTCCGCAGCGCGGTATGCGTTTCGCAGCGCGGCAAAAAACGCGCCGCCAAAGCGGCTTGCGGAAACCGACTGGTCCTGAAGAAACCGCAAAAACTCTCCTTCGTTCATCCGCAGCAGGTCCAGAATCTGCGACAGGTCCCCCGCGCTTCCCGCCCGCAGACCGGAGGACACAGTGGTCCTTGTGCCTCCTGTCAGCGCCCGAAGCAGGTCGGCGGAAACGCTGTCGCCGCTTTCGGACACCCGCTGAAGAAAGGCTTGAAAGTTGGAGTCATACCGCAGAGGGAGGGAGCCGGACTCCTCTCCGGCGGCGTGCTGCTGGCCGCTGTTAGAGTCCGACCGGTTGACGCGCCCCGGGTTGGGGACGTTCTGAATACCGGGGTCATAGGCCGTGTTGGGAATGGAACGGTTGGCGGCGGCTGGCTCCCGTGCGGGGACGGGATTGGTGACGTTCATAATTTCCGGCATAGGTTCAGCTCCGTTTCGTTACTTCAAAAATTTCACAAATATGCAACAAATTTCAAGGCAATTCGTTGACGCGGGACGCGGAAGACATTATAATGGAAAAACAGGAAACCTGTCGTTCTTTGCGGATACGCGAAAAATGGCTTTTGGAATTATTTTTATAAAGCGTTAACTTTTTCTCAAAAGTGGACGATATGTCAGGTGAATTGCTGAATATTTGGAAAGGGGAGCGGTGCTCCCCTTCCTTGAAAAAGAGAGGGGCGGCTTTTTTATGGACAACGGCGGAAACGAAAGCATTCTGGAAACTTATCTCTACGAGACAAACACCCTGTTGGAGCAGCTAGACAGCATTGTCCTGGCGGCGGAGCAGGCGGATACCTTTACGGAAAACGACGTGAACGAAATTTTCCGCATCATGCATACCATCAAGGGCGCTTCCGCCATGATGGAATACGAATCCCTGACCACGGTGGCCCATCGGATCGAGGATATGTTCTTCATCGTTCGGGAGCGGTCCATGGATGTGATCCCCCACGCGGAGCACGGGTTGCTGTTCGACATGATGTTCACGGCCATCGACTTTTTCCGCGGCGAGGTGGAGAAGGTCCAGAGCGGCCAGCCTCTATCTGATGACATCGGCAAATTGCTTGAAAAAATTAATAGTCTGATTACCAAAATTCAGGACGGAGCAGAAGGTGGCGGGGCCGCCGACTCCGCGCCCCCCGCTGAGGCTGCCACTGCCGCCGCCTCTGGGGCGGAGTCAGGTTTCCCGTATGGGCTGCGGGTGTTCTTTGACGAGGGCGCGGGCATGGAGAACCTGCGGGCGTTCATGCTGGTGACGGAGCTGCGGGGTATCTGCGGCGAAGAGAACTTTACCTTCGCCCCCGCAGACGTGGAGACGAATACCTCCACCACAGAGACGATTGTTACGCAGGGCTTTGTGCTCTCTTTCCGCATGGCGGCGGACCGTGCAGGGGCCATCCATGTGGTGTCGGGTTCCGGCTCTGTCCGGGGTTATCAGGCGTTTGACGGACCGGGAGCTCCCGCGCAGGAGGAAGCGAAGCGCACCGCCCCCGCCGCAGAAGCCACCCGGCATGCAGAGCAGAAGAGCGCTGCCTCCGCGCCGAAGACGGCGCGGGAGGAAGCCTCCCCGGCCAAGAGCGCGGCTGCTGCGCCGGTTCCCGCTCAGGCGGGCGGCGCTCATCCCAAGGAGAGCCTGATTAGCGTGAATCTCAGCAAGCTCAACCAGCTCATGGACGTGGTGGGCGAAATCGTCATCACCGAGTCTATGGTCACTGCCTCCCCCGATTTGAAGGGGATGAAGCTGGACAACTTCACCAAGTCCGCCCGGCAGCTCCGCAAGCTGACCGATGAGTTGCAGGACGTTTCCATGTCGCTTCGGATGGTTCCGGTGCTGGGCACCTTCCAGAAAATGCAGCGCATCGTGCGGGATATGGGCAAAAAGCTGGGCAAGAGGGCGCGGCTGACGCTTGTGGGCGAGGACACGGAGGTGGACAAGACCATCGTGGACGGCATCGGCGATCCCCTGATGCACATTGTCCGCAACGCCATGGACCACGGCATCGAGGAGACGGAGGAGGAGCGCATCGCCGCAGGCAAGGACCCCGAGGGCGAAATCATCCTCTCCGCCAGCCATACCGGCGGCGAAGTCATCATTCAGGTGAAGGACGACGGCCGAGGCGTGGATTACGACCGGGTTTTGAAAAAGGCCGTTGACGCGGGTCTTGCAAGCCCTGATGCGGAATACAGCACTAAGGAGATTATCAACTTCCTTCTGATGCCTGGCTTTTCCACCAACACGGAAGTGACGGAGTTTTCCGGCCGAGGCGTTGGGATGGATGTGGTGAAGAAAAACGTGGAGGAGGTGGGCGGCGCCGTGGTGCTGACCAGCGAGCCCGGCAAGGGCATGACTGCCACGCTGAAAATCCCCCTGACCATGGCCATTCTGGACGGAATGGAAGTTTCCGTGGGCTCCTCCATTTTCACCATTCCCATCAACAACATCCGCCAGTCCTTCAAGATGAGCGGCGCGGATATCATCCACGACGCGGCCCACGGCGAGATGGTGAAGGTGATGAACAATTTCTATTCCGTCATCCGGGTGAAGGACGCATACGGCCTGAGCACAGGCTGCGACGAAATCGAAGACGGTATTTTGATGTGGGTGGAGTCCGGCGAGTGCACCTACTGCCTGTTTGTGGACGAGCTGATGGGCGAGCAGCAGGTGGTGGTGAAGCCGCTGCCTAATTATATTAACACCTTTAATGTTAAGCAACACGGCATCACCGGCTGCACAATTCTGGGCGACGGAAATATCAGCGTAATTCTGGACGTGGCCAACCTCTACTCGGCCATCCAGTGAGCGCGGCGTCGATGCAGAAAGAGAGGGCTATGAAAATATGAATAACCAAGTGATGAGTTTTATGGAGGACGGAACCTCCGCCCGGGCGGCTCTGACAGAGGAAATGGATCAGTTTCTGGTGTTTCAGTGCGATATGCTGCGGGTGGGTATCCGGGTGGACTGCGTGGTGGAGGCCCTGATCAATCAGAGCATCACGCCGCTGCCTATGCTGCCGAACTATGTGTGCGGCATTATCAATCTGCGGGGCGAAGTGGTTCCCGTCATCAGCATCCGTCTGCGGCTGGGCAAGCCCGCCGCCGACGAGCAGTCCGTGATTGTGCTGAATATCAACGGAATGCAGTTGGGTGTTTTGGTGGACCGGGTGGACCAGATGGTGAAGCTGCCCCGCAGCTCACTGCTGCCCATGCCCTCCACCAACGGGCAGAAGCTGATGTGCGGCATGAGCTCCCTGCCTGACGGCGGGACCATGCTGGAACTGGACGCGGCGGCACTGCTGGAGCACTGAATATGGGGGAAGAGCAGAAGAATGCGGCATCCTCCTTTGCTCCCATGGAAATCAGCGACGGGGACTTCCGGCGGCTGGTGAATTTCATTCAGCAGCACTACGGAATCGACCTGAGCAAAAAGCGGCAGCTGATTTCCGGGCGGCTTTCCTACACGGTAAAGGCGAAGGGGTATTCCGGCTTCGGCCCGTTTATCGATCAGGTGCTTGAAAAGCAGGACCCCGGCGATATCGAGCTTGTCATCAACAAGCTTACCACCAACTACACGTTTTTCATGCGCGAGCAGGAGCATTTCAACTTTTTTCGCAACACCATTTTGCCCGATGTGGTGAAGCGCCGTCAGGGCCAGCGGATGCTCTCCATATGGAGCGCGGGCTGCGCCTCCGGCGAGGAGCCTTATACCATTTCCATGTACGTCAAGGACTTTTTGGGACCGGAGGCCGCCCACTGGGATACCAGGGTGCTGGCCACTGATATCTCCCAGCAGGCGCTGGACAAGGCGCAAAAGGGGGTATACGCCCTGCCGGATACCATTCCCGGGACATGGAAATCCAAATTTTTTGTTCCCTCTGCGGAGGAAGGGCAGTATCAGGTGGCCCCCGTCATTCGGGACAATGTGATTTTCCGTACCTTCAACCTGATGGACCCCATTCGTTTCCGGCTGAAATTTGATGTGATTTTCTGCCGTAACGTGATGATTTATTTTAATCAGCAAACAAAGGACGATCTGCTTGCCCGCTTTTGCGAGGCGACAGAGCCCGGAGGATACCTTTTAATCGGCCATTCGGAGACGATGGGCCGCAATCCCGGATATCGCTATCTGGCACCGGCCACTTTCCAGAAGCGCTAGGGAATTCAAAGGATAAAACCTGACGCGGAAAAGGAGAGACACTATGGCAATGTCGGGAAACGTAATTCGTGTGATGGTGGTGGACGATTCCGCCGTGGCGCGGAGCTATCTCATCAGCGGGCTTTCCGCAAAGCCGAACATTCAGATTGCAGGCTTTGCCGTGGACGCGGCGGACGCACTGCAAAAGGTGGGAGAGCTTCACCCGGACGTGATTACCATGGACGTGGAAATGCCGGGAATGGGCGGTATTGAGCTGATTCGCAAGCTGCTTCCGGCTTATCGGGTGCCGGTGATTCTGGTGTCGTCTCTGAATCTGCGGGTGTTTGACGCGCTGGATGCCGGGGCGGTGGATTTTGTCCGCAAGCCGGACGGAACCCAGAGCAAGGCGGAATTTATCAACACGCTGGCCCAGAAAATCGTGGTGTCGGCCTATGCAAAGGTTCGCCCGGGCCGCCCAGCGCGGGCCGCGCGGGCGGAGGTCACGGCGGAGCCCACGGCCCCGCTTGGTCCGCGGCCCATTCTGGATGGCATGGTAATCGGACTGGGAGCCTCCACCGGCGGGACGGAGGCCACGCTGGAGGTGCTGCGCCGCCTTCCATCGGACATTCCCCCTATGGTCATCGTGCAGCATATGCCCCCGGGATTTACAAAGATGTACGCCGAGCGGCTGGATAGAATCTGCGCCATGGAGGTGCGGGAGGCTGTGGACGGCGATGAGCTGCACCGCGGCCTTGCACTGGTGGCCCCGGCTGACTTTCAGTGCCGCGTATTGCGGTCGGGAAGCCGGTATCGGGTGACCTGTAAGCCGGGAGAGAAGGTCAGCGGACACCGCCCGTCGGTCGACGTGCTGTTCCACTCCATGGCTGAGAACGTGAAAGGCTCCATGGTGGGCATTATCATGACAGGCATGGGCCGCGACGGAGCGGACGGACTGTTGGCCATGCGAAAGGCGGGGGCCTATACCATTGGGCAGGATAAAGAGTCCTCCGTGGTGTACGGAATGCCCATGGTGGCCTTTGACATCGGCGCGGTGCAAACGCAGGCGTCCTCCGAAAACATTGCGGGCGTGCTGCTTCGCCGCCTGCGGGAGCTGTGAGCATCAGCCGGCGCGGTCATAGATCAATTGAGAAACGAGGGACCTTCGGCTTGCCGAAGGTCCCTCGTGCAAATTTATAAAATATCTATAAAAAATAAAGGTTTCACACTTTTTTTGAATTACTGTCTTATGTTTTCAACATAACTGCCGAAATAAAAGGTAGATATAGGGGATTGTGCCGCAGTGCGCGGCACCGCCCCGAAATGTGCTTAGGCCAGTTACAGGCTGCTTCCCTGAATCAGGGAAGGGACTTGCAGAAAACGGAGGAAATGCCGCATGATGAGGATTATCAACGAGGCCGCCGGAGCGGCGGCGTACGCGCAGACGGTGTCTGGGTCGCAGAACCTGCAAAGCGCCAAAACCGTTCGGGGCACTGAAAAGGGACGGGAGTCCGGCGGCGCGTTTGATCAGGTCGATATTTCCGGGGCGTCCTCCAGCGGGTCTCTGTTTCAAAAGGAGCTGGCGGCCCGCCTTGTGCGGGATGTCCGCGCTTCTTCCAGCATCGGCGGCGTTCAGCAGGTGCGCCAGCAGATCCAAAGCGGCACCTACCAGTTGGACCCCGTCTCTATTGCCAAGGCCATGCTGCTGGAGAGGTAAGCTATGAATAGAAATGATTTTCAGGAGTATCTTGCATTTTTAAAAGCACTGGGCAACACGCTGGATGAGATTACCCGCGTGGAGCAGGAGAAGACGGAGTTTGTCCGCGCGGATGATCTGGACGGACTGAACGAGTGCTTGAAGCGAGAGCAGGCGCTGTCTTTGGCCATGCGGTCCCACGACCAGAAGCGGGAGGCCGCGCTGCGGTCACTGGGTCTGGAAGGCGTGCCGCTGCGCAGCCTGATGGACCACGCGCCCGAGCAGGACTATGAGGAGACAAAGCAGACCGTGGAGCAGCTTTGCCGCCAATATGCGCTGTTTCGCGGTGCGTATGAGGTGGCGCGGGATACGTTAGAGTGCAATCTCCACCAGATTGAAAAGATGATTCAGGCGGAGGACCCCAATGCCGTGTCGTCCGCGGGCTATCAGGAAGCGTCTCCCGAGCTTCCGCCCCGTATGAGGACGGATTTCAGAGCCTGACCCGGCTCACCGGTGAAAGAGAGGAAAGCAACATGCTGTCAACAACCTTTGGAGCGTTTACCACCGCGCGTCTGGGCATTTATGCGGCGCAAAAAGCCCTGGAAGTGACGGGACACAATATTTCCAACATCAATACCACCGGCTATACCCGCCAGAGAGTGGATCAGGTGAGCCTGCGGGTGGACGGGGTGGACCGTTATGCCTCTGCTTTCGGCGGAGCCAGCGGGTCCGGCGTTCTGATTACGGGCATGTCCCAGTTCCGGGACCCCTATCTGGACATCCGCTTCCGCAACGAGAACTCCAGCGTGGGCGCCATGGACACCAAGCTTGGTGGTCTGGACGATCTGTCCGCGATTTTGGACGAGGTGGGCACAGGCGACACCGGCGAGGAGGGCGAGGGCATTCTGGCCGCGCAGTTTCTGGACCTGCGGGAAATGCTGGCAAAGCTGACCGGCGACCAAACCACGGAGGAGGAAATGCTCTCTCTGGTGCGCACCTCCGCCGATTCACTGGTGGGGATTATGCGCAGCTATGCTGAGCGAATTGCCGGTGTGAAGGCGGATCAGGAGGACGGTTTGACGGACGATGTCAAGGCCGTTAACGACATTCTCAAAAGCATTCAATCTTTAAATGAAAACATTCAAAAGAGCGAGCTGTACGGGGATAACTCTCTGGAGCTGCGGGACCAGCGGAATCTGCTGATTGACGAGCTGTCCGGGTATATGAAAATTGACGTGACCTATGAGCCGGTGAGCGTGGGTGCGGGAAAGACCGTGGACAAGCTGGTGATTAAGGTCCCCGGCGACCCCTCTACCAAGCTGGTGGACGGCGCGTATATAGGCCAGCTTTCCGTGGGGGACGGCGTTCAGAAAAACCCAGACTATGACCCCAATGCAATACCCCCGGTTACGCAACGCTATATTGATAAGAACGGAGCGCCAACCGACGTGAAGGCCGACGCGGCCAAGCTTCCCTACGCAATCACCGTCTCCGAGCTGAAGGACCGCAATGACAAGGTTTTGAAGGAAAAGGACGGCAGCCTTTCAGTGGCGTATCAGTTTGGCGATACCGAGCTTTATGGAGGAATACAGGCAAGGCGCGAGCTTTTGACCGAGGCGGGGGAATTTGCCAGTGCCGATATGACGGCGGCGGATTCGGCTTCCGCAACCAAGCGGGGCATCCCCTATTATGAAAATGCGCTGAACTCTCTGGCGCAAAAGTTTGCCTCCGTGATGAACGCAGCCAACACCGGCTATTTGCGGGATTCCGACGGCAATATTCTGGATGGGACCTCGGGCGACGTTCTTGCCACCAAGGAAGCCAACGGGACGTATACCATGAACGGGGCCAACTATGCCACTGTGGAAGCCATGATTACAGGCCAGGGGACCGCGTTTACCGACAAGGCAAAGCTGATGGGCGGAAACCTGTTCAGCAGCAGCGGCACCAGCGATGACGCCTCCGGCATTACCGCCGCAAACATCTCCATTTCCTCAAGCTGGAGTACCAACCCCAGCTTCCTGCAAAACTCCTTTGAGGCGCTGAAAGGGAAAACTACCGTAGGCAGCAGCGACAACCAGAACATCGTTCATATCCTGGCGGAGTTTGACGGGAAGCAGGAATACAGGCCCGATGAAACCGACCCCACCGGCAAGCCGTTTTTTCGCGGCACCTTTGAGGGGATGTTCACCAACATTGAGCGGACGCTGGCAGACGATGTGAAGAGCACCACGACCCTGCTGAACAACTATACTGTTTCCGCCACGGGGCTGGAGACAAGCCGGGACAGCGTTTCCGGCGTGGACCTCAACGACGAGGCCATGAACATGATGCAGTATCAGAAGTCCTATGCCGCCGCGTGCCGAATGATGACGACGCTAGACGAGGTGTTGGACAAACTGATTAACGGGACCGGCGTAGTCGGCCGGTAAAGGAGGGAATTTAAAATGATCCGTGTGACAACAAACGGAACGCTGCGGGGATATCGAACCAGCCTGACGCGCTCCTCTGCCACGCTTGATAATGCGCGGAACAAGGTTCTGACGCAGAGCAACTACACCAGCTATGCGGAGGACCCGGCGGCGGCCACGCAGGCATTTAAGCTGCGCCGCTCCTTTTCCCGCGTCAGCTCCCAATTACAGAGTACCCAAAGCCTGAATAGCAAGTTTTCCGCTGCCTGCGACGCGTTGAAAAGCATCAAGAGCGACCTTGCGGACGGGCAGGCGAAAATTTCCGCTCTGGCGGCTCTGAACGACGCAAACGCCTCCGGCCGCCAGCCATTGGGCGAGGTAATCGGCAGCGCGGCGGAGTCCATTGTCCAGATTTTGAACTCTCAGTATGGGTCCTCGTTTATCTTCGGAGGGAAGGACTCTCTGGGCGACGCGCCCTTCAAAATGGAGGAAATCAACGGAGAGAATGTCTTGACCTACCGGGGCGTTCGGGTGGACGCGAAGGAGGGAACCGACGAGTACGAACAGCTAAAGGCCATGGCCGGCGAGGAGAGCTATGTGGACATCGGCAGCGGCCTCACGGAGGTGAACGGAAAGCTGGTTTCCACCAGTGCTTTCAACGGGGCGCTGAGCGGCCTGAACTTTGTGGGCTACGGCGTGGATGATGACGGCGACCCCAAGAATATGGCCTCCGTCATGAACAAGCTGTCCGAAATTTTCAAGCGGTGCGACCCGGATAGCGGCGCGTGGGCTTCGGATCAGGACAAGGAGGACGCCACCCGTCTGACGGAGAAGCTGAAGGATGGAATTGACGAAATCACCAACCAGTGGACCGCGCTGGACGGGCGCACCACCTATCTCGAAACCAGCAGCAACCGGCTGTCCCTGCTGTCCACCAATCTCAACGAGCAGATTTTGGGCATTGAGCAGATTGATCTGGCCAACGCCATCACGGATTTTTCCTGGGCGCAGTATTGCTATAACGCGGCGCTGAAGGTTGGCAACGGCATTTTGTCCCAGTCGCTGATTGACTACATGAATTAACGGGCACGAATGGGCCTCCGGAGGATGCCCGATGTGCTTTTAAGGTTAAAAAGGAGTGAAGGCAATGACCTATCCACTAATCGAGATCAAATCGGTACCTATTGAGCTTGAGATGCGGGTCACAGACGCGAAGCTGGAGTACAGCCGTGCCACGGTGGATATGGAGATTACCCGGAACGAGGGCGGCCTGAGCATTCGGAGCAAGCCCATTCGCGTGAATCTGGACACATTCGAGGCGCGTAATTCCGTCACACCTACGCTGGCCACTCGCATGAGAGACAACGCTCAGGCCGGAAAGCAGGCCGCCTATGAGGCCACGGCCACCTATGCCCGACAGGGCCAGCTTCTGCTTCAGGCAAAAATCGGCGAGGAAATGGTGACGAAATTTGCCGCCGAGGCACAGACCCGGAACGTGAAAACCAACGTGGGGATTACGTTTCTTCCCACACAGGGAGTGGACATTTCCTGGGACAAAGGCGAACTGAACATCCGCTATGAGATGGACAAGGTCAACTTCGACTGGCGCAACCAGCAGGGGAACTTCGAGTTTACGCCCGGGGACATTCAGTTTGAAGTGACCCAGCAGCCGGACGTTGTAATTAAATACGTGGGCGGAGCGCTGTATGTGCCGCCGTCGGCGGACCCGCAGTATGTCCCTGTTGAAATGGAAGTCTGACACGCGCAAAAGAAAGGAATCCTCCCATGGAAATCACGACAAAATATTTTGGGCAGATCGCCTATGAAGCCGGGGATGTGCTCTATTTCCGGGATGGCCTGTTCGGCTTTGAAGAGGAAAAGCAGTTTCTTCTGCTTCCCTTTGCCGACAGCAACGGAACGCTGCTGTGCTTTCAGAGCGTGACCACGCCGGGCCTTGCCTTTGTGGCGATGAACCCTTTTTCCCTGAAGCCGGACTATGCGCCCAGGCTGCGCACGGCAGAGCTGAAGGCCATGGGCGTGACCCAAAGCGAGGAACTGAGCTTTTACGTGCTGTGCGTGGTGCGCCAGCCCGTATCCGAAAGTACGGTAAACCTCAAATGCCCCGTGGCGGTGAATGAGGATACCGGAACCGCCATGCAGACAATTCTGGAGGACGGTGGCTATGAGATGCGCCACCGCCTGTCGGAATTTCAGGAGGGGCGGCCATCATGCTGATTTTGCAGAGAAAGCCCGGAGAGTCCGTGCTGATTGGAGAGGAAATCGAGGTGACGGTGGTTTCCGTGGAAACCGGCGGACGGGTTCGGCTTGCCATCAGTGCGCCCAAAAGCCTGACCATCCTGCGAAACGAGCTGCGGGGCGCCATGGACGCCAACAAGGAAGCGGCCCGGGAGGAGGCGTCTCCTCTCGCGCTTTTGGAACTGCTGCCAAGGCAGGGTGGCCCAGAAACGAAGAAATAAGAAAACGCGCCCTGACCGACAGGTCAGGGCGCGTTTCAGCTTGTGGAAGAAACCAAAAATGACTTCTTTCATAAAAAAGATTGCAGTCTGTCGCAGGCCTTGTTGTTCGCCAAAAACGGACGGCTCGACACTTGCGGCCTGAGAAGTGTTTTCTCCCACACACGCCGCAGGAGAAAACCAATTTAGCCTTTTTCGTCGCTTTCATCGCGGCGGCGCAGAAATCCCAATTGTCTGTTCCGCCGCGCATCACATACGGCTCCCCTAAAGTCAATCCTTCAAGGAAGGGGGATATGCCCCGGCGGCGTGAAGAGCTTTCAACTCCTCCGCCACCCGCTCCCGGTCCTCCCGGTAGGTCATGCCGAACCAGCGATCGGCAGAGTGAAGCACGGAGATTTCCAGCCCGCCACCCTCGAGCTGACTGCCAACCATCAAGGGTAGAAGGCACTCTTTTTTCAGGTCGTCCCCGGCTTCTGTGCGGAGAAAGTTTTCAAAATAGGCCCGCATGGGGGCGAAGATCCAAGGAGTGAAGCCCCAGAAGTTCATGGATACCACCGTGTCCGGAGAGAGGGAGATGTCCTCCGCCAGATCCCGCAGAGTTCCGTCGGGATAGAGCTGGATTTTCAATGCCTCCCGCACGGAGAGAAGCTTCCCGTTCTCCACGGCGCACACACCGCGGGAAACAGTTCCGTGGAGACTGGCGGTATTTTTCAGAAAATAGCCCACCATGGCCCCGTGGCCTTCGGGAGATAACGTTGTGAGCTGCTCGTACATGGCACGGTAAGCGTCAATTCCGTAATAATCATCGGCGTTGATCACGCAAAACGGCTCTTGAATAAATTCCTCCGCGCACAAAAGCGCGTGAACCGTCCCGAAGGGCTTGGTCCTCTCCGAGGGAATCCGGTAAAAGTCCGGAACGGAGGAAAAATCCTGAAACGCGTAGGATACCTCCACGGGGGAGCCGTCCTTTGCGGTGCGGCGGCGAAGATATTCGCCGCAGATGCGCTCCATCAAAGGCTCCATCTCCGGCTTGATGATGAAAACCACCTTGCCAAAGCCCGCCCTCAGCGCGTCGTGCACGGAGTATTCCATTAAAATTTCGTTGTTGGGGCCGATGCCGTCCACCTGCTTGTTTCCGCCGTACCGGGAGCCAAGCCCCGCCGCCATGATTACCAGTGCTGCCTTCATAAACCCTCCATACGTCCGCCGCGCCGCCCGGGAAACGGGACACGCCTCGGCGTAATTTCACGTAATAAGCGGGCCGCGTGCTGTGGCCCTGCCCTTACCATACACTGTTGCGCCGCCCTTTGCAACCGCTAAACGATTTTCCTTGACAATTTTCCGTCCCGGTCTATAATATGAAAATGATTATCATTCTTGAAAAAGGAGGCCGCATATGGCCTATTCCACGAAACAGCAACAGGCAATTTTAAACTGTCTGGAGGCCCGGAGAAGCACGCCTATGTCCGCTGCGGATTTGGCGGCGGAGCTGCGCCGCCTTGGGGAGCCGGTGGGCCTTGCCACGGTGTACCGCCAGACGGAAAAGCTGGCGGCCATGGGCCGGGTTCATAAGATTAACACCGAGGAAGGCGCGTACTTCCAATACTGCACGCACCATTCGGGGGAGGAAAAGCAGGACTGCCTGCTTTTAAAATGCGAGTCCTGCGGGCGGATTGCCCATCTGGACTGCACGCATTTGCAGCCGCTGTACCGGCATCTGCAAAAGGAGCATCATTTTGTGGTGGACCACCGGCGGACCCTGTTCACCGGCTTGTGCGAAGCCTGCGCGGAGAAGGAGCAAGCCCATGGAGAAAAATGAGCTGCTTGTATGCCGGAATACGGCCTTGGGCTACGAAGGCCGGGCGGTGCTTTCGGGGCTGAACCTCACCGTTTCGGCGGGAGATTACCTCTGCGTGGTGGGGGATAACGGCTCGGGCAAATCCACGCTGATGAAGGGGCTTCTGGGCCTCATTAACCCCATGGAGGGGAGCATTGACCGGACGGTGGAGCTGAAAAACGGCGCGATTGGGTATCTTCCTCAGCAGACCCGCGCCCAGCGGGACTTTCCCGCCACGGTGTACGAAGTGGTTCTCTCCGGCTTTTTAAATCAGAAGGGCTTTGGCTTTTTTTACACGGCGGCCCAAAAGACCGCGGCCATTCAGGCCATCGGAAAGCTGGGGATTCTGGAACTGAAGGACCGGTGCTACCGGGACCTCTCCGGAGGCCAGCAGCAAAGGGCATTGCTGGCCCGGGCACTGTGCGCCGCCGGGCGGCTTTTGATTCTGGACGAGCCGGTGACGGGGCTGGACCCCGCCGCTGCGCAGGACCTTTACAAAACCCTGCGCTATCTCAACGAAAAAGAGGGCATGGCGGTGGGCATGGTGACCCACGACCTGCGCTCCGCACTGGAAAACGCCCGGACGGTACTGCACATCGGCAGGAATAGCTGGTTTTACGGCACGGTGGAGGACTATCTCCGCTCTCCGGAGGGCTGCCGCTTCCGAAAGGGGGAGCAGTAATGGAACTGATGGAAATGCTCGCATGGCCCTTTATGCGCCGGGCGCTGGTCGCAGGCATATTGGTAAGTCTTTGCGCCGCGCTCTTGGGTGTGCCGTTGGTGCTAAAGCGGTACTCCATGATCGGAGACGGCCTGAGCCATGTGTCTTTCGGCGCGCTGGCGGTGGCGGTGGCCCTTGGGGTCACACCGCTGTACTTCTCCATTCCCGTGGTGATTCTTTCAGCATTTTTTCTGCTGCGGCTTGCAAACTCGGGCAGCCGCATGGGCAGCGACGCGGCCATCGCCGTGGTGAGCGCGTCCGCTCTTGCCATCGGTATCATGGTCATCTCCCTCACCACGGGCATGACCACCGATGTGGACAATTACATGTTTGGCAGCGTTCTTGCCATGACGGAGACGGACGTGCTGCTGGCGGCGGCGGTGTGCGCGGCGGTGCTGGCGCTGTTCGTGCTGTTTTACCACCGGCTGTTCGCCATCACCTTCGATGAGAATTTTGCCCGGGCCACCGGGATGCTGGTGGAGCTGTATAATACGCTTTTGTCCATCCTCACGGCGCTGACCATTGTGCTGGGGATGCGTATGATGGGCGCCATGCTCATCTCGTCTCTGGTGATCTTCCCGGCGCTGACGGCGATGCGGCTGTTTCGCAGCTTCCGGGGTGTGGTGCTGTGCGCGGGGACGACCGCCGTGCTCTGCTTTTGCACGGGGCTGACGGTTTCCTATGTGAAATCCACACCGGTGGGCGCCACGGTGGTGACGGCCAACCTGCTGGTCTTCCTTGTGGCCTGCATGGTGGAACGACTGCGAAAAAGGAGCTGAACCGCAGCCGTGTGCCTGCGGACTGCCGCCGAAAAACTCTGCGAGAAATGGCGGCTTCAGTGACTTGAATCGAATTTTTGGAAATGAAACCGGGGCGGGAAGGCCGCTCCGGTTTTTATTTATTTTTTAACGGCTTTTCTTTGCAAATTCCAAGAAAACACTTGATTTTGGTGTAAAAGCGTGCTATTCTAATCAAAGTAGAGATGGTAGTTGTGTGGAGTGGACCTTGTGTCCGCTTTTTTTGTCGGCCTTTTTAAGGGGCCGGAATTTGAAAAGACCGAAGGCTTTTCCTGAAGCTGACGGCATGAAAGGAAGGCGTTTCCATGAAAAAGATTGCAGAGCTCACCGCCGAGCTGGCGGCTCCCGTGGTTGCGGAGCGGGGCTGTACTATCTGGGATGTGGAATACGTGAAAGAGGCGGGGACTTGGTATCTCCGGGTTTTGCTGGACAAAGAGGGCGGCGTGGACATTCTGGACTGCGAGGCCATTTCCCGCAAGGTTTCGGATTTGCTGGACGAGGCGGACCCTATTGAGGGGAGCTATACGCTGGAGGTCGGCTCCGCCGGCGCGGAGCGGGCGCTGAAGCGGCCCGGCGATTTCGCGCGCTTTATGGGAAGCCCCGTCGCCGTCCGGCTGTATCGCAACCGGGATGGGCGGAAGGAATTTGCAGGGACGCTTACGGGCTATGACGAGGGGACCGGGGCTGTCACCGTGCGCATCGGCGACAATGAGACGACCTTTGAAAAGGCGGACACCGCGCTGGTGCGATTGCGGGTGGAGTTCTCCTGAAAAGGCGCCGCCGCCGGGCGCGCGGATTTTTTGCTGCAAAATAAAACAGACGAAGAAGACGTATCATATCATAAAAGGAGTACAGGCAATGAGAGGCAAGAAGCAGAAGGAGCTCGTCGGCATGAATTGCGACGAGATTTTCACCGCGCTTGAGATGATCGAAAAGGAGCGGAACATCCCCCAGTCCTTTATGCTGGAGAAAATTGTCCAGGCGCTGATCACCGCCTATAAAAGGGATTGCAAGGATCAGGTGGATAACGTGATCGTGGACGTGGATGTGGAGCACCGGACGCTTCAGATGTTTGTCCAGAAGAACGTGGTGGACGAGGAAGACTATGTGGACCCCTTCAACGAAGTGCCCTTGGAGGAGGCTAAAAAACTTTCCGCCAAATACGAGATCGGCGACGTGATCAATGTCGCCGTGAACAACACGGACTTTGGCCGCATCGCCGCCGGCAACGGCAAGCAGGTGATTATTCAGGGCCTGCGGGAAGCCGAGCGAGGCATGGTGTATGAGGAGTTCAACTCCAAGCAGCACGAGATTCTCACCGGCGTGGTCACCCGGCTGGACCCGAGAAACGGAAACGTCTCTTTGCGCATCGGCACCGGGACCGAGTCCACCGAGGCGCTTTTGATGTCCGGCGAGCAGGTTCCCGGCGAGGAGCTGGTGGAGGGAATGCACGTCAAGGTCTACGTGGTGGAGGTCCGTCGGTCCACCCGGGGTCCTCAGGTGTTGATTTCCCGGACCCATCCGGGCCTTGTCAAGCGCCTGTTTGAACTGGAGGTTCCCGAGATTTTCGACGGGATCGTGGAGGTCCGCTCCATCGCCCGGGAGGCGGGAAGCCGCACGAAGATGGCCGTCTGGTCCAACGAGGACAACGTGGACCCCATCGGCGCCTGCGTGGGCCCCAAGGGCCAGCGGGTGGAGAGTATCGTGGCGGAGCTGCGGGGCGAGAAAATCGACATTGTGAAGTACAGCGAGGACCCGGCGGAGTTTATCGCCGCCGCACTGGCGCCCGCCGACGTGGTGGATGTTTGGATGGCGGACGAGGGCAAGGCCTGCCGTGTGCTGGTGCCGGACGATCAACTGTCTCTGGCCATCGGCAAGGAGGGGCAGAACGCCCGGCTGGCGGCCCGGCTTACCGGCTATAAAATTGACATCAAGCCCGAGAGCTTCCGGGAGGAAGCGGCGGAAGAAAGCGCCCCCGCAGGTGAGAAGCCCGCAGAGGACGGCTTGCCCGCGGACGACGCGGAATAAGCGCGCGGAAACGGGGGAAACGCCATGCCGAAGGTGAAAAAAATTCCGCAGCGGCAGTGTGTGGGCTGCCGGGAGATGAAAGATAAAAAGGCGTTGATCCGGGTGGTCAAGTCCCCCGAGGGGGAGGTCAGCCTGGACGACAAGGGCCGCAAGCCCGGCCGCGGTGCATATGTGTGCCGGGATGTGGAGTGCCTGCGCAAAGCGCGCAAGTCCCGGGCGCTGGAGCGGGCCTTTGAGGCCCAGATTCCCCCGGAGGTATATGACGCCATGGAGCGTCAGTTGGGAGAAGCCGATGAATAAAGAATTACTGTCTACACTGGGCCTTTGCAAGCGCGCCGGGCTGCTGGAGGTGGGCGAAGAGCCGGTGGAGGCCGCCGCCCGGGCGAGGGAAGTGCGCTTGCTGTTGCTGGCGTCCGACGCGGCGGAGAATACCGCACGGAGGGCCGACCACTTTTCGGAGATGGGCCAGTGCATGAAACTTCGGCTTCCCTTTACCAAGGAGGAGCTGGGGCAGGCCATGGGCCGGAGCGAGTGTGCCATTATGGGCGTGACCGACGTGGGCTTTGCATCCGCGATTGCCCGCCGATTGGCGGACGAGGATGCGGAAACCTACGGCGACGCAGCAAACCGGCTGGAGGTCAAGGCCCAGCGGGCGTCCCTGCGTAAAACAGAGGAGGCGCTTCACGAAAAGAACCTCCGCCGGGGTAAAAAACGTAAACCCGGCGAGGCAAAAGCGGCGGAAAAGCCGCCGGCGCCGCCGGCGCCGGCGCGGCCTTTGCGCCAAGCCCGGGGCGGTGGCAAGCCACCCTCTGGGAAAAGCTTTGGAAGAAAGCCCTTTGAGAGGAGCGAAGCAGGCGGCGACCGGAAGCCCTACGGCAAGCCGGGCGCACCCAGCGGGGACCGGAAGCCCTACGGCAAACCCGGCGCACCGACTGGCGACCGGAAGCCCTACGGCAAACCCGGCGCACCGACTGGCGACCGGAAGCCCTACG
>NZ_DALZOY010000021.1:0-34255 GCF_032018205.1 Oscillibacter sp. | reverse complement strand
CGCGGAGCAAAACTCCGCGGGGCCGCCATGTTTTGGGTGCAAAAAGAAAGGAGTGAAACAGAGGGGAAACGACATGAGGAGTGCCTAGGGAATGTCATACAGCGAGGCCATGACGAGGTAAAGCTGAGAAAAGGGGCGGGAGACGTTCCAGATGCCCGCGCCCTGAAAGCCGTATTCCTGAATGAGAAGAAGCCGGGCGGAGAGACTGCGCGCGTCGTCAAACCATACCTCGTGGACAGCGCCGTCCTGATCGGTATAGTGGAAAAAGGGAGCCTGCGCCGTCTCGTCATACTCAATGGCGACATCATATTGGATGGCCAGCTCGATGGCCCGCTGATTGGAGATGGACTGGGCCTTGGACTCGCCGGACACAAAGGGGAGGGTCCAGTCGTAGCCATAATTGGAAAGGCCAAGGAAAACCTTTTCCGGGGGAATCTGCGTAACGGCATAGTCCAGCACCGCCCGGACCTGGGGCAGGGGAGAAACAGGCATGGGAGGACCGTAAGTATATCGACATCCGGGTTATAAGTCACTGTTAAAGGATGTAACTTTGGGATAAATAAACAACTGCATATTGCTTTCCCTCCATTGCCCGCCAACGGTTTTTGAGTACACGGCATGATCAAGCACAGACTTTAGCAGGGCGTTCTGATCAGCGGGGGCCGACAGAGAATCGTAGACTTCAATCACACTTTTAATACGGGGGATCAACTGGCGGCGGGCCAGCTTTGCGCTGTTCAGTGAGGAGAGATGCTGGTGCAGATTTGCAACAGCCTTCTCCGCTTCGCTGATTCTGGCAGCCAGCAGGCGGGAGCGATCCAGAAAAATCTCCTGCGTATATACGCCCTGCTCCAGCAGATCGAAGAGGCTTCCTTTTTGGGTGTTGAGCTTATTGAGGCTTGCTTCAGCCGAGGCCAGCGCACGCTCCAGTTCTGCATGGTCCTCGCCGGTGGATTCCTGCCGGGCAATTTTCAGTTGGTAGCTTTTCAGCCAGTTTGCCAGACTTTCCAGCAGCGCCTTCTCTACTGCGTTTCTCCGACTTCCCATGGTTTTGCATTTGGGTGTGGGGCACATCAACATAGTTGCGCCGTGGCTCCCGGGGAGCTGAACAAGGGAGCGCCCGCATACGGAGCAGTAGATCAGCCCAGCCAGAGGGTTTGAAATCTGCTTCCTTCCGGGGACTGGTGCATGGCTGCGGTCGCCCATGGCGGCCATAGCGCGCCGCCACGCATGTTCCGATATGATTGCCTCGTGGAGTCCCTTTTGCAGCTTGTACTGCTTGCTGACGGGGTAGCTGGTTTGCAACGCGCCGTCCACCATCTGCTTTGTCTGTGGACGGTAGGCCCAGCGGACAAAGCCTGCATAGGTGGGATTTTTGAGGATATCCCGAACGCCGCTGGCGGACCACTTCGTCCCGCCGGGAGATGCGACGGCCTGCGCGTTGAGTTGGTTTGCGATGGCGTAACTGCCGACGGGGACCAGCGTCCCATCCGGGCGCGGATCTCCGTCCGTATACATGCGGAAGATTTCCCGCACTACCCGCGCCTGCTCCGGATCAATCTCCAGTGTATATCCCTTCTGGTGCTCCAGCTTCTGCTTACGGTAGCCGTAGGGCGGCGTACCGGCAATATACTTGCCCTCATTCAAAGAGGCCATACGGCCCCGCTGGAGCCGACGGTTGATTGCCATGTATTCCCGGCGGGACATGAACAAGCCAAATTCAAAATATTCCTCGTCGGCTTCGTCCGACGGATCATAGATTTTATCTGGCGTAATGATTTTGGTATTGCTGTATTTGAACGTCTCCGCCACAGTGCCCTGATCTCTGGTATTGCCACGGGCGAGACGGGGGACTTCAACCACCAGCACGCCCGCGTACTTGCCGCTTTCCACGGCGGAGAGCAGCTTCTGCATCTCCGGCCGCTCGGCGATTGTGTCGCCGCTGACGACCTCTTCAAAGATGCCGGAGATGGTGTAGCTCCGCTTCGCGGCCAACGCCAGCAGCACATCCCTGTGCCGCTGCAGCGTGTCGAAGGTGCCGGACTCCAGCTCCATGTCCCGGTCCTTTCTGGATTTACGCAGGTAGATCAGATACTGCTCCATGGTTCCTCCTATGGCAAGCGCCGCCCCGCTGGGGCGGCGCTTCGTTTCAAATAACTTTCACATCTGCCCCCGTACAAAGGCATTCAAGGCGGCCGGTTATTCGGTTCCATTTCAGTGAAATATTTACGTCTGAGCTGCTGTTAAATCGAATTTCAGCTTTCCGAAGGGATGCCTTGAAAAGCAGGTGATTTTCTCCTGCGGGAGCATCAATATCCACCGATTGTCCGTCCCCAATCCACGCAGTTTCAGTTCCATTCAGAAAGGCCGTAATGGTCGGTACAACAAATCCACCATACTTTACAGCCGTAACATGAATTTTCATTATGAACTCCTTCTTTGTGCCCAAATTGGGCACGGATTGATTTTACAGATACCGCTGCAAGACGTCTATCAAGGCATCTTTGTGCTGATTCAGCTCATAGATATCTTGCAGTTGATACTTCATGTCATTTTTATTTTCGTCGGGAATAATCAGCGTTTTCTGCGCACCTGTCAGACGCAGGCGGCAAACCCACTTGCGCGTGTTGGCCTTATAAAGAATGTTGATGTAAGATTCTGTATCTTTGTATGTGATATCATGGATATCAACGATGCCAGACAGCAAATTTTTGACGATGAAATAAGCCTCCAGCTCTTCTTCCGTGGTGACGATATTGGGCGCTTTCTTCTCCGGTGCATCGTCCTCAGGGGGCTCCGTGTCTGCGGTAGATTCCGGTACTTTGATTTCGGAAACGGATACGCTGCCACCGGAACTGCCCAAAGCCACTTTGATTTTATCATTCATCATCTCGCTGATCTGATCATTCAGCGCCTTCTTCAGCAGCGGGCGGAACTTATCCAGAACATTTTGCGTTTTTTGACCTGAATAGCAGCACTGCAAGAAGATTCGCGTAAAATCGTCCGTGGGATTTTCCAGCAAACTTGTAAAGATTTCCTTGAACGCATGGACGTATTTAAGCTCAGAAGCGGTGCTGAAAATAGAATCAATATCAAATTCCGATTTGCAGAACTTTTTAAGCTCCGGGACCTGATTCCCTCGGATATCTAAAATGTTGATTGACAAAAACGGGTCGGTGTCCATCTTGTTCTGATTGTCGAGGTCGGTATAAAACCGATAAATAATTCCGTTAGTGAGAATCGCAAATTTCGCAGTAGTGGTTCCAAAATATCGAAATAACTGAGAGTCGTGTCGTTCCAGTTTTTCAGAAGCGGCTTTGCACTCGATGAGGATAACCGGCTCTCCGTCTTTGACAATGGCGTAGTCTACTTTTTCGCCTTTCTTAATGCCCACGTCAGCTGTAAACTCCGGAGTAAATTCCTGTGGATTGAATACATCATAGCCCAGCATGGAAAAGAACGGCATGATCAAGGCTGTTTTTGTGGCTTCCTCTGTTTGTACCGTGCCTTGGAGCGATTCCGCCCGCTTTGCAAACTGCTTCAACTGATCTACAAAATCCATTCTCTTTCTCCTCCTGTGCCCGATTCGGACACATTTAAAATTTACCGCGCAGCTCCACGACCTTTCCAATGATCGTCACGGGAAGGTCGTCGCGCTCCTGCGGGCTATAATGGACTGCATCATACGCCGGATTGTTGGGTATCAGCCAGATACTTCCATCGGCGTCTTTTTTTATCTTTTTAACTGTGGCTGAGTCCCCGTTGATGAGAACGACAGCCACGTCGCCGGTGTCAACGTCGCCTTGCAGCCGGACAATCACCACATCACCGTCGCAGACGCGCGGCTCCATAGAGTGCCCATTTACGCGCAGGCCAATGATATCGCCGCAGACGGTTAAATCTTTGCTGACTTCCTCATAGTCGATGATATTTTCCTGCGCCAGCATGGGAAGGCCCCCAGCCACGTCGCCCAAAACGGGGACCATAACCCCGTTGGGGGAGGATGGGCTGTGTGCGGTTGAATCATTCCCGAGCAAGTAGTCAGTCGTGACATCGTACATATTGCTGAGTCTTAGCAAAAGAGGAGGACTTGGAATAGTTGCGCCGCGCTCCCACTGGCTGACAGCGGTTTGATTGACGAATAAAACCTTTGCAAGGTCGGATTGTGTTTTGTATCCGTGCGCAATTCGTTGTTCTTTGAAACGGTTCAATGCATCACCCCCTTACAGTTAAATACTAGTACAGCTACTTAAAAAGAACAACAATTATTTTAGAAATAGTAGAAATACTACTTGACAAAATATTATCGTCGGTGCTACTATGCAAATATAGTAGTTAAACTACTACGAAGGAAAGGAGGCAACGCTATGCTTAGCATTAAAACTATTCGAGAGCAAAAGGGAATTTCCCAAGCTGCCCTTGCCGATATGGTTCAGGTTAATCAGACTGCTGTTAGCCAGTGGGAACGCGGAACCGCATATCCGTCCTGCGATAAGCTCCCTGCACTAGCAGACGCGCTCGGCTGTACCATCGATTTTTTATTCGGTCGAGAAAGCGCCAGTGCTTAACCTGCGCCCCACATCTCCATCATATCCCAAAGAAAGGAAACGCACCATGACAGAACCTGTCCGGAATATTTACAAAATCTGCCGGGAGCAGGCAGGTTACACGCAGGAACGTGCCGCCGAATTGCTGCCATGCTCCGTCCGGGCGCTGGCCCGGTATGAAAGCGGCGAGTGCGGCGTGCCGGGTGATATCGCATATCGTATGGTCCGGCTGTACAACAGTCAGTTTCTGGCCGTGGAGCACCTGCGAAACGAGTCCCAACTGGCGGCATCTATCATTCCGGCCGTGGACGACTGCACGCTCCAGACGGCGGCAATCCGGCTGGTTAACCGCGTGCTGCGCTTTGCCGAGGACCACCGGGACCGGCAACTGATGCAGATTATTGAGGACGGTGTGATCTCAGGCGACGAGCGCCCGCTGATGAATGAAATCATGGCGGATATCACGGAGATCGTCCGCGCCTGCACGGAGGTCCGAATTGCAACGAAAGATGAATAGACTAGCTCTGAGGAACGTAGATTGCGGTGAGGTGATGATTATGGCGCACTTAGGTAAATTTCCCTTTGTCCCCAACATGGACGACTGCAAGATGATCGTAAATACCGATGGGGGCACCTGCTACATCATGGATACCTTCTGCCGCAGTATGACCAAAGAGGACAAGGAAGCGACAGACCGGCAAATTGTCCAGATTTACTTAAACGCAGAGATGCGGAAACGGGCAAAAGAGTTGTCGCACAAATGATAAGGCCGCCGCCAGCGGCGGCGGACAAGCTGTGGGAGGAACACCGATGCAGCACATAAAAAAAGAACCGCCCCGGGCTGGCACCCGAAGCGGTTCGGTTCAAGGACTTGCGCCCAAGAACGATTGCAAGATTATTATATCACATTTGCTCGAAAGCGCAAGCCCCAATTTCACCGGGGAGGAGGCGCTTTTGACATGAGCATGTGGGTGCTTGGGTTGATCATCATCGGAATTTGCTGGCTGGTTGGCCGGTTGTTTCTGGTGGTGGATTTGATAGATGGAAAGGAGCGGGATTAAGATGCCGAGCATTACAGAAGAAAGGCTGGCGGAGCTGGCCGACAATTGGAACTATGAGAGCAGCGACCCGGAGACCGAGGCGTGGCGGGACGATCTGACGCCGGAGGAAGCGAAGATCATTGACGGATGGGATATGGGGTACGCCGTCGGCGTACATAACATTTGCCGGGATATTATGGCCCAGTACCGGGAGGGTGAGCGCCATGGCTGAGAGCGTCGTTCGCTTTAAGCGCGGCCGGGGCTTTACCACGATTTATAATTCCGTGGCGCAGGATGACCGGCTCACGTTGGCAACGCGCGGCCTGTTTTCATTGATGGCCTCGCTCCCGCTGGACTGGGATTACAGTGTCTCAGGGCTTGCGATCAAGGCTGGAACGAGTCGGTATGAAATCCGCAAGTGCCTTGATAATCTGCAAGAGGTGGGCTATCTGGAGCGGGAGCAGAGCCACGATACCAGCGGTAAATTTGCGGGCAATGTATACGTTTTGCAGGAGGAAGCGCCCACCGTTGTACCAATTTGCCACAACGGCAATAGCCGTCAGCGGTGTTTGCCGTTGTCGGTAAATTTGACACAACAAAAGAAAGACTTAAACAAAGAAAAGACTAACAAAGCCCCCATACCCCCGGAGATATGCGACCGCATCTTGGAGTATGCTCCGGATGATCAGGATATCCAGCAGGCCATCCTGGACCTGCTGGAGAATCGAAGGGTGGCAAATAAGCGCCCCGTGAAGACCATGCGGGCCATGGACGGCATCCTTCTTGATCTGGACAAGCTTTCCAGCGGGAACCGGGGAATGAAGCTCCTGCTGCTGAACAAGGCAGTCAAGTGCAACTGGCTGACTGTGTACGCATTGAAGCCGGACGAGCTGCCGGTGGCAGCACCTGCCGAGGACGGCAGCGAGGAGGGCGATCTGGATGGAATTTGAAAAGGCATTGACACAGGCAAGCCAATACCTGTCCTTCACGTCCAGATTTATCAATCCGGCAGAGCCGCAGGGCTTGTGGTTTTGCGACAGTCTGGTTACCGCATCGGATATCGGAGTCAACGCCGTGTGTCTTGGTACGGGGGCCTCGTGGGACGATGTCCCACGGTGCCGCCCTTTTCTGGAGGCGTTCCCCTTCATCGTAATCGTAAGCCCAAACGCCATTGCCCGGGATGCGATGCATGAAGCGCTGCTGCCAAGGCTTCCTGCCATGTGCCTGTACGAAATTGGGGATGCGGGCTTCCGGGGGTGCAGGACCATCACGGAGTACATATCCGTCTATGGGCGCAAAGAACTGCTGTCCATCCTCTCCGGAGCGGAGGAGCTGCCAGCCTACGGGCTTTTGAATTTGGCGCGGGTCCCTCAGCAAAACCTCCTGACGGTTCCCCGGACACTGTCCGGATTCCCACGCTTGGACAAGGGCATCCTTGGCTTTTTGGAGGGCCGCCTATCCATCTGGACCGGAAAACGCGGTGTCGGCAAGAGCACGCTGGTGAGCCAGATGCTGCTGGAAAGTCTCAATCAGGGCCATGTGGTGTGCGCTTACTCTGGCGAGCTGCCGAAGGAGCAATTTCGGTATTGGACGTACCTGCAGGCTGCAGGGCCGGAGCATATTGCATATCAAACGGACCAGTGCACCGCAAAGCGTCTGGCGGCGGCAACGCCTCTCGCGGATAAGCAAATTAGCGAATGGTTGGACGAACGCTACTGGCTCTATGATCTGGACTGCAACACCCGCCATGACCCTGAGAAAATCCTGTCCCAGTTTGAGTACGCCCGGATGCGCTACGGCGCGGATACGTTTCTGGTGGATAACATGATGTCGGTGGACTTGGCTACGGCCCGGGACCGGGACTATTACCGGGCGCAGGCGGATTTTGTGCAGCAGCTCTCCACGTTTGCAAAGCGGCGGCATGTGCACGTCCATCTGGTGGTTCATCCCCGGAAGTCCTCCGGTGGGAACAAGCCCGAGGACAACGACGATGTGAGTGGTTCCGGCGATATCACCAACAAGGCGGACAACGTGTTTTTTCTTGCACGCCATGACCGGGTCGTGAATGGAGAGACCGTCAAGGCTCCTCGGTTGGTCATTCTCAAAAATAGAGACTTTGGAGCCAGCGGCGACGTGTGGCTTGAATTTGACGGAAAGTCCAGACGGTTTTATCAGTACAAAGTCGGAGTGGCGGACAAGCGGTATGCGTGGGACCCTGCCGGACAGCAACTGACACTGGAGGAGAGCACCGACCCGGACGGGGCTGCGGAGATTGACCGGATATTCCCCCCGGAGAAGGAGGCTAGCCCATGCAAATAGGCGACACGCTGCACATCACCCCCACGTTTGAAACCACCTACGGCATGCCGGGAGACAACGTTCCGCTGCCCGCCAAGGTAGTATACATCCACCCGCAGCGGCGATTTTACACCGTGCGATTTACAGTCCCGGGCGGGAGCTGGACGGAGACTTTTCCGTGCAATCCCTGCGAGCTGGACCGAAGAAAGGACAAAAGAAAACATGAGAACGATTGCAATATTCAACCTGAAGGGCGGGGTAGCCAAAACAGTGACCACTGCCGCCATGGCGGACTGTCTCGCCGCAACCCACGGTAAGCGCGTCCTGCTCATCGACGCGGACCAGCAGGGGAACCTGAGCCAGTATTTCGGCGCTACGGCAGAGGAGGGCCGGGACCTGTTGGCGCTCCTTCAGGGGGCCAACGAGCCGTACTATCCCGACTTTGTTACACCGGCCCGGCCTGATATTGACATCATCCCGGCCGACATGAGCCTGATGTATGCGGACCTCGATGCGATTAAAAATGGTCGTTGCAACCTAACGGCCATTGAGGATTTGCGCGAAGCCATTGCTGAAGACGCGGCCTCGCCTAATACGGAGGACTGGGCGAAGGCGTATGACTACATTCTGATCGACTGCCCACCGGCGTTCAGCGCGGCCAGCACGGCGGCTCTGACGGCTGCGGATGCGGTAATTATCCCTATCCGGCTGGATGCGTTTTCCACCTCCGGCGTTGCGGAGTTGATGCAGCAGGTGGTGAATATGCGCCGAGCAAATGAGCGGCTGCAGGTGGCGGGAGTTCTTGCCACGCAGTATCAGCGCACCGACGTGGAAATTGACACACTGGCCCTTCTGGCGGCGCGGTCCGGGCTTCCTGTGTACCGGACGACAATCCGGCAGTCGCCCCGGGTATCTGCCGCCACCTTTGCGGGGGAGTCGCTGCTGACATTCAGCCCCCACTGCGGTGCGGCGATGGACTATCGCCGATTTGTGTGTGAATTTTTAGAGCAGGAGGGCAAAGAAAATGGCTAAGAAACCCGTGGATATTTCCGCCATGCTTGGCAAGCAGTTTGCCGATGTGCCTAGTGCGATCAATTCAGTGAGCGGAGTATCCAGAACGATTGATACCATTACTGGCGAAATCAAGGAAATGAAAAAGACGGCCGGTGACGCCATTATTGGCATCGGTCAGCGGCTGATTGAGGCAAAGGCGCTACTTTCCCACGGCGAATGGTTGCCATGGCTGACGGAACAGGTGGAGTTTTCGGAGCGTACTGCAACACGATTTATGCGCCTTGCGCGGGAATGGTCAAATCAGACAGCGCTGTCCGATTTGGGAGCGACCAAAGCTTTGACACTACTGGCCTTACCGGCAGAAGAACGTGAAAATTTCATGGAGCAAAACCATATTGTCGACGGCGAGGAGAAGAATGTGATCGACATGTCTGCCCGGGAGTTGGAGCAGGCCGTCCGGGACCGGGACGAGGCTCGTAAAGTGGCAGAAGAATCCGCAGCCAAGGCGGAAGCCGCAGAGCAAAGTCGGGCAAAAATGGAGACCGACTTTGCATTGCTGAAGCAGCTTCACGAGAGTTCAAAAGAAGCTGAAGAACAAGCAAAGCAGGAACTGGAATCGGCCAACGCTGAGCTTCAGGCGCTGCGGGACAAGCCAGTGGACGTGGCGGTCATGTCCGTGGATCAGGAAGCGCTTGACCGCGCCAGAGCGGAGGCTATCTCCGAAATGCAAGCCAAGGTGGATCAGGCGGAGGAGGCCCGCAAAAAGGCAGAAGCGAAACGGAAGTCCGCCGAGGCCGCTGTGGATGCAGAAAAGGTCAAGGCAACCGCTGAGCTACGTGAGCAGATGGCAAAAACCGAGGCGGAGTTGATGGACGTTCGGCGCAAACTGGAGGATGCCATTAAGGCAGAAAAACAGGCGGCACTGAATAGCGATCAGGAACTGGCAACCTTCAATGTAATTTTTGGTGAGGTTCAGGAGCAGGTAAACAAACTGCATGGACTGCTGCTGAAGGTCCGTGCCCGTGGTGACAAGGATGTTGCCGGAAAGCTGCAAAAGGCGCTGATGGCTATTGCAGAGGCGATCGGGAGGTGTTCGGAATGAGTATGGTGGAACAGGCGATTATGCGTTTGGAGCAACAACAGCGCACGGTGAAAGAGCGTTCCGCTCAATGGATGGTCGCAGAGCAATTGAAGGACATCTGCCGACACGAACCGCCATGCGCGGAGCTGATTGCTCAGGATTTAGAGAATGAAAGCATGTCGATTGTGGAGGCGGAGAAGCAAATAAAGGTATTTGCGGACAAGCACAAAACCGGAAGCTTTGCCTGCGTGACGCCGGCCGATGCGGAACAAATCCTGCGGACATTCTACGGCCTTCCGCAGCATCTGGAGTCAGACAAGCCCAAAAGTGGTGCGGTCGTTATCAATCTGGCGGATTTTCTGGGGTGACGATCATGGATAATGTGCGAGCACTAATCTCCCGGAAGGCCCCGGCTGGCTTGCTGGATTCTAATACGGTACAACAGGCGCTGGAAGTACATGGGCTGATCTATGAAGCGGTCTGGGTTAAAGAGTGGCCTCCGGAAGCTCCGTGGGACGAATGGGCGAAACCTAGAAAGGTCAAGTACGTCAAGGCGCGTTGCTCCTTCTGTGGAGGAGAGGATCTGCTGCAATGGGCGCAGGCGGAAGAGCGGCGGGGCGGATATGGATTTATTCATCCGAAAGAACACAATTGGACACCGTGTGCTTCTGGAGATGATATGCTGTGCCCTTTTTGCGGTGTGCCGGTGAAGGTGAAGAAAAAGGCCGAACTTGGGCGGCGTGGCTATGATGTGGTTGACGAAACAGAAGCTATGAGTGCGGCTGTGGTCGGGAAGGAACACCTTCTGGCATTAACTTGCTGGAAAATTCAGAGGCGGGTATATCAGGACGGGAGAGAAGAACTTATTCCGATTCCGGCTGAGGCCTATGTATTTGGCGCACAGGACTGTGTCAAGTTGATGGGCTGGGTCAATTCGTATAGCGGCACCGCTGGATATTTTATCGCGTATTCACGAGAGTGGAGGCAGCCCCAAAAGTGGTCGGAAAGTTGGGGGGTTGTTTCGGGTGGAATATTTGGTCTGACGCCTGAACTTGTGGCTTCCAGCAGCTTGCCAAACTGCAAGCTGGACGTGTACATGGAGGCCTTCCAAGCAGAAAAAAACAAGTTTCCGGTTGCCTATCTGCGGCTTTACCAGCAGCATCCAAACCTGGAGAATCTGCTGGTAAGCGGATTGCCCATGGTGTTGGATGACCTTATGTACGAATGCATGCCAAATGAAAAGTGGGAGAACAACGACAGGGGACTACCGTCAGTAGCTGATATCGACTGGGATGAGGTAATCCCATCTAAAATGCTTGGTCTGACCCGGGAGGAACTGCGTATGGGTCAGATGCAATGCTGGGGGGCTATGCTCTGGCGATTGTTCGTAGGCGCAAAGACGCATGGAGAGTTTTTGACCGAAGATGATATACGCAATGCCTTTTATCTAGGCGACGACCAGATCCCGGAGCTGGTTGGTTGGCGTCAGGTGTCTAAGAGCCTGCGGTATCTTCTGAAGCAGATAGAGCGGGATGGCCCCGGTGCTGAGGACGACTATGGCGATCCAATTCCGGAGGGATATATCGACGTAAATATGCTGCTGGACTACTGGGCCATATCCAAAGACTGTGGTCGGGATTTAGCTGATCCGCAGGTGCGGTGGCCGCGAAATCTGGTTGATGCCCACGATTCGGTTTTGAAGCTGAAAGCGCGGAAGAAGAGCCAGATCCTACGGAAAAAGTTTCGGGAGCGGCGGAAGGCACTGGCCCGGTACATTTTTGAATCTGACGGTCTGATAATCGTTCCGGCAGGGAGCCAGGCGGAGTTGCAGAAAGAGGCTGATTCCTTGCACCACTGCGTTTGGACTTACGGAGAAAAGCATTGCTCCGGAGAATCTTCCATTTTCTTTATTCGCAGGGCAGCGGAGCCTGATGTCCCATATTACACTTTGGAGCTTGATGAAAATAAATGCGAAGTTCGGCAAAATCGAGGGGACCACAACTGCGGCAAGACGACGAAGGTGCAGGCATTTGAAAATCTGTGGATTGGTTGGGTCCAAGACGGTGCAAAACGTGACAAAGATGGAACTCCGGTTCTTTCACATACCCGTAAACGGAGACCTGATGTGCAGATCGCATGAAGATTTTAGGAGGAACGATATATGAGTATGCAGGATTTTGAGCAAAAGCGGCAGTTTGTGCAGCGGGAGCTGTCCCGCTGCATTGCGGCCTCCCACGAGGGCGTGGAACGGCTGGAGTACGAGTATCACGACAGTGGCGACGAGTGCGTTACCATCCGCTTTTCAAACGGCTACCACAAGTCCGTGAACACCACCGGGGACAGCCTGCACTCCATTTTGCTGGATGTGCTGCGGGCGCTGGCGGAGGTGTGAGCATGGTGGTGAAATGCAGATGTACATGGAGCGACGGCAGGGGCAACTGGGGAATTAAGGGCGTGGACCTTGCCGCCCTCCCGCCCAACGCCTACGGTGCGCTCTACAAACTCCACGAAATGGAGCGGCTGGCAGATGCGATTCACAAAGAGGAGGACCCTGTGTGCGCGTCGGACCTTATGGTCGAGCTGCTGGGCCTTTTAGGGCTGCACGGCAGCGAGGTGCGCCATGCCGAGGATTAAGCCGTCCTGCCCGCCGGACTGCCCGCGCCGCTCGCCCTCGTGCCACAATCCGGACACCTGCCCCGCTTGGAGGGATTACTGCGCACGAAAAACGGTACATGACGCCGCTGTACGTGCAGCACGGAACGAGGAGCTTCTGATGTGCGATTATCGTGGCGGCATCCTCCGGGAGTTTACCCGCCGGGTGAATCCCCGGCGAAAGGGGAGGAATCTGTAATGCTCAATAAAATTGTTCTCATGGGCCGCCTGACGCGGGACCCGGAGCTTCGTCGCACCGGCAGCGGCCCCGCCGTGACCTCGTTTACCCTCGCCGTGGACCGGGATTTTAAGTCCCAGAGCGGCGAGAAGGAGACGGATTTCATTGACATTGTGGCATGGCGCACAACCGCCGAGTTCGTCGGAAAGTATTTCACCAAGGGCCGCATGGCCGTGGTGGAGGGCCGCTTGCAGCTCCGGGACTGGACGGACAAGCAGGGCGGCAAGCGCCGCTCCGCCGAGGTCGTGGCCGACAGCGTGTATTTTGGGGACTCAAAAAAAGATGTGTCCAATTCGGGCACATCCGCCCCGGCCCCCGTGGATGCCCACAGTGAATTTGAGGAAGTCGGCACAGAGGACGGAGAACTGCCGTTTTAGAAGGAGATGCGGAATGATTACATACGAAAACGCCTTGATGGAGCTTAATATTCCGGGGAGTATCGGGTATCGGGAGAAGCGCCGCCTTGCAGAATTGCTTAAAACCCTCCACGAAGAAAACCTTATGCTGGAGGACAAGGCCGCGCAGGACGGGGAGGGCGGACAGGATGCTTAAATGCAGCAAATGCCAATTCGGCGCAAGACGCGCCATCCCGCGAAACGGGAATAGTGCAAGCTGGCGGTCTGGGAGTTTTTCTGAAGATGCCTATGTTTGCTCCCATCCGTCCGGTGCGGTTGTGCTGTTCAGCGGAAAAACCGCCCCGAAAAACTGCCCGCTACGAAAGGAGGCCCACAATGAGTGAATTGAAGCCGTGCCCGATGGCGGCGGATGAAGCAATTGATCTCTTGCAAAATAGCAACGCCATGCTTAAATCCCGCATTGAAGAAATATTAGCACTTGCGAACGATCCTACCATCATTATCCCATATGATGATATTGATTATTGCAAGCGCGAATACGAGGCTGTGGAATTGGCTGTCGCAGAACTCCGCCGCGCCCAGCCTTCTAACGAGCCGCTTACCCTCGACGAGCTGCGGGGGATGGATGGGGAGCCGGTGTGGTTGAAAGACGGAATTGGAGAAGGATGGTTTCTCGTCAGTGCTGTCGTCGGAAGTAAAATTTGCTTTTACGAGAAATCAATTACGGTTGGAGAGCCGCTTTCTGCGTGCGGTCAAACGTGGCTTGCCTACCGCCACAAGCCGGAAAGGAGCGAGAACGATGGTTAAGCCGGAGCCGTGGCTGTATCCGCTGAAAGTTGAGTATGACCGGCGGAAAGTATGCGAGTGCAACCCGCGCACATTTGTTCTGGATTACAAAAACAAACTGGTTTACTGCTCAAAATGCGGGGCCATCATAGATCCGTTTGAGGCCCTTATGGATATGGCGCACAACGCAGAGAGTATTCAGCGCAGCATGAATGCCTTTGCGCAGTTGGCGGCAAAGGAACGCCGCAGCTACATGAGATTTAGCGGCGTGAATAATATCAGCAAGAAATTCCGGGATGGGCTATGGCCTGTTTGCCCGCATTGCAGTGAGCTGATTGATCCGATGGAGATTAGCCGCTTTGCGCGGGCAGTACAGGAGGCGGGACATGCCCAATGACCCTCCTACATACCTGTGTGTGCAGCAGCGAGCGGGACCGTTTGTGAAGGCGTTTGTAACGGACCGGAAGTGCTTCCTTCGCCGTAACGGGGTGGATGTTCAAGGCGCACGGAGGCGCTGCGGCCCGGCCATGAGCCGCACTAGCGTGGACAAGCTGGAGCTGCGGCTGGCCCTATTTGGCTTTGGTGGCATATTTTATACGCTGACTTTTGCGGACGAACACCTGCCAGACAGCCTTGACGGTGTCGTGCACGTATGGGACGCTTTTTGCAAGCGGCTGAAGCGCTTTTGCAAGAAGCCTATGGACTACTACGTGTACCGCGTGGAGGGCCTGCACGGGGATCACCGCTATCATATCCACGCCTTTATGCGTTACGCGGATTTCCCTCCGTCCGTGGTGAGGTACCTATGGGTGTGGGGAGAGGCTTACGACGTACCGTATGATCAAAAGCGCGTCATGGCGGAGCAGGGATACCGGGGCCTTGCGATCTACTTTACCAAGGAGCTCCCGGATGTCGGCAGGCATCCGTGGGGCTGCTCCCGGAAACTAAGCAAATTGATTCCGCCTCCAGAGGTGCATCTGTCCGATACGGGGCAGCTCCGAGTACCTCGCAACGCCACGCGGCTTCCCATCGTGGGGAAGCCGGAATTTGGGGAATGGGGAGTGTTTAATTACACCCGCTATCTGATGCCTAAAAAATAGCGCTTTATATTTAAATAATGATTTCTTCTTCTTGAAACCTTATGAATATTTACGGACAAGCTAAAGAAAGTGAGGAAAATCCATTGCCAGTGAATCCCAAAAGTGTTAAACTGAGCGTAAAGGACGGATGGGTTACCTGCCCGGTTTGTGGGCGGAACCATCGGCTGCTCCGGATATCGGACGAAACCGAGGCCTGCGGCCTACCGGTGTACTGCCGAACGTGCCGAAGTGAGGTCATCCTGAATATTGCGAAAGGCCAGAGCGTTAAACGCCAGAGCCAATGATTCGCCTGAAAGGGCTGAGTTGTTGGGTCTGGTGTTTTTTTTTATTTTGCCCGGAGGTGATAGCCCGTGGCCATGAAGCCGCTCCGACCGTGTCGGCACCCAGGATGCAGCGCCCTTGTCCGTGATGGGTACTGCCCAGCGCACAAGCCCAAGGCCCGCGAGCAGCGCAGCGCTGAGGCGCAGGCATGGCGCTGGATGTACCGGACGCGGGAATGGATGGACGAACTCCGTCCTGCACAGCTCCTGCGGGAGCCATTTTGCCGGGAGTGCGCCCAGCGTGGCATCCGTACCCTAGCCACCGACGTGGACCACGTCGTGGACCACAAGGGCGACTGGGCCAAGTTTACTGACCGTAGCAACCTGCAAAGCTTGTGCCATTCATGCCATAGCCGCAAGACGGCAATGGAAATTCACGCGAAAAACAACGCGCTGCGGAGCCGCTATCGACGGTGAAGCGGCTGGACGCTTGGGCGCATGGGCGTGTCGGCCCGCGCCTGCGGCGATTCCCTGCACCCCTCCCCCCGGCAAAGAAAGTATCGGGTGAGGGGGCGGAATACCGCATGCCCTCCTCTGAGCGAGATTTTTTCCCCACGGGGAATTTCGGAGAGGGCAGCGGCCCCTAGGCGGCTTTCGGGTGGCGTGCAGCGGAGGCAGGAGCTGGAGAATGTGCCCGAATTGGACACCGGCGTGTCACCCGGCTCTTGGGGCCGGACCCTTTTCCTCCGCCTGGCCCTCGTGACCAACCGCGAGGGCCGGGTGATGCGCCGGATGAAAGGAGCTCTTATGTGGAAGCAACTGAAATATGTCTGCCTGGATTGTGGCTGCATTGTTGAAACCCGCAGTCGGTGCTATGACGGGCGTTGCTGCCCTGCGTGTGACAGCAGGCTGTTTCTGCCCTGGGAGAAGACAGCGATGGGGCAGATGGAGGAGGATGAAAAGAGGCAAGGCGGGGAGGGGAGTTGAGCGTATAGAGGGAATCGGAAGAGCAGGACAGATGAACGTTTTGCGGACAAAACGGAGAAAGGTCAGCAGCGCGGTATATGTGCAGGGGGCCAAATTGGATTCGATTATCGGACCGCTACCGGGAGACGAGAGTGTGTACAAACTGGTGTCATTTTCCAATCTCACTGCGGCGGGATTTTTGCGGTATGTGGCGGACCGTGCGGTGATTCGGCGACTGGATGTCTCGACCTTTCGTATTGGGCCATCGGCGCTGCGCCAACTCCGACAACTGGCGGATTCCGGACGATTGCTGGAAGCACGATTTGTTGTGGGACAAATTATGCGTAGGGACAAGCGCAAAGCCTCTGCAGTTGCCTATTGGGATAATCTGACGGCGTTGTGCCGCCAGTACGGCTGGCAGGCTGCCAGCCGGGACAATCACACAAAGCTGGCGCTTTTTGACACTGACTGCGGCAAGTTTGTGCTGGAGGGGAGCTGCAATCTCAACGAGGCCCCGAACTGGGAGCAGTTTAGCTTTTGTAGGGACCACGCGCTGTACGATTTTTACAGATCTGTGCTGGATGAGATGCTTTCCGACCGTTATGCGGGGGAAAAGCAGGTGCAGGTGACTGCGGAGGAGCAGCCGGAGTCGGGCGGCTGGATCAAGATGCCAAGTTTATTTTGAGGAGGAAACGCAATGGCGGGGAAGAGGCTGCCCACAGATGTTGTGAAGGGGCGGGGACTGAAGCACCTGAGCAAAAATGAAGAGGCTGAACGCCGGGACATGGAATTGCGGCTGCCACCGGCAAAGACCGCAAAGCCGCCCAAGTGGCTTCCAGAGCCTCTAAAAAAGGACTTTCGGGCGCTGGGGAAACGGCTGATTGGTTTGGGGCTGTATACGGAGCTGGACGCTGATGTGCTGGGCCGGTACCTGATCGCCCATGCCCAGTGGCTAAAGGCTACGGCGGAGGCGGACATCGCGCTGACCCGGAAGGACAGCGAGGCCGCCGGAGACTGGGGCTCCATCCAGGATCGGTATTTCAAGCAGGCCCGGAACTGCGCCAACGACATGGGCCTGACGGTTACATCCCGGTGCCGGTTGGTGATCCCTTCGACGGCGGCTCCGTGCGACAATGAACCAGATGAATTTTCACAGCGCCTGCGGGCGCGGCAGGAGGCCGCGCTGAGTGGGGTGAAGTAATTCATGCCGGCAGTAAACAGCACCCTGTATGACGCGGCTACCGGTGGGTTCGTTTGTGATTTTATCCAGCGCCTGCCCACCACAGACACGGGAAAGGCATTTAAGCTCTATGCCTGGCAGGTGTCCGCGATCATGGATTTTTACTCCACCATGGATGTGGACGAGGATACCCGGGAGCAAATGCGGCATTATTGGTATCTTTATCTTGAAGTCCCCAAGAAAAACGGAAAGAGCGAACTGGCGGCGGCTCTGGGGATCTATCACCTGTTTGCGGACGGGGAACTGAACGCCGAGGTGTATGTCTGCGCGGCGGATAAGGAAAACGCCGGTATCGTATTTAACGCTGCGGTCTTTATGTTGACTACCGCGCGCTGGACGGCCAAGATGATTGCCCGGGGCGAGCTGCACATTGTTGAAAGCCGCAAACTGATTGAGTACCGTCGCAAGGTGATCACGGCCAACGGCGGCAGCAAATGGGTTGTGCTCGGGATTATGAAGGTCCTCTCAAGCGAGGCGTACAGCAAGCACGGCTATAAGCCAAGCTGCGTTATTTTCGACGAGCTGCACGCGCAGCCCAACCGGGACCTCTGGGACGTTATGACCTTCGGCTCCGGCTCCGGCCGGAAGCAGCCGGTTTACATTGTTCTGACCACCGCCGGAGACGATCCGGACCGGGGTTCCATTGGTTGGGAAATCCACGAGAAGGCCGTGGGCGTCCGGGATGCCCGGCAGCTAAAAAAGGTGCTGGCGGAAGGCGGAGATCCGCGCGGGATATTGAGCCTGCGCCACGCGGCGGACGAGGACCTTGCCGCTGCGGAGCAGGAGCTGCTGGGGCGGGACCTCTCCAACTGGCTCCCTATCCTGTACGGCCTGACGGCGGTTTATGGAGACGATCCGGACGACCTCGCCAAGCTGGATATTTGGGATGAGGCACTGTGGTATCAGTGCAATCCGTCGCTGGGACAGCACCTGAAGATCCGCACGCTGCGGCTGGAGGCCCAGGAGGCCAAAAAGAGCGAGGCCGGAGAAAAACTGTTCCGCTGGCTGCGGTTGAACCAGTGGATCTCTGTGAAAACGGTGGGCTGGGTGCCTTTGACCATTTATGACAAAACGCAGTGGCCGCCAAAAGACGCGGAGACGGATAATGCGCTGCCGGGGCCTGAACGGCGGAGGGCGGCGCGGGAACTGCTGCGGGGAAAACGCTGCTATGGGGGACTGGATCTCTCCAAGCGGACGGACCTGACTGCCTTTGTGTTGCTGTTCCCGCCCCAGAAGGGGCTGGACACCTGGGTAACGCTGTACTGGGGCATCTGGAGGCCGGAAATTGGAACGGAGGACGCGGAGAAGCGAGACCATGTGCCCTATCGGGATTGGGCGAGAGCGGGCTTTTTGACGTTGTGCCCCGGCGACACCATCGACTATGACATGGTGGAGGAGTCCATCTTTGAAGCGGCGGAGGTGTTTGAACTCATCATGCTGGGCGCTGATCCGCACCTTTCGTGGACGCTGATTCCCCGACTCCAGAAGGGCCAGTCGGAGAGGGGCCGCGCAGGCATCAACTGCATTGAGACGCCTCAGGACATGAAAAATATGTCCCCGGCTATGCACGAGATGGAAAAAGAGATCCGGGACCACAAGATGCTCCATGAGCACAATACCTGTGCCCGCTGGAATTTTGGCAATGTCCGCTGCCGCACCGACGGCAACGAAAATATTAAGCCCATGAAGAACCTGTCCACCGGACGTATCGATGTGACGGTGGCGTGGATTAACTCAAAGATCACTGCCATGATCGACATGGCCAACGCAAAGCCTTATGACACAGAAAATCTTGGGGAGGACTGGGGACTATGACAAACGAGGAAAAACTGGCCCGCCGGAAGCAGCGGCTGAAAGCGGTCGGCCTGTATTTGGATGATCTTCTGATGCTGCTTGGCGGGGCGGCGCTGGTGACGGCGGCGGCCTTGGCTGCGGGAGCGGCTGCGGCATTTGCGGCGGCAGGATGCTGGCTCAGTGCCGCTGCATGGATTATAGCCAGGGCCAGACGGAGAGGATGATGTAACATGCTGCTCAGTAAATCCATGGGGCCGCCCAGAGCGGTCAGCTATAACACATTGTCGTGGGACCAGGTCAACGAACAGTTTCGCAGAATCTTTTATTCCGGCGGAGAGTATGACACCAGCCGCCTGGGGGCGGAGCAGCTTTCGCCGGTGGCGGCTGCCCACAGAATTTTGACCTGCCACTTTGGAGTGATCCCGTTTAATGTCTACCAGAAAAACGGTGATGCCCGCGAGCCGGTGGCGGAGGATGCGCTGGACAAAGTATTTAAAATCCGCCCCAATGAAAATATGAGTCCGTTTGTTTGCGGCAAGACCATTATGTCCAATGCCTTTTGGCATGGCGTGGGCTATTGCTGGAATCGGCCCGGCCTGGACGGAAAGATTGCGGAACGTATTCCACTTCCCACAGAATGCTGCCACATCCGGCGGGATCAGGAAACGGGAACCTACTGGTATGACTTCACGGTCGATGGCGTGTTTCATTCTTTTTCGGGACATGAGCTGTCCATGCTGTTTTTTGAGAGCTATGACGGGATTCGGGGCCGGGGCTTCCTCCATTTGGCGAGGGAGACCATCGGAGCAGAAGGGGCTGCCCAGCAGTATGGACGGAAATTTTACCAGAACGGAGCAAACCCGTCCGCCATTGTGGAAGTCGATGCCGACCTTAACGATGCAGGGCGGGACAAAGTCCGGGATCAATTCAGCTCCTACAACCCGTTTGGCGAGGATGCGTTTAAGGTGGCGGTACTGACCAGAGGCTATAAATACACGCCCATGGGCCTGAACCAAAGGGACAGCCAGTACATTGAGAGCCGCGGGTTTGGCGTGGAGGAGATATCCCGGTTTACCGGCATCCCCAAGTGGATGCTGCAAAGCGGCAATGAATCTTTCGATTCCAACAGTGCCCAGCGCATTGCTTACGTGACGGACACCCTGATGCCCTATATCGTCCAGTGGGAGCAGGAGAATACCTACAAGGCGCTTTCCATATCTCAGCGGAAAAAGAACTGGTACTTCAAGGGCAATCCCTCTGTGCTGCTGCGCGGGAATGACGATGCGCGAGCCAGCTTCTTCCAGAAGATGGTGTACACCGGCATTTACAATCTGGATGAATGCCGCGCACTGGATGAACGAAACCCCATCCCAGGCGGGCTGGGCCAGAAGTTTTTAGCAACCAAAAATCTCGGCTCGCTGGAGTCAATTTTGAAAGGAGATGGAGGCAATGCCTGAAATTGAAATTCGGGGCACGCTGCTGGACAACGATACCGCTGACATTGCCCGGTGGTGTGGTTGGCGAGACCTTACCGCACCCATGGATGTCAAGGCGGCGCTGGAGGCAGCAGGGGGAAAGACTGTAACGGTTCTGATCAACTCTCCGGGCGGAAACATGACAGTGGGGGGCGAAATCCGGTCCATGCTGCGGCGTTACAGCGGGCACACCGAGGCGCTCTATCAGGGGTACGGCGCATCGGCTGCAACCATCGCGGCATCCGGGTGCGATACCATTCGCTCGGAGCCGGGCGCATTGCTCTGCTATCACAATCCGTCCGGCGGCGATGAGGGCGACTTTCGGGAAATGCAGCGGTATTCGGAGGAATTGAAAAATGCCCGTGACGCGGTGATTGAAACCTACATGGCCCGGGCCGGTTTCAATATGACCCGCGAGGAGCTTGTGGCGCTCATGGATAAGAGTATTTTTATCTCTCCCACGCAGGCGTTGGAATACGGCCTGATCGACGAGGTGGTGCAGATGGACGGTGTGTCCGAATCGGGCACAATCGGAACGCTGGTTGCGGCCTGCGGCAATACCATCCGCGTAACGGCCGCCATGCGAAAGCGCTACGCCGACCACAAAACGGAGGAATCCGCGCAGACCCAGCTAAAGGCAAGACGCGCCCTGGCTCGCATCAGGTCGCTTGCAAATTATTAAATTTTGAAAAGGAAGGTACAGAGCATGGACTACATGGAAAAAATCAATGAGCTGCGGGCGCAGAAGTCGGAGCTTTCCGCCAAAGCCGAAAAACTCGTGATGGATGGCAAATTTGATGAGGCCGACCAGCTCTCCACGCAGATGGAGGGCCTCAACAGCAACATCGACACGGTGATCAAGGCGATGCAGGCAAGCCAGAAGAATGCCGTTCCTGATAATCTGGGCGATGACGGCATTTTGAACAATGGGAAAAAGCCGGAGACGAAGGACGACAAAAAGGCCCTGCACCTGTTTGATTCCTTGGGCGAGCAGCTTCAGTCCATTGTGGCCCGCGCAAAAAGCGGCGAGGTGGATAAGCGGCTGTCCCAGATCAACAACGCGGTGCAGGGCGTAGGAACTGGGGCCGGAGCTGACGGAGCGTTTGCCATTCAGCCGGATTTCGCCGGGGCAATCATCGAGAGCGCGGTTCAGAACAGCCCGCTCCTGCAGCGGCTGGATCGGTATACCTGCTCCAATGCATCTAACTCCGCAAAGTGGCTTCGGTCCAACGAAACCGACGTTTCCACTGCTGTGTTTGGCGGAATCCAGATGTACTGGGCGGCTGAGGGCGCCACCGTGGCAGCAAGCAAGCCTGCATTCAAGGAGATGCGGCTGGACTTGGAGAAGATGATGGGCTTCATGTATGCCACCGACGAGATGCTGCAGGACACCGCATTTTTGACCGGCCTTGCAGCCAACGGCTTCTCCCTTGCGTCTGATCGCCTGCTGACGGAGGCTGTGATCTCCGGAGACGGTGTCGGAAAGCCTCTGGGCATCCTCAATTCCGGGGCTCTGGTCACCGTGGCAAAAGATTCCGGACAGGCTGCCGCGACGTTTACCGGAGCCAACGCTATCCGGATGCAGGCCCGTGCGATGCCCCGGAACCGGGAGCGCCTGTGCTGGTTGATGCATCCTGACGTGGAAGAGCTCCTGCCGTACCTCGCCATTCAGAGCGGTGACGCATCTAAGTTCCTCTGGAATCCCGAGGGTGGCCTGGGTGCTTTCGATACCCAGCGAGTGCTGAACAAGCCGGTACTGTTTGACGACAACTGCAAAGCGCTTGGCTCTGCGGGTGACATCCTGTTGGTGGACCCCTATCAGTACATCCTGCTGATGAAGGGCACGGCCAAGCAGGATTGGTCCATCCATGTGGAGTTCCTGACCGATCAGCAGTGCTTCCGCATGGTGTTCCGCTGCAACGGTGCTCCCAAAGTGGATGCCCCGCTCACCATCAAAAACAGCAACAAGACCCGCAGCCCGTTTGTGACGCTGGCTGCGCGTGCGTAAGGAGGTTTAACCGATGAACAGAATTATGGAAGGTATGAAGGCGGAAGTAGCCTGCGTTCCCGTTTCCCTGGCGGCAGCTACGGACTCCACCGCAATTTACATCTCCGCCGCAAAGAAGCGCCAACTGGCGTTTACCATTTCCACCGGAGCGCTGGCCAGCGGCAAGAAACTGACGGTTGCCGTCTATGGAGCTACGAATGCCAGTGGAACCGGCGCGGAAAAACTGGGCGAGCAGGTGTTTACAGCCTCTGGTGCCATGCCGTCCGCTGTGGCGGTGGTGGATGTGCGCCCTCAGGCTGCTTACAGTCATTATGCAGTGAAATTCCAGCATAACGCTGCCGCCGAGGTGATCTGCAGTGCTTTGGCGCTGGGCGAGGGACAGTATCTCCCTGTCGGCAACGACTGGGCGCTGACGGTCTGAGCCATGGCGGAGCTGAAGCCGGAGCGGAAGGACGAGCTGCTGGCGTACTGCCGGATTGACGCGCCGGAGGACACTTTGCTGCTCCCGGGATATTACTCCGCGTCGGTGGGGTACATGGCGGGAGCCGGAGTCAGCATCCCCCCAGATGGCACTGACCGCCGGGCGCTGTATGACCAGTGCATCAACTATTTGGTGCTGGATAAGTACGAGCGCCGAAGCGCGACCATCACAGGAACCGTGGTGGAGAATCCTGAGTTCGTGCGAATCAAGAATCAACTGAAGCTCACCGAGCCGGTGCCCAATTCGGGCACCGGCGGCGGGGAATAGGAGGACGGCATGGCGTTTATCAGCGCGGGGGACCTGAACGAGCGGGTACAGGCCCGGGAACTGACCTTTAACGAGGCAAAAAATGCATGGGCGTGGACGACGGCATGGGGCGCTTGGGTCAAGGCGGAGCAGAGCGACCGGACGAGCTATTTTTCGGCCGTGGGCATCGGGGCGCGGAGCGTGGTATTTACCATGCGCAAGGCCAGCCGCATCAATTTGGGCCTGTCCTTTCTGTGGCGCGGGCGGTTCTGCTTCCTGACTTCCGTTGCGGATACGGAGCAGGCGGGAATCGTGGAGATCAAGGCGGCGCTGTGCGAGCCGGTGGAGTGCCGGAAGGACGCGGACCTTGATCCAGTGGGGTGCAGCTTCCCCGGGGTGCTGACGGAGAAGTATTTTAAGTCCGAGCCGGAGCGGCCCCACACGGTGACCACCGTGGCCTATGTGCTGGTGACGCCGAAAGCAATCGAACTGGACCCCGGCTCTCTGGTGGAGGCGGGCGGCAAGGCTTACAGCGTGCAGGCGTGCCACACGCTGGATCAATGGAAAAATGAATATGAAATCCTCCGGAAGGAGGATTGCTGATGGGTGGTTTGGCCAGGGCGGATCTGCGGGAGTGGAATGCGTTTTGGCGGCGCTGGGATAAACTGACCGAGGAGTGGCCGGACGCCAAGCGCACAGCGCTTTTTGAAGCCGGTAAGGCATCTTTGACGGAGGTCCTTTCGCAAATCAACCGGCGTGTTTCTGACCCCCGTGGCAGGGTAAACCGCTGGCAGGAGCTGAAACAGAGCAGCGGCGGCGGGTATGTGGTAATTACCTCGGAAAAAGATGAAGTCGTCCAATTGACCAAAGGCGGGGAAAAAACAACCAGCCGGGATGTTACCCGCTATCTGGAAAAAGGGCATAAAGCTCGCACCCCCTCGGGCCGCAGCGAGCGATATCGGGAACGCCTTTCTGCGGGTAAGGTCATCGCTTCTGGAAATGCGGGATTTATTGTTCGGGGCCGCCTGTTTTACAGTTGGGCAAAGCTGCGCGCGGGCGATTTGGGCCGGGATGCGGCTGAAAAGGCGCTTCAGCGGCTGAAGTCCGCCATTGAACAGGGCGGTTCCCGCCTGAGTTAGAAAGGATCATAAAATGCTGACGCCTGATCATATCACGGCCGCCGTAAGCGGGGCGGTAAGGGAACTGTTCCCCGGCGAGGAAGTTTATGCAAACGTGGCTCCCCGGGGATTCACACGGCCCAGCAACATGGTGGAGCTAAACGGAATCACCCTGGGCGAGGTATCCCCCGGCGGCGTGGAGCTTCGCTATACCTACCGCATTACTGATTTCGTGGAGGTGGACGAGCGGCACAACAGCCATTTGGCGGCGCTGGACCTGCGGACCATGCTTCTGGTGAGCATGTTTGCCAAAGGGTATCTGAAGGCCGGGACCAGGGCGCTGAAGGTGCGGAGCTGCGCCACGGCCCACAATTTTGACTTTACTGAAACGACGGTGACGCTCTCCCTCTCATACAGCCGGGAGGAACTCGACCCGGCGGCGGTGCTGCCGATGATGGAGCAGCTCACGCTGATCACAAAAACAAAGGAGGATACAGGCACATGAGCAATTTGAAGATGCCCAGCATTGACATTGTATTTCAGCAGGCGGCATCCACGGCACTGGCCCGGTCCCAGAAAGGGACGGTGGCGCTGATTCTGCGGGACGCGGCACTGAAGGGCAATAGCTACACCCTTACGGCCCCGTCCCAGCTTCCTGTCGCGATGGGCGCGGCCAATCAGGCGGCGGTGCGGCGGGCGTTTCTGGGGTACGTGAAGCCTCCGAAAAAGATTCTGGTGTATGTGATGGATGAGGAGGACCTCATTACCGCCGGGTGCGAGGCGCTGGGCTGGCTGTCCACCCAACAGTTTGATTATCTGGCCGGGCCTGCCGACCTGACGGCTGCGGAGGCGGCCGTGATCAAAGCGTGGATTATCATTCGGCGGAGCGACAGCCACGCGATTTTCAAGGCAGTGCTGCCCGCTCTTGCGGCGGACAGCGAGTCCATTATCAACTTTACCGCCACCGGCATCGACGTTGGCGGGACTGAGAAACTCACGGCCGCCGACTACTGCGGCCGGATCGCGGGACTTCTGGCTGGCACGCCCATGAGCATTTCCGCCACCTACGCGCCCCTCCCGGAGGTCCGGGACGTGGAACGTTTGACGGAGGCGGCGCTGAATGCCGCTGTGGGCACGGGGCAGCTCGTCCTGTTCTGGGATGGGGAAAAGGTGAAGACCGGCCGGGCCGTCAACAGCCTGACCACCGTCACCGGAAAGAGCGACGAGTGGAAGAAAATCAAGATTGTGGAGCTGCTGGACATGGTGCAGCACGATCTGCGGGCCGCCATTGAGGACGGGTACATCGGCAAGTATGCAAACACTTATGAAAACAAACTGCTGCTGGTGACGGCCATCACGAACTATCTCCGCTCCCTCGCCCGGGACGGCCTGATTCTGGAGGACTTCACCTGCGGCATCAACGTGGACGAGCAGCAGGCGTGGCTGGAGGAGCAGGGCACCTCCACGGTGGACATGAGCGAACAGGAGATCAAAGAGGCGGGCACCGGCACTCATGTATTTCTGGCGGTGTCCATTCATCCGGTGGACGCCATTGAAGACGTCAGCGTGGGTATCACGCTGTAAAGGAGGATTGTATGGACGGATACAGAGTAATTAACGGCACGTTTGGCAGTGTCTGGGCCGATGGCAGCGAGGTGGCGGAGGTCAACGCGTTTCAAGTGAAGATTAACAAAAACAAAAGCACCCTCAACTTCTGCCGCCAGATGGCGGAGGACAGCAAAATTACCGGGGTGAAAATCACCGGCAGCATGACGCTCCACAAGATTTATTCCCGGGGCAGCGACGACGTGGAGCAGGTGCAGGCGGGCCGCGATGTGCGCAAGACGCTGGTGGGTGCGCTGGCCGACCCGGACGCCTTCGGCGCGGAGCGGATTGCCGTGTATGGCGTGAGCTATGACGAGGTGACGGTGATGGACTGGGCCGCCGCCAAGGAGGGCAGCATCACCATTCCCTTTACCGCCACGCGGGTGGAATATCTGGACAAGATTGAGGTGCAGTGATGAGTGAGGATTTGAAGAGCGTCAGCGTGCTGGAGCTGCTGCTGAAGCCGGAGCTGCCGGACGTACGGAAGGTGCTGCCGGAAAAGCAGGTGGAGGTGCCCCGGCTCAGTGAGCTGGCGGGGGAGCCGGTTGTCTTCACGCTGCGGGGCCTGAGCTATGATCAGGTTCGGCAGGTGCAGGAAAAGCCCCGGAGCGATCAGGCTGCGTTCGGCGTGCTGCATGGCTGCGTCAGCCCCAAGTGGGGGGATGCGGCGCTGTTGGACAAGACTAAAGGCATTGCAACGCCGATTGACGCCATTAAGGCGCGGCTGATCTCCGGGGAGATTGACGAGCTGTACATGGAGATTCAGCAGCTTTCGGGGTATTTGCGCAGGACCCTCGGTGAGGTAAAAAACGGCTAGAGGCGGGGGACGACCCGGAGCTGTCATTACTGTTTTACTTGTTCCGCGCCCACCACTGGCCGCTTAGCGAGCTGAAGGCCCTGTGGGAGGCGCGGGACGGGTGGCAGGAGATCATCCGGGAGTTTTCCGCCTTTGAGTGCGAGCTGCGCAACAGGCGATAAAAAAGCCGCCCTCCCGGCGGGGAGGGCGGCGGCAAAGCCAACAGAAACGAGGTGAGGCGCATGGCGGAGTCTATTTCCATCATCATGAAAATGAACGAGGATGTTACCGGCAAAATGAAGTCCATCGCCAGTATGTCGCAGGGCTGCTCCAAGGAACTGGAGGAGCTGGGGCAACGGACGCTGGCGCTGGGCAAACGGTATCAGACTCTCAATGAAAACGCGGCAAAGGCGGCATCGAAGGCGGCGGAGGTCAAAAAGGCCATGGATGAGGCTGCGAAAGCTTTTAAGAAAAGCGAGGACGCAGCGGACAAGGTAACCTTTGAAAAACTGAAGACCGAGTATAACGAGCTGACGGCCTCTGCAAGCTCCTGGCAGAAAATGTCCAAGACGGCGATGAAGGAAATGACCGACAGCTACGAAACCATGCGCAAGATGGACGCGGGAATGGTTTCATCTGGCGGTGGTGGAGCAATCTCATCCGGAGGCAACTCTGGGGGAGCTGGCCTGCTTGGTGCGCTTGCCAGTGCCGGCCTTTTGAAACTGGGCGGCGATGCCATTGCGCAGGCGGCCAACAGTATGGTTGGATCGGCTTTGGGCGACGTGGGCGGCTCGCTGGTTTCGGGCGTCCTGTCCGGCGCGGCTTCCGGCGCGGCGCTGGGGTCCGTGATCCCTGGGCTTGGCACCGCCATCGGCGCGGCAATTGGCGGCGCAGCGGGGTTGGTGACCAGCGGAACACAGGCGTTTGGGGGCTATGACGACGCCTTTAAAAGCTATGTGCAGGAAAACACGGAAGGACAGCTAAGCCAGCGGGACGCAGATATCCAGTCCGGCTCCGCCGTGGCCTCCCAGCGGGAGCAGGACGCCATTGCGTTTAACACTATGCTGGGCGAGGGCGTGGGAGATACGTACCTCAAAGACCTGCGCACGCTGGCGGCCGACACGCCCATGGAGTATGGTGACCTGACGGCTATGAGCCGGTCACTGGCTACGGGCTTCAAGGATGACCCCAGCCGGATGCTGGGGTTGATGACGTCCATCGGCAACGCGGGCAGCGCCGTGGGTGCGGATGCAGGCGGCATGAACACCATGGCCACGGCCATGGCACGGATGCAGTCCAGCGGCAAGGCATCGCTGGAGTACATCAACCTGATCCAGGAGCGTGGCGTGGACGCTGTCGGAATGCTGGCGGATGGGCTGGGCAAAAGCAAGGCAAAAATTTATGAAATGATCTCTGCTGGGAAAATTGGCGGCATCAACGCCGTCAACATCATTCAGCAGGCCATGGATAAGATGTATGCCGGGGCGATGGAAAAACAGTCTCAGACCTTTGGCGGCCTCACCTCTACGTTGGAGGACGCGCAGGCGGAAATACAAAATGCCTATGGCGAGGGGTATAACGCCGAGCGGGGCAAGGGAATCTCGGAGCAGACGGACTATTTATCCGGCAGCAGCGGGGAGCGGCAAATGGAGGCGAACCGGGCCATTGGCGCATGGCAGGCAAGCCTTGAAAATGCCAAGGAAAAGGCCATTCGGGACGCAGTGGACAGTGCTATGGACAGTGAAGCCTATCGGGAAGCTGAGGCCACCGGCGACGCCGTGAAAATGGGCGAGATGATCGCCCGGGCCAAAGTGCAGGGACAAAATGAATATAACGCCAGCGAGGGCGCACAGTTGGCACTGGAATCGGAACGGGCACTTGCCAAGAGCATCCGCGACGACACGGGGACCAATCAGGACTATTGGGACGCAGGCTACGAAAAGGGGAACTGGTACACCAAGGGGCTGGCGGATGCGATTCGCGGAAGCAACTTCAATCCAAAGGCGGCCGGATATTCCTATGATCTGATTACAAATACGTGGTCTGACGGGAAGGGCAATTACTATGACGAGACAACAGGGAACCGTTATAAAAGTTCCCACGCCTTCGGGCTGCGGCGGGTACCGGAGACGGGACTGTATCTGCTGCATCAGGATGAGAGTGTGCGCACGGCGGCGGAGAGCCGCGCGGGAAGTGGAGACGCTGTACAGCCTCTGATTACCGGCAACGTGTTCAACGTCCGGAAGGAAAGTGACATCCCGGCCATTGCGTCGGAGCTGCTGCAGCAGATTCAACTGGCCGGGATGCGGGCGGAGTAAGGAGGGCGTATGCAATTTGTTTTTCGGAGCGTCAGGAGCGACACGCAGTTGATCATGCCGGTGACGCCGGATCGGTTCGCCGTGGAGACCGGGCGGAAGGTTACGGTGCTGGACATGGCCCAGACCGGCGAGGCGGCGTTTCCGGGGCTTTCCGCCCTATTTGATGAGCAGCTTGAATTTCTGCTTCCGTCGGAGGCGCGGAACTATACCCAGGGCGGCTACGCCGGGGAGCCTTACGCCGTGGTGAAAACGCTGGCGGACTGGTCGGAAGCGGGGGAGGTGCTGCGGCTGATCGTCACCGACACGCCGGTGAACTTCCCGGTTCTGCTGGGGCCGGTGCGCTACGGCGAGCAGGATGGCACCGGGGACGTGTATGTGACGCTGACCCTGCGGCGCTACCGGGATTTGGCGGCGGAGACGGCGGGCATCACCGCCGAAACCGGGAACAACAGCCGCTCCATCGTCCGGGCCGCGCAGCCGGAGCGGGTCCACACGGTGGTCAAAGGGGATACCCTTTGGGGCATCGCCCGGAAGCAGTACGGGAACGGGGCGCTGTGCTGGAAGCTGGCTACATACAACGGCATCAAAAATGCCAACCTGATCTATCCCGGGCAGAAGGTGCGCTGCCCTGACAAATCCAAGCTTTAAGGGGGCGGCGGCGTGGCCTACGATGATCTATTAAAAATCAGGACTTGGAGCCTGGACGGAAAGAAAACGGAGCATATCACGCCGTTTGTGCAGAGCAAGGCGTGGAGCGGGAGCTATAAAGACTGCGCCCGGCAGCTTTCCTTCAGCGCGACCCCCGAGGCATTGTGCGAGCTGGGCGGGCTGACGCGGCTGTACCACGAGGCGGACATTTTGTTTTCCGGGCATGTGGTATCCCGGAAGCGGGACAGCCTGGGCCAGACTGTGGACTGCACCGCGCTGGACAACGGGCGATACTTAAAGCGCAACAGCACCTATCTGGCGGTGCGTAAGCAGACGCCGGAGGCCGTGACGCGGCAGCTCTGCAAAGAGTTTGGCATCCTAACCGGCAGCATCGCGGCCACGGGAATTTCCCTCAGCCGCAACTTTCTGGGCGTGAGCCTGTACCAGATCATCCAGACGATGTACACGCTGGCGTCGGAGCAGAACGGGAAGAAGTATCAGATTCGCTTTTTATCCAATCAGCTTCAGGTGGTAGAGAAGGCCATCGGCGCGGACAGCCTGCGGCTGGTGCCGGGGAGCAATCTGATCTCCTGCAGCAGCGAAGACAGCATTGAGAGCATGGTGACACGGGTGGGCGTGTACGACGACAACAACAAGCTGACGGCGCATTTTGACAGCCCCAACAACTATGTGGCGCTGTACGGATTGATGCAGCAGGCCATTAAAGCCACCGACAGCGAAAAGCCGGAGGCGGCGGCCAAGCAAATTTTAGAGGACAACGGCATTGAAACCACCATCACGGCCCAATGCATTGGAAGCCCCAAGTTAATCACCGGCAACGCGGTGGTGGTAGAGGAGCCAGTCACGGGGACTTACGGCGAGTTTTGGATTACGGCGGACAGCCACAGCTTTTCGGAGGGCGTGTACCATACGAAGGTATCGCTGGATTTCCGAAACCTGATGGACAAGCAATCGGCGGGCAGCGTGCCTAAAAAATAATGTGTCCAATTTGGACACAAACGGAAGGGAGCGAGGAAGACATGAAGGGCGACCCATTCAGCGCCTTATACGATATGATGCGGACTGCCGGGCAGGAGGACGCCCCCACCGGGCCCGCTCTGATGCGGCGGGGCACAGTGCGGAACGTCTCCCCGCTGACCATCGACGTGGCGGGGACCACGCAGGAGGCGGACCGCTTTTACATCTGCGACCGGCTTGCTGCCGGACACGCGGAGAAACTGACGGTATCCGGCGACCGCGTGTCCGGGGCGCTGGACATCTCCGCCAGTTGCCCCATGGGGAGCCATGACAGTATGGCCATCCTCCGTGGCACGGTGGCGCTGAACGCAGTGGCCACACAGGACGGGCCGGTGCTGAAGCCCGGAGACGAGGTGCTTTTGCTGACGGCCGACGATCAGATGTTTTATATCATCGATAAGGTGGTGAGCTGCGGATGAGTTCAATTTTTCCGGTGGTACAGCCGGAGGCCGAGGAGACCGCCAGCGCCCTGCCGCTGGCACGGGAAATCAAATGGGACTTTCAGTCGGGCGTGCCGGTCTTCTCTGCCGGGGAGCCGGTGATTGTCTCCGGGGCCGAGGCGGTGCGGGTCTGGTGCTGGAAGGCGCTGAAAACGCCCCGGTATCGTCATGACATTTACACATGGGATTACGGCAGCGAAGCCGAGGACCTGATCGGCAAGGCGTTTACTGCGGACGTGAAGCGCAGCGAGGCAATCCGGTATATCCGGGAGGCGCTGCTGGTGAGTCCTTACATCACCGGCGTGGGGGAAATATCTGTGGGATTTGCAGGGGACCGCCTGACGGTGCAATGCTCCGTCAGCACCGTTTATGGGGAGGTGGATTTTAATGTATGAGGATTTGACCGAGGAACAGGTGAAGGCCCGAATCATTGCGCGGCTGCAAACGCCGCTGCTCACCGGCGAGGGCAGTTTTACCGGCGACATCATTGCCGCCATTGCTGCGGAGCTTTGCCAGTGCTATCACTCCATGGATGCAATGGCACCTGCGTTCTATGTGGATGAGACCAGCGGATCGTACATCGACAAGCAGGCGTCCATGGTGGGCATCAACCGTAAGGCGGGAACCTCTGCCGCCTGCCCGGTGACATTTACCGGTTCGGACGGGGCCACGGTTCCGGCGGGTGCGCCGTTTTACACGGCGGCGGGGTTGACCTTTTATCTGGACGGAGCCGTTACCATCTCCGGCGGCACGGCCACAGGGACGCTGACGGCGGCGGTGGGTTCGGCTTATAACATCGGGGCCGGGGAAATCGTGTCCACACTGCGCAATTACAGCGGGATTACAGGCTACGCCAACGGACCGGCCACTGGAGGAACGGACGCGGAGACGGACACGGCGCTGGTGGAGCGCTACTATGCCCGTATGCGGCGCTCTCCCACCTCCGGCAACCCCTATCACTATCAGATGTGGGCCGGGGAGACGGACGGCGTAGGCTTTGCCCGGGTGATTTCCAAGTGGGACGGAGACGGCACCGTCAAGGTGCTGCTGGCGTCGCCGGATGGCGGCGTGGTGGACCCGGAGGTGGTCGCTGCGGCGGCCGCCCACATCGGAACGGAGCGGCCCGTGGGGCCTGCTGTGACGGTGCTGTCCGCCACAGCCAGAATGCTGGAGGTGAGCGCCGCCGTGAGCATTGACGGCAGCACCAGCAAGGAGGCGGTGCAGGACGCGCTGGAGCAGGCTGTGGGGGCCTATTTCAAGTCCTTGGTATCCGGTAGCTTCTCCCGCAATCTGGACGCGGAACTGGACGCGCTTGAGGAGCAGACCTACACCGTGCTTTACAATCGGGTGGCGTTTTTGCTTTTGAGCATCCCCGGTGTGGTGGACTACACCGCTCTGACGGTGGGCGGCGGAGAGAGTAATGTCGTGATCGCGGCCGACGAGGTGCCGGTGCTGGGCGAGGTGACGGTGACGTGAGTATGCTGCTGGCAAAATACCCGGAGTATCTGCAAAAGGGCGCGGAGTTTGCCGACATCCAGCAGGCGTTAGAGCCGGAGCGGCTGGCCTTATGGCAGGCCCGGGACGGCCTGATGGATCAGCTCAATGTGGACAGCGCCACATGGGGGCTTCAATATTGGGAGCAGGCGCTGGGCATCCCGGTGGAGCTGGTAAAGCCCGCCGCCTTCCGACGCAGCCGAGTGAAATCCAAGCTGCGGGGCGTGGGCGTGACCACCGTGGCCATGATTCAGAACGTGGCCGAGAGCTTCAGCAATGGAGCCGTGGACGTCACGGAGCAGCCGGAGCGGTACCGGGTGGAGATCAAGTTTGTGGGCACCATTGGCATTCCGCCCAACATGGCCGATCTGACCGCCGCCCTGCGGGAAGTTATGCCCGCGCATCTGGGATGGGACTATGTGATCATCTACAATACCTGGGATGCGATTAAGGCCCGCACATGGGAGGCACTGGCCGCCCGGACCTGGGCTGACATAAAGGAGAGTGATCTGGATGGATAGTACCGCAAATCTGGGATTGCGGTTGCCTGCGGGTACCGATTACGCTGACGTGGCCGATCTCAATTACAACTTTGCGAAGTTGGACGCGGCGATGGCGGCGGCGCGGTCGGCGGGGGAATATGCCCCGGGCAGGGGCTATGCCGTGGGAGACTACTGCACCTGGGACGGCAAGCTGTACAAATGCACCACGGCCATCCCGGCGGGAGAGCCGTGGAATCCGGCGCACTGGGCGGAGACGAGCGTTGACGCGGAATTTAAGGCGCTGTATGCGGCGCTGGCGGGGAAGGCTGCAGTAAACCATACACACACGGCGGTTCAGGTGGGCGCGGACCCGTCCGGCAGCGCGGCGGCGGTGCAGGCAAATCTCGCGGCCCACGCGGGCAACACCACAGCACACCTGACGGCGGCAGAGCGGGCGGCGTGGAACGGGAAGGCCAACACCGTCACCCTGACGGCCACTGTGCCGGTGGCGTGGACGGCATCCGGGAATTTCTTTTACCAAAACGTGTCCGTGCCGGGGGTGCTGGCAACGGATAATCCAATTGCGGATATCCTGATGGGGGGCGATCCCGAGGCCAACAAGCTTTACGCCGAAGCATGGGGCAAAGTGCTGCAGGCCATTACCTATGACGGCGGCGTGCAAATCTGGTGCACGGAAGCGCCCACCGTGGCATTCCCGGTGCAGTTTAAGGTGG
>NZ_DALZOY010000020.1:0-34908 GCF_032018205.1 Oscillibacter sp. | reverse complement strand
CAAAGCTATCCATGCTCAGGAGAGCAAGGATGCAGCACTGGCCAAGGCTAGAGACGTAGTCGCCGCGCTGAAGGACTTGAAACTGAAGGAGGCCACCAAAAAGGTTGAGGACAGTGTGGAAGAGACGCTTGCCTACATGGCGTTTCCCTTTGAGCATTGGACGCGTATTCGCACCAATAACGCCATTGAACGCCTTAACCGTGAGATTCGCCGCCGCACCCGTGTGGTGGGCGCTTTTCCTGACGGAAACTCTGCCCTTATGCTGGTTTGTGCCCGACTGCGTCATGTTGCAGGCACCCAGTGGGGAAACAAGAAATACATGAATATGAAGCATCTGGAGGCGACTATGGACGACGCCGAGTTGGCTGGTTGACCTCATTCCTTATGAGACTGCAAACCAATTTGCGCATAACTCTTGACACTACCTATTCTCATAGAAACGCGAAAAGGTGTAGCGTTAAGCTACACCAATGAGAAAATCGCCGGATAAAAAACGAAGTGGAATTATGAAATCCTCAGATCCCATAATTCCACTCCGCATGGTCCGAGTGGCGGGAGTCGAACCCACGGCCTCATGGTCCCGAACCATGCGCGCTACCAACTGCGCTACACCCGGATATTTAATCAGCGCACCCCCAGCCCCACGACGCATGGCTACGGCAGTCTGCTGCAACAGATTGTATTATAGGAAAAATCCATCTCTTTGTCAAGGGAAATCGTTCATACTCTTCCCCAAATATGCATAGAGTAAGAAAAATGCGAGGGGAGGCGGGACGGATGACGTCGCGACAGTCCGGACAGAAAATCAATCAAATCTACGGCAATCGGACAGGGTATCGCACAAAGCGGCGGAAGACTTCACAGCCGTTATCCGCAGTGGAAAAGCGACGCCTGGTCCAGTTTTTGGTCTGCGGTACGGTATTTGTGCTGTTAGTGGCAGTGAAGCTGCTGCTGCCTGCACGCAGCCAGTGGCTTAGCCGCCATGTGGGCGGTGCACTGGAGCGCAGCGTAAATGTGACGGAGGTATTTTCCGCTGTGGGCCGGGTATTCGCCGGTAATGCGGCCGAGGGATGGGAGGACCTGTATCAGTCCGTTTTCCGCCCGGAGACAGATGATGCAATCCCCGCCGGGGCAGTCGGAACCCCAACGGACGGCGCGGCGGAAGACGACCCGGCAGACAGCCCCGCAGTTTCCGCAGCGGGGGCTTCCTTGATTCACAGCCGCCTTTCTGCCAGCGATGGCTGGTTAACCTCCCCGCCCATGGAAAATACACCGAAGTCCAGCCCCGTCGCGGAGAATCCCTCCGCAGCCTCCACTTCTCCCGGGGAGACATCCGCAAAGGCGGACGCCAATCCGCAGCAGACCATAGCCGGCACCCAGCGTCTCTCCTATGTATTATATTCCAATCAAACGCTGCCCGACAACGTAAGCTTGGAGCAAAAGGTGCTGGGCTTTGATTACTGTACCCCTGTAATGGGAACACTGTCGTCGGATTTCGGCTATCGGGAGCACCCCATTGAGGGAGACGAAAAGTTTCACTACGGGCTGGACATCGCCGCGGACGAGGGCACGCCCGTCTCCGCCTTTGCCGACGGAACAGTGACGGCGGTGGGCGAAAGCAGCAGCTACGGCAAATACGCGATCGTTTCCCACGACGGCGGCTTTTCCACGTTGTACGCCCATTGCAGCCGTATCTACACCTCCTCCGGTGCGCAGGTAAAGGAGGGGGATAAAATTGCGGCGGTGGGTCAGACTGGTGAAGCCACGGGCCCTCATCTGCACTTTGAGCTTCACTCCGGAACCACCTATCTGGACCCCATCTACTATGTTTCGCTGCCCTAGCAGCCCGGTGCGCATCTCCGGCGGCTTTCTGCTGCTTACGGCGTGGTTTGCCCTGGAGAGCGGACCTAAGCCCCTCTTGCTAATTTTATTCGCGGCGACAATGCATGAATTGGGACATTTCTTTGTTTTGCGCTTTTGGGGCGCGCGGGTGGGCCGTGTGCGCATCGGATTGCTGGGCGCAATGATGGAGGCGGATCGCAGTGGACTCAGCTATGGCAAGGAGCTGTCCGCCTTGCTGGCGGGTCCTTTCGTAAATCTTTTGTGCGCCGCCGTGCTGATTCCTCTCGCCGCCCAGCACCCGGAGTTTTACGCGGCCGCAGGCGCGCATCTGGCGCTGGGCGCCTTTAATCTTCTGCCCATCCGCCCGCTGGACGGCGGGCAGGCGCTGGAGCTTTTCGTAGCCTGGCTCTTCGGTCCGGCGGCGGGAGAACTGACAGCACGGATCACGGGCGTTTTATGTGCGGCGCTTTTACTTGGCGGGCTTGTGTGGCTGATGCGGGAGAGCCGGGGCAACCTCTGGCTTGCTCCTCCGGCTGCGGGACTGCTGGCGGCGGCGATTCGGGAGCTGCGGGGCGGAAAATAACCGCCCCGCAGCCGTTTTTCAAACTGGAGTTTCCGGCGGAAGCGCTTGACATTGTGGTTGGAAAAATCTATAATGTTGTGTCATGACTAAGCTGGAGTTTTTATGGACACCCATAAGGAAAATATAGAGGAAGCAGAAAGGACTTATGAGCGATGAGCAACGAATACAGAATGAGCCAAGCCCGCTTGGACGAGCTGCAAACCGAGTTGAATTTTTTGAAAACCACCCGCAGCGACGAGGTTGCGGAGCAAATTAAAATTGCCCGGGGCTTTGGCGATCTCAGCGAGAACAGCGAGTACGACGAGGCGAAAAACGAGCAGGGCAAGCTATACTCCCGCATCGCGGAGCTGGAAGAGGTTTTGCAGCATGCCGTGGTGGTGGACGAAAACGCGACGGACAACGACGCCGTGACCATCGGCTGCAAGGTAACCGTGGCGGACGAGCACGGAAACATCCTGCCGGTGGCCTATAAAATCGTAGGCTCTCAGGAGTCGGACCCCATGCATGGGATCATTTCGGAAGAGTCCCCCTTCGGCAAAGCCCTCATGGGCACAAAGGAGGGGCAGACCGTCACCGTGGACGCGCCCAGCGGGAGCATTTCTTACACGGTGAAGAAAATCGAGCGGTAAGGAGATAACTATGGCTGAACAGAAGACACCCCCCCAGCCCGAGCAGGATCTGGGCGAACAGACCAGAATCCGCCGGGAGAAGCTGGCAGCTCTTCAGGCTGCGGGCGAAGACCCCTTCCGGCAGACCCGGTTCGACTGGAACGCCACCAGCGAGCAGATTAAAGCCAATTTCGACGCCATGGAGGGCCAATCCATAAAAGTCGCAGGCCGTCTCATGAGCAAACGGGGCATGGGCAAGGTCAGCTTCTGCGATTTGCAGGACCGGGACGGCCGCATCCAGCTCTACGCCCGGCAGGACGAGATGGACGAGGAAGTTTACCGGACGTTTAAAAAGTACGACATCGGCGATATCGTGGGCGTGGACGGCGAGGTGTTCCGTACTCAGCGGGGCGAGATGAGCGTCCGGGTGAAGGATATTGTGCTTCTCAGCAAGGCGCTTCTGCCCCTGCCGGAAAAGTTCCACGGGCTGACGGATAAGGAGTTGCGCTACCGTCAGCGGTATGTGGACCTGATCGTAAACCCCGAGGTGAAGCGCGCTTTCCTTCTGCGCTCCAAATTCATTCAGCACCTGCGCCGGTATCTGGATGATCTGGGCTATATCGAGGTGGAAACGCCCGTCTTGAACACTATTTCCGGCGGCGCTTCCGCCCGCCCCTTCATCACACACCACAACACGCTGGATTTGGACATGTACATGCGCATCGCCACGGAGCTGCCCTTAAAGCGGCTGATTGTGGGAGGAATGGACCGGGTGTACGAAATCGGCCGCATCTTCCGCAACGAGGGCATGGACCCCAAGCACAATCCGGAGTTTACCACCGTGGAGCTGTATCAGGCGTTCACGGATTTCCACGGGATGATGGACGTGGCCGAGGGGCTGGTCTCCTCCGCCGCCAAGGAGCTTTTGGGTACCTATGAAACGGAGTGGATGGGCGAGAAAGTTGACCTGACCCCCGGCTGGCCCCGCCTGACCATGGTGGACGCCGTGAAGCAGTATGCCGGTGTGGACTTCGAGGCCATCACCGACGACGCGGAGGCGGTGGCCGCCGCAAAATCCATCGGCGTGGAGCTGGCGGACAGCGCGGAAAAGACATGGGGCAACGCATTGTATCAGTGCTTTGACCAGAAGGTGGAGGAGCATCTCATCCAGCCCACCTTCATCACCATGTACCCGGTGGAGGTTTCTCCCCTCACCAAGCGCAGCCCGCAGGACCCTCGGCTTACTGAGCGGTTTGAGTTTTTCATCTGCCGCAGCGAAATGGGCAACGCCTATTCCGAGCTGAACGACCCCATTGACCAGCGCACGCGCTTTGAAAAGCAGGCGGAGCTGCGGGAGAGGGGCGACGACGAGGCGGAGATGTTGGACGAGGATTTCCTCACCGCCATGGAATATGGCATGCCCCCCACCGGCGGCATGGGCATCGGCATCGACCGGGTGACCATGCTCCTGACCGGGTCTGACACCATCCGGGATGTGATTCTCTTCCCGACCATGAAGCCATTGGACAAGTAAACGCCCCAAATACAGCTATATGCAGTGTCTGGCAGCCGCAAACCAAATTTGGCCTAAAAATCCCCGCCGCCAGGAAGCTTTCCTGGCGGCGGGGCCTTTTTTACACTCCTCCGGAGGTCAAATCAATATTTGCACTTGAATCGCTCTTCAAAGGCGGCGATCAGCTCGGGGCGAAAATCGGGGTGAGCAATGGCAATCAGGTTTTTGGCCCGCTGGTGCAGAGTCTCGCCCTTCAGGTGAACCACACCGTATTCCGTAACCACATAGTCCACATCGTTGCGGCTGGTGGTGACGGCGGCGCCCTCGTCCAGCAGCGGGACAATTTTGGAGATTTTGCCCTTCACGGTGGAAGGCATAGCCATGATGGAGCGGCCGCCCTTGCTGGCTGATGCGCCCCGCACGAAGTCCACCTGACCTCCGGTGCCGGAAATCTGCTTCGGGCCGATGGTTTCGGAACAAACCTGGCCCATGAAGTCCACCTGGACGCAGGAATTGATGGATACCAGATTGTCATTCTGGGCGATCACATAGGGGTTGTTCACATAGTCCACTGGATAGAGCACCACGTCCTCATTTTTGTTTACGAAATCATATAGCCGCTGGGTGCCCATCAGGAAGGTGACCACGAATTTTCCGGGATGAAGGGTCTTTTTCCGATTGGTGATAACCCCGGCGTTGGCCAGCTCTAAAACCCCGTCAGAGAACATTTCGGAGTGGATTCCCAAATCCTTTTTGTCCTTTAAAAACAGCAGCACCGCGTCGGGAATAGCGCCAATGCCCAGCTGAAGGGTGTCTCCATCCTTGATCAAAGCGGCGCAGTGCTCGCCGATGGCCCGCTCCACATCACCGATTTTTGGGGGGCTCAGCTGGATCAGGGGCGCGTCGTGCTCCACGAACACGTCGAAATCAGTGACCGGGAGAACACCCTCGCCATAGGTATAGGGCATGTGATGGTTCACCTGGGCGATGACCAGCTTGGCGCTTTCGATCGCCTCGCGGGTATAGTCCACGGACACGCCCAGAGAGACGTTGCCCTCCGCATCCGGCGGGGTGACCTGCACCAGCGCCACGTCCACTGGCAAGGTGGTGTGGAACATCTGGGGCACCTCGGAGAAAAAGCAAGGGGTGTAGTTTCCCCGACCGTCGGCAACGGCTTCCCTGGTGCAGGCACCCACGAAAATGCTGTTGTGCCTGAAATGGGGTGCCATGTCAGGCTCACAATAGGCCCCCTTGCCCATGGCCACCATATGGACGATCTCCACATTCTCATAAGCCTTGGCGTTTTCCACCATTTTTTCGACTATAAAGCTTGGTTCGGCGCAGGCGTGACCGATGACGACGCGGTCGCCGGATTTGATGCGGGCCACCGCTTCCTCTCCGGTGGCCAGATGGCTCTGATAATAAGCGTTCCAATCCATAAACGGGTTCCTTTCTCACTTTGTTGTATCAGGGCCGGCCGGGATCGCCCTTGGCCGGCCCCGGCGGCGGGGGGCATCGTCCCTCTTCTTCTCAGGTCTTCTCAGGGCAGCCCACAGGCGGCGGGACACATCTTCCGGCGTGTCCTGATACCCCGCCGTCACCAGTGGAAGTCCCTCCAGATCCGTCACATTGACGCAGTTGGAGGGGCAGCCATGGATTACCAGAACAGCGCTTTGCCCGGAGGAGGCGTCGGCTAATTCGAAGATGTCCTCCGGAAAGCATATCTGCACCTGCTCGACAAGGGCCACCCGATCAAAGCGAGGATTGCAACCACCGCAGTACCGCAGACCGATCCGCTCACCCGCCATGCCTGAGATGAAGCAGGCGCCTAGCCTCGTTCAACACGTCGTCGCTCACTCCGTTAACCATCACGGCTCCTGTAATCCCCGGAACCCAGTCCACCAGCTCGTTTTGCACCAGCTCTTCGTTGGTCAGGTCAGCGGCGGGGCAGCCCGCGCAGGCACCCAGAAACCGAAAGTGGACGACGCCGTCCTTCACTTCCAGCACCTTTATATCCCCCCCGTGGTTTCCCAGCAGCGGGCGCACCCGCTCGTCCAGAACGGCTTCCAATTCATCATACATAGCGGTTTCCTCCAGAATTCAGGCTTTGTCCCCCGCCCCGGTGCCGCTTTGCGGCGCCGGGGCGGGGGCGGTTTCACGGTGATTACTCCTTGATGTGGGCGATGGCCTTGGCCAGCTCCTTCTTATGAGCCAGGTTGCCCTGCCGGGCGATCATGATTCGCTGGGCCTGAGGAGAGCCGGCACCGTGCATGCTTTCGGTGCGATAGCCGACGGCGGCAGTGCCCAGGGCCAAGTTCTCGATCAGGCGCAGGATGCGCAGGCGGTTCTCGGTGGACACGTTCTCCACGCCCCGCAGATACTTGTCGATGATGGGGCCCAGCTTGGGATTCCGGAAATCAGCCTCGGAGGGGGCGGTGACCATCAGTCCGCCGGCAATGTCCTCCGCCAAGCGGACAATCTCATAGGGGAAGCGGGTCACGTTCTGCTTGCAGACGTTGGCCAGCAGCATGTCAATGATGTAGGAGCCGCTCTCAGTCTGTGTGCCCTCGGCGGAGCAGGCGATACCGCAGCAGTACAGCGTCTCGTTCAGGTGGGTCATCTCAATGAGCTTATCCTTCACGTGAGATGCCTTGGCCGCGCCATTGTAGTCGGCCGCCACGGCCGCCGCGCCGATAAGCACGTCGCCCACGCCCACCTTGCAGCCGCCGTAGCTCTGGCGGTGGAATCCGGCGAACCGCTCCACCAACATTCCGGCAAACTCGGTTTCGCCGTTGAGGAAGATGCGGTCATTGGGCACGAACACGTCGTCAAACACGGTCAGGGCCTCCACGCCGCCGAACTCCGCATTGCCCACGTCCATCTCGGTGTTTTCCAGCTTGCGGGTATCGCAGCTCTGGCGGCCGATAATCATAAAGACGCCCTTGGTGTCCATGGGCACGGCGAAGGAAATGGCATAGTCCTTATCCTCGGGTCCCATGGAAATAGTGGGCATGACGATGATTTCGTGGCTGTTCAGCGCGCCCGTCTGGTGGGCCTTGGCGCCACGGACCACCACGCCGTCGGGACGGCGCTCCACCACGCGCAAGAACATGTCGGGATCGCTCTGCTGGTGAGGAGCCTTAGAGCGGTCGCCCTTGGGGTCGGTCATGGCGCCGTCCACGGTCAGGTCCTTCTCCTGACACTCCAGCATGAACTTCTTAAAGTTCTCGAAATACTGGGTGCCGTACTTCTTGTCGATCTCATAGGAGGTGGAATAGACGGCATTGAACGCATCCATACCCACGCAGCGCTGGAAACAGGCCGCGGTCCTCTGGCCCAGCAAACGCTGCATCTTCACCTTGTTGCGCAGGTCGTCGGTGCCCCGGTGGATGTTGGTAAAGCGGTTGATGCGCTTGCCCGTGTCGGGGGAAACCACCGTCATCAGCTCCTGATATTCAGGCAGCTGCGCCAAATCATAGGTCATGCGCACGGAGTTGAGGGACGGACGCAGGATGGGATCGTCCGCCGGACAGTCAATCTGCTTGCCGAACATATATACTTCCATTTTCAGGTTGCGAATGCTTTCAATATACTGCTCTCCAGTCATAAGTGCCATAATAAAAAAACCCTTTCATATTCCCTGTCGTGCGCCAGCCAGTCACGGGAGTGACCGGTTTTGCGCCAGACGAAATGTTATACTTTTCGGATGGTTGGCTGCGATTTTCGATGCTGATTATTTCTCGACGGGAACTCTCACCTTGTCCTCCTTCAGCAGGAAGAACAAAATCAGGCCCACGACCAAGCCCCAGGCAGCGCCCTTGATGGCCAGAACCGCGCCCATCACGCCGCAGATGCCGCGCTTGATGTCGCTGTCGCACATGTTCATGGCCAACTGAGTGCAGATGTAGCCCTGGACGATCAGCGTCAGGGACAGGGCCACGGGCAGCACTGGCTGCAACAACGAGGAAATGGGCATCAGCGCCACGGCGACAAACGTGCTGATCCGAAAAGTTCCGAAGCCGCTGTAGACGGACTCCATGGCCTCGGGGCCTTCCTTGTAGCGCTGAGACACGGCGGCGGTGACGGCGGCCCACAGGGGCCCGCACATCTGGGTATACGGGGATACCATAGCCATGGCCACGTTGCGAATGCCGCTGATGACATTGGAACGGTTGGCGTTGAAGTCGATTTTTTCGTCCTGGCGAATTGCGTCGGCCTCGGTGATCAGAGCCTCGGAGGTAACGAAGTCGCCGAAAGCGATGATGTAGGTCACGATTGCCACAGGCAGGGCTGCCAGCCAAGTGGCGGCGCCTGGCCAGCCGATGGCAAACGGAGAGAGCTGGTTCCAAACGTTTCCGATCTCAGGAACCTTGAACAGCGGCCACCACTGGACGCTGGGGATGGCAAGCTCACCCACGAGGGGTCCGACGACCACCGCGATGAGAATGGCAGGCAGCATGCCGAACTTGCCGACGGCGTCAATGAATTTATTGGATTTACGCATTTTAACCCAAATAGGGCTAAACAGGCAAAAATACGCCACCAGAATGCCAACACCAACGGCGATTGGGAACTTGCCGAAGCGCCCCCCCTCCTTAATCTCGCCGATAACGGCCGCCAGGCCGCCGCCCATCAAAACGCCGGCCTTCACCGACTGGGGCACGATCTTCACCATCTTAGAGCCCAGACCTGTGACGCCCAGCACCAAGAAGATAATGCCAAGGATCATCTGTAGGGCGATTAAAGCTTGAGTCCGGCCGGAGCCCATCTCATAGGTGGTCAAAAAGGCGGTGATGATGGGAACGGCAGGCGTGACCCAGCCGGGCACCACGGGGTCGCCCAGCAGCGTGTGCAGGGTGTAGAAAAAGCCGTTGATGATAACCATAGACAGTGCGATGTCATAGCTGACGCCCAAAACCTCCGTCAGAACGGGGATGGCGCCCAGGCACGTGGCGCACATGAACAGCGCCTGCACCATTTCGGGAATGGACCATGCATAGTGAATAAAGGGCAATCGAACTTTGAAGATACCTGCTTTCCAATAGGGCTGCTCTTCACCATATTTGCGGTAACGGTTCACAAAATGTTCTTTATCCATTACATTCCCTCTTTCCTTTTTCTTACCTTTCGGGTGTGCTTGGATCGTTGCTTACTTGTGAGGCAGTTGGCCAACTGTTCCTTACATCAGTTAAGTAGCAAACCCCATGCCAAAACGGGAAAATCGTCAAAAATTACCAAAAAGTATCGTTTTTCATTCCTTTCCCCGCCGCCCCCAAGCTTTTAGCCGGATGAAAAATGCCCACCGTTGCGAAAATGCAACGGTGGGCTGAGAATCGCGAAAAAATCAAGAGAAAAGGCAGGCGGCCCAGTGGATTGCGCAAACTCAGCAAGAGTGTGCAAAAACGCAACAAGTTTCATTCTTGCAACAAGCCTGCAAATCTTCCGCATGGGTCAAATCGGCAAATATTCAGCAAGATTGTTCAAGAATGCGGCGGAATTACTCCTGCAGCAAATCCTCCCACCGCTTTCGCTTGCGGACGAAGGTAGAGGCATCCATGTTCAAGCTGGCCGCGGCGTCCCGGACGTTACCATGGAGTTCATAGGCCCGCTTGAGGAAGCCATATTCAAATTTCACCACGGCCCGCTTCAAGTCGATGGTCATGCCGGAGGTGCCCACCTCAGGGGCCTGAGCGCCGGTCATGCCATCGGGCAAGTCTGCGGGGAAAATATATTGCTGCGCGCTGAAAATCACCGCCTGTTCCACTGCGTTTTTCAACTCCCGGACATTTCCCGGCCACGGGTACTCTTGCAGCCGCTCCATGGCCGCGACGGTGAATTTCTTGTCTAGGTTGTATTTCTCGTTCATGTCCATCAAAAAGCTTTGAGCCATGGGGAGAATGTCGCCCCGGCGCTCCTGCAATGGCGGGATGAGGATGGGCACCACGTTCAGACGGTAGTACAAATCCTCACGGAACGTCTTGTTCTGCACCATGGCCCACAAATCTTTGTTGGTGGCGGCGATCACCCGCACATCCACCGAGATAGACTTGACGCTGCCGATGCGCTTGACCTGCATCTCCTGCAAGACCCGCAGCAAATGTCCCTGCATCTCCAAAGGCAGGTCTCCCACCTCGTCCAAAAAGACGGTTCCGTTATGGGCGGCTTCAAAGATACCGGGCTTTCCGTTTTTTTCGGCGCCGGTAAAGGCACCCCGCTCATAGCCGAATAGCTCGCTTTCGATGAGAGTGGGAGAAATGGCCCCACAGTTGACGCAGATAAAGGGCGCTGCGGCCCGGGGGGAATTTTCCACGATGAACCGGGCGAAATGCTCCTTGCCAACGCCGGTCTCCCCCAGCAGCAACACCGTGGTGTTCAGCGCAGCCACCCGCTCAGAGCGGGTAAGTACGTCTAGAGTCTTGGGGTCCACCACAATGAATTTCCGGGACAGTAGCGCCTTGTGCAGGCTGACTTCCCGGCGGTAGAGTTCCTCACTCTCCCGGTTTTTGGCTTGCAGATCATACAGCTCGGTCATGTCCCGCACTACAGTGATCATCAAGAACACGCCGCCCCCATCCTTAAAGCAGGGGTTACTGGTGATCAGTACCTGCTTTCCGGTCCGGAAGGTCTGCTCCAGAGTGACGCTTTTTCCTGCCTCCAGCGCCAGCAGCGTGCCGGAGCGATCGATAACCTTGGAATCCAACAGCTCCCGCATATTTTTGCCGATGACCTGCTCCTTCTGCAATCCGGAAATAGCCAGATAAGCTTGGTTCACCATCAGCGTATTGGCTTCCCCGTCGGTAATGTACACGCCATCGAAAATGCTATCCAAAACCAGCGTCAGCTGATGGTCCATCCAGGCCGACTGATCGGATTGGCCTTGGCCGTCATATTGGCCAAGGTAAACAGGACTTCGTTCTGTCATAACGCACCTCCTATTCACGAGCTGAACCGCGGAAAACGCCTTTACCGCGCCGATTTCAGCAACACCATGCGAAGATTGCACTTCTCCTGCACCATCGCATCAAACCGCTGGATGTCCTCCCGGTCCTGCAAATCCAGGGTGTTGATGATATAGGCCGCCGTCTCGTCAAAAAACAAAAAGCGCCACTGATTCAACGCGGCAAAGCAAAAGGCCTTTTCATAAGGTGTGTAGAACGAGTGCTCCCCCACCGTAGCGCGGATGCCATCACCCTTAAACGCAAAAGCCACCCGCTCCGACAAAGAGTCCGCCGCCTTCACCGCCGTGTGATACATTTTCGCTTTGGCGCTAAGCTTGCCCAGAGGAATGGCGGAGATAAAAAACGCAACAAGCAGCAGGGCGGGCAGCCAATACTTCCTGTCGTTCATCAGCCCCAAAACAAATGTGAGGGCCGAAACCGCCCCTAGCACAGGATACACCTGCGTATGCATCTTTGGTTTCCTGAACAGCTGCCAGCTGGCATCGGCCAAAGCGCGATAAGCCGATTCGTCATAAAGAGTTTCGGTCTGCCATTGAATTGCCATGGAAACATCCTTCCTCACACACCCACGTGCATTGTATATTTTCATATTTTTTCTTGTAAAATTTTCAATATTTTTATATCATCATACAACATTGTTAAAGGAGCGTCAATAGATAACTTGCCCGACGTTCCGAAAGCTGAGGTTTCTTGCGGAATGGAATCAGGAGAATTTCAATGAGGTAAACCCTTTCCTTGTCAAGAGTTTGCCAACCGACGAAGGCTGTTGAGCAGGGTTCTGTTTTAATTCCGATACTTTATCTTTTTCTTGCCCTCGCCTTTTTCGCTTCCCATTTATCTCCCCTTCTGTCTCTTTTTCGTCCTCTCTTCTCACTTGCATTCTGTTTTCCTCGCTTCTCAAAAGCTGTATATGTCATTTTTAAAATTTACGCCGCAGGCATTAACAATCATACCCTACACAAGCAAAAAGCAGGCCACCGGGGTTCCGGCGGCCCGCTTATTTTCCGTTGTGGGCTTCAAACCACAAGTCGCAGCAGCCCTCAACTCCGCAGGCCGCAAAATACCGCTCTTCCAGAGGAATCCACCGCTCTTGAAACTGAACGGCCGCCTCGGGGCCATTGCGCCGCCGGATGCGGCGAAGCTGCTCTTCCCTCTCCACCGTCAGAAATACCTTCAGGTCATAGTATTCCCGCAGAGACGGATGGCAGGCATAGGCTCCTTCGATTACTGTGACCGGCCCGGGAGCCACCTGAACGGCCTCTTTAAGCGCTTGCAGCCTGCAATCATAGGGACGGTAAGAAACCGCCTCCCCCCGACTGAGGGGCAGCAAAGCCTCCTGTAAAACACGCTCCCGGTCCACGTTGCCGCCCGGCGTGTTCAGCCGTTCCTCCGTGCGCTGCTGGGGCGGCAGGAAAAAGTGGTCCATATGAACCACGCCGCAGCCGCACAGCTCCCGCAGTTCCTCTGCCAGCGTGGTCTTCCCCGCCGCGCATCGACCGTCAATCGCCACCAAAATGGGGCGCTTTGCCTGAAGAAACCGCCGAATTTCCGATTCTATTTTTTCTGCCGTGGTAAGGCCCATGTCAGTCTCCTATTTGTATGGTTGCATCGGTTTCCCGCGCCGGCTCGGCGCGGGGCAACGCATCCGGCTTTCTTTCACGTCATTTGCGCTCACTCTCATGGTGCTTTCGCATCTTTCGCATTACCCGTATCCAACTGCGGAGCGGCAGCCGAGGTTTCCGTAAAATACGCCAGAGCGCCGCGCATGGGGGTGGTCTGATACCACAGCCGCAAGTCCAGTTCAATCTGCCGCCCCTCATCGGAGACGGTGACCATCAGTTTATCTTCCCCAAGCTCCGCCCCTACAATCGTGACCCAGTGCCAGCTTTGCAGATTTTTCTCTTTGCCCCGGTGCAGGTTCAAAAACCCCACCGGGCAGTCAGACGTCAATCCGGCTTTTATAAACTCCGCCAGCCGGGAAACGACGGGACGTCCCCACGTCATGCGCCCGGGAAGCGCAAGGACATGGGGTTCCAGCAGAATCCCCCGCTCGCCGGCATATGCGACAACGCCGTCCGAAAACAGCTCCACCCGGTTCAGCCCCGCGCTTCCGGGGGTAAGATGGGGGTATACATCCTCCATGTGCCGGGCAAAATCGGCGCGACCCATGCCTTCATAGCCGTACAGCGGCAACAGCGCTGGACGGGTCAAAGCCAGATATGCCAGAATATTCGACGCACAGGTAGGCCCACAGCCCGCCCTGCGGCTCCACTCGGTGGAATACCACTCCTGTGCGCCGCCAAAAAACGAACGGCTCGGGTCTTCGTCCGAAATAGCCAGCAGCGCAGGGTGAGAAATAGACAGTTCCATGGTTAAGCCTCTCATACTGATTGAATGATAGGGACAGTATAGCTTATTTTTGCGGAAGAAACAAGTGCGCACCGTGCCAAAACCCCGCCGATTCGACATCCGCTGTTTTTCTGGAAATTTCCCGGCAAATCGGTTGTCCCTTCTCTTTTTTCCGGTTTTGTGCTATGATAGCCTCAACGCGGCCGTTCCGAAATGATTTTGTTCGGAACCGGCGCAGGTTGGCGGACTATGAACCGCCATCTCAAAAGATAAATAAGGAGCCGCTCCATGGAACAGGAACACAAGCGCCGCCCGCGCTATCAGGGCACTCATCCCCGGAGCTTCCGGGAAAAATACAAGGAGCTGAACCCTGAAAAATACAGCGGCGACGTGGAAAAGGTGCTCCAAAGTGGGAAAACCCCCGCCGGGATGCACATTCCCATCATGGTAGAAGAAATTCTGGATTTTCTGAATGTTCAGCCTGGACAGACTGGGCTGGACGCAACGCTGGGCTATGGCGGCCACTCCCGAAAAATTCTGGAACAGCTTCAGTGCCGGGGACATCTGTACGCCACCGACGTGGACCCCATCGAGTCTGAAAAAACCCGCCTTCGGCTGGAAGCGGCGGGCTTTGGCCCGGATCTTTTCACCCTTAGGCGGATAAATTTTTCTCAGTTGGACGAGGTTGCGCCCGGCGTTCCCTTCGACTTTGTTCTGGCGGACTTAGGTGTTTCCTCCATGCAAATCGACGACCCTGCCCGTGGCTTCACCTTTAAATACGACGGTCCTCTGGACCTCCGCCTTGACCCCACCTCTGGCATTTCCGCCGCCCAGCGCCTGCGGGAGCTGGACGAGGAGGAGCTGACCGCCTTGCTTGAGGAAAACGCCGACGAGCCTTATGCCGCCCGTATCGCGGGGACCGTGCTGGGCGAGCTTCGACGGGGCGGGACGGTGGACACCACAAAGCGTCTTGCGGAGCTGGTGGGGCAGGCCCTTTCCTTCCTCCCCGCTGGGGAGCGGGAGGAGGAGGTCAAAAAATCCTGCCAGAGGACTTTTCAGGCCCTGCGCATCGACGTGAACGGCGAATTTGAAGCGCTTTACAGCCTTCTTGAAAAGCTTCCCGGCGTTTTAAAGCCCGGTGGGCGCGTGGCTATTCTGACCTTCCATTCCGGCGAGGACCGGATGGTGAAAAAGGCGTTTCGCCAGCACCTGCGGGAGGGCGCTTACAGCGCCGTGGCGGAGGAAGTGCTCCGCCCTTCTGCACAGGAGTGCTTTCAAAATCCACGGGCGCGGTCGGCTAAGCTGCGCTGGGCCGTACGAGCCTAGAGGCCGTATGGCGGCGGTGTTGGCGTATGAAAGCAATCAAGGGAGAGAACCGGCCTAAAACCGATTCTCTCCCCTTTTTGATTTTTCGGCCTCCAATAAAAAGAGCCGTGGACAAGAAGCCCTTATTTGGCTCTCCGCAGTACCTCGGTCACAAATCCCCACAGACGCCGTGTGGAGGAGATGCTCAGTCTCTCTCTGGGGGTGTGGATGTCTTTCAGGTCGGGGCCAATGGAGACGCAGTCCAGCTCCGGCAGCTTGCCGCAGAACAGGCCGCACTCCACGCCCGCGTGGATGGCTTCGATTTTCGGTTCCTTGCCGTACTGATCCTTAAAAACCTCCACCATCAAATCCCGCAGCGGAGACTCGGCGCGATACTCCCATGCGTCGTATTCCCCGGAGACTTCCGTCTTTCCGCCCAGCATTGCCGTGAGGCAGTTAAGACGGGCCTTCAGCATCGCCTTCTGGCTGCCGACGCTGCTGCGCACGCAGAAAGAAGCGGTCATGGCGTTTTCCTGTGTGGTGAGAACGCCCAGATTTAAAGAGGTCTGCACCAGCCCGGGAATATCGGCGCTCATGGCCTGAATCCCGTTGGGCGCACAGTTAAGGAAGCACACGCAGCGCCGGGTGGAGTCCGCATCCATGGGGGCCTGATCCGCCTTGGCGGAAGTCACCGTCAGAGTCACGTCCCTATCCGTGACGTGATATTCATTTTTCAGCGCTTCACCAAGCAGCGCCGCGGCGGCGCTGGCTTTCTCCTCGTCGGCAGCCAGCACCGTGGCCGTCGTCTCCCGTGGGATAGCGTTGTCCTTCAACCCGCCGTCCACCGCCACCAAACGCAGCTCGGTTGCCTGACTCATGGCAAGCAGCACACGGCCCATCAGCAGGCTGGAATTGCCCCGACCCTTGTTGATTTCCTGCCCTGAATGGCTGCCGATCAGTCCGCTTACCGTAACGGTGAGCGCAGAACCGACAAAGGCACTTCTTTGAACGGGAATTGTGCATTTGGTCATGTTGCCCCCCGCGCAGCTTACAGTAAAGATGCCCTCGGCCTCGGAGTCCAAGTTCAGGAATCTTTTGCCCTTCAGCGGCGACACGTCCAGCACGTCTGCGCCCAGCATCCCGATCTCCTCGTCCACGGTAAATACCGCCTCGACCCGGGGATGAGCCAGATCATCCGCATCCAAAATCGCCATGGCCAATGCCACGGCGATGCCGTCGTCGCCGCCCAAAGTAGTCCCTCTGGCCAAAATCAGATCACCGTCCACGACCAAATCCAGCCCCTCTTTCGCCATATCCTTGGCGCACTCGGGAGCCTTTTCGCAGACCATGTCTAAATGGCCCTGAAGAATCACTGGCTCCGCATTTTCATACCCATAGGAAGCCTCTTTAATGATAATGATATTGTTCGACGCGTCCTGATGGTATTCAAGGCTCCGCTTTTTCGCAAAGTCCGCGCACCAGTCGCTGACCGCTTTTGTATTGCCGGAGCCATGAGGAATTGCACACATTTCTTCAAAGAATTGAAAAACCTTCTTCGGCTCCAGTTGATCTAAAACCGCCATAATACAATCATTCCTTTCATATTTCTTAAAAACAAACCAGCCATGACCCGAATGGGTCATTATACGTGAGGCTTTCCTCTGACGCAGCGGTAGGACCAGCATTGACCGGCCTGCGCGCCCCCGTCAATGGCCCCATCTCTTTTCCATAGATAGTCCATTCTTTTTCAAATATTTGAGTTTTTTGTGGCCGCATCTGCTTCAATATACATAAACCCGGGAGCGGCAGACGCCTCTCCCGGGTTTTTATTTGGACTTTGTCATGCGGAATGGTCGGCGCAAAAACGGCGCCTTTTGAGTTTCTATTACCGGGCGTTGTATGCCTGAATGCCCAGTGCCAACAACTCCATGGCCCGCTCCAGATCGGCTTGCTTCAGGACATAGGCAAGCCGCACTTCGTCCTTGCCTTTGCCGGGGGTGGCATAGAACCCTTCGCCGGGGGCAAACATCACGGTGTCACCCTTGTCCTCAAATTCCTCCAGCAGCCACTGCTGGAAGGTATCGGTGTTATCTACGGGGAGTTTTGCCATGATGTAAAACGCGCCCTTGGGACACTCGCACACCACGCCGGGGATTTTCGCAAGCCCCGCCATGCAAGTGTCGCGGCGCTTTTTATACTCGTCCCGCACGGAAGCAAAGTAATCCGGTCCGACGGTGTACAGCGATGCTGCGCCCACCTGATCCAACGTGGCGGAGCACAGGCGGCCCTGACAGTACTTCATCGCGTGGGACATCAGATCCTTATTGCGGGAAATGAGCACGCCCACACGGGCGCCGCATGCGGAAAACCGCTTAGATACGGAGTCGATAACGATGACGTTCTCCGCCGCGTCCTCAAACTCCAGCATGGTGGCAAGGCCCTCGCCGCCATAGACAAACTCGCGGTACACCTCGTCGCCGATGACAAACAGATTGTGTTCCTTGGCAATATCCACAATCAGCCGCATCTCGTCGTGGCTCAGCACCACGCCGGTGGGGTTGCCGGGGTTGGTCACCATAATAGCGCGGGTATGCTCGTTGATCTCCGCCTCGATTCTGCTTCGATCGGCATAGCGGTAGCCCTCCTCCGGGGTGGTGGGGATGGGATGAATCAAACCGCCGGTAACCCGGGTGAAGGTGTTGTAGTTAGGATAGAAGGGCTCCGGAATCAGGATTTCGTCTCCGTCGTCCAGAATGCACTCCAAAACCATCTCCAGTGCCTCGCTGCCGCCGGTAGCGGCCAAAAGGTCGCCGGTGGCCAGCTTGATACCAAGCTTTGCATAATATCCACGGACAGCCTCCAAAAACGAGGGAACGCCGGGAGAGGGGGCATACTCCAGAACAGGCTGAGTAAAGCCCTTTACCGCGTCAAAAAAAGCGGCTGGGGTTTCAATGTCCGGCTGGCCGATATTCAGGTGGTAGATTTTGCGTCCTTTGGCTTCCGCCGCCACCGCAAATGGGTGGAACTTCCGCATGGGGGACAAACCGCACTTTTCGATCTTGCTCGAAAACTTCATGACGGGATACCTCCTTTTCATTTTCCAATTACCGCTTCAGTTTTCCTGATTCTTTCATTCTATGCGTCTTTGCCCGGGATGTCAACAGCTACCTGTCCTTTCCCGCCCTTCGGATCATAGAACATTTTGCACAGTTCACCGCTGTGGTTTTGCATTTTAATTGTACAATTTTTAACAATTGGTCAACTTACCTTGAAGCGGAAGCGTTTCCCGTCCGCCGGACTTTTATGCCGTCAGTCCTCTTCCTCAGGCCCGTCGTCAAAGGGAGGCTCGTCGGAAGGCGGCAAGGCTGCGCCGCCCATTTGCTGCTCCTGCCATGTTTGCCTGCTGATTAGAAGCTGCCGGGGCTTGGACCCCTCGAAGGGCCCCACGATTCCCCGCTGCTCCATCTGGTCCACCAGACGTGCCGCCCGGGAATAGCCCAGCTTCAGCCTCCGCTGGAGCATGGAAACGGAAGCCTGTCCCGTCTCCAGCACCACGTCCACGGCGGCAGGCAGCAGCTCGTCTCCCTCGTCTTCGGCATCCGCCGCTGCGGACGCACCCTTGCTGCCCGTGGTTTTCTCCTTCTCCTGCACGTTTTCTTCGATTTTCCGCATAACCTCGTCAGAGTAATGGGCTTCACCGCTCTCTTTGGCAAATTCCACCACCCGTTCAATTTCCTCCGGGCTGATGAAGCAGCCCTGCACCCGGGTGGGTTTGCCGGAGCCAAGAGGCGCATACAGCATGTCGCCTCGGCCCACCAGCTTTTCCGCGCCCTGAGTGTCCAGAATGATGCGGGATTCCAGCGCCGAAGCAACCGCGAAGGCAATGCGGCTGGGAATATTGGCCTTCATGATGCCGGTGATCACGTCGGCGGAGGGGCGCTGGGTGGCGATGACCAGATGCATTCCGGCAGCGCGGCCCATCTGGGCCACGCGGCAGATGGATTCCTCCACCTCCTTGGCAGCCACCAGCATCAAATCCGCCAGCTCGTCGATGACTACCACCACGGAGGGCAGAGCGGTCAGTTCTTCACTGGTCCGAGCCAGCGTGTTGTACCCCTTCAAATCCTTTACGTTGTTCTCAGAGAAAAGCTTATACCTTTTCATCATCTCATATACCGCCCACTGGAGCGCGCCCGCGGCCTTTTTCGGGTCCGTCACCACGGGAATCAGCAGGTGAGGAATGCCGTTGTAGGGGGCCAGCTCCACCATTTTGGGGTCCACCATGATAAAGCGCACCTCGTCGGGGCTGGACTTGTACATCAAGCTGACGATGAGTGAGTTGGTACAGACGGATTTGCCTGAACCGGTGGTGCCGGCGATGAGCACATGGGGCAGCCTTGCGATATCTCCCACGATGCAGTGTCCCCCGATGTCCTTGCCCACGGAGAAGGCCACGGCGGATTTGTGATTCACAAAGGTGCCTGACTCCACTACGTCCCGGATCAGAACAGAAGAGACATGTCGGTTTGGCACCTCGATGCCAACCACGGAAATTTTATCCGGAATGGGCGCGATCCGCACGCCTGAGGCTCCCAGAGCCAGAGCGATGTCATCCGCCAAATTGGTGATTTTGGAAAGCTTAACCCCTTGATCCAGCACAAATTCATACCGGGTGACGGTAGGCCCGTGGACCACCTCGCCCGGCGTGGCCTCCACGCCGAAGCTTTTCAGCGTCTCGCCAAGACGGCGGGCGTTGTTTCGCAGCTCGGCTCCTGCCTCCGTAAAGTCGCCGCCCCGGTTTTCATCCAGCAGAGTGATGGGCGGGAACTGATAGGCTCCCTCGCCGGAAGACAGAGCGTCTTCAATCTGGGCCGTGACCTCGGCGGTGGCTGCGGCTACCTCCTTGGCAGCGGAGCCGGGTTTTTCAGTCGCAGGAGCAGGCGTGGGGGGCGCGATCGGCGCGGGTGCAGGTGAAAAGACCGCCGCCACAGCGGGCGCGGCAGCCGGTTCCGGCACGGCAATGGGCTCCGGTATCACCGCAGGAAGCGGGGCCGGGACCTGTACCGGCTGGGCATGCGGCTTTGCGGCCTTTGCCGTTTCGTCTGTCAAAAGCTGGTCGGGGGTTAGCTGCTGATCGGACTTTTGGCGGAAAAAGCCGTGGATCAAGCCGGGTTTTTTCTCCGGTGCGGGGCGCTGCTCGCCGTCCAGCGGAATGTCAATGGAGCGGCGCGCGCCGCTTCTCTCTCCCGGCCCTTCGGAGGGAACGGCAGGGATGGCGGGGGCAGGCCGGGGGGCAGGCTCCGGTTCCGGCTCGTACCGGGGGCGGCTGCGGCGCTTTTCCATCAGGCTCTTGGGCGTGATGCGCAGGGCGCCCATCAGCACCACAAGAAAGCACACCGCAAAAATCATAATAGAAGCAACTTTTGAAAAGGCCGACACCGCTCCCACGGCAAGAAGGCCCGAAACTGCCCCACCGGATTTAAGCGCCCCGCCGGAGCTCCAAAGCAGCTTCAAAATGCCCTTCACAAGCTCGTAGCCGTCCCGCAGCAGGATCATGTGGGCCAGAGAGCCAAACAGGAGCGGCAGCAGCAGGGCACAGATGGTCCGCAGAGTCACGGGCCGCCCGTGGTGAATCAGCAGGATGAGACCCGCCAGCACCAGCGCCGGAGCGCAGAGCCAATAGCCGTAGCCGAACAGGCCCTTCAGCAGCAAGGCAAACCAGTCGATAAAAATGGCGTCGGCTCCGAAATAGCTCACCGCCGCGCACAGTGCCAGCAGGAGACAGACTGTGCCACCCACCTCCCTGCGGATGGGCCGATTGTCCGTCTGGGTCGGTTTTTTCCGGCCTCCCGAGGATTTTTTCGCCCCGCTTCTTTTCGTCGTGGTACTGGCCACACTGGTACCTCCCTTTGCTCAGTCTTTTGTAAATGTCTTGAAATTAGGCAGTGGCGTTTTTGAAAAAGATAAAAATCAGAGTCAGAAGACCCGCCGCCCAGCAGTAATATGCAAACCAGCCGAATTTGCCCTTATCGGCAATCATTTTCAGCAGACGGATGCAGGCGTATCCCACCAGAGCCGCCACCAGAACACCCGCCAGATACACCGGCACCTCAGCCCAGACAACGCCGGTTTTCACCGCGTCCCGCAATGTCAGGATGTTGGCCCCCAGCACCGCGGGAATGGACATCAGAAAGGAATACCGAACGGCGAACTTCCGCTCGAAGCCAAGGCAGCATCCGGCGGAAATGGTGGTTCCCGAGCGGGAAAGCCCCGGGCAGGTGGCCACAGCCTGCGCAACGCCCACCAGCAGCACATCCAGCACGGTGGCGCTGCGCTCGGCCTTGCGCCCCCGGCGCACCCGGTCGCTGGCGAACAGCAGGCAACCGGTAACCAGCAAGGCCCCCGCCACAACGTAAATATTGTCCGACAATCCTTCAATCCAATCCTTCATGGGAAGCACCGCGAACAGCGGAAGGGTTCCCACGATAATCAGAAAAATCATCCGCCGGGCCGGAGGCAATGGCGTGGGCGTGGTGCGGTGAACCAAATCCCCCACTCCGAGGAACAGTTCCCGTACCATGGCCTTGATATCATCCCAATAGGCCGCAAATACGGCGGCCAGCGTACCCAGATGCAGCAGCACGTCAAAAAAGTCCGGTGGGGTTCCGATGCCCGCCTCTCCCAGCAAATATTCCGCGATGGCCAGATGGCCGGAGCTGGATATGGGCAGAAATTCCGACACGCCCTGAATCAGCCCCAGGACGACAGATGTCAGCAGTGACAAAAGCTCACTCTCCTTCTATGTGTGGGTACGTTTCTTTCTAATTCCCGCGCTGCCCGCGGGAGGGCGACTCTCCGGAGCGCCGTTTTTATGCGCCGCCTGAAAGCCCATTTTGAATTATAAGTATACCACGCCGGTCCGAAAAATTCCAGTCATATTTACACCTTGTCTTGGCAGTCGCATCCAGAGAATTCACAGAGAACTTCTTGGACGCTTCTTTGCCACCCCTCCAAATCCTCATCTAGACGCTTCGGAAATTTTTCAGAGGCATTGGGCAAGCCGGGGCGGCGGGTCCCCCCGCCGCCCCGTATGTTCTTTTCACAGTTTTCAAAAACCGGCTTTTATAGCTTCTCTAAAGCGGCCCGGGCGGCGGACTGCTCCGCCTCCTTCTTGCTGTGGCCGCCGCCCTCGCCCGCCACCGCGCCGTTGAGCAGCACCTCAGCCACAAAAGTCTTGTCGTGGTCGGGGCCGCGCTCGGCCACCATGCGGTAGACAAGGGTCTGATCCGGCTTGCGCTGAATCAGTTCCTGAAGTTCCGTCTTAAAGTCCCGCCGCCGTTCCTCCACGGCTTCCTCACACTCTGCGTCCAGAAGGCATCGGTGAATCAGCGCGGAGGCCGCCTGAATCCCGCCGTCCAGATACACGGCGGCAAACACCGCTTCGGTGGCGTCCGCCAAAATGGAGGTCCGCTCCCGGCCCCCACCGGCTTCCTCGCCCTTTCCCAGCCGCAGATAACGGCCCAGCTCCAGCTTCCGCGCCACCTCGTACAGGCTCTGCTCGCATACCAAAGCCGCCCGGATGCGGGTCAAGTCCCCCTCCGGCAGGTCAGGATGCTGCAAAAATAAAAACTCAGCCGTCACAAAGCCCAGCACCGAGTCGCCCAGAAACTCCAGCCGCTCGTTGCTGTTCATCTTCCGACCCCGGTGCTCGTTGGCGTAGGAGCTGTGGGTCAGCGCCTCCTCCAGCAGCGGCAAAGTCCGAAAGGCATAATTCAATTTTTTCTCCAGTTCCTTCATAAAAGCGCACCCACTCTCTCCCAAAAGGAAACCCCGCTCGGAGCGGGGTTTTCCTCTCTTATCTGTTCAGTTTTGCGGCGATATAGCGGACAGCATCCCCCACGGTTTTCAGCTCGCTCAGATCGTCCTCCTGAATTTCGCCCACGTCAAACGCCTCTTCCATGGCCATCACCAGCTCCACCAGGTCCACGGAATCCGCGCCCAGATCCTCCTCAAAGGAAGTCTCCATGCTTACTTCGTCGGCCTCTTTGGCAAATTGCTCGGCCACCAGATCACGCATTGTCTGAAATACCTCTTCATTCGACATACCAGTCACTCCTCAGGTCACAATTGTTGGAGTAATCATACGGCAGCGCCGCATATCTGTCAATAGGGTATCAGATTTTTTACGCCAGATCCATCTGCATCTGCGCAACATTTGCCTCCACATCGGCAATAAACCCGCTTGCGGCAAATTCCGCCGCGCGGCGCACCGCATTTTGGATTGCCCGTGCGTCGGACCCGCCGTGGGCCTTGATCACCGGCTTGGTAATGCCAAGAAACGGCGTTCCACCCACCTCGCCAGGGTCCATCATCCGCTTGAATTCCGCCATCTTATCCTTCATCAAAAGTGCGGCCAGCTTTGTCTTGGTTCCCGACAGAAACAGCCCTTTCAGCTCCTTGGACATGAGCTTCGCCGTCCCCTCCAGAGATTTAAGCATCACATTTCCGGTGAAACCGTCCGCCACAATCACGTCCGCCCCGCCAAGCATAGCGTCGGATGCCTCGATGTTTCCGATGAAGTTCAAACGGCCCGCGCGGGCCGTCTCCTCCAGCACGGCATAAGTTTCATGGCGCAGGGCGTCGCCCTTTTCGCTCTCTGCGCCAATGTTCAAAAGACCCACACGGGGACGCTCCACACCCATGACCTTCTGGGCGTACAAACTGCCAAGGAACGCAAATTGCAGCAGATACTCTGCCGTGCACTCCGCGTTGGCCCCCGCGTCGCACAGCACGGCCTTTCCCCCCAGCACGGGAATCTGCGGGCACAGCGCCGCCCGGCGCACGCCCCGGATGCGCTTTACCACAAGCGTCGCCCCGACCAGAAGCGCCCCGGTGGACCCGGCAGAGACAAACCCGTCTCCCAGCCCCTCCTTCAGCATGTTCAGCCCCACAGTGAGGGACGAGTCCTTCTTCTTTTTAAACGCTGTTGCGGGGTCGTCGGCGATTTCCACCACCTCCGACGCGTCTTTAATCTGCACCCCGGCAGGCAGGGTTTTTTCGCCGCAGCCCTCCACGGCCCCCAGCACCTGCGCCGCCCGGCCCACCAGCACGATTTCTGTGCCGTAGGCCCTGTGGGCCGCCAGCGCGCCCTTTACAATTTCAACCGGGGCGTTGTCCCCGCCCATTGCATCCACGATGATTTTCATGCAGCCATCCCTTTCGCCGCGCCCGCGGGCGCAAAATCTCTCTAACGGAGCGCCTCTTCCCGCAGGCCATCTATGATATTCAGCGACCGGAGGGAAATCTCCGTATTTTTATCCCGCTTCCCCTTGACCCGATGGTCCAAAGGCGGCATAATTCCGAAGTTGACGTTCATGGGCTGGAACCGGACCACCGACTGGTCGCAGACGTACAGCCCCAGCGCGCCGATGGCGGTTTCCCGGGGAAAGTCCAAAGGCGGCAGCCCCCGCAGACGGCGCGTCAGCTCCACCGCCGCCAGATACCCGCTGGCGCAGGACTCCACATAGCCCTCCACCCCGGTCATCTGCCCGGAAAATGTAACACGCGGCTCCTTTTTCAGCCGATAATACCGATCCAGCAGGCGGGGCGAGTCCAAAAATGTATTGCGGTGCATCACGCCGTAGCGCAAAAACTCCGCGCGATGCAAAGCGGGAATCATGGAAAACACCCGCTTCTGCTCCGGAAACTTCAAATGGGTCTGAAATCCCACCAGATTGTAAACGCTGCCGTCGGCATTGTCCCGGCGAAGCTGCACCACCGCATAGGGCCAGCGCCCCGTGCGGGGATCGTCCAGCCCCCGTGGCTTCAGCGGCCCATAAAGCAGCGTGTCATGCCCCCGGCGGGCCATGACCTCCACGGGCATACAGCCCTCAAACACCTTCTGGTCCTCGAACCCGTGAACCGGCACCTCCTCGGCGGCGGTAAGGGCCTGCCAGAACGCGTCGTACTCCTCTTTCGTCATAGGGCAGTTGACATAATCCGCCGAACCCTTCCCATACCGGGACCCCAGCCACGCGCGGTCCATATCCACGCTGTCCGCTGAAATCAGTGGCGCGGCAGCATCGTAAAAATGCAGAGCGGTGTCCGTGCCCAGAAGCAATTGCAGGCGCTCTGCCAGCGCGTCGGAGGTCAGGGGGCCGGAGGCAACCAGTACCTCGCCCTCCGGCAGCTCCGTCACCTCGCCGGGAACCACGGTGATATTGGGACACGCCTTAATCCGTTCTGTCACCAGCGCGGAAAAGCCCTGACGGTCCACCGCCAGCGCACCGCCTGCCTCCACCCGGGTTTCGTCGGCGCAGGCAATCACCAGCGACCCCAGCCGCCGCAGTTCTTCCTTCAAAAGACCCGCGGCGTTTTCCAACTGGTCGCTGCGCAGGGAATTGGAGCAGCACAGCTCCGCGAAATCGTCCGTCACATGGGCAGGATTTTTCTTTTGCGGCTTCATCTCCAAAAGCGTCACATGGGCGCCCCGGCGGGCCAGCTGCCAGGCGGCTTCGCTCCCAGCAAGGCCCGCTCCGATGACCGATACGTTCATACGTGTGTCCTTTCGCATGCCCGGCCCCCGCGTGGGGCGCTTCGCGCCGATATGGCGCGGGGCAAATCAGATTTCTTCGTCGGAGACGGCCTTTTTCCCGGCGGGTTTTTTCGCCGCCTTCGCGGCAGGCTTCTTTGTCGCCGCTTTTTTCACAGCCGTCTTTTTCTCCGCCGTCTCTTCCGTTTCAGCGGCCGGATCGACCGGCTTTTTTGCGGTTTTCGCCGGGGCCTTCTTTTTGGCGGCAGCAGTTCCGGCCGCCGTCTTTTTGGAGGCGGGCTTTTTAGCGGTTGTTTTCTTAGCCGCCGTTTTCTTTGCCGCCGTTTTCTTTGCCGCAGGCTTTTTTGCGGCTGCTTTTGCAGCCGGTTTCTTCGCGGCGGGTTTCTTTTCGGCGTCCGCAGCTTTCCCGGCAGACTCTCCGCCCTCGTCGGCAGTTTTCTTGGGATAGCCCCGCTGGTCCTCCGGCAGGAAGTTGGAGCAGGCGGGGTTGACGCAATAGGGCCGCTTATAGCCCCGCCCGGACCGCTTGAACATGGTCTGCCCGCACACGGGGCAGTCGTCCTTCACCGGCACGTCCCATGTCATAAAGTCGCACTTGGCGGCTTCATCCTTGGCGCTGCGGTGCTCGCAGCAATAGTAATTATACTGCTTGCCAGACTTCTTACTCACGCCGGAGCGCTTCATAATCCGCCCGCCACACTTGGGGCAGCGGCCCGGCATCACCACCACCAGCGGCATGGTGAAGCTGCAATCGGGATAGCCCGGGCATGCCAAAAACCGCCCGAACCGCCCGGACTTTACCACCAGATTTCGCCCGCATTCGGGGCAGATTTCCTCGCTCACTTCGTCGGGCACCTTGATACGGGTCCCTTCAAGCGCTGTTTCCGCGTCTTTCAGGCTCTGTTCAAAATCGCCGTAAAATTCCCGCAAAACGCCCTTCCACGGGGTCATTCCCTCCTCCACAGAGTCCAGCTTCCGCTCCATGTGGGCGGTAAACTGCAAGTCCGCAATGTCGGAAAAGCGCTGCTTCATCAAATCCGTCACCACCCGGCCAAGGTTGGTGATTTTGAGGTATTTCCCCTCCTTCACCACGTATTCCCGGTCAAGGATGGTGGAAACGGTGGGCGCGTAGGTGGAAGGGCGACCGATGCCCTGCTCCTCCATGGCGCGAATCAGCGTTGCGTCGGTATAGTGGGCGGGGGGCTGGGTGAAGTGCTGATCCCTGCGGAACTCCTTCAGGCCCAATGCCTCTCCCTCCCGCAGGGCAGGCAGGGGAGATTCCTTTTCTTCCTTCTCCTCGTCCTTACCCTCTTCGTAAACGGCGGTGTAACCCGCGAATTTCAGGCCCGAGGCGGTGGCGCGGAAGATGTGCTCTCCGGCGGCAATGTCCACGGACACGCTGTCGTACACGGCGTTTTCCATCTGGCTTGCCAAAAAGCGGCTCCAAATCAGCTTGTATAGCCGATACTGCTCCCCGGTGAGGTCGCCCTTCACCTGCTCCGGTGTCAGCTCCACGCTGCTGGGACGGATGGCTTCATGCGCGTCCTGTGCGTTGGCCTTGGCCTTATAGTGGCGAACCTGCGCGGGGTAGTATTCTTTTCCGTACCGGCTGAGAATGAAGCTCTTGGCGGCTGCCTGCGCTTCCTCGCTGATGCGCAGAGAATCGGTTCTCATATAGGTGATCAGGCCCACCGCGCCCTCGCCCGCGATGTCCACGCCCTCATAGAGCTGCTGGGCAATGGCCATGGTGCGCCGGGGGGTCATGCTCAGCTTCCGGGACGCGTCCTGCTGGAGGGTGGAGGTGGTAAACGGCGGAGAGGGGCTGCGCTGCTTATCCGTCCGCTTCACGGACTTGACCGCAAATGCCTGACTCTTCGTCTCCTCCACCACGGACTCCACTTCGTCCGCGGACTTCAGCTCGACCTTCTTGCCGTCTCTGCCGTGGTAATGGGCGGTAAATTCGGTCTTCTTTCCGTCGTCGGTGCGTAAAAACGCGTCCAGCGTCCAGTATTCCTCAGGCTGAAATGCCTCGATCTCCCGCTCCCGGTCGTCCACCATCCGGGTTGCCACGGACTGGACCCGCCCGGCGGAAAGACCCCGGCGGATTTTCTTCCACAAAAGGGGACTGAGCTGATAGCCCACGATGCGGTCCAGAATGCGCCGGGCCTGCTGGGCATCCACCAGATTCTGGTCGATGTCCCGGGGCCGCTGGATGGACTCCTGCACCACCTTTTTAGTAATCTCGTTAAAGGTCACCCGGCGAGTCTTTTCATCCGGCAGGTTCAAAAGCTGCTTTAAGTGCCATGAAATCGCTTCGCCCTCCCGGTCGGGGTCGGTTGCGAGATATACGGTGTCGGCGGACTTGGCGGACTTTTTCAAGTCGCCGATGATGTCCTCCTTGCCCTTGATGGGCTGGTACACCGGGTCAAAATCCCGCTCCACGTCCACGCCCAGCGTACTCTTGGGCAGATCCCGCAGATGGCCCATGGACGCCTTTACGCGGAAATCCTTTCCCAGATATTTTTCAATGGTCTTGGCCTTCGCGGGAGATTCCACGATGACCAGGCTCTGCTTTGCCATAGTTACCTCCAAAACTTTGCGGGAGTTGAGTTGTGATTAAAAATTTATGGGATGAGGGTCACGGCGCGGACATACCGCTTGCCCTCCCGCTGGGTTACAAATCCGTCGATTTCCAGCATAGTCAGGGCTGAGAGCACCCGCCGCACGGGCAGCTCCGTCAGCTCCGCCAAATCGTCCACCGCCATGGGCTCCTCCGTCAGCGTCTGCAAAATCAGAATCTGATCGTCGGTCAGTCCCGCGTCTTTGACGGAGAGGGCGGGCAAGGCGGGAATCGCCGCCTCTACGGGCTGTCCCGGCTGCTTTTCCGGGGGCGGCGGTGCGGCGGCGCGGGTCTGCCCGCGCAGTTTACCCGGAAACAGCGCCTCATACTCCCGCAGAATGTCCCACGGCTCCGCCGCAACCATAGCTCCGTCCCGTATCAGGCGGTTGCAGCCTTTGCTGTTTTCCGCGTAAATGGGACCGGGGACGGCAAATACGTCCCGCCCCTGATCCAGTGCCATTCCGGCGGTAATCAGCGCGCCGCTGCGAGTCGGGGCTTCCACCACCAGTGCGGCCACGCTCAGGCCGGAGATCATGCGGTTGCGGATGGGAAAATGACCGGGCAGCGTCTCCGCACCCGGCGGATACTCGGAAACAAGACAGCCCGCAGCCGCCACGTCTTCATACAGCCACCCGTTTTCCCTTGGGTAAATCACGTCGATTCCGCCGCCCAGTACACCGATGACCGAGCCGCCCGCCCGAAGTGCGCCCTGCGCGGCCACGGAGTCGATGCCACGGGCCAAGCCCGTGACCACCACCGCTCCTGCCTCCGCAAGGCCGAAGGACAAATCCTCCGCACAGCGGATGCCATAGGGCGAAGCCTTCCGCGTCCCCACCACGGCAACGGCGGGCAGCTCGTCCACCGCGGGAAGCCTGCCCCGGATGTACAAAAGGCAAGGCGGGTCGTAAATACTGCGCAGGCGGACGGGATAAGCGGCGTCATGAAGCGTCAGCAAATGCAGGCCCAGACGCTCACAGTCCGCCAGAATCCGGTCCGCTTCCGCCAAATCCTTCTTCCCCAAAACCTCCGCTTCACGGCGGGAGATCCCCTCCGTAAGCAACAGCTCATCCCGGTCGGCGCAGTAAATATCCTCCGGCGTGGGAAAGCGCTCCAGAAGTGAGAGCTTCGTCTGACTGCCGACGCCTTCCAGCCGGGAAAGCCAGACCCAGTATTTCAGCATGGACATGTCCGTCCCTCCTCTATCCCCGGCCCCGGGCCATCTCCCACAGCAGCGCGGCGGCGGCCGCCGCCGCATTCAGGGACTCGCAGCGCTCATTCATGGGGATTTTTACCGTGGCGGTGCAAAGGGCAAGCATTTCCTGAGAAAGGCCTCGGCCCTCGCTGCCGATGGCGGCGGCGGCACGGGTATAGTCCAAATCCCGAATGTCCCGCGTGTCCGATTGCAGAGCCGCGCCGTAAAGCGGAATGCCGCTTTTATTCAGCAGTGCGGCGACTTCCGCCGCGCCGCAGGTCCACACCGGGCAGCGGAACGCCGCGCCCATGCCGGCCCGCAGAGTTTTAGGATGGTAGAGGTCGGCGCAGCCGTTCACCAGAAACAGCCCGTCCGCCCAAAAGGCGTCCGCCGTGCGGAGAATGGTGCCCACGTTACCGGGGTCCTGCACCCCGTCCAGCACCACGTAGCGCCTGCCATCCAGCGTTTCGGGCAGGGCCGTCTCCCGCATTCGGCAAATGGCCAATACGCCCTGGGGCGTTTTGCTGGGGGCGATGGATTCCATCACGGCCTCCGTCACCTCCACTGTCCGGACGGAGGGCGGCAGGCCATCCAAGACCCGCCCCGGTGTGGTCACCACGGTGTCCACCGTCTCGTCTGCCCAGCGGAGAGCCTCCTCCACAAGCTTTGGACTGTCGCAGAGGAAGAGGCCTGTCTCCCGGCGAAACGCGCCGTCTGCCGCCAGCTTTTTCAGCTTCAGGCAGAGAGGGTTTTTTCTGCTTGAAATTCGCTCCACGGCCCCGCTCCTCTCCCTCAAATTTCAAAACGGGCAGCCGATACATTAAATAGGTAGGCCCCGGATTTTGATGTGAAAGTGAGTATATCATACGCCGTCAAACAATTCAAGTCAACGATTTTGCGCCAAAACCGGGTTTTTTGCCGCTCTAACGCCACTGAAAAGCCAGGAAAAATCCCGGCTGCATCAAAATGCGACAGGCCTCGCCCGGTTGGCGCCGGTCCCTGCTCCAACCGGGCGGACGGTCAGCTCACCCGCACTTCAATCTGCTCCGCACGCAGCGCGCCGGCAGAACATAAAGCGGCAAACAACTGGTCCCGGCGGCAGCCATGGGGCATCCGTTCTGCCTGAACTGGGACGTTTAGAGTCACATACGCGGGGATCGGCGCGCCGTCGTACAGCGGCAAGGTCACTGCGCAGTGCAGCTCCGGTCTGGGCGCGAACAGCAGCAGTGCTTCTGCCGCTTCCAACTGCGCCGGGGCGGGACGCAGCAACAGCGACACGCCAAATTCCCGCCGAAGCTGGCGGGCCAGCTCTTCCCCGCCGTCCGGAATGTCCAGCAGCACATAACGGTAGCGCAGACTCAGTTCCGTCACCGCCCGGACCAGTTCTCCCGTAAGATAGTCGGCGCACACCGCCACTCTGGTTGCCCCTGAAATTTCCCTGCTTGCAAGTTCAGCCCGAAGCCACTCCCCGGCGATACTGCGGTATAGGCGCGTCACTTCCACGGGAAGCACACCGTATTTCGCAAAAATTGCCTCATAGGGAAACGCCTCCGGAAATACCGCACGGGTAACGCCCACTTTTTGAAGCTTTTTCGCGGCCCCCGCCGCCCTGCGGCGCAAAACGGCAGCCGGAGTATTTTTCCGGCGAAGTAGCCGCACCTCCAGAAACCGCATTCGTAAAATCGCAGATTCACCCGCCCGGCGGGGCGCTTTTTCCTCCGTCCATGCCACAAATCCAATCATGTCAACCTCCCTGCCCTCCCGTGGGAAACTCGGAGCGACCCTTCCGTGCCGGAGCAAATCGCTTCGGCAGGCGCAAAAGCCCTCCCGTCCCATTTCTATGGGACAGGAGGGCTTCTTATGCTGAGAAATCAGCGGGAGAGAGAATAACCGGTGAGATAATTCAGTGGATTGATGCGCACGCCGTTCTCTGAAATCTCAAAGTGGAGGTGCGGCCCGGTGGAGTTGCCGGTGGAGCCGGTGACGCCGATGGAATCGCCTTGATTCACATAAGACCCGGAGGTAGTTCCAAGGCTGCTCATATGGGCATACAGGGTGGTGTTGCCTCCGCCGTGGGAAATGACCACGTAATTGCCGTAGGAGCTGGAGCGCTGGGCCACGATCACGGTTCCTGCCTTGGCGGCGTGGATGGTGGTGGTATAGCCCACACGTCCGATGTCAATTCCCTTGTGGTTTGTGGAGCCGATGCCCCCCGGAGACGAACGTCCGCCAAAGGTGGAGGTGATATACCGGCTGTCCACCGGCCAGATGTAGCCGCCAAGAGCTGCGTTGGAGGGCTTTCCTCCGTTGGCTGCGGCCTGCTCCGCCGCAAGCTTGCGGCTCAGCTCTTGAATTTCTTTCTGGATGGACTCCTGCTCCTCTGCAAGACCGTCGATCTCGGCCTCCGTCTCGTTCTGGTCGCTGGCAAGCTGGCGAATGAGGTCGTTGGCCTCCGTACGCTGGGCCTCCAGTTCGGATTTCTTGGCTACAAGCTCTTTCTTTGCTGCTTCCGCGTCGGCTTTGGACGCGGTAAGCTGCGCTTCCTTCTCCGAAATTTCCTCCTGAAGGGCCTTGAGCTGGTCAATCACCGCCTGATCCGCATACATAATCTCATTCACTGCGTTCAGCCGGTCCAGAAGGTCCGTAAGGCTGTCGGCCTTAAAGAGGACGGACCAATAGCTAACGGTTCCCCCCTCCTCCATGGCCCGCACCCGGCGGCAGAATAACTCGTACTGAGCAGCTTCCCGCTCCTGCGCGTCGGCCAGCTCCGCCTGAGTCTGGGTAATCAGGTCGGCATAGGTGGAAATCTGCGTCTCCACGTTGCCGATTTCCTTTACCTGCACGGCAATCTGCTGATCCAGCAGCTCCTTCTTCTTCATGACCTGCGCCTTATCATTGGACAGAGCCGAAAGCTTTGCCTTCAATTCCTTTTTCTGCTTGTTCAAATCGGTGGCGCTGGTTTTCAGTGCGTCGATATCCGCCTGCTTCACGGCGGCCGCAGGCTGGGGCAGCAGCACCGCAGTGCAGATTACCAAAAGAGCCATCAAGCCCGCCGTGAGGCGCTTCATCCGTCTCATCAATGTTCCACCCTTCCGCATGTTTCGTAAGGCACGGTTTACACCTGTAAAAACCGCCGGATGGCGGACAGACTGCCTCCCACGCCCACGACAATTCCGGCCACCAAAAACGTGGCCGCCACAGGGAGCCAAAGCTCCCCAAAGCTCATCACGTTGATAAGCTGAAGCGTATCGCTGCTCTCCACTCCCCGGGCCACGGCCTCATACAGCGTCCATTGCAGCAGGAAGGCCGCGACCGCGCCGGTGATGCCCAGCATAAAGCCCTCGTATACAAAGGGCCAGCGGATAAAACCGTTGGTAGCGCCCACCATGCGCATGATGGCAATTTCCTCCCGCCGGTCAAAGGTGGTGAGCTTGATAGTGTTGGACATGATGAACACGGACACCACCAGCAAAATCACAATCAGTGTCACGCACACCACCGTGGCGATGTTCCGCACGGTAATCAGCCCGTCGGAAAACTCCTCGTAGGCAGTGACTTCCGCAATGCCCTCCACCTTCTCCACGGCGTCCTTCGTCTCTCCCGTCAGCCGGATGTCCACGGTTTTCACGGCAAACCGGTCCCGGAAAATCTCCGGGTCCAGATCCTGAAACGCCGACTCGTCGGTGTATTTCTCCTGAAAATTCTTGGTGGCCTCTTCCTTCGTGATGAAGGTGGCGGAGGCCACGTTCGGCTGGGCCTCAATCTTGCTTTGGAGCAGCCGGGCCTGCTGGGTGGTGTAGCTCTCGTCCACATACGCGAGGATTTCGTTGTCCCGCTCCATATCCCGAAGCTGCTGGTTGGCATTCACCGCCACCAGAGAAAATGTACCCATAATCAAAAGGCAGGCCACGGTGACGCCCACGGCCGCAAAGGACATAAATCCATGGCTGAACATATTGGAAACGCCCTCGTGGAAAAAATAGCGGAAATTATGCCTTCCCATGGATATGTCCTCCCACATAGCGCCCTACGGAATCGTTGATGATACGGCCGCCGTCGATGGTGATAACACGCTTTTCAAAGCGGTCCACCAGATCCTTTTCGTGGGTAACCACCACCACGGTGGTCCCCAATGTGTTAATTTTTACCAACAGCCGCATTAGCTCCAGCGACCGGTCCGGGTCCAGATTGCCGGTGGGCTCGTCTGCAATAATGGTGGTGGGGTTGTTCACCAGCGCCCGGGCGATGGCAACCCGCTGCTGCTCGCCGCCGGAAAGCTCGGTGGGGAAATGGGAAGCCTTTTCATCCAGCCCCACCAGCTTCAATACATAGGGAATCCGTTTGCGCAGCTCCTTCTCCCCCATGCCCACAGCCCGCATGACAAACGCCAGATTGTCATACACCGTTTTCTTCTCAATCAGGCGGAAATCCTGAAAAATCACACCCACGGTCCGCCGCATCAGGGGCAGTTGCTTATCGGTGATATTGCTGACGGAAAACCCGTTGATCATCACCCGGCCCCGAGTAGGCTCCACCTCCCCCGTAAGCAGCTTGATAATCGTCGATTTACCCGCGCCGGAGGGCCCAACCAAAAAGATGAACTCGCCGTCCTCGATGGTGAGTGTAATGCCCCGGATGGCCTGCGTGCCGTTGTCATATTCCATTTCCACGTCCTTCAGACGGATCATATACGCACCTCGCTCCGATCCGGCAGGACCGCCGGAATTTCCATTTTTCTGGGATGGTAGACATAAATCTACAATCGATTGTATTATATATGCTTTTTCCCCATCATGCAAGTGAAAATATGAAATGTATCCGGAAAATTCCCGGACGCACGGCATTTCCCATATCCTCCCCTTTTTCCGGTCTGCCGCTCCGCAAAAAAGGAGGACGGCTTGTGCCGTCCTCCCTGATCTGCGGCTTTAGTTCAGCCGCACCTCTTTTGCCGATTCGGGCTGAAAGTAGCCCAACATGTCGTACTTGTTGTACCCGGAATAGTCGGACAGGGCCCGGCCCTCCAAAGAATAGCTGCGAATAAACCGCTTGCCGTCCACTGAGGTCCAGTTTTCCGAGTCCCATGTGAGATAGCCGTCCTCGTCGGTCTGCTTTTCGACGAAAAGTAAATCCACCTGCCGGTTGTGGTTCGCCACAAGGTCTACCAAATCATCCCAGCTTAACTCCTTCTCGCACTTTTCAATCAGGTCGTTGACTTTCATTTTCTTCCCCCTCAGCCCACGTAGCCGGCTTTTCTCAGAAGTTCCATAGACCGCTCACTGTTGGCCTCGCTCATCATGACGAGCGGGCCTGTGCAGCCCATGCCGCTTTCGGCGTAAATCCCCGCCTTCCACAGCACGCGCACCGCGTCCTCCAAATCCATCACCT
>NZ_DALZOY010000019.1:34165-50488 GCF_032018205.1 Oscillibacter sp. | reverse complement strand
GCGCCGCCCTCCCGGACAGCTTTGTTAGACTACCATACCCCATCCCGTTTGTCAAGAACTTTTTTCTTCTTCTGGAGAAAGGTGGTTGCGGCAGGGCGGCAAAGGTGTTATGATAAATTTCATGTGAATTTCATGGTACTTTATAAGATGTATTACGCAAAGGAGAGGCTTCACCGTGTTTGAAAACTTTATGACGGCGTTGCGCGTCGTTCTTCCTCTGGCATTGTTTATGGGAATCGGTGTTTTGGTCCGAACATGTAAGGTGGTGGACCGGCCCACCATGCGAAAGGTGGATGGTCTATGTTTTCGCCTGTTTATGCCCACGCTACTTTTTAAAAACATTTATGAATCCGATGTGCTTCACCATTTTGACGGATGGGGCTTTCTGTATATACTGCTGTGCATACTGCTTCTTTTTTTCGTGGCTGGCTTGCTTCTTCCCCGCAAACTGCTTCCGGACGGAGACAGTGCCGCAGCGGTGGGTCAGGCGATGATTCGGCCCAATTACATTTTATTCGGAATTGCGGTTGGAACCTCTATTTTTGGCTCAGGCAGCGCGGGCATCGGCATTGTTGCCCTGTTCGGCGCGCTGATTGTGCCGCTGGTAAACATTTTCTCCACGCTGATTCTGGAGCTGAACCGCTCTGGGAAGGCTGACCTGAAAAACTTGTTTCTCTCTATACTTAAAAATCCCATGATTATCGCAACGCTTTTGGCGCTGACGCTGCTGACCCTGAATATCCGGATTCCGGACCTCCTCTATACCGTGGTCAGCGACGTAGCAGGGGTCACCACCACCATCGCCTTCATCTCTCTGGGCGTCAGTCTGGACCTGAGCCAGACTCTTTCCAACCGCCGCACGCTAATTCTGGCGGTGCTGGCCCGGATGGTGGTGATTCCTTTGATCTTCCTGCCTTTGACTATTGCCCTGGGCTTTCGTGACGGGGCCTTGTGCGCGCTCATGATTTTCTTTGCCGCACCCACGGCTGTGGCCTCCTACCCCATGGCCGTGGCCATGGGGGCCGACGGCCCTCTAGCCGGGCAGCTCGTGTGCTCCACCACAGTCACGTCCATCTTCACGATTTTCTGCTGGACCTTCCTGCTGCGGACGTTTGGACTGATGTAAAATGCTCCCAGCCGACAAAAAGCCCTTCCCGCCACAGGCGGGAAGCGCTTTCCATATATTTTAGCCTTTATTCCACGGTAACAGACTTCGCAAGGTTCCGAGGCTTATCAATATCACAGCCCCGCTGCAACGCCACGTAATAGGAAAACAGTTGAAGTGGCAGCACGCCCAGAGAGGGCTGAAGCATCTCCGCCGTCTCCGGCACAGAAAGCACAGCGTCTGCCGTCTTCTCCATTTTTTCTCTGTGGCGAACAGTGGTCAGGGCCAGCACCTCCGCCCCCCGGGCCTTCACCTCCACCACGTTGCTCATGGCCTTGTCGAACAGCGGCGCATAGCTTCCCAGCGCCACCACCAGCGTTCCCGGCTCAATCAGGGAAATGGTGCCGTGCTTCAGCTCACCGGAGGCATAGGCCTCCGAATGAATATAGCTGATTTCCTTCAGCTTCAGAGACCCTTCCATGCCCATGGCATAGTCTAGATTCCGTCCGATGAAGAAAATGGAGTCGTGATTGAAGTACCGGGATGCAAAATATTTCACATCCTCTGTGTCCTTCAAAAGCGCCGACATCTGTTGAGGTAGGCACTGGATGCCCTCCACGGCGGCGGCGTACGCTTCTTTTGAAACCGTGCCCAGCAAATCGCCCAGATACAGCCCCACCAAATCCATCAGGGCCAATTGGGTGGAATATGCCTTGGTGGTGGCCACGGCGATTTCCGGCCCCGCCCAGGTATACAGCACATCGTCCGCATCCCGCGCGATGGAGGAACCCACCACGTTGACAATGGCCAGCGTCCGCCCGCCCCGGCGTTTAGCCTCCCGCATGGCGGCCATGGTGTCCAGCGTCTCGCCGGACTGGCTGATGACCACCACCAGAGAGCGCTCATCCACCAGCGGGTCGCAGTACCGAAATTCGCTGGCCAGCACCACCTCCACAGGACGGCGCAGAAGCTTCTCCCAGATATATTTGCTTACCATGCCCACATGATAGCTGGAGCCGCAGGCAATCACAAAGATGCGGGATACATTTTCCACATACTCCCGGGTCAGCTTCACATCGTCCAAAACAACCCTGTCCTCTCGGATACGGGGCGAGACGGTGCGGCGAACGGCCTCCGGCTGCTCCATAATCTCCTTGAGCATGAAGTGGGGATAGCCCCCCTTTTCAGCGGCGGACACATCCCAGTCCACGGTGCGGCGAGTTTTCTCCACGGGGACAAGCTCGCCGTCGAACACGTCGATGCCCCGGGGTGTAACCACCGCAATTTCCCCGTCGTCCATATAGGCCACGTCCCGGGTGTATTTAATCACTGCCGTCACGTCGGAGGCAATGAAATTGCAGTCCTTGCCATAGCCCAGAATCAGCGGACTGTCCTTCCGTGCGGCAATCAGCGCATCCGGATAGTCGGAGCAGATGATGCCGAAGGCATAGGAGCCCTCAATGCGCCGCAGCACGCGGCCCACGGCCTCCAGCATATTATGGCACTCGTTGTAGTGGAACTCCAATAGCTGAGCCACCACCTCCGAGTCGGTATCCGAAGCAAACTTAACGCCCAGCTTCTGAAGATGCTCCTTGATCTCCATATAGTTTTCAATAATGCCGTTGTGAACCAGCGCGATGTTCCCGCTTTCGCTGACATGGGGATGCGCGTTCGCGTCGTTAGGCTCACCGTGAGTGGCCCAGCGGGTGTGGCCCACGCCGAGAGTCCCCTCCAGATCCGCCCCGCCGTGGAGCATGTCGCTGAGGACCTTCAGCCGGCCCTTGGACTTTCTCACCTGAAGGCCCTGTGTTTCTGACCGCACGGCCACACCGGCGGAATCGTACCCCCGGTATTCCATCCGCTCCAGACCATCCAGCAAAATCGGGGCGGCCTGTGCGCCGCCCGAATAACCGATAATTCCACACATAAATGATAATCCTCCTGATATTCAATTTGTCTTTCGCAGGCCAAAAAGGCCGCGAAGCATCTGCCGGTCCCGATTTTCAGGCCCGGATATCAAAAGGACAAACGCGCAGACGATTTGTCGCTTTTCCCACGGTCGCAGTCTTTTTGTTTTGCGGTCGCCCGCATATTTCGCAACTGCGTGACACATCCGTGGATGCGGAGGGGCATCCGCCGAATTCTCGATACTCCCCTCTCCTCGTTATCCCGCAGGCTGAGCCTGCGGGCACATGGCGCTTTTGACGGGGTTCCCCGTAAGCCTCCTTTCTCCTTCTGCGACTTGGAACGATTTATGATAATCCCCGCCTCCGGGCGGAGCCTTATCCGCTGTTCAAGATTGCCGGTTCCCATCGTTGGGGCGTACCCTATTCTTCGTCCGCTTTGACCCGCGCCTCTTCGGGCAGCGCGCTAGACTGAGATATAGGCCATTCTCCGACAGGTAAAATCCTTTTCGCCGCATACGCCCGCTTCTTCCGGTAAATACTGAGAGAAAGGGGGTATGTGCTTATGGCCACCGCGTTTTTGCGGACTGTGATTCTCTATTTTTTCATCACCGCCGGGCTGCGGCTCATGGGCAAACGACAGATCGGCGAGTTGGAGCCCAGCGAGCTGGTGCTGACCATGATGCTCTCGGATCTGGCCGCAGTGCCCATGCAGGATTTTGGAATTCCTCTGCTCTCGGGCATCATCCCGATTTTAACGCTTCTGTCTCTCTCCATGCTATTAAGCCAGTCGTCTCTTTATTCCCTGCGCATCCGTCGGCTTTTGTGCGGGTCTCCCACCGTGCTGATCGACCACGGCAAGCTCCGTCAGGACGCGATGCGGAAAAACCGCTTCACCATCGACGAGCTGCTGGAAGAGCTGCGAGGGCAGGGCATCTGCGATATCAAAGACGTAAAATACGCGATTCTCGAAAACTCCGGCCAGCTCTCGGTCCTGCCCTGGCCTCAAACCCAGCCGCCGTCGTCGGACGATCTGGGCGTAAAAGCGGCGGACAGTATCTCCCTCCCCGTGGTTCTGGTGAACGACGGGCGGCTCATCTCCCGGAATCTTGAGCTGTGCGAAAAAACAATGGACTGGCTGAAAAAGCAGGTACGCCGACAGGGCCTGAAAGACTACCGCGATATTTTCTTGCTGACCCTTGACGGCGGCGGAAATATCAACTGCATTCCAAAGGAGAACTCCAAATGAAATCGTGGCTAATCCCCATTTTTCTTCTGACGGCGATTCTGGCCGTCTCGGTGCTGAACTGCCGCGCCATGGAGCGGGACGTGACCCGCTGGCAGTCCCAGCTGGAGCAGGCAGAGGAAGCTGTAAGCACCGAAAACTGGAAGCAGGCGGAAGACCTCGTCTCCCAAAGCTACGAGGACTGGTCCGAGCGCCAAACCTATCTTCACATCACGGCAGAGCATGAGGTAGTGGACGGCGCGGACGCCCTGTATCGCCGCTGCGCAGCCCTAATCGCCGTGCAGGACCTTGAGTGCATGGCGGATCTGGCGGGCCTCAGGCACCAGCTTTGGCTGCTTTCGGAGACAGAACGGTTCAGCATCAAAAACGTGCTGTAACGGCAAAGTGCCGGTGCCGCTCTGCGGCTATTATAGCACACCCCGCCTTCCCGCCGCAATACAAAATCATCTTCGCTTGAAAACGTCCGCTTTTCCGCTATTACCTCCCAAAAAGGACCATTAAAATAGAAAATTGGTTGCCAAGCGCCGCCAAACGCGCTATACTGGTGCGAAGTCAGTCGGTTTTGGTGCAAAAGGAGGAAGCGGTATGAAGGCAAAGGCGGCGATCAAGCGCATCATCGAAACGCTGAAGGGCATTTACCCGGATGCGCTGTGCTCTTTAAACTACAAAAAGGATTACGAGCTTCTGTTTGCCGTGCGGCTTGCCGCCCAGTGCACCGATGCACGGGTCAATCAGGTTACCCCAGCCCTGTACGTCCGGTTTCCAACCCTTCAGAGCTTTGCGGAGGCGGACGCGGCAGAGGTGGGACAGTACGTCCGCTCCTGTGGCTTTTTCAACAGCAAGGCCCGAGACATTGTGGCCTGCGCCCAAAAGCTGATTTTGGAGCACGGCGGAAAGGTCCCCGCCACCATGGATGAGCTGACAGCCCTTCCCGGCGTGGGCCGGAAGACGGCAAACCTGATTCTGGGAGACGTGTACGGCCAGCCCGCCTACGTTTGCGACACCCACTGTATTCGCATCACCGGCCGTCTCGGCATCACGGACGGCAGTAAAGACCCTCTTCAGGTGGAACGGCAGCTCCGTCTGGTTCTCCCGGCGCGGGAGTCCTCCAACTTCTGCCACCGCTTGGTGCTTTTCGGACGGGACACCTGCACCGCCCGGTCCCCCAAGTGCGAGAGCTGCCCGCTGGCGCGGGACTGTGATTTCAGAAAAATCCAGAAACAGGCGGCGAAGTAATTCCGCCCGTCATATACTATGTTTGTCATATAAAAAGGGATTCCCGCTCCGGCTCTGCCGAAGCGGGAATCCCTTTGTTTTAAAACAGCGTAATCTGGCTGGTTTCCGCCATACCAGCAAAAGCCCCCAGCTTCTTGAGCTGCTCGATGTGGGTTTTGGAGAGCTTGTTGCAGCACATGGAAAACTCCTCGATGGAGATGAAGCTCTTTCCCTTCCGCTTCTCCACCGTGTCCGCCGCCGCTGTCTCTCCCAGCCCCCGCACTGCGGCAAAGGGCGGAAGAAGCCCCTTTTCCGTCACCTTGAACTTTGTGGCCTCGGACTCGTAAATGCTGATGGTGTCAAAGTGGAAGCCCCGGAGATAAAATTCGTAGCACACTTCCAGCGTGGTCATCAAATCCTGCTCCACCGCCGTTGCATCCTTGTTATTCTCAATCTCCCGGATTTTCCGCTTCACCGCGTCCATACCCGCGCAGCAATACTCCGCGTCAAACGCCTTGGCCCGGACGGTAAAAAACGTGGCGTAAAACGCCAGCGGTTCATGCACCTTGTACCACGCGATACGAAACGCCATCATGACGTAGGCCACGGCGTGGGCCTTGGGGAACAGATAGCCGATTTTTGCAAGCGAGTCGATATACCACTCGGGAACGTCGTGCTCCCGCATAATATCCACCCAGCCATCCGGGAAGCCGCCCTTTTTCACCTTGCCTTTTCGGACGGACTCCATGATTTTAAAACTCAGCTCCGCGTCCACGCCCATGGAAATCAGGTAAAGCATAATGTCGTCGCGGCAGCCCACCGTCTCCAAAACGGAGGCGGTCCCATCCAGAATCAAATCCCGGGCGTTGCCCAGCCACACATCCGTGCCGTGGGAAAAGCCAGAGAGACGCACCAGCGTGTTAAAATCCTTCGGATGGGTGTCCACCAGCATCTGGCGGGTAAACCGGGTGTTAAATTCCGGAATAGCCACAGCCCCCGTCTCTCCCACCACATCGTCGTGTTCATAGCCTAAGATTTTGCTGGAGATAAAGATGGACATGGTGTCCTCGTCGTCCAGCGGAATGGAGCGGGGGTCCACGCCGGTCAGGTCCTCCATCATGCGAACCATGGTGGGATCGTCGTGCCCCAGCATGTCCAGCTTCAGGAGGTTGTCCTCCATGCAGTGGTATTCAAAATGGGTGGTGATAATGTCGCTCTCCGGGTCGTCCGCCGGGTGCTGAACGGGACAGAAATCCTCGATTTCCATGTCGTCCGGCACCACCACAAGTCCGCCCGGGTGCTGGCCCGTGGTGCGCCGAACACCCACGCAGCCGGTGGTCAGTCGGTTTTCCTCCGCCCGGCCCGCGGTCATTCCGTTCTCTTCCAGATACTTTTTAACCATGCCGTAGGCGGTTTTTTCCGCAAGTGTCCCGATGGTACCGGCACGGAACACCTGCTTTTCTCCGAACATTTCGATGGCGTGGCGGTGGGCCTTCGCCTGATACTCACCGGAGAAATTCAGGTCGATATCGGGAACCTTTCCGCCGCCGAAGCCCAAAAAGGTTTCAAAGGGGATGTCGAACCCATCCTTCACGTATTTTTCGCCGCACGCCGGGCAGTCCTTGTCCGGCATGTCCGCGCCGCAGCCAAAAGACCCGTCCTGTATAAATTCCACATGTTTGCATTTGGGACAGCGGTAGTGGGGCGGCAGGGAGTTGACCTCCGTAATCCCGGACATATAGGCCACCAGCGACGAGCCAACGCTGCCACGGGAACCAACCAGATATCCGTTTTCCAGCGACCGCTGCACCAGCTTCTGGGCAGACATATACACCACGTCGTACTTACCCAGAATGCTGCCAAGCTCCACCTTCAGGCGGTCCTCCACCAACGAGGGCAGGTCCTCGCCGTAAAGCTCACGGGCCTTTTCCCAAACCATGCGGTTCAAATCCTCTTCTGAGTTTTCAAGGCGTGGAGGATACAGGTCTTTTGGCAGCAGCTCAAATGTTTCAACGCTGTCCGCCACGGCCCGGGGATTGGTCACCACCACCTCCAAGGCCTTTTCCTTCCCCAGATAGGAGAATTCCGCAAGCATCTCGTCGGTGGTCTTGAAATAGATGGGAAGGCTTGCATCCGCGTCGGGGAATTTTTTCGACGCCAGCAGAATGTGGCGGTATACCTCGTCCTCCGGCTCCCGGAAGTGCACATCTCCTGTGGCGCACACTGGTTTCCCCAACTCGTCGCCCAGCCGCACAATGGTCCTGTTCAACTCCCGCAGGTCTTCTTCAGACTGCACGTCCCCGTTTCGCAGCATGAACATGTTGTTGCACACTGGCTGGATTTCCAGATAGTCATAATAGGATGCGATGCGTTTCAGTTCATCCCAGTCCTTGTGGTCCGCCACGGCGCGGAACAGCTCGCCCGCCTCGCAGGCCGCACCCACAATGATTCCCTCCCGGTGCTGATTCAGCAGAGTTTTCGGCACTGTGGGAACCCGCTTGAAGTAATTTAGGTTGGACGCGGTAATGATTCTGTATAGGTTTTTAAGACCCACCTTGTTTTTTGCCAGCAGGATAATGTGCTTTGGAAAGCGGTTGGACTTGCTTCCAAGGGGCCGCAGCTTTTCCATCTCGGGGTTAATCCCCTGAAGATTGGAGACCCCCTTTTCCTTCAGCATATTGAAGAAGGGAATCAGCATATAGCCCACAGTGGCCGCGTCGTCGCTGGCCCGGTGGTGGTTGAAGGCGGGTAGGTCCAGCTCCTCGGCCACAATGTCCAGCTTGTACTTGTTCAGCTTTGGCAGCAGGTTCTGGGCCAGAATCAACGAGTCAATATAGGTGGGCTGAAAAGAGAGGCCCGTTTTTTTGCAGCCCTCCCGGATAAAGCCGATGTCAAATTCCGCATTGTGGGCCGCCAACGGGCGTCCGTCCACAAACTTTAAAAAGTCCACCAGCGCGTCCTTCAGCTTGGGCGCGCCGCGAAGCATGTCATCGGTAATGCCCGTAAGGCCGATAATTTCCGGCGTAAGCCGCCGCTCCGGGTCCACAAAGGTCTGGAACCGGTCGGTAATCTCCCCGTTTTTCAGCACCACCGCGCCGATTTCCGTAATCGCCTCCCGCATCACCTTGAGGCCCGTGGTTTCAATGTCGAAGCACACAAACTCTCCGTCAAGGGGGCAGTCCTGCAACCCGTGGACGGCCACCCGGTCGTCCAGATTGTTGATGAAATAGCCCTCCATGCCGTAGAGAATCTTGATTTTGTCCCCGGCGGCATGCCACGCGTCCGGAAAGGACTGGGCCACGCCGTGGTCCGTGATGGCAATGGCGGGATGACCCCAGCGGATAGCCTGACGTACCACCTCCTGCGGGTCGGTCAGCGCGTCCATGCTGCTCATGCGGGTGTGCAGATGCAGCTCCACCCGCTTTACCTCAGCGGTGTCCTCCCGCTCCTTGTGCGCGGCGGCACGGATGAGGAAGGGGGCCATCTGGATGTCTTTCCCGTCCCAGGTAGGCTCCATTTTTCCTTGTACCGCCACCCACATACCGGGCTTCAGCTTTCCGTCCAGCTTTCTGGCCTCTGCGGCGGTGAGGTTTTTCTGCACCGTCAGGGACCCGGTGTAGTCCGTCAGGTCCAGGCTCATGCGCCAAAGTCCGGGGCGGCGCGTCTCCCGGCATTCAAAGGCAAAAATTTTGCCGATGACGGCGGCCTTTCCGGTTTTCAGGTCCAGTGACCCCACAGGCACGGTTTTTCCAATGGGCTTTTTCTCCCCGTAAAACACTTCGCCCACGGCCCCGTCTCGTTTCTTCTCTCCGCCGCGCCCTCCGTCCGATCCGGCTTGGGCCGCACCCTGCGTTTTTTCCCGCGCCGGCTCTATCGGACAGCACGCGCAGGCAATCCGCGCGTCGGCAAACCCGTATGCCGTGCAGATTTCCTGTCCCAGCGCCCGAATCTCGTCTCCGCCCAGCTCCGCCCGGGTTTCCATTTGCAGCTCAATCGTACGCTCCGCCCTGTCGATGGCCGCGCCGACCAGCATGGCCCCGTCCAGCTTCGCCCTTAGAGGCGGAAGCGGCCTTACGTCCGGAAATATGTTGGAAAATGCGATTTTTGACATAGCTTCTCTCAATCCTAACCCGCTCTCAATGTATCGTCCAAACCGCCGGTTTCCCCGCGATTTTCACAGCTTCTCAATCTCCTCCATCAACGCGTCCACCAGCCGCTCCTGCGGAACCTTGCAGAGGACCTCTCCCTTTCGGAAAAGCAGGCCCTCCCCGTCGCCTCCTGCGATGCCGATGTCGGCGGCGGCGGCCTCGCCGGGACCGTTGACGGCACAGCCCATCACCGCCACGGTAATGGGCTTGCGGCAGCCGTCCAGCCGCCGCTCCACCTCCTCCGCCAAAGGAATCAAATCAATGCGCGTCCGTCCGCAGGTGGGGCAGGCAATCAGGTTCACGCCATCATGGCGCAGCCCCGCGGCCCGGAGGATTTTTTTCGCCGCGTAAATCTCCTCCACCGGGTCCGCCGTCAGCGTCACCCGGATGGTGTCTCCAATGCCCATGCACAGCAGTCCGCCGATGCCCATGGCAGACTTCACAAGCCCCATGGACGGCGTGCCCGCTTCGGTAACGCCCAAGTGAAGCGGATACTCCGTCCGCTCTGAAAGCAGCCGATAGGCCGCAATGGTCAGCGGCACGTCGGAGCATTTCACGGAGATGCAGATGTCGTCAAAGTCAAACCGGTTTAACAGGGCCGCATGGCCCAACGCGCTTTCCACCAGCGCCTCCGCCGTCACTCCGCCGTATTTTGCCCGCAGCTCCCGCTCCAGCGACCCGCCGTTCACGCCGATGCGAATGGGGATGCGCTTCTGGCGGCAGATGTCCGCCACCGCCTTCACCTTTTCGGCTCCGCCGATGTTGCCGGGATTGATGCGGATTGCGTCAATCCCCCGCTCCGCGCACGTCAGCGCAAATTTGTAATTAAAGTGAATGTCGGCGATCAGGGGAATGGAAATTTGCTCTTTAACTTTATCCACGGCCTCTGCCGCCGCCCTGTCGGGAATGGCCACCCGAATCAGCTCGCACCCGGCATTCTCCAGCGCTTTGATTTGGGCCACAGTAGCCGCCACGTCGTCGGTTCTTGTGCTGCACATGGACTGAATACTAACCGGCGCGCCGCCGCCCACGGCCACAGTGCCCACCAGCAATTGCTTTGTCATCGGTACTCCCTCCCTCAGCCGAACAGCCGGGAAACGTCGTGAAGCGTCACAATCAGCATAAAGCCCAGCAATACTACCAGACCGCCGTAATTGATGGCGTTTTCGTATTTTTCAGGAATGCGCTTTTTAAAGAGCGCCATGGCGATGGCGTCCACCGTTAAAAACAGCACCCGCCCGCCGTCCAGCGCCGGAAGGGGCAAAAGATTCATCACCGCCAGATTCACCGCGATCAGCGCCGTGAAGAAGAGGATGTTGTCCAGTGCGTCCCGGGCGCTTTCCGACGCCTGCCCCACCTGCGTGATGGTGGAGACGATGCCCACCGGGCCGCTCATGTCCTTGAGCCCCGCGTCCCCCCGCGCCAGCATCTGAAGGCTGATGCGCACGGTCCGCACGAAATCCACCGTGTTGTACCACGCAATTTTCACCTTGCCCAGCGCCGTTGCGGGTACGGCTTCGTTGCCGTAGAAAAAGCCGTAGCCCTCATAGGGCTTGCCGTCCTGCCCGGTGCAGGTTTGCAGAGGAATGCCCGTGAGGGACACCTTCTCCCCGTCCCGCAGCACCGTCACGGCCAGTTTCTCTTTCCCTGCATTCACCCGCATTATAAGGGCCACGTCGCCGCTGACATAAATCCGCTCGCCATTGATGGCCCAAAGTTGATCGCCCGCTTGCATCGTCTCCTCTTCGGCGGCGGTGAACTCCGGCGCCACACCGGCAACGGTTGGCACGTAAAATGCCTCGGCCCCGGAGTAGAGAATCAAGAGAATCAAAAAGCCCGTCAGGAAATTGGAAAGAGACCCCGCCACGAAAATGATAAACTGCTTCCAGTAGCTCTGGCGGGTAATGGCCCGAGGATTCTCAGAATCTTCATCCTCTCCCTCCATGGCGCAGTAGCCGCCCACGGGGAGGATGCGCAGGGAATACTGCGTCTCTCCCCGCTGTCTTTTGAACAGGGCCGGGCCCATGCCGATGGAAAACTCGTTGACCTGCACGCCGCAGGCCTTGGCGGCCAGAAAATGCCCTAGCTCGTGGAGCGCGATGAGCACGCCAAACATGAGAATCGCCGCGAGAATGTAGACAATTGTCATAAATACTCCTAACTAAACTGTTCCGATGCCGCCCCTGCGGCGTTTCCCGTCTCCGGGAAGCTTCACTGCGAAAGAACCGCCCGCCGTGCGTCGGCGTCCGCTTTCAGAATATCCGAAAGAGTGGGATGATATACCACCGGGACGGCCTCCCGCGCTTTTTTCACCAACCGGGAAATGTCGTTGAAGCCGATTTTCTCCTGCAAAAACAGGCCCACCGCTTCTTCGTTGGCCCCGTTTAAAACGGCGCAGGCGGTGCCCCCCTCTTCCGCGGCGGCCTCTGCCAGCGCGAAGCAGGGAAATGCCTCCCGGTCCGGCGCGGCAAAGGTCAGGGGCGGACAGGTCAAAAGGTCCAGCGGCTCCGCCGGATTTTCCCCCCGCCGGGGATAGGTAAACGCATAGCGAATGGGAAGGCGCATATCCGCCGTCCCCAACTGGGCCAGCACCGCCCCGTCCCGATACTCCACCAGAGAGTGAACGATGCTCTGCCGATGAATCAGCACATCCACCTGAGAAAGCGGCAGACGGTAAAGACGCATAGCCTCGATGACCTCCAGTCCCTTGTTCATCAGCGTTGCGCAGTCCACCGTGATTTTCGGCCCCATCTTCCAATTCGGGTGCCGCAAAGCATCCTGCTTCGTCATGCCCTCAAGCTCTGCAAAGTTCTTTCCGTAAAACGGGCCCCCGGAGCAGGTCAGTAGCAGTCGCTTCACTTCCCGCCGGTCCTCGCAGCCCCGCAGGCACTGGAAAATGGCGGAATGCTCCGAATCCACCGGGACGATATCCGCCCCGTGCCGATCCGCCGCGTCCATCACCAGCTCCCCGGCGCACACCAGCGTTTCCTTGTTGGCAAGCGCGATGCGCTTCCCCTGCTCAATGGCGGCCACCACTGTGTCTGCGCCGCCAATCGTCGCCGCCTCCAAAAGCCCTTCCGGCCCGGAGACGATTTTTACGTTCAAATCCCCGACCCGGCTGTGGAATTCTTCCGCGGCACCAGAGTCGTACAACGCCACAAGACGCGGCAGAAACTGCCGCGTCTGCCGCTCCAAAAGCTCCAAATTTCCACCCCGGGCGGCCAGCGCCTCCACGCCCAGATTCAATTGCTCCGCCACATCCAGCGTCTGCCGCCCGATAGAACCAGTTGAGCCTAACAGTGAAATTGTTTTTGTCATATCGTCACCGCCTTACGTCCATGCCCTGCGGGCAATAGACTCTTTTTTCAGCGCCCCGTATTGCGCAGGCGCGTCCGCGCCCGCCCCTTTTCACAGAACGCCGAGGGCCAGCCAGACAAGCGGCGCCACAAAGGTCACGCTGTCAAACCGGTCCAGCACGCCGCCATGTCCCGGAAGAATCTTTCCGTAATCCTTCACACCGAATTCTCGCTTGATCACGGAAAAGCTCAAATCACCAATCTGGCCCGCTCCGCTGCCCAGAAGACCCACGACAAGCACCTGCCACCAAGGCAAAATCGCCGTATCCATCAGCCACAGCCCCACGAAGTTGACCAGTGCCAGACCGACAACGCCGCCAAGCAAACCCCCTACGGCTCCCTCCACTGTTTTCTTGGGGCTAACGGGAGTCAGCTTGTGCCTGCCGCAAAGCATCCCTGCAAACAGCGCGAAGGTGTCGCTTCCAAAGGAAATCCCCAGAGGGACAAACACCAGCAGCTGCCCGGCCTCCTCCAGCCGCAGCAGCAGCAAGCAGGAGAGCATCAGCGGAAACACCAGTCCGGAAAAGATGGAGGCGGTCACATCCGAAAATGTGATTCGTTCCTCCGCCGTATAGTCCAGAATCGCGCCAAGAAATGCCAACAGTACAAACGCCAGCGCCAGCGCCGCCGTCAGCGGCAGGTTTTCCAGCGCAGCGGGGCGCGGAATGTCCGCCAGAATCTCCAACCGTGCCTTTCCGTCTCCGACCGCGCCAAATTCCTCATAGAGGACCACCGGTACCACCGTTGCCGCCAAAACCGCCAGCCGCTGGAGCTTCTCTCCGCCCTTTTTCAGTACCGCGCGGGCCAATTCCCACGCGCCCACACCGCATAGAGCCATGCTCAGCGCCACGGTGGCCGCAGGGGGCGCAAACCCCAAAACGAAAATCAGCGCTGGAATGCCGAGCACCGCCACCATCACCCGTTTGAACATACCATCAATCCTTATCTGTGAAGCAGCTCACTTCACGCCGCCGAACCGGCGGTCTCGTTTCTGATAGGCCCCCACGGCCCGGTCAATCTCCGCCTCGTCAAAGTCCGGCCAGAGAGTATCGGTGTAATAAAACTCGGAATAAGCGCACTGCCAAAGCAGGAAATTGCTCAGCCGCAGCTCCCCGCTGGGGCGGATAATCAGCTCCGGGTCCGGAATGCCCGCGCTGTCTAAATATCCGGAAAAAGCAGCCTCGTCCAGCTCTTCGGGCTTGCGCAGCCCGGCGGCACAGTCGGCGGCAAAGCGCCGCGCAGCCCGCAAAAGCTCGTCCCGTCCGCCGTAATTCAGGCAGATGTTGGCCTGAAAGGCGTCCCGGCCTAAATGCTCCGTAATTTCATCCGTTTCCCGGGCCAAAGCCCGGAGCTCGGAGGGGATAGCCGTCATATCTCCGAAAAATTTCAGTCGGATACTGTCCCGTTCCATGGAGTCGATGGCTTCCAGAAGATACCGCCTTAAAAGCGTCATGATGGCGCCCACCTCGGTTTCAGACCGTTTCCAGTTCTCCGTGGAAAAGGCGTATACCGTCAAATACTCAACGCCCAGATTCTTGCAGTAGGTGGCAATTTTCCGAAAGGTTTCCGCCCCGGCCTTGTGTCCGGCGGTGCGGGGCAGGCCCCGCTTTTTCGCCCAGCGGCCGTTGCCGTCCATAATAATGGCAATGTGGCGGGGCAGGCGGCTTTTGTCCACCTGCCCCGCCTGCTTGCCTGAAATTTCGTTGATCATCAAATTGCCATCAATTCCTTTTCTTTGGCAGCAAGCATTTCGTCCAGCTTTTTGCAGCTATCGTCCGTCATTTTCTGAAGGTCTTTCTCCGCCTGCTTCAAATCGTCTTCGGTGATTTCGGTGGCTTTTTCCAGCTTTTTAAACGCTTCCATAGCATCCCGGCGGATGTTGCGCACAGCCACCTTTCCGCTTTCCGCGTACTTGTGAATTTGCTTCACCAACTCCTTGCGCCGCTCCTCCGTCAATTGGGGGAAGCCCAGACGCAGGCTTTTTCCGTCGTTCTGGGGGTTGATGCCTAAATCCGAATTCTGGATGGCCTTTTCAATAGACTTCAGGGCTGATGCGTCCCAAGGCTGAATCACCAAAGACCGGGGGTCCGGCGAGGCGATGGAGGCAATCTGCTGAATCGGCGTGGGGGTCCCGTAATAATCCACGCTGATGCGGTCCAGCACGGCGGCGTTGGCCCGGCCGGCACGCACGGCGGCAAAATCTGCCGCCACGGACTCGACGCTCTTTTTCATCTTGTCCTCGTAAATCTTGTACTCCTCTTTCTGCATAACGGTCACTCCTTCACGATCGTTCCGATTTTTTCCCCGCACACGGCGCGGATAATATTTTCAGGGTCCTTCAGGGCAAACAAAAGCACGGGAATGTGGTTGTCCATGGACAGGGACGTAGCCGTGGAGTCCATCACCGTCAGATGCTGGGCCAGCACGTCGTCATAGGTAATCGAGTCGTATTTCACCGCGGAGGGGTCCTTCGCCGGGTCGGCGGAATACACGCCGTCCACATTTTTGGCAAGCAGAATCACATCCGCCCCAATTTCAGCCGCCCGCAGAACGGCGGCGGTGTCTGTTGAGAAATAGGGGTTTCCGGTGCCGCAGCCGAAAATCACCACACGGCCCTTTTCAAGGTGGCGGATGGCCTTGGAGCGGATATAAGGCTCGGCAAAGGACCGCATCTCCACGGCGGTCTGCACCCGAACCTCCACGCCCCGCTGCTCCATCACATCGGCCACCGCAAGGCAGTTTAAAACTGTTGCCAGCATACCCATGTGGTCGGCCCGGGTGCGCTCCATCTTTCCGCCGCCGTCTTTTACACCGCGCCAGAAGTTTCCGCCGCCCACCACGACGCCCACCTGAACGCCCATGGCGATGCACTGTCCAATCACGTCGCACACTCTGCCGATCACTTCAAAATCAAGACCCGTGTGCTTATCCCCAGCCAGCGCCTCTCCGCTGATTTTCAGCAGGACGCGCTTGTATACAGGTTTTGCCATCTTGCAAACCTCCGTTGTATTTCAGATAGCGTTATTCTATCAAATTTCACAGCCTTTGGAAAGGGGAAAAGCAAGTTTTTTCAAGAAAAAGCACAGGAGACTGCCGCCCCCTGTGCCGCTGCCGCCATTTCACTTTGCGCAGGCAGCCTCCAGCAGACCAATGAGCTGCTCCCGCCCCGTGCCTTTCTCTGCGGAAAAAGGCACCAGAGGCTCGTCGTCCACCATTTCCAGCGTCTGGCGGATGAGGGCCAGATTTGCCTCCACCTCACGGGCCTTCAGCTTGTCCAACTTATTGGCAATCACGATCTCGGGGCAGCCGCTCTCCCGAAACCAGCCGTGCATGGTCACGTCGTCGGCGG
>NZ_DALZOY010000019.1:0-34120 GCF_032018205.1 Oscillibacter sp. | reverse complement strand
TGTCTCCCTCGTCCTGAAAATAGCGCTCCATCAGACGGCCCCACCGCTCCTTTTCCGTCCGGCTCACCTTTGCATAGCCGTATCCCGGCAAATCCACCAGCCATGCTTTGCCGTCAACCTTGAAATAGTTGATCTGGGTGGTCTTTCCCGGCGTCGCGCCCACATAGGCAAGGTTTCTCCGCCCCACCAGACGGTTGATCACCGAGGACTTGCCCACATTGGACCGGCCCGCAAAGGCCATCTGTGGCAGTCCGTCCCGCAGGAAATCCTTGGGGTCTGCCGCCGAGCGGACAAATTCCGCCTTCATAAAATTCACCGGGAACTCACTTCCTCACTCTTATTTTTAAATACTCCGCCCCGCAAAGCGCGGGGACGGGACCGGTGACAAAGCCGCCGGTCCCCATCACGCGCGACTCTGCCGCCCGCCGCACCGAAGCCGCATGCGCGGCCCCGCCAAACATATTCTTATTGCCGCAACGCGTCTCCGCCGGATTCCCGGGCAGGGGCGAAAGCAGCCACCACGGTCTGCTCCGGTTCCGTTGCCTTTTCCGCCCTGCTCCTGATGGGGGCGGGGCACAGCGCCCGGCTCAGCACCTCATCCACATTGCCCACAGGGATAAACTCCAGCGCGGCACGGACAGTCTGGTCAATCTGCTCCAAATCCCGCACGTTGTCCGCCGGAATCAGCACCGTTTTCACACCGCTACGCAGCGCCGCCATGGTCTTCTCCTTCAGCCCGCCGATGGCCAGCACCCTGCCCCGCAGAGTGATTTCCCCGGTCATGGCGATGCCCGCCCGAACCTTCCGCCCTGTGAGGGCGGAGCACAGCGCCGTAGCCACCGCGATGCCCGCGGACGGTCCGTCCTTGGGCACGGCTCCCTCCGGAAAGTGGACGTGAACGTCCTTGTTCTTGTAAAACTCCGAGTCAATGTCATAAACTGCGGTCCGGCTGCGCAGGCAGCTCAGCGCCGCCTGAACGGATTCCTTCATCACGTCGCCCAGATTCCCGGTCAGCTCCAACTTCCCGGTGCCGTCCATCACATTGGCCTCCACCTCCAGGATCTCGCCGCCAACCTCGGTCCACGCAAGCCCGTTGACCACGCCAATCTCCTCCCGCTCCGTGTGGAGGGCAGGGGGGTAGGGGGACATATCCAGCAGTCCGTGCAAATCCGCTTCCGCCACGGCAACGCGCTTCGTCTCGCCCGTAAGCAGTCTCAAATCCGCCTTGCGGCACAGGGCGGCAATCCGCCGCTCCAGAATGCGCACGCCGGACTCTCTTGTGTAATCCCGAATCAGGGCGCGGATGGCCCCGTCGTCTATCTTGAGCTGAGACTTTTTCAGCCCGTGCTCCTTCATCTGCTTGGGAATCAAGTGATTTCTTGCAATTTGCAGCTTTTCCTCGTCGGTATAGCTGCCCAGTTGAATGACCTCCATCCGGTCAAGCAAGGGACGGGGAATGGTGTCGGTGGTGTTGGCAGTGGTGATGAACATGACACGGCTCAAATCCACTGGAATTTCCATAAAGTGGTCCCGGAAGGCGTGGTTCTGCTCGGAATCCAGCACCTCCAGCAGGGCGGATGCCGGGTCACCCCGGAAGTCGTTGCCCAGCTTGTCGATTTCGTCCAGCAGCAGCAACGGGTTCATGGACTTGCCGCGGCTGATGGCTTCAATAATCCGGCCCGGCATGGAGCCGATATAAGTTTTCCGATGGCCCCGGATATCCGCCTCGTCCCGGACGCCGCCCAAGCTCAGCCGGGCCAGCTTCCGGTTCAGCGCCTTGGCAACGCTGACGGCGATGGAGGTTTTGCCCACGCCGGGAGGGCCGACAAGGCAGAGAATCTGCCCCTTCCCCTCCGGGTTCATCTGGCGCACGGCAATCGTCTCCACAATCCGCTGCTTTACCTTTTCAAGGCCGAAATGGTCCTTATCCAGAATTTTTTTGGCAGCTTCCACATTCAGCCGCTCACGGGTTTCGGTGTTCCATGGCATTTCCAGACACACGTCCAGATAGTTGCGGATCACCGCGCTCTCGGCGCTGGAATAGGGCTGCTTGCCCAGTTTATCCACCTCTTTCATCAGGTGGGCCTCCGTGTCCTCCGGCAAGTCCAGCCGGAGAATGCGCATGCGGTATTCGTCCAGCTCCTCGTCCCCGTCCTCGCTTTCGCCAAGCTCACTCTGCATCACCCGAATCTGGGCGCGCAGAATTTGCTCCCGCTGGGACCGGGCAAGCTGAGAACGAACCTTGCTCTCCATTTCGCCCTCAAAAGCCAGCACATCGTTCTCCCGTGCCAAAAATTCGTTGAGCTTGCGCAGCCGGACGTAGGCGGAAGTCTCCTCTAGAATGCTCTGCCGTTCCTCAGCCCGCAGTTGGACGTTCTGTGCCAGAAAATCCGCAAGATATCCCGGGTCCCGGCTTTCCAGCACCTGTGCCTTCACGCCGTCGGGCAGGTTGGAAACCTTCCCCGCGTATTCCTCAAACAGCACGGTGGTCTGGCGCAAAAGGGCCTCTGTCCGAGGGCTGTTCAAAAAAGATTCGGACTCCTTTTGCTCCGGCATCGCCTCCACGTTGGCCTGCAAAAACGGCTCGGACTGCCACAGGCGCTTCATCCGCGCCCTGCGGCCCCCCTCCACCATCACCCGCACGCTTCCTTCAGATACGCGCAGGACCTGAGAAATATGGGACACGGTGCCCACCCGGTAGAGGTCCTTCTCCCCCGGCACCGCCGTTCCGATTTCCTTTTGCGTCACCAGAAAAATTTCCTGATCCGTCTCCATGGCCCGGCTCAGGGCCGCAATGGAGATGGGTCGCTCCACATCAAAGGTGATGTTCATATGTGGGAAAACCGTCAGGCCCCGCAGGGCCAGAACGGGAATGTTCCAGGTTGTCAGCTCCATAGCCAGGTTCCTTTCTTATTGAAGAAAGGGAGACGCGGCTCGCGTCCCCCTTTCTATGTCAGGCTTGCGGCTGCTCAGGATGCGGAGGCCGGTGTACTGCCGGCAATCTCCGGCTTTTCGGCCTTGCCGTTGTTCAGCTTCACCGGGTGGCTTGCGCGCCGCTTGTCGTGCACCAGCGCGGGCTGCTCCGTCCCTTCCACGCAGGCTCGGGTGATCCGTACCTTTTCAATCGTGGGGTCGGAGGGAATGTCATACATAATTTGCGTCAGCATGGATTCCATTACCGCCCGCAGACCCCGGGCGCCAATATTCCGCTCGATGGCCTTGTCGGCCACGGCTTCCAGCGCCTCTTGATCAAAAATCAGATCCACATCGTCGTACCCAAGCAGCTTTTTATACTGCTTGACCAAAGCGTTTTTCGGCTCCGTGAGAATCCGCACCAAATCCTCGCGGCTCAGTGCGTTCAGCGTGGCAATCACAGGAAGACGACCTACCAATTCAGGAATCAGGCCGTATTTCAAAATATCATGAGGCTGAACCCCAGCCAAAATCCGGCTCAGGTTTCGCTCCTTCTTCCCCTCGATCTTCGCGCCGAAGCCGATGCTCTTCTGGTCCAGCCGCTGCTCGATAATTTTATCCAGCCCATCGAAAGCGCCGCCGCAGATGAACAGGATGTTCTTTGTGTTCACCTGAATAAACTCCTGATGAGGGTGCTTGCGTCCGCCCTGAGGGGGAACGTTGGCTACCGTGCCCTCGACGATTTTCAGCAAAGCCTGCTGCACGCCCTCGCCGGACACATCCCGCGTGATGGAGACATTTTCGCTCTTACGGGCGATTTTGTCAATCTCATCCACATAGATAATGCCCCGTTCGGCCCGCTCCACGTCAAAGTCGGCGGCCTGTAAAAGCCGCAGGAGAATGTTCTCCACATCGTCGCCCACATAGCCCGCCTCGGTGAGAGTAGTTGCGTCCGCGATGGCGAAGGGGACCTTCAGAATGCGGGCCAGCGTCTGGGCAAACAGCGTCTTGCCGGAGCCGGTGGGCCCCAGCATGAGGATGTTGCTCTTTTGCAGCTCCACTTCCTCGTCGCCGCCGAAATAAATCCTTTTATAGTGGTTGTACACCGCCACAGACAGAGCGACCTTCGCTTCGTCCTGCCCGATCACATACTGATCCAGCACGCCCTTGATTTCCTGAGGCGTGGGCAGCTTGTCAGGGATTTCCTCCAGACCGGAGGCGCCGGTGTCCTCGAACCCATCGTTCAAAATACTCATGCATAGCTGGACGCATTCGTCGCAGATACGCACGCCCGGTCCCTGAATCATCCGGTGAACCTGCTGCTCGTGCTTGCCGCAGAAGGAGCAGCGAAGAGTTCTTTTGTCGTCGTTCGGCATGGTTTTACCTCAGTTCTGCCTTTTCGGAAAGGCGCAATCAGTGATTGGTGATAATTTTGTCGATCAGGCCAAATTCCTTGGCCTCCTCGGCGGACATGAAATTGTCCCGCTCGCAGGCGGCTGTCACTTCTTCCAGGGACTTTCCGGTGTTGTCCGCAAGAATGAGGTTCATGCGCTTTTTGATAATTTCCAGCCGCTTGAGATGGATTGCCATGTCGGTAATCTGGCCCTGGGTCCCGGCGGAGGGCTGGTGAATCATGATTTCGGCGTTGGGCAGGGCAATCCGCTTGCCCTTGGCGCCGGAGGACAGCAAAAACGCACCCATGGACGCGCACATGCCCACGCACACGGTGGACACGTCGCACTTGACGTACTGCATGGTATCGTAAATGGCCATTCCGTCGGTGACGGAGCCGCCGGGGCTGTTGATATAAAGCTGGATGTCCTTGTCGGGGTCCTGCGCCTCCAAATACAGAAGCTGGGCCACAACCAGACTGGCGGTGGTGGCGTTGACCTCCTCGCCCAAAAAGACGATTCGGTCATTCAGCAGTCTGGAAAAGATATCGTAGGACCGCTCGCCACGGTTGGTTTGTTCCACTACGTAAGGTACTAAGCTCATTGGTATAACCTCCACTTTGATACTGGTCTGCGGAGTCCCCGGTCCCTTGCCGGGGTTGGTCCGTCTAGAAACATTCTCCCATGATACCACAGGTACCATGAGAGAATGTGTCGAATCTGTAAAAAGTAAACGGTTTTCCGGATGATTACTCCGCTTTCTTGGCGGTCTTCTTGGCAGCGGGCTTCTTGGCGGGCTTCTCTTCACCGTCGGCAGCCTTGGCAGCCTTCTTGGCGGGCTTCTCCTCGCCCTCGGCAGCCTTGACAGTCTTCTTGGCGGCGGTCTTCTTGGCAGGCTTCTCCTCCGCCTCCTCGGCCTTGGCCTCCACGGCAACGGCGCTGTCCCGCACCAGTTCAATCGCCTTGCGGCTGCTGAGCTGATCTTTAATCTGCTCGGCGGGCAGGTACTTCTTGATGTTCTCCAGCTCGATGCCGTACTGCGCTGCCATGGTATTGTACTCGGCTTCCACATCCTCGTCGGAAATTTCGATCTTTTCCTCCTTGATGATGGCGGCCAGAGCCAGATCCATGCGGACCTGCCGCAGAGCGGGTTCCTTGGCGTCTTCAAGCAGCTTGGCCTCGGTGATACCAGTCATCTGCATATACTGCTCATAGGGAATGCCCTGCTGCTGAATCTGATTTTTGAAATTGTCCACAAAGCGGCGGGCCTGAGATTCCACCAACGCATCGGGTACATCGGCGGTGATGTTCTCTGCCGCCTTCTGCATCAGCGCATCCTCAAACGCCTGACGGGCCACCTGCTCACGCTCGTCGGTAATCTTCTTCTCGATGTCCGCCTTCAGGTCCTTCAGCGTGTCAAACTCGCTCACGTCCTTGGCGAACTCGTCATCCATGGCGGGAACGTCCTTCTCCTTCACCTCGTGGAGCTTCACCTTGAACACCACGGCCTTGCCGGCAAGCTCGGGGGTGTAGTCCTCGGGGAAGGTCACGTCCAGATCCTTCTCCTCGCCGGCCTTCATGCCGACAACCTGCTCCTCAAAGCCGGGGATAAAGCTGCCGGAGCCAAGCTCCAGACTGTGGCCCTCGCCCTTGCCCCCGTCAAAAGGCTTGCCGTCCAGAAAGCCCTCGAAATCAATGACGGCCACATCGCCGTTTTTCGCTTCCCGGTCCGCGGAGACCAGCCGGGTGTTGCGGTCGGCCATTTCCTTCAGACGCTCGTCCACATCGGCGGCGCTGACCTTTACATCGGACTTGGGAGCCTCAAGGCCCTTATACTGGCCCAGCTTCACCTCGGGATAGACGGGAACCAACGCCTTGAAGGTAAAGCCCTCCTTGGTGAGCTCGCCCTCCAAATCCACCTGAGGATAACCCACAACTTCCAGCTTCTGCTCCGCCACGGCGGCCTCGTAGGCGTCGGGCATGGCGATATTGACCGCTTCCTCGAAAAACACCTCTGCGCCGTACATCCCCTCGATAATCTTGCGGGGAGCCTTGCCGGGACGGAAGCCCGGCACATTGATCTGTTTGCGCATCTTCTGATATGCCTTTACGAGAGCGGCCTCAAATTCCTCCGCGCTGACCTCCACAGTCAGGGCGACGGTACTTTTTTCTTGTTTTTCGCAGTTTTTCACGTTCATATTGTTTACTCCTCCGTTCATGACCGGTGCAAGCCGGTACAATTCCCTATAATATCAGACAAATGCGGAAAAATCCACACTTTTTTCATGATTCGATAATTTTTTTTGGAACGAACTCCAAATAGTCCGCGGAGATAAGGGAAAAGTCGGTTCCGGCCTGTTCGCCCTCAAAACGGCGGCGGATCACCGGCCCGTGAAGATGCCCGTAATAGCAGGCCTTCACCCGATATTTTTCCAGCAGCGCCAGAATTTCGGGGCACTGATAGCCTTTGTACAGCGGCGGATAGTGGAGAAAGCACAGAATCGGCCTGTCCCCCGCCGCCCGGAGGGAGGTTTCCAGCCGCATGACCTCCCGGTTCAAAACCTTTGCGTCCGGGGGCTTTTGGTGTTCCTCCTGAAACCAGCCCCGGGTGCCGCACAGGGCGTATTCCCCGTAAAAATAACAGTTGTTGTGGAGGAACGAAAAGCTGGTCAGTCCCTTCTCCGCGAAAAAGCCGCTCATCTTGTTCACCGTGGTCCACCAGTAGTCGTGGTTTCCCTTTACCAGCAGCTTTTTTGCTGGAAACTGCTCCAAAAAGCGGAAGTCCGCCTCTGCCTCCTCCATGCTCATACCCCAGGAGGTGTCTCCGTCCAGAATCAGCGTGTCCTCTTCCGTCAACAAGGAAAGGGACGCGGCAATCCGGTTTACGTAGTCCTTCCATGCCTCCCCGAAGACCTCCATGGACTTGTTCGCCGTCAGGGATAAATGCAAGTCGCCAATCGCATACAGGGCCATTCACGCCCTCCTTTTCTTGATTTTTCACGGGCTGCAAAGTCCCGTGGGTCCCGCGCCGGATACCCCGGAATTATCTGAGGAAATCCCGCACTGTCTGGGGCATCTCCTCTTTTTTCCGGCACAGGTCAAACCGGCTCTCCTTCTCCCGCAGGGCCGCCAGCCGCCACGGGGCGGGCCGTCCGGTGACGTATTGCAGCCGGTCGATCAGATCTGTTCCTGTGCCCTCGGCCTTCTCGCCGATGGCGGCAAGCACGCTGTCGCAGAATTTGAAGGGGGACGCGGTGGATACAAACACGGCGGGAGCGTTATCGCCAGTTTTGGCGCGGTACTGCTCCAGCACGTCCGCCGCCACGGCGGTATGGGTGTCCAACAGATAGTCCCGCTCCCGATAATAGCGCCCGATGGCGGCGGCGGTTTCCGCTTCGCCGCAGGACCCGGCCCAGAACAGCTCGCGGATCTGCCCGAAAATCCCGTCGCTCACCCGATAGCTGCCGCTCATGGCCAACTGATCCATATAGCTCTTCACCTGCTCGCCGTTCTGTCCCGAAAGGTCGAACAGCAGCCGCTCCAGATTGGAGGAAATCAGGATGTCCATGGAGGGGCTGATGGTGTTGTAAAAATTCCGGTTGCGGTCATAGGTCCCAGTCGTCAAAAACTCCGTCAGCACGTCGTTTTTGTTGGACGCGCAGATGAGCTTTCCAACGGGCAGGCCCATCTTTTTCGCGTAATACCCCGCAAGGATATCGCCGAAGTTCCCGGTGGGTACGCAGAAGTTGACCTTTGTTCCCATTTTCAGCTTCCCGTCCCGTACCAAATCGCAGTAGGCGGAGATATAGTAGACCACCTGCGGCAGAATCCGACCCCAGTTGATGGAGTTGGCGGAGGAGAGGAAATAGCCCCGTCCGTCCAGCTCCTCCCGGAGGGCTTCGTCAGAAAAAATACGCTTTACACCGCTTTGTGCGTCGTCAAAATTCCCCACTACGGAGCAAACGCCCACGTTTTCGCCCCGCTGAGTCAGCATCTGGGCCTCCTGCACGGCGGAAACGCCGTCCTTGGGGTAAAACACCAGGATTTTTGTCTGCTCCACGTCGGCAAAGCCCTCCATGGCGGCCTTGCCGGTGTCGCCGGAGGTAGCCGCGAGGATGCAGGCCGTCCGGCGCTCCCCTGTTTTCTTCAAAGCGGCGGACAGCAGCCGGGGCAGCATCTGAAGCGCCAAATCCTTAAACGCGGAGGTCGGCCCGTGCCACAGTTCCAAGCAGTAGGTGGCTTCGTCCAGCGTCCGCACCGGGGCCACGGCGGCAGTGTCAAACCGGGCAGGACCATAAGCCGTTTCGGCAAAATCCAGCAGTTCCTCCGCGCTGTAATCCGTCAGGTACAGGCCCATCACCGCCGCCGCCCGCTGGGGATAACTCAGAGGCAGCAGAGCTTCCAGCTCTCCCAGTGAAAGCGTCGGAAATTCCGTGGGGGTCAAAAGGCCGCCGTCCCGACTCAGGCCCTGCTGCACAGCCTGCGCCGCGCTAAGGGCCACTGCGGTGTCCCGCGTGCTGTAATACTTCATGTCTCTTCCTCCTGCTTGTCGCGCCGCCGCATGTCTTTCCTTTGGCTCCCGGCAGCCTTATTCAAACGCGTTTTCCAGATACTCCACCCGGAGCGCGCCGCTTTCATCGTAAACCTCCGCCACGTCAAACCGGGCGGGCTCGTCCAAATCCTTCACGCTCATGTACAGCGCAGCGGCAGACCGCAGCCGCGCCTGCTTCCGCCCGGTCACATATTCCCTTGGAAGGCCCACCTGCAAATTGCTCCGCAGCTTTACCTCCACAAAGCATAACAAGCCCTCCGGGTCCCGGGCAATCAAATCAATCTCCCCGAACCGGCAGCGCCACTGGCTGGCAAGCAGCCCATAGCCCCGCCGCCGCAGATATCCCGCAACTTCGGCCTCGCCCCGGTTTCCGGCGCTTTTCGTGGTCATGGCCGTCCTCTCTCCCATTTCTTCAAAAAGCTCCGCCGGTGGGCGGGACAGGGGCCGTAAGCGTCCAGCATTGCATAGTGTAGCTTGGTGCCGTAGCCCTTGTGCTTTGCAAATTGGTAGAGCGGGTATTCCCTGTCCAGCACCTCGGTCACAAACCGGTCCCGACTGACCTTCGCCAGAATGGACGCCGCCGCAATGGACGCACTTTTTCCGTCTCCGCCCACCACGGTTTCGTGGGGCGCGGTGATGGCGCACAGGCTTCCCCGGTCCCGGTTCCCGTCAATCAGGGCAAAATCGGGACACTTTTTCAGCCCGTCGATGGCAAGCTGCATGGCCTTCATTCTGGCGTTGAGAATGTCGATGGCGTCAATTTCTTCGGCTTCCACCCATGCTACGCAATAGTCCTCCGCCTCGGCCTGGATAATCTCAAACAACTTCTCTCGCTTTTTCTCCGTCAGCGTTTTTGAGTCGTTCAGCCCGTCAATGACAAGTCCCCTGGGCAGAATCACCACCGCCGCGTATACAGGCCCCGCCAGCGGGCCAGCCCCCGCCTCGTCCGCGCCGCACACCGTTTCATACCCAGCGGCAAAGCACTGCTCCTCAATGCTCCACGGATGCTCCATCTCAGCCATTTTCCCGCTCCTCCGGCGTTTCAAGGGTAAAGCGTCCAAGCTTCCCGCCCCGGAACTCATCCAAAAGGATTTTGGCCATCCGCTCCGTGTCGATTTCGCCGCCCCGAATTACAAAGCCCCGCTTCTGTCCGGCCTGCTCCAGCAATTCGAAGCCGGACACGCCCGGCTGGGGCTGAATTTTATACCGCTCGGAAAGCTGTTCCGGATACCGGGCCGCAAGATAGCTCATGAGGTTGCAGGCCAGCGTTTCAATGTCGATCACCTCATCCCGGACCGCGCCGGTGAAGGCCAGATTCAGCCCCACGCTTTGATCCTCAAACTTGGGCCAGAGAATTCCCGGCGTGTCCAGCAGTTCCAGCCCCTGATCAATGGGAACCCACTGCTTTGCCCGGGTAACGCCGGGCCGATCCTCGGTTTTGGCGGTTTTCCGCTTTGCCACCCGGTTGATGAAGGTAGACTTCCCCACATTGGGAATCCCCAGAATCATCACCCGCATAGTCCGGCCCACCTGCCCCTTTTCCGCATAGGCCCGCAGCTTGTCCGCAAGCAGCGCCCGCACGGCGCCGGGAAACCGCTCCACTCCGTCTCCGCCCTTTGCGCTACATTCCAGCACCGCATAGCCCTTCTCCCGGAAATAAGCCGCCCACAGCCGCGTCTTGGCCGGGTCCGCCTGATCGGCCCGGTTTAAAACCACCAAACGGGGCTTTCCCGCCGTCAGCTCGTCCACGTCCGGATTCCGGCTGGAAACAGGAATGCGGGCGTCCAGCAGCTCGCACACCGCGTCCACGTTTTTTAGCTGGTCGACGATCATCCGCCGGGTTTTGGTCATGTGACCGGGATACCACTGAATATTTAAATTCTGTCCGTTTTCCACGCGTTTCCTCCTTGTGCCCTCACCGAATCAGGCCGATGCGGGAAAAATCCCGCTGCCCTGTTTCCGAATCCCTGCCGGGATACAGAATCAACGCCGCCCTGCCGATGATATACCCCTCGTCCACCGTACCCAGCCGCGCATCCCGGCTGTCGTTGGAGTGGTTGCGGTTGTCCCCCATCACAAAGACGGAGCCTTCCGGCACCGTCAGGGGAAACTCCGTTCCGTCGCAGCGAAAGGTCAGCTCCCGGATGTATGGCTCGTTTAAAACCTTTCCGTCCACGCTGACGCTGCCCTCGTCAAAATCAATGTCCACCGTCTGCCCGCCCACGGCGATAATCCGCTTAACGATGGGCTCCTGCAAAAAGCTTTGCTTTCGCAAAACCACAATGTCTCCGGCCTTGTACGTTCCCGCCAGCAGGCCCACGGTAACCGCCAATCGGTCCCCGTCCTGAAGCGTGGGCAGCATAGACTGTCCGTCCACGCCAATCAGCCGCACGGCGAAAGCAAACACCAGCACCACCGCCAGCACGGAGGACACCAGCGCCCGCACCCACTCATACAAGCCCTGCCCCCGAACCGCCTCCGGAGCCGCCACCGTCAATTCTGTCATGTCGTTTGTCATTTCATACCTCGTCCGGAAGATTCCGGAACCGCGCCGGGCAGGAAGCCCCGCCGCCGCTTTTCTCCGGCGCGGCAGGCATTTGGCCGCCGCTCTCCGCAAAGGCAGCTTCTTCGCTACCCTAACTTGCATAGTATATCAAATTTCACCGCAAAGAACAAGTGTGCAGGGTGGGATTTTTCTCGCAAAATGCGCGAAGGAACCGCCCTCGGCAGTTCCTTCGCGCGCATTCAGTCCGCAGGTCATCTCAACAGCCAGCCCCGGAATTTTTGACTGTCTCAGCCCGGAGGCCAGGTCATATCCCGCCCGCCCAGCACATGGAAGTGCAGGTGCGGCACGCTCTGCCCCGCCTGTTCCCCAATGTTGGAAACCACGCGATAGCTCCCGATGCCCTTTTCGGCGGTGAGCTTTGCAATCACCTCGAAAATGTGTGCGACCAAAGCACTGTTGCTCCCGTCGATCTGGGACACGGAAGCAATATGGCTCTTTGGAATCACCAGAAAATGAGACGGGGCCTGAGGCGCAATGTCACTGAAGACATAGCACAGTTCGTCCTCATACAGCTTGTCGCTGGGAATCTCCCCGGCGGCGATTTTGCAGAATAAGCAATCCGACATGATGGTTCCTCCCTTTTTAATACTCGGCAAATTCATCCCGTTTAATTTATCTCAGATAAACCGGCGGTGCTGGGCGTGATAGCGATATCCCAGCTTTTCCAGAGCTTTGACCAATTCCGCCCGGTCCACATCCTCGGCGGCGCAGAGGTCTTCCAAATCCGCATAATCATCCCGCAGTTTGGTGTTCACCACGCTCAGCAAAACGAAAGGGTCCTTCGGCAGCATCTTACTTCAGCTTTCCCGCCACAAAGTCGTCCACCGCGGCCAGCGCGTCGTCCAGCTTCAACAGGTCCTTGCCGCCGCCCATGGCGGAGTCAGGCTTGCCGCCGCCGGAGCCGCCCGCGATACTGGACACCAACTTCACCAGCTCTCCCGCCTTGATGCCCTTTGCCACGGCCTCCTTGCCGCACACGGCAAGGAACGTGATTTTCTCCTCCGCGGCGCTTGCCAGCACCGCCACCACGCCCGGCTCCTTATCCCGCAGGAAGTCGCCCATCTGGCGCAGGGCGTTGGCGTCCGTGCCGGGGCGGCTGTGGGTCACGATTTTCAGACCACCCACGGCCTTGGCAGACATCAAAAACTGCTGCGCATCGCCAAGGGAAGCCTGCGCCTGATACCGCTCGACCTCGCGGCGAAGCTCCCGCATTTCCAGCATCACCTGCTCCGCCCGGTCTGCAAGGTCAGTGGGGCTGGTTTTCAGCAGCTCGGCCGCCCGGAACAGCATCTCCTGATTGCGGTTCATAATCTCCAGCGAGGCCTTGCCCACCGTGGCCTCAATCCGGCGCACGCCGGAGGCGATGCCCGCCTCGGACCGAATGCGGAAGGGGCCAACCTTCGCAGTGTTGTCCAGATGGGTGCCGCCGCAGAACTCCATAGAGGCCAACTCCTCGCCCTCTCCCATGGAAACCACGCGGACGGTCTTTCCGTATTTCTCGCCGAACAGGGCCACGGCCCCCAGCTTCTTTGCCTCTTCCACAGGAAGCTCCTGCGTTCCGACATTCAGGCCCGCCAGAATTTCGTCGTTCACCAGCCGCTGGATTTTAGACAGCTCCTCCGCCGTGATGGCGGAGAAGTGGGTAAAGTCGAACCGCAGCCGGTCGGGCTCCACCAGAGAACCGGCCTGATGCACGTGATCCCCCAGCACCTTTTTCAGCGCCGCATCCAACAGATGCGTGGCGCTGTGGGCGCGGCGGACGGCCTGACGGCGCTCCACGTCGATGGCGGAGGTGACGGCGTCTCCCTTTTTCAGCTCGCCGGACTCCATCACGCCGTGGTGCAGGAATTTTCCCGCCTTGTCCTTTTGCACATTGTGGACGGCGAACACCGCCCCATCCATAGAAATGGTGCCGCGGTCCGTCACCTGTCCGCCCATCTCGGCGTAAAACGGCGTTTTGTCCAGCACAAGCACGCCCTCGGCGCCCTTGACGATGGCGTCCCGCAGCTCATCCTCCGCCACGATGGCCAGCACTGTGCCGGAATCCCGGTTGTGGTCGTAGCCGGTGAACAGGGTGGGCGTTGCGTCAAGACCCAGATCGATGCCCGCCCATGCCACATCGCCCAGCGCCTCCCGGGCCTTTCTGGCCCGGACGCGCTGCTGCTCCATCAGCTCGCGGAACCCGGCCTCGTCCACCTGCATGCCCTCTTCCTCCAGCATTTCCGCCGTCAGGTCCAGAGGGAAACCATAGGTGTCGTAAAGCTTGAACGCGTCCGCGCCGGAGAACAGGGATTTGTTCTCTTCCTTGTGGGCCGTCAGCACATCCGTGTAAATCTTCATGCCCGCGTCCAGCGTCTTGAGGAAGTTCTCCTCCTCCGTCCGCACCACCTTGGTAATATAGGCTTCCTTTTCCGCCACGTCGGGATAGGCGGCCTTGTTGACCTCGGCCACCGTGGCCACCACCTTGTACAGGAACGGCCCATCTACCCCCAGCAGCTTTCCGTGCCGCGCGGCGCGGCGCAGCAGGCGGCGCAGCACATAGCCCCGGCCCTCGTTGCTGGGCAGCACGCCGTCGCAGATCATCATGACGGAGGAACGGATATGGTCCGTGATAACCCGGAGGGACACGTCGGTCTTGGCGCTCTCCTCATAGTGGGCGCCGGTGATCTTGCTGACGTGGTCGGTAATGTGCATCACGGTGTCCACGTCGAAAAGGGACGCCACGCCTTGACTTGCCACCGCCAGCCGTTCAAGACCCATGCCGGTGTCGATGTTCTTATTCGTCATCTCCTCGTAGTGGCCCTCGCCGTCGTTGACAAACTGGGTGAAAACGTTGTTCCAGATTTCGATATATCGGTCGCACTCGCAGCCAACGGTGCACTCCGGCCTGCCGCAGCCGTATTTCTCGCCCCGGTCATAGTAAATCTCGGAGCAGGGACCGCAGGGGCCGGGGCCGTGCTCCCAGAAGTTGTCCGCCTTGCCGAAGCGGAAGATTCGCTCGGCAGGGATATTCATGTCCTTGCTCCAAATTTCAAAAGCCTCTTCGTCCTCTTCGTAAATGGAAGGATACAGCCGATCTGCCTCCAGCCCCGCCACCTCGGTCAAAAACTCCCAGCTCATGGGAATGGCCTCCTTCTTGAAATAATCACCGAAGGAGAAATTGCCCAGCATCTCAAAATAGGTGCCGTGGCGGGCGGTTTTTCCGATATTTTCAATGTCGCCGGTGCGGATGCACTTCTGGCAGGTGCAAACCCGGTTGCGGGGAGGCTCTTCCTCCCGGGTAAACCAGGTTTTCATGGGGGCCATGCCGCTGTTAATCAGCAAAAGGCTTGCGTCGTTGTGGGGAATCAAGGAAAAGCTGGGCAGGCGCAGATGGCCCTTGCTTTCAAAATAGCTCAGGAACATCTCCCGCAGCTCGTTTAATCCATATACCGGATGTGCCATATATGTTTCCTCCGTATTTCTCAAAATTTCTCATATTTGCGGTAAAAAAGAAAACGCCCCGCCCCGGCATAGGGGCGAAGCGAAGCTTCACGGTACCACCCTAATTATCCCCTTACGGGGCTTCTTAGCCATCTTTGTATCGGGGATGAACCGCCCCGCTCGTCGCGGGATGCTCAGAAGTGGCTGCTGCGCGGCCTCGGGTGGGGGCTTTCACCATTTCCCTCTCGCTAAAACCTGTCCGCGCGGCTGGCTCCGTCATGGCATTTTCAGATTATGTTGCTATTTTAGCACACTTTTTTACATTGTCAATGGGGTTTACAGCGACAAAACCGCCTTCGGGAGGAGTTTTTCAGCGCTCCCCGCCGGGGCGGTTCTTTCGGGACCAGCCCGGACCTCACGCCATAAACGGCACCACCAGCGACGCTAAAAGCGAAAACACCAGCAGTCCCACAATCACAATCGCCGCAATGCGGGTTCCCTTGTTCATTTGTTTTTTTCCTCCTCCGTCAAAATTTTTCGGATGCTCTTTTCCGCCCGGCTCCGGGGAAGCATCAGCTCGTGCCCGCAGCCAAGGCATTTCAGCTTAATATCCATGCCCACCCGCAGAATTTCCCAATGCTTGCTGCCGCAGGGATGCTGCTTTTTCAGTTCCACATGGTCGTGAAGATGCAAGTCCATTCCATTCCTCCTGTCAATCCCCCGCCAAAAGGCGCATATAGTGATTCAGATGCTGAATTTGCGCCGCGCTGCGCGGCGGATGGAGAGAGTTGCCATGCCGGAAAATAAAATGTATCTGCCGGAGGGCCTGCGCCCCCGCGCCCCCCTTACCCCCGCCCTGCTGCGGGACGCTCAGGAGCACAGCACAATTTTGGAGGCCCCCGTGGTCCGGTGCGACGGGAACCGGACGCTTCACGTCTCCCTCGGCCCCATGGAGGGCCTGATTCCCCGGAGCGAGGCCGTTTCCCCTTGGATTGGCGGCGCGGACCGGGACATCGCGCTTTTATCCCTTGTCGGGAAGCCCGTCTGCTTTGCGGTCAGCAGCCTTACCGCCGACGGAAAGGGCGCGCCCCATGCCCTTCTGTCCCGCCGGGCTGTACAGGAGCGGGCCATCACTCATTTTATGGAGACATTGGAGCCGGGAGGGGTCCTCACCTGCCGTGTGACCCATATGGAGTCCTTCGGCGCGTTTTTGGACATCGGCTGCGGAGTGGTGGCCATGCTGCCCATCGAGCGCATCTCCGTCTCCCGCATCCCCCATCCTGCGGCCCGCTTCCGCACCGGCCAGAAAATTCTGGCGGCGGTGCTGTCTGTTGACCGGGAAAACCGCCGGTTTACCATGACCCACCGGGAGCTGCTGGGCACATGGATGGAAAACGCCAGCTATTTTTCCCCCGGCGAAACCGTTCAGGGCATTGTCCGCTCCGTCCGGGACTACGGGGCCTTTGTGGAGCTGGCCCCCAACCTCTCTGGTCTTGCGGACCTAAAGGACGACGTGGCGGAGGGGGACCGGGTTTCCGTCTACATACGCTCCATCCGCCCGGAGCATATGAAAATCAAGCTACAAATCATCCAGCGGCTCACACCCTCCGTTTACCCCGTGCCCCTACGCTATCAGATCACCGACGGAACGCTGGATCACTGGGTTTACTCCCCGGCCTGCTATGAAAAGCCACCGGTGGACACGGATTTCACCGCTCTGCGCCTTTGATTTCCTCCCAGTACCGCCGGGCGGCCTGTTCGGTCTTGTTTTCACCGTATTCGTAATACCGTGCGTTTTTCAGTGCGTCGGGCAGGTATTGCTGCTCCACCCAATGTCCCGGATAGGCGTGGGGGTACTTATAATTCTGGCGGCTGTCAAAGCCGGTGGTATCCGCGTGAACGTTTTGAAGTCTGCGGGGGATGTCCCCCGTCCGTCCCGCTTTCAAATCCCCTATGGCCGCCGCCACAGCGTTCACCGCGGAGTTGGACTTGGGCGCGGTAGCCAGCAGAATAGCTGCCTCAGCCAGAGGAATCTGCGCCTCCGGCAGACCCAACTGCACCGCCGCGTCCACACAGGCCTTTGTCACGGCTATCGCCATAGGATAGGCTAGGCCAATGTCCTCCGCCGCGATGACCAGCAGCCGCCGGCAGGGAGACAGCAGATCCCCCGCTTCCAGCAGCCGCCCCAGATAGTGCACCGCCGCGTCGGGGTCGCTGCCCCGGATGGACTTTTGAAGGGCGGACAAAATGTCGTAATGTGCGTCTCCCTCCCGGTCATAGCGCATGGCGCTGCGCTGCGTGAGCTGCCGCGCGTCTTCCCGTGTGAGCTTTAGCTCTCCGTTTTTGTCGGGTCGCGCCGCCCGGCAGAGAAGCTCCACCGCGTTGATGGCCTTGCGCACATCTCCGCCGCAAGCGGTGGCCACATCCAGCGGCAGGCCCTCTTCCCAGACAAGAGACAGTTCCTGCCGCCCCTTCTCTATTTCCAGCGCCCGCTCCACGGCGGGCAGCACCTCCTCTGGCGGCACGGACTTGAATTCAAATACCGTGCTGCGGGAGAGTAGCGCACCGTATACGTAAAAATATGGGTTCTCCGTGGTGGAGGCAATCAGGGTGATCTGCCCGTTTTCCATAAACTCCAGCAAGCTCTGCTGCTGCTTCTTATTGAAATACTGTATCTCGTCCAGATACAGCAGAATACCGCCGGGAGCCAGCAGCGTCCCCACGTTTGCAATGACCTCCTTCACGTCCTGAAGGCTGGCGGTGGTGGCGTTGAGTCGGTAGAGTGTTTTCTGGGTTTTCTCCGCGATAATGTTTGCCACGGTGGTCTTGCCGGTCCCGGAGGGGCCGTAAAACACCATGTTGGCGGAGGTCCCGCTTTCAATCAGGCGGCGAAGCACCGCACCAGGCCCCAAAAGGTGCTTTTGCCCCACCACCTCGTCTATGGTCCCGGGCCGTATTTCATCCGCCAATGGGCGCTGCTGCAAGGCGCTCCCTCCTTCCAAAGCCACCTTTCGGCGACGCTGTCTTTTGCTTTCCCACCATACCACACGCGACGTGAAATTGCAAGATTTCCTAAGATGGCACAAGCGCCAAACAACAAAAACCCGTTTCCAGTTGGAAACGGGTTTTTGTTATATTCCTGTGCCAAAAGCGCACTTGAGATGCTTCACAGGAGAACCGGGCGCTTATTTTGCAAAGCGACAGTCAGACCCGGAAGTCCGCGTCCACGGTTGTCCGTTTTCTTTGCGTCAATATTTTCCCGCGGGCAGATTGGCAGACGCCGCCTTGCTCTCCATGTCCGCATCAGAGTTTGCCGCGTCGGCAGCATCGGAGACCGCGGCTCCGTTCGTATCGGACAAGCCGCCTTCTTCGGACGCATCAGGTGCCGAGGCACCTTCCGCCTCGCGGGTGAAGTTTGCGCCCTCCTCTCTGAACCGGAAACGGCCCACCTCCTGACGTAGGGAAACTGCCTGCGCGGACATCTCCTCGCTGGTGGCGGAGTTCTCCTCCGCTGTGGCGGCGTTGGTCTGCACCACGGCGGAAATCTGGTTCAGTCCGTCCCGAATCTGCTCGATGGAGTCAGTCTGCTGAATGGACGCCCCTTCAATCAAGACGAAGCTCTCAGCCACCTTTTTCGCGCTTACCTCGGTATTGCGCAACTCCTGCGCCGTCTTTTCAGTGATTTCCGTTCCCCGCGACACGGTGGACACGGCGGCGCCAATCAGTTCCGCCGTCCGGCGGGCAGCCTCGGCGGACTTTCCGGCAAGGTTGCGCACCTCGTCCGCCACCACCGCGAAGCCCTTGCCCGCATTGCCTGCCCGGGCGGCCTCAATCGCCGCATTCAGCGCCAGAATGTTGGTCTGGAAAGCGATGTCCTCAATGACCTTGGTAATGCTCATAATCTGGTTGGAGGACGTGCTGATTTCCCCAATTGCGGCTGAGAGCTGGTGCATATATTCATTGCTGCTGTTCACCCCGCCGACGGCCTGCTCAATATGTTGGGCGGCAGCCTTAATGGTAGTGAGGTTATTCTCAGCCTGTTCGGCAACCTGCGCAATAGAGGCGTTCAGCTCCTCCACGGTGGCCGCCTGCTCGGTGGAGCCGCTGGCCATCGCCTGCGCCCCGCCGGACACCTGATCCGCCCCGACGGACACCTGCTCCGCCGCCGTGTTGACGCTGCGCAGCACGTCGCTGAGCTTGTCCCGCATTTTCCGGGTGTTTTCAAGCAGGGCGTGGTAGTCTCCCATGTAAATTTCTTCAGACGAGGAGTCAATTGAAAAATCACCGTTGGCAAACGCCTCCAGTCCCCGGGAAAGATCTTCTATAATGGCCTTCAGCGTCTCGGACATATTGGTGAAGCTTCGACCCAGCATTCCAGTCTCATCCTTGGAATTGACCGCTACGTCGATATTGAAGTCTCCCTTTGCAAGCTTGTCGGCAGCATCTACCACCTTATTCAGCGGCTTGCTGATGCCGCGGGCAATCAGCACCCCCAGCACAATGGCCGCTGCCAGCGCGGCCAGCATCACGGTTAGCATGATCAAATTGGAGATTTTCGCAAGCTGGTCGTTCTCTGCCGCCCTTTCCGCCGCCTGCGTGGAGTTGTACTCATAGATTTTCTCAAAAGAGTCCATCAGACTGCCGCTCACCGCGTTCGCTTCTACCAGCAGAACGCGCCGCACATGGTCATACTGTCCCACCTTCGCATAGGAAAGACCCTGCTGCATGTAGGTCTTAAAATCCACCCAGTCTGATTTCAGAGCAAAAAACAGCTCCTGATCGGCATCCTCGGTAATGCCCGCCTCATAATTGCTCATGTCATCTTCAATGGTCGTAAGGAGCGCTTCGCATTCTTTCACGTAATTGTCTCGCAGGGAGTCAGCTTGCATCAGCAGCATTTCGGCCACGTTGTACCGAATTCTCTGATAAGAAGTATTGGCGTCTCCCGAATACAAAATGGCCATGGTGTTTTTTTCGTAGAGCAGCCTGCCCGATTTAGCCAACGCATTGATATTCATAAGTCCAACGATGCCAACAGCGCCTGCAATAAGCGCTATGGCCAAGAATCCCGCCACCAGTTTTGTGGAAATTTTCAAGTTTGCAATCCGCCTCATAAATAATATCCCCTTCCATGCAGTTGAAATGCGCCTTTTTCTCTCTAAATTTGCGTGTCTATTTTTCTATATTTTATAATGCCGGAAAATGCGAAACCTTTTGCAGCCAACCTCGTCCCACGACTGTCCTGTTTCCAATTTTCCTGCATACACGCCATGTATTTTGAACACCTTAAAGACGTGGATTTTTTGTTAATAAACTTATAGGTTGTATTTGTCAATATTCCTGCCATTGTTTTGATATGATTTTCGACAGAGGTGCAATGCATGAGGACAACACTAGAAATTCTTCGCGGACTGCGTGAAGACAGAGATTTAAAGCAATCCGACATTGCCAGCTTAATCGGTACCACACAGCAGCAATATTCCAAATATGAGATGGGGGGGAGCGATCTTCCAATCCGGGCGCTGATCATTTTGGCCGACTTCTACAACGTGTCGACAGATTATCTTTTGGGCAGAACCGACTGTAAAGACGGCCTTTCCGCCCTGAAGGAGCAGGTAATCGACGGCACCACGACGGGCGGGCTTCTCTCTTCCGTGCTGTCCCTGCGGGCAGGCGGGAGACGGGCGGTGCTGGAATACGTCTACTTGCAGCGTCTAAAGGAAAAATACGACGAAAGAAAATAGATTTGCTGTTTTCCGCCGATCCCCTTAAATCAAAAACCACGCGGACCGCGTGGTTTTGCGGGCTCAAAAAACGGCATAGCGCCAAGCGGACGCTATGCCGTTTAAATCCAAAAGGTTTCTGCTCCTCAGCTTTCCGAAGGAGTGAGGAACATAAGTGCGGCATGAATTGTACCGGCGCTGTTTTTGAAAAAGCCAAGCTCGGCAACGGTGAATTTTTCACTGAGAATATTGGCCTTATGGGTCTTGGACTCCATCCATGCCTTCACCAGCTCGTCGGGCGTTTTTTGGCCCTTGCCCAGATTTTCGCCGACCTTGATGAACAAGATATCCTCGTCTTCGAATGCCGTGGAAACGGACCGCCCGTCCAGTCTTTCATGGGCAAACTTCGTTGCACTTTCCTCAGCGCGGACAGCCGCAACCTTGACCAGCCTTGCGTCCCCTTCAAAGGGTTCTAACTCCCGCTGGGCGCGCTCTTCGTTGACCAGACGCAGCACCTCGGCGGAAAATTCCTCTGCAGTGAGGGTTTTGTCCTCTTTTTTCTCCGCAGCGACTGCGGGGGGATTGGTGTTCGTTCCCTTTTCCCAGGATGTAGCCTGCGCCGGAACGGCAAACGCAGCGGTAAGCGCAGCGGCGGCAAGAACCGCCCAGAATTTCTTCAGCTTTTTCACGATTATTAACCCCTTTTCGCAGGAAGTTGAAATCGTGTCTAAAAGAAAAGCAAGCCCCTTTTGGATTGCTACCAAAAAGGACTCACTAAATTCCTAATGAGACATCAATTTCGGCAGCCCGGCTATCATAGTTTTTATAAAACCTTAGATCCGCAGCTTTGCGTCCCATCCTTTCGGATGGTTTGCTATTATCGGTCTGTATGTCATATAAGCATATATGCGTTTTCTAAAGTATATGCGACTTTGTGTCAAAATGCAAGGCTTTTTGAAAAATCTTTTAAATTTTTTTCCTTTTTTGTCCTTTCCAGATCAGGAAGCCGCAGGATTTAAACCGGTGTCGGTCAGCCGAGCTCGGACAATCAGCCTGTGGCTGGATACCAGATAGGGCGTGCAGGTGATGAGTGTAAGGGTGGCCGTCTCACCGGGGATGTCGGAAAGCACCCAGGTTTCCTCCGGCAGAACGCTGAAAGACTCGTAGACCGTGTAGGTATACAGCGTCTCTCCCACCCCAATGGTGATCTTCTCCCCCTCCTTCAGCTTGTCCAGATACCGGAAGGGGCTGGGCCGATGTCCCGAGAGGGCGCAGTTACCCTCCTGCCCCAAGCCCGCAGACCCCACCACATGACCCACGCCGTAGCGCATCTGTCGCCCGGTGCCCTCCAGCACGTGCTGCGACACACCAAGCGACGGGATTTTGAGAATTCCCAGCCGGACATAGACCTCCGGAGGCTCGGTCTCCGTCTCCTCCCCGGGAAGAATACCGCTCTCGTCCTCCGGCACAGGCTCGGCCTCATCGGTGACAAGACTGTCCGCATCCTCGCCGGTCAGGACGATAGGAGCAGGGTCCGGCAGTGTTTCTGGTATGGCTCCAAGCAGCCGCCCCCACGGGTAATCTGCCGCCTCCATCACCACAGCCGCAGCCACCAGCACAAGTCCCAGCGCCATTATCAGGCGCGGCCCTCTCCGGCGCTTTTCAGTGCTTTTTGCCATTGTCTTTTCCTCTGTCATTCGTATTTTCCGTAAGCGCTCTTCTGCCGTTCAGGCAGCAAAGCAGCGCGGCATATCCGGCAGAACGCCGCTGCGCCTTTTGTCGGTTTCCGCTCCTTTCGCAGAAGGGATTCCACAGATTTTATCACACCCGCCCCCGGGTTTCAACTTTGGAAAAGTCATTTATCTTTCTTTTCTGTCAAAAGCGCTGTCAAGCAATGCTTATTTCTGTGTTTTACCGCCCCTTTCGCCTCTTTTTTGCGGTTCATATATTAGACTTTAAAAAATCCGAGCTTTCCGGCAAAAGCCGTTTTCAATAGATACCCCGGCCAAACACATTATCTGGCCTTCGCCGCCGTGCGGCGACATAATTTTCGAGAAATTTTGTGGGATTTAAAGAGAAGGAGATTTTTGTATGAGAGTACGAAACACAAGAGCACGAAAAGGGAAGGCATTTTCCCTGCTCATGGCAGTGCTGCTTGCCATGCAACTGTTGCCGCTGAACTTTGTTCAGGCCGCAGAGGCGGACGCCGACACCGAGGGATTGGAGGCCCCGCAAGCGGAGGCGCTGTTCCTGAACGAAACACCCAAGGAGCTTATCATGGGCGATGACTTTTTTATCCATGACCGAGACGGGAACTCCACGGATGCCGGCGAAACTGCCCAGATTGACGGAAATGCAAAATCCCTTTTGTTGTTCAACGGCGCTGAAATCACCGGAGCTTCGCCTGTTGAATTGGACAACGTGAAGGCTGGCGACACGATTCATCTGCAATACGGCTTCCACATCAGCAATGAAAAGTATGATAGCGTGAATCCCGGCGATTATTTTGAAATTGATCTTCCCAAAAACATCGTTTTTGCGTTGAATGCAACGATGTCCGGCTCTATAACCATCGGCTCAACAGTTTTTGCCTCCTGGAGCATTGACGTCAATACAAATAAAGTAATTGTCACCATTGAAGACAATTATAAAGGCCTCACTTCCGATATTTACGGTTATTTTGGCTTTACAGCCTCATTTGACTATTTGCCTTCGGATGATGAACACGGCGAAACCTCCGTAATTGAATTTGGCTCGGAAACCATTACAATTAACCGCATACCAGGCAAGGACGACGGAGAACCTCCCGTGGCCAGCAACGTCACCAAATCCCACGAGTATGATCCCTCCTCCAACAAAATCACCTGGACCGTCGAAATCACCCCGCCGGACGACGCTCCCGATCCCGATCACTATGATTACGGCGGCTACACCATGGTGGACACGCTGAAAAACGCACATACATATGCGGACAATTCTTTTGAAGTTCTGGGCTTGGGCGCAGGCGGGGACTTTGGTGCTCCCACTCCCTCCGCAGCGTACAATTCCAATGGAAAAACCATTACCTATGACTTCCCAGCCGGAACCAAAGGACCCCAAACGGTACGCTACAAAACCACCCCCACCATTTTGCCCGGCGCTGAGGCCAACAAGTTTGAAAACAAGGTGAATCTGTCCAAGGGCAGCCACACCAATCTGGGCTCCGCCGAAGATTCCTTTGAGATGAAAAACTTCTTTGGCAAGGCGGCTGGGGCGGATGTCATCGTGGATGGGACCCACCGGTATGTAGAGTGGAAGGTCACTGTGACTCTTCCCCAATCCGGAACGGGCACATACACTTTCCCTGACCTGAAATTGATTGACACGCTGCCCGCGGGCGGAGTGACGCATAAATTTGTTCAGAGCGGTACCGTCCAGAGCGGTATCGCCAAGGGGCAAAATCTGGCACCCAAGTTGGGAACACACGCAAAAGAGGTGGTCAGCGCCTCCGTCCCCGTCTCCATTACGAATACCGATAAGGGCAAGTTCTACATTCAGGACGGAACGTTGGTGTATCTCTTTACCACTGATGAAGCGACGACCAACTTAGACAACACCACCAAAACCATGGTGCTAACCTACTACACCGACATTGTGGACTGGAATGAAAGCTCCGGCAGCAACGACAGCATCAAGGCGGAAAACAAGGCCACGGTGGAATGGGCCTGGGGTCCGTCAACTCCCTGGGGAACCGGCAACGGCAGCGGTGCCGGCTTCGGTGAGATCATCGTGGGCAAGGAGATCATCAAGCAGGGCGCGTCCATTCGAAAGGAAGCCGGTTCCACGGTCAACTTTGACCATTCGTCGGGCACAGCAAACAAGGGCGATTACCTCAAGTGGACCATCACGGTAAACGAGCGCCTAAGAACGGACATAGGAACCGCATCGAACCCTGTCTCCATTACCGATCTCATCCCCGCCGCCGATCAGGGTCTTCATGAGCTGGTCATCGACGGTGCGGGCCACCCGCTCACCGTCACGGAGAAGGGTAGCTCTGATGTTGTGAATACGTTCACTTCCGAATCGGCCCCCGGCCAAAGTCTCGGCGCGCTGAGTGAAGTTTCCGGCACGGGCTTCAGCTTTACGTTTACAAAATATGGCGCCGATTTCAAAATGTACACCGTTACCTTCTACACCAAGCTCACTGCCACGGCGCTGAGCGAAATGTATCAGAACAAAGCGTCTGGTGCCGCAAGCGACGTTACCAAAAGCTTTAAGAACGGGGTCACCCTGACTCCGGGCAATCTCTCAGTGGACGCCACTCAGACCTATCGGCTTGAAATGCTGAGCAAGATCGCCCAGTCGTACAGCTATGCCACCCGCGAGCTTGTGTGGAAGATGGTGGTCAACCGCAACCGTCTGGAAATGACAGATGCGGTGGTCACCGACACGCTTCCCGAAAACACCCGGCTCCAGCCCAATAACGAAGGCGCAATCAGAGTGAAGGTGAACGGCGGCTCGGAGCAAACTCTGTCCGATCTGAATATTACCTTTGCGCCCACGCAAACCGGCTTCTCCCTCATCTGGCCCACGGGAGACGCCAATAAGACCTCGGATATGTACGAAATCTTTATCACCACCCATGTAGAGGAAGCAGCGGTTTTGTCTCAGGGCCAAAAAAGCTTTGAAAATAACGCCTCGTTGGAGATTGATGAACACACCGGCGCGTTTGAGGCAAAGGGGACAAAAACGATTAACAACGATATTGTCGACAAGAGCCACGATTATGGCAACGGCAAGGATTTCGATGGAAACGCCAAAGAATCCATCACATGGACTGTGGCGCTGAACAAGGCCAAGATCGACCTCGAGGGCGCCAAGGCAGAGGATACCCTGAATGACAGTCTGAGCTTGGTTCCGGACAGCATCGAGCTGTACAGAGCTTCTATTGATCCCGGTAATGGCAGCCTGATGCCGGATGGCACGTCGCTGACGAAGGTTTCCGGCTCCACCCCCACTATCACCCTCGGCGCAAATGAGTATGGGATTGAAATTAACGGCCAGAAGCTGACCGTTTCTCTGCCGGACGGCCCTCATGCCTATGTCCTGAAATTCACAACCTCCGTTTTGGGTCAGATTTCCCCCCTTACGAATACAGTTTTCTTCAAAGGCTCCAACACTTCTCCTCAGGCAAAGGATGATATCGTTGGAATCAACGTGGTCGACCCCTATGCTAGCGGCGGCTCCGGCTCCTATGTCCTGAAGGTATTAAAGATTGATGAAAAAGGAAATCCTTTAAACGATGCCGAGCTTCAACTTGTGTCTGCCAAGGGAGACTTCCAGTACAAAGCCGGTGCGAACAGAGTCTCATCAGGGATGACCGGCGCTGCAAAGGCAGTGAATGATACCGGCAATACTGTCCACACAATTCAGGAAGACGGCGTGATTGTTTTCGATAAGCTTCCTCCCTGGGTGTTCTACGTGAGAGAATTGAAGCCCGCTCCCGGCTACCTGCTGGTCGACGGGAATTTCGGCGGCGCAAAGCCCACCAATTTGAGCGGCGTTATCTTTGCGGGCGCTCCAAATGATTCGATTACAAACGCCGCCCACATCACCGTTACCAATATTAAGGGTCTGGCGGACGTGCAGATCAACAAGGTCAGCGCGGGCGACGTGCCCCTCGCCGGCGCGGAATTCGGACTGTTTAAGAAGGGCGAATCCGGCAATCTGACCAACCTTCTTAAAACCGCCACATCCGCCGTAGGCACGGGCGCGGTGATCTTCAACGATGTTCCGTTCGGCGAATACGAAATCAAAGAGCTCAGCACTCCCGCAATGCATAAGCCGAATGAAACGTTGGTATACATCAAGGTCGATTATAAGGAGCTTTCTCCCTCCGACTATGACTATACAACGGCCGAAGTCCGCTATTCTACCGATGGCACGAACTACAACAGCACCTCGATTCCCAAATTTGTGAACACGCCCAATAACACCGGCACTCCCGGCAATCCCGACATCGTATTCACAAAGCTCCGTGCCAATAGGCCTGGCGACCCGACAGCACCCTTGCAGGACGTTGTATTTACCCTGAAGGATAAGACCGGCGCAACCGTCATTACCGCGGTGGGAAATAGCGGAACTGCAAAGTCCGGCGCGGACGGCATCGTTCAGTTCACGGACGTTCCCTTTGGGGAGTACACCATCTTTGAGACGGTGCCCCCGGAATATCTGAACCCCAGCGACAACCCGGTTGTCACCCCGGTTTTCAGGGTCAATGTCACCCATAGGAATGCATCCGATCCCCGCCTTGGCCTCAAGGTGCTGATGTATGATGCAGCCGGGACCCTGACGCATGACTCTTCTAACCCCACCGCCAACACCACGGGACCGGAGCTGATCAACTACGCCGCCGTGGGCGAAGTGAAGTTTGCAAAAAAACACGTCTCCAACGACAACGTTCTCATTCAGGGCGGCACCTTTGAAATCAGCGGCACCGCCGAAGCGGGACACACGTTTAGCATCACGGCAAACGCCGTTGACGGCGTGGTCACTTTCCGGAATGTCCCGGTGGGCAGGAATTATGTCATCAAGGAAACCGTTCCGCCCTCCGGCTATGTGCCCACCAGCAAAACCATTACCGGCGTGCACATGGAATACGCGGACCCCGCAACCCGCAGATCGGTGGTAAATGTGGACCTTACGGGCACGCTGGACTCCGACAAATTTCTCACGAATACGCCCGTCACCTCCAGCCCTTCCGACGGAAGAGTGTCGGTTATGAAGAAGGATGAAGACGGCAAGCCTCTGGCAGGTGCGGAATTCACCCTCTATGACTCCACCGGCAAGGCGATTGCCAGCGCAACTTCCGGTTCCAACGGACTGGTGGAATTTACCGGCTTGGCGCCTTACAGCAGCTTCACCATCCGCGAGACAAAGGCCCCGGACGGCTATGTGCTGAGCAGCGAGGAGTTGAAAGTCACGACCACCAACGCCACCATCCGCAGCTTTACTATGGTCAACAAAAAAGCCGCTGCCGAGGCAAGCGCAATTCTCATTTTGAAGATCGACCCGGACGGCAATCCCCTCTCTGGAGCAGAGTTTACGCTTTACGACAAGGACGGCGCCGCCGTTGCAACCGGCACGACTGGGGCAGACGGGAAGGTGTCCTTTGAGAATCTCTCCGCCGGGCAGTACACCGTGGCGGAAACCCGCGTTCCCAATGGCTATGTCCGCGCAGCCGGAAATCAGACCGTGACCCTGTCCAAGAACGAAACACGTTCCCTGACCGTGGTCAACGAGGCGAAGTCCAATGTTCCCTCCTCTGTTTTGGGTTCCATTCGGCTTATGAAGGTCAATTCGGACCGTGAGCCTCTGGCTGGCGCGGAGTTCACCCTGTACGCCGAAGACGGCAGCGTCTTTGCAAGGGGGACCACCGGCAGCAACGGTCTGGTCGTCTTTACCGACCTTCCCATTGGGAAATATACGGTCCGTGAAACAGCCGCACCCGACGGATACTGGTTGATTGAGGATGATCTGGTCGTAACTCTGCCCGCCAGCGGCGCGGCGCAGTCCTACACCCTCAAAGACGCCGCTTTGGACGAAGAACCGGAGGTCGCTGGCTGGGAGGAAGACGGCATTCCCGGCAAGTTGCCTCAAACCGGCGGCGCCGCCCCCAGCTTCTTCCTCCTGCTCTCCGGCATTGCACTGGCCGCCATTGGCTTTGTGTGGAGCCGGAAAGAAGGTTATTTGCCCAAGCACCGAAAAAAGTAAGTCCCCACGGAAACGTGCCCGAATCCAGCACACTTTAAATACCAAATACCCGGCACTTTTCCTGAAACAGACTGAATTTAGTCTCGCAAACGGAGCCCCGCCCCGAATTGAACCTGAGAACCGCCCCAGTAAAAACGGACAATAGACAAGAAGCCCCCTGATGTAGGAGAATATAACTACATCAGGGGGTATTTATATGAGTAAGAGAAACTGAGCAGATATCAAGACGTTGGAAGCGGTTATCATGGAGCTGCGTGCCGAGGGAAAATAAGCTGCTGCGGGATTTTCTGCAATTCACAGGAAGGAGGTGAAGCCGCAGGGAAAGCAGCGTTGAAGAAGCGCTCATCGAGATGTATCTGGCCGGCGTCTCCGTGCGCCGTGTGGCGGACGTCACAGAGGCTCTGTGGGGCAGCAAGGTATACTTGTTTTTCTTTTTTTACCTGTCTACTTGACAGGGCGAGGTTCACTTACAGAGAGACAGCCCCTTTTTGAAAGTGGTACTTAACAATTCCTAAATCCACCTTAATGTATACGCCTTCCTTTCCATCAAACGAGACTTCTTCTCCGTTTAAGGAAATCAAAAAGTTCTGTTTATTCTGTGCTGTTGGTGCCAGCATTGCCGCTTTCATACCGTTTTGAAACCACTGCGGCATAGTACCATCCACTTTACAAAGCTGCGCCATTGGCTTTGACTGATGCGGCACACCCTGTGTTGTTCCGTAACCTAATGCCAGCACACATACCAGCCTTTCCTTTTCCTCAAGAATTGCCCGGCATTTATCTTTTTTATAGGTGGCACCCACCCAGCAGGTGTTCAGCCCCAGTTGTTGCGCTCTCAATGCAATACGTTCTCCATAATAACCCGCTTTTTCTTCAAGATCATCACTCATTTGGCCTATCAGGGCAATGCAGTTTGAAGCTCTGCGAAAGCCGCCGATAAAAGCCATCAGCCCCTTAAAAATCGCATTGTTACCAGTAATCAGCCGAATGGATAAGCCGGACTCTTGATTGCACATGTCAATTTCCTGATTGAGTGCATCAATCAAATTTTGTTCAATCGCTTTGTCTTGATACTCTCTAACCGAATGGCGATTTATCATTGCTTCGTAAATAGTCATTGTTATTTTTCCTTCCTTAATTGTGATTCATTGCTCTATGTTTAAATTATCGTTGCCTTTTCACCCTTGCATTCTTGGCATTGTCTCGCTTTTTGTAACAAAAATCCATGCTCCGATCATCACACCGATATTCCCATAAAGCAGGATTCGCACGATGCCGCAGACAACTAAATGCAACGGATAATATAGATAAAAAAACCACATAATCGGTGCGGCCAATCTTCCTGCTATATGTAAAGCTATGATCCACCAGCTTGTCGGATAATTGGGAAAGACCACTGAAACAAAATGATCGATTGTCATAGATACAATAGCAATTAATTTTAGTTGATTTGCATTAAGACCTTTTTTATTTGAAATTTGCACTGCGTTTCTCCTGAGTAATTTTGTTGGTATTTGCTTAATTTTTAAAAAATGGCGGTTCTGTCATAATAAATTGATCTTTGTCACTAAAAGTCTCTCCGCCAAAGAGCCCCAGTCTTCCGCGTAATGGAAGCCTTTCATGTTGGCCATAGCGGCCAATCCATGAACTGTCGCCCACATGATAATCAAATTATCACGCTGCTTTTCTTTGCTGATGTGATTCAATTCCATACACTGTAAAGCAGTTTTCTTGAAAATACGAAAAGGTTCGAAATTTCCGTCAAGGGCATTATTTGTTAAGTCAATTCTATAATCCTCGTTATCATAAATGAAAGAAAAGTAATGTGGATTGTGAGCAAAAAAGTTGACATAAGCTTTGCCCATACGGATTGCTGCATCAGCCATTCTACACTCAGCGGTGTCCACCGTCAGTGCCGCACAAAATTTCTTTACAACGTAGTTCTTCATCTCAATCAACAGTTCATCCGCATTCGCGTAATGATTATAACAAGCAGTAGGGGAAACCCCTACTCTTTTGGCTAGTTTTCTTAATGAAAAATTGGCTCGCCCTTCCTCGTGAATGAGGGCCAGCCCCTCCTCTATCAATTCTGTCTGTAAATTTCCATGATGATATGATTTTTCTTTCAACGCTGTCCTCCCCTTACTTGCAGTGTTATAATACAGGCTTAATATTAACATCCGTTAATATCGAAAGAATAACATGAATATTAACACTTGTCAACATTGACTTATGGCATTATATATTTATAAAGCGAAATGACCTTCAAGAAATTTTTAGCCACTTTTGCAAAAGTATAGTTGACTTTACATGTAAAGTCAACTATACTTTTATTGGGAGGTGATTATTTGGAAACCCTCAAAAATCATGTAAAGGAACTGCGTGGCAGCATGGGCATGACGCAAGGTGAACTGGCTGAGCTGGTGGGTGTGACAAGGCAAACCATTATATCATTAGAAAAGGGAAGCTATGTGCCGTCGCTTTTACTTGCTATGAAATTATCTGAAGCCTTGCAAAGCCCCATGGAAGAAATCTTTTTTAAGGAGACCATATTATGAAAAAAGTTATTTACGAATGCGTTGGAAACAGCATATCAGGTATTAGTTTTTGCTTTGATGGTTTCTATGGCTATATTGGCAGGGATTCGTTTTTTCTCCCCGACACTTCTGGAGAACACAAACATCAGTATTTACGCCATAGGAATTGCTTTAATAACAATCAATTTAATTCTGGCTATGGTCTCCTATTGCGTGAAATGGTGCAGCGAGTATAAAAGATAATACCGCAATCAGGAGGACAATTATGTGTAAACCCTTATCCGAAATGTCACTGGAAGAATTGTGGCAGCTTTTTCCCATCAAATTAACTGAGCATCAAGACTGTTGGAATGACTGGTATCAGCAGGAGGCAGAATTCCTTCGATCTTTCCTGCCTCCTTCGTCGAAAATCCATCATATTGGAAGCACCTCCTTCAATGGAATACGGGCCAAGCCCATCATTGATTTATTGGTGGAGTCTGATCTAAGCGATTTTTCTTCTATTAAAAAGCTATTGTTGGATAACGGATACATTTGCATGGCTGAAAATACACGCAGAATTGATTTTAACAAGGGATATACACCTGACGGATTTGCTAAAAAAGTATTTCATCTGCATTTACGTGGCTTTGGCGACAATGATGAGCTGTATTTCAGAGATTATCTGAACGAGTATCCTGAGACAGCCAAAGAGTATGAAAAGCTGAAGCTTTCCCTTTGGAAACCTTTTGAGCATAACCGGGATGGATATACTGAGGCGAAGAGCGATTTTGTGGGTGAATATACCCGAAAGGCCATCTTAAAATATGGAGGGCGATACGATGGAGCATTATAAGTCATGGGGCGGACTGAACAGCCAGTTAAAAGGGTTTCTGTGCGATGATCTAAAAAACAGAATCACCTATTTTCTTACCCGGTATCACAAAGTACATGATGTCTACGGTCGTGCTTCTATCTGCCTTGACAAAAAAGATCTGGTCAACTTTTCATGGGCTGAAATGTGCAGGCAGGACATGGATATGGGTATTGCTTATGATAAAAACCCATTTCTTTCGGATGATGAAGTTCATGCGCAGCTAAAGCCAAAGTGGGACGAGCAGGTTACTTATCATGAAATGGATTTTCTGGACGCGGCTTTGACATTTCGTAGTATGGCAATATCGAACGCATTGGAATCAGAAAACTATATCATTAAAATACTGGCGATTATGGACAGGCGTGTTGGACAAAGAACTCTGCGGCAGATTGTAGAGGAAGGTACTTATCGGCAGTATCCAGAGTGGGTGAAACAGTTTTATGAGCTGCGGCTGTCTTTCTGTAAATAAAACATAAAATGCTTAGAATTCTGCGGTCTAAGGCATAAACAGTGATAAAAGACCGTTGTAAGTCAAAAACAAATATACTATAATTTCCATATATTCTTTAGTGAGCGGTGGTTAAAATGAAACGTTGTATTGTAGTTACTGGGATAGTCTAATAAGCATTAGTTAAAATGATAGGAGAAAAACTATGACTATTCCAGATAGTAAAAAAAATTATCCGAGAACGAATGATTCTCAAGCTATATACTTAAAAAATGTGATTGACAATCCCAATATTGAAATTGGTGAGTATACCATTTATAATGATTGCTATAATGACCCGAGGGGTTTTTAAAAAAAGAATGTACTATATCATTATCCAATTAACAAAGACAAGTTGATTGTCGGCAAGTTTTGTTCTATAGCATGTGGTGTTAAATTTATTTTCACCAGTGCTAACCATACACAGAAGTCACTATCAACTTATACGTTTCCTCTGTTCTACGAGGAATGGGGCTTAGATAAAAAAGATATTACAGCCGCATGGGACAATAAAGGCGATATTATTGTTGGCAATGATGTCTGGATTGGATATGATGCTATTATTATGTCAGGAGTAACCATCGGCGATGGAGCAGTTATTGGCACTCGTGCATTGGTAACAAAGAATGTTCCACCCTATACTGTTGTAGGCGGAATACCAGCCAAAACCATAAAGAAAAGATTTAGTGATGAAATAATAGCTGAATTACTTTTGCTTAAATGGTGGGAATGGCTTTTAGAAAAAATTTCTTATTGTTTACCGAATATACAATCAGGTAACATTAAGGAACTGAAAGCAGTTATTGAAAACGGATAAAATTTTCATTGTCCCAACGGAAATAAAAAAAACGTTGTGATGGCGGCGGGTGGTCGTGCGCCAAATAAAAATACATCTAGCAAAGCAGCGGTTTTGAATAACCTCAAAGCCGCTGTTCTCTCGTAGAGGGCTTGGCAATATGTGTCCTTTTTCAGATATGAGGCTTTGGGTATGGAGATTTTCCATGTGTCCAAAGCCGCTTTTGATTGCTAAAGAAGAGCCGTCACCGCATAATGACGGCTGATAAGGTAGAATAAGTTGCGCAAATTGGAAAGAGATAAAAAGAGACATGGTTTGCAGCACTCTGTTAGAATGAAGTCACGACACACCATTCTGAAAGGAGACAACAAACCATGTCTGAGAAAATTGTACAGTTAAATGAGGAAGTAATCAAGGGTCAAATCAAGGAATTGGTTCGTGGGAGCGTAGAAGAGACGCTCAACGGCCTGCTGGAGGCTGAGGCGCAGAAGCTGACACAAGCCGCCAAATACGAGCGCAGCGAAGAGCGTCAGGGATACCGCAGCGGACACTACAGCCGGAATCTCACCACGACCTCTGGGGATGTTACGCTGCAAGTACCCTGCCTCAAGGGGATATCCTTTGATTGAGCGCTACCGCCGCCGGGAGAGCAGCGTAGAGGAAGCCCTGATTGAGATGTACCTGGCCGGAGTGTCCGTGCGCCGTGTGGAGGACATCACGGAGGCACTGTGGGGCAGCAAGGTATCTCCCTCAACCATCAGTGAGCTGAACGAGAAAGCCTACGTCCACATCGAGGATTGGCGCAACCGTCCCTTGCAGGGCGGAAAATACCCGTATGTTTACGTAGACGGAATCTATCTGCGCCGAAACTGGGGCGGAGAGTACGAGAATGTGGCCATCTTAGTAGCGATTGCGGTGAATGAGGACGGCTACCGTGAGGTTCTGGGCGCCGCCGAGGGGATGAAGGAGGACAAAGCCAGCTGGGTCAATTTCTTTCAGTGGCTCAAGGGACGTGGACTTGAGGGCGTCAAGCTCGTTGTCGGGGACAAGTGTCTTGGCATGCTGGAAGCTGATGTTGTATAAATAAAGTTGACACCCTATTCTCAAGGATTTTGATATATAAT
>NZ_DALZOY010000018.1:0-52051 GCF_032018205.1 Oscillibacter sp. | reverse complement strand
CCACCTTAAACTGCACCGGGAATGCCACGGTGGGCGCTTCCGTGCACCAGATTTGTACGCCGCCGTCATAGGTCGTCGCCCGCAGCACCTTGCCCCACGCCTCGGCGTACAGCTTGTTGGCGGCGTTGTCGCCGCCCGGCAGGATATCCGCAATTGGATTATCCGTGGCCAGCATCCCCGGCACGGAGACGTTTTGATAAAAGTAATCGCCGGATACCCCCCATGCCACCGGCACAGTGGCCGTCAGGGTAGTCGCCGCCGCCGCGCCGATCTGTCCGCGCGTTACCCCGTGGGGATTGCTTTTATTGCCCGCGTGGGCATTCAGGTTTGCTTGCACCGCCGCCGCGCTGCCGGACGGGTCCGCACCGATCTGCGCCGGAGTGTGGGTGTGGTTTGCTGCTGCAAGTCCCGGAAAGGCATTGTTGATCGTGTTCACGCCCGCCTGCGCATCATTGACCTGCTTTGCAAGATAATTGAATCCGTGCTGTGTATCAAGGCCGACCTCCGTACCGTTGGGGCTGACAATTTGATTTGTCTGCCAGTTGGTAGGTAAGTCTGCCGGGAGATTAGATGCAATCGGTTTGTCTACCATTAAGCTGTCCCCTCCTTTACCGGGATTCTGTGGGTGATATTAACCGGTTCGCTGACCGGGATATAAACAGGCGCCTTTTCCAAAACATCCCCCGCGGCATTTAGCAGTTCTATTTGCGTGATGATAGCCGCCTGATCCGACGCCACCGCATAAGAAATGGTCGCCGTGTCCCCGGATGCATCTTTTGCTAGAAAATCAGTAATTTCAACACTGCCGTTAACTCGCGCCTTTGCCACATCGGACGCCGTAAACAAAGCGACGCCATTCAGCAGCGCGGATTGTATGGTGTTCTGGTCTGCCGTGACAATCACCCCCAAATTCTCCTGACTGGTAAACGGGAGCTGCCCAAGCCCCCAATATGCAAGCCGATAGTTGTAAACCGCCTTACTTAAGCTAACCGTTTCGCTGATGCGCAGCGCAGCCGAGAGCAGCGGGCGGGACGTGTAGACAATGTGACAGGGCTTAATCGTGTTGATCGTAGCCAGCACTTCTCCCGCCCACGCCTGATTTTCTGCCGCCGCTTCCACATAGAGCGTGTAGTTTCCGTAGTCGACCGTGACAGCCCACTTTCCCTTACCGATCAGAAGATCAAGACGGTTATAGAGATACGGCAGAGTGAACGGCGGGTTATAGGACAGCCGGTTGATAATCCTTGCCCGCCGGAAGTCCTGCGTTTCTATTTGCGTATTCGGAATGATGTGGAGCAGATTTTCCCAGTCAGAAATAGTTCCCTCGTCCGCTGTGGAAACATAGAAATTCTGGTGCACCGCATCAATCAACGCAGCAAGTATCTCGAACTGGCCTGTCTCCGTTTGCATTAAATACTGGTAATCTTTGATCTGCCGGAACCAGTCCGGCAAATATTGAATCAAATTCGCGTCCATCAATTCAGCGTCACCGTCCCCAGTACCGGGAGCTGCTGTTCCGCTCCGGTTTCCACAAGCTGTAAGTCGGCATCCAGAGCGTTGAGAAGCAAGCCCGTCACATTGACCACGCCTGTAACAGAAAGAATCGCCGTCATGACTCTAGCTCGGTAGATTACAGAGGCATAGTCCGTTCCCCCGGCGGTAATGGGCATGGCCCACGAATCGCGCACCGTCTTGATGTACAGGCCAATTGCGGTCTGGATAGACTCCGTCAGCTGTGCCAGCGTATAGCCGTTTGCCACGGTGACCGTTGCGGAGGCATTTACGGATACCGCCGTCGGCGCGGTAACGGTCACCTGCGCACCGATTGGCGCGAGGCCGTAGCCCTGCCCCGAATTCTGCGTCGGGTCGACGGCGGTTTGCACAGTATCTATTAGCTCACCACTGGCAGGCATACCATCCGAACCGGCAATAGAAAGCTTTACCGTTCCTCCGCCATCCCATGTTGAATAAATCTGTACGCCGCCAACGCCGTCAATCGCCCCCACTGATTCCCGGTAACTTGCAATATTTCCGCCGAACGGATTGCTGTTCAAGTGGTCAATGCAGCGAGAACGGAGAGAATCGTCTCTTTCTTCATCCTCTCCGGGGATTAGGATATCCGTCACCTGCGCCACGGTCAGCCCGTCCACATAGGTAATTGCTGCGAGGTCGCCGGTGTAGTTATTTCCGACCGTACCGGGTGTCTCGCAGGTGAGCTGATATTCCGGAGAGACAGCCGCTACAACCAAGCTGACGGCGCTGGCTTCGTTTGTTGAAAATCTTGCCCCCAGTGGAACAGATACGTTGAATACGCCCAGTCTCACCGCCGCCGTCGCGCTTTTGCGGGAAAGCCCCATGTCTGCGGCACAGGCATCCAGATCGGAACCGACCGCCGTCTGGACATGTGCTCCCGCCTGCATCTGCTCCAAATTTATGTATGCATCCTCCAGCGCGTATCCGGCAGGGCCAAGCGCCGTATTGATTAGCGATTCCTCCCGCTTGTCCACGTCGCCGGGGACATTCCCCAGCATCGTTTTGAGCAGATTCGAAAAGCTTTTGTCAGAAAAATCAATCACGCAGTCGCCTCCGTTCTAAGGTCTCCGAAAATAGTTTTCACGGTAAAGGCCGCAACCATGCTTCCCGGCTCCGGCACTGTAAATGTGAAGTCGGCCACGTCCGTAATTCGGTCATCCTGCAAGAGAGCGTCCCGGATTTGGTTGGTCAGCCGGACCCGCGCCGTCTCAAAGCCGTATCCCTCGGCATCTATCTCGTGCCCGGAATCGGGCGTATATATCTGCCACCGGAACCGACGGATATTCAGCGCAATCTGAACTGCCTGCGCCATGGCCTTTAGTTCATCCGTAAATCCAGAGACCCGCCATGTGTTCTGGTCAACGTGCCAGGTTCTTGTCGGATAGCTTTCAAAGATGACTTCCATCCCCAATGTGGCCCCCGTTGGAAGCATTGCCATGGTCAGCCCCCCTCAAAAATTCTGGATAAGATAATATACCGCTGCCCACCGGATACGCGGAGCATCAGGACCCGATCTCCAACCGCAAGCCCCTGGTTTAGCGTGATGTATCCAGGTTCATTCGTGAGCGCCTTTCCAGCTTCGTAGCACTGCGTATCTACAAGTGCATCCTCGATTGCAGCTTCAAGCGTATCCCATCCGGGATATGACTTTGCAATAGAATGTGTGTGCCGCGGTGCGGCAATCTTTTTTTCAACGACCGAAGCTGTTAGAAGCAGCGCCTGCGCTGGAATCGGGTCGCTTACATTTTCTTCTGTGATTTGCAGCGGAGACACCTTCGAAACTGTCCCGATTGACAGATCGGTAAGATCAGAGGCTTTCATGACCCCTTGCGTAATAGACTGGATTACTTCTATCAGATCCAAAATATCAATCTCCGTTCAGCGCTCTGGTTTCTAATTTCATCGTGTGCTTGCCTTCCTCGAACGTATGCTCCACGGATTCCAGCATCACATATTTGGAAAGCGAGATATCACCCATGTCCTTGATCTTAATAAAAATCATCTGCCCCGCCCGAAGGCCGGGGATGCCCAGCGATTCAACAGAGAGCGTCCGCAACACCCGGTTGTAATAGGCAAGCATGGTCTGCGCCATGGACTTGATTTGCGCGTCGGTGAGGTCTTCGTTCACCTGATCGTAATACTGTAAAAAGCCCCATTTCTGAATAGTGGAACTGTCCCGAACCTCGAACGCATCACCATGCCCGGTCTTTTCGTTAGGCCGCACCAGCTTGACCGCGTTGTATGTATCACTGTCGATGTCGGTTTTGTAGGTGTAGCCCGTTGCAAGAGAACCATCCCCGATGGTCACACTGGAACGCCACTGTGCAGATTCTTTCAGTGTCAATGCTCCACCGTCATCGTAGAATACAAACACTTTTCCAGTGTTCACCGTGACCTGCTGCAAGGCGCTCTGAATGATATCCAGACAGCTCTTGCCGCTCCCGAAATCCAGATATGGAATGGTGTATCCGGTGCTTGCCAACGAGCCTACACTAAGCTGGAAATCATTTGCGATACGTCGGATAATCCCTTCTGCCATCACACCCGAAAAACGGTATGACTGCTTTGCCAGTAAATAGCGCGTTTGGTCGTATGCTGTGACAGAGATATTCCCCCAGCGGTCTTTTTCCTTGATAAACACATAGCCGTAGAACAGTAGTTGCTCATCCACAGAAAAACGCACCGGGTCCCCTTCAAAGAACGCCAAGTCCCCGCCTTTCAGAAGGTCAAACGTCAAGGACGCCGGGGAGCCTGTCCGCTTCGTGGAAAGCGTTACGGTTTTTGTCAGCGTGGCGCACTCGTAGATTCTCCCGCTGTTGCGGTTTTCAATAAGCAAGGAATACGTCATTGCACCTTCACCGCATCCTTTTTGCACCAGCCAAGCAAGCCGCCGGCAGTTGTGCGAAGCAAAACCGGATAGGTCCCGGAGGTCAATATCCGAGACACAACCGCAGTGCGTCCGCTTCCGTTCCCATGCGGGTTGGCCCCGGCGCTGGTGAAGTAGTAGGCTCCTGTCACCGTGACCTTTGCATCGACAATCAACTTACCTGTGGGTACTGCGCGCGGGGTCTGTGTAACCGCAACTGCCGAGGAAGCGGTCTTTTGCTCCAACGTCACGGAGCCGGGGATATAGTCCCGGTACTCCGTAAACGCGATGGAGTAATAGAAATCCCCCGTCTCCGCGCCCTTTTCCGTGGGCGTAAAATCGCCCACCACCACCGAAAAGGAATCAGAGTGAAACGGCGTGCCGTCCTCGTATCGTCGATCAATCGTCAGCGTGCAGACCGTCCCAAGCAACTTGCAGCGGTTCACAAATTTGATGTAGAATTCCGGGGCTTTAAAATCTCCCGATGTCAGAACATACGGGGAATTATGGCTTCCAGGAAGTAACCCATCATCCCACGAGATTTTAGCAAGGCCGGGTTTCCTTGGCTGAACAATCTCGCCCAGCTCCAGCACATTGTACGTCTCGTTGTTCTGGGGGTATGAAATCGAAAGCTCCTGCGGGTTGATGGGAAAACGTATTGTCACGTTCTCCGCCGTCAGATAGATTCCGTACTGGTTCGGCATGGTTTACACCCCCTACGTTGTCAAGCTGGTATGGGACGCCGCCTGCCGCGCCAGAATGTCCGCAATGGCGTTCGCGACGTCGTATCCGGCAGACTTATCCGCGTTGCCCTGCATCATTACTTTGATCTGCGGTGCAAGGGTGACGCTGGAATTGCGCTCGTACTTCCGGATTGCCACATCTTCGAGGTACTTCAAATCCTCGTCAGAAAGGTTTTTGCTGATTGCGGAAGTATTCTTGTCGATGTTCTTGAGTGCTGCCGCCGTGGTGTGGTCCAGGGAGAAGTTGGTGAACTTGTCCGCAAAGGAACCAAATTTATCGCCCCACGATGCCATGGTGTCCGTGTAGCTAATTTTCTCTTTGCGATCAATGGTGACGGTGTTCTTTCCGAACGTATCATCTGTCCATTTCTGCAAATTGGTCCTAAACCCAGTAACAGCCGCAGCCAGACTCGATCCAGTCAATTTATCAATTGCCTTTGCCGCGGTCTCAATGATCCCGAGGACGTTATCGAAGGTATCAAAAAACAAATGCCCGACAGCGGCCAACGGGTCGTTAAATACGTTTGCAAAAAACTCTGCAAAGATTGCAACTTGGTTGTAGCTGTCTACGAACAGATTGTAAACAAAAGCGTAAAGCCACCCAAAACCCTGCCCAATCCCGGTAAAAATGTCCTGCGCAGTAAATCCGGCCTTTTGCAGTCCTGCAATCGCGCCCACGACTAGCCCGATCAAGAGAAGCAGCGGCCAATGTGTAGCCATCGTAGCTATCGCCGCGGCTGTCATGCTGCCCGCATATGCCAGTGCCGCCGCTCCCGCCACCGCCATCACCATCGTAAAGTTATTTCCGATCCACTGTCCCAGCGCGGTGATCTTATCCAGAACCACCCCCACAACCTGACCCAGTAGACTCATGGCCGTTTGGAGCCCTCGTGCCATGCGCTGTCCCGCGGGGCTTGACATGAACTTGTTAAACCGATCCATCGCGGGCTGCATTGCTTTCAGCATGGAAACAAAGCCCCTCGCCAGCGTGTCCCGAAGACCGTTGGTCATTGTGCTCCACGACTTCTGAATGCCGTTCGGCGCACGTTCTATGGTGTCCGCGAGGAACCGCATGATTCTGCGAGCGGTGAACAGGAGCGCTCCCATTCGCATCAGCTTATTCCCCAATGCGTCGTGAGCCTGTCTCGCTTTGGCAGAGGCAATGGCGTTTTTAATCAGACCTTGGGTATGCTGCGCCAATCGGCTTATAATGCCTTGGTGCGCCGCAGAAGCAGCGCGCGTCGCGGCAGCCTCTTCTCGCTGTGCAGCAGCGGTTTCTTTTACCAGCCAAGCCGTCAGCTTTTCCGCCTCGGCAAAGGCCTTTTTATCCTCCGCTGCCTGACGTGCAGCCGCTTTTTCTGCCGCCGCAGCAGCCGCCGCTTGCTGCCTCGCCTGCATTTCCTGATACGCACCCTGAGCAATGGTGTTTGCTGTAATCAACCCCTGCTGTGCCAAATCACTCAGGCTATCCCTGGTCAGCAGTATTGCGGATTCTTCCTCTGCCGCCGTGGATGTCCAAGCAAGCCCCACACGCTTCATCTGCCGCTCCAGTGACGCAAGGTTCTGTTCTGCCTGTGCGGAGGTAAACGACTGCGCCAATGCGTCCTGCGCAGAGGCGAGGCGGTCAATCAGGTTCTGCGTCGCACCGGAGATTTCAACCGTGGAATTAACCGTGCTTTCTGCCGCGGACACCATTGCTGCGCTGGTGGTTCCTGCCATGTTGGTATTCGCCGCGGTTACCTGCCGCTCCGCCGTTCTGGACATCTTGGCGGACGCACTCATTTTGGTTGCATACCGATTCAGCGTATTGGAAAATCGGTCTACCAGTGTTAATTGATCTCTGATTTCTGCCATTTACTCACCCCTTTTTCGCGTCTCTGGCCTCTTTTTGCGCCATGGCAAGGATCAATGTCTTTTCTCTCTCCGGGATATCCAATACTGTATGGGGCAGGACGCCGTGACGCACGCACAGGTAATACGCCACCGCGGTGTCACGGTCCATCCCACCCTCAATTAGTTTTTTGCCTGTCCCTCGATATTGTCGTCAAACCCGGACAGTTCGGCAATTGCGTCGGAAAGCCTGCCGTATTCTCCTGCCAGAAGCATTCTTCCGGGTACTTCCATCGGGTCCATAGTTCCGTAAGCGCTGCACAGTTCTGCCGAATTAAAATCCGGCGTCACAGTGCCCGCAATCAGCATTTTTACGGAAAAAGCATCTGCGTTGAACTCGGAAGAGACGCCGCCGGCGCGGTTTCTGGTTTTGCGTGTGCAGCTTTCGCGGATTTTCCGGCTCTCCTCTTCGGACAAAGCCCGGATCACAAACGGGACGGGCTGCCCATCCTGCTGAAACCGATTGGAAATGATGATTTTTTTCGTCTCCTGCGCCTGTACAGGATGCAGGAATGCTTCCAAATTACTCACGTGCCATCCTCCTATCAGCCGCCCAAATTGACGGGGGCATTAAAATTACTCAGCGGCTCGAAGCTGGATGCCGTGAAGCTGATTTCCTCTTCCAGAAAGTCTGCCGATTCATCCAGCAGGGAGAGCGGAATTTTGCTCAGCACCACGCCATAGTAGGCCACCGTCTGCGTTCCGACCGACGTTGACGCATCCTCGTTGGTCACCTGAAGCGTCAGCTCCGGCAGCTTCCCGGTTGCCTGATACTGGTGTGCGATCGCGATAAAATCGGGGGTCCCGTAATAAATGGTGAAGGAACCCGAGATATTCATTTCCTTTGGCTTATGCTGTGTAGTCCGGGAGCCCACCACCGTAAACTTGGCGTCCTCGAATTCTGCATTGGCTTCAAATTTCTTGAGACCGAACAGCTCCACGTTTCGTCCGTCAATGGTGGCAAACGCTTTGCCCTCTTTTCCGTTTAGGGCGTCACGGGCAAGTAAAAACGACATCTCTTCTCCCCCCTTTATCTCACGATAAACTTCATGTAGATTTTTGCGATTGCGTCCACCGGCTGAGCCCCCAGCGTCACCACAATGGCATCCCCATCTTCTCCTGATTCCACAGTCACATCATCCGCCACGAAGTTCTTCACTCCGCCGTTGGCCTGCATGGTCATGAGCAGACTGACAGCTTCCTTTTTCACAAGGCTGCGACCGTCGGAAGTGTTGTCTGTTTTGCCGATGTGGTTATCCGCAAAGGTGCGATATAGGTAGTTGGCGATGTAATACAGCGTTCGAATGGGGCGGTTCTTTGAAAACACCTTCTGCTTATTGCTGGTGTGTGTAGTCAGTGTGTTGATGTCGTAGTAAATCCGCACGGAGCCCTCGTCCTCGAAGAACACCATGTTGCCCGCCGCAATCAGATCGGTTGCCTGAGACGTAGTGTATTTCGGATGGACCCCAGACGCGTTGGGGTGCACCGCGTAAGTAAGGTCCTGATTGTACTTAGCCCCGGCAGAGCAGCCGCCCACCCACCAGCAGGACTGCGCCGCTGTCAACGTAGTTCCGTCGTTCAGCGCAATGCCGTTTACCGGGGAGGTCACAGATTCGTTGTCGGCCTGCGGATATCCGGGGAGCACAAGGCGCACTTTTTTTCCTTCTTTGTCGCAGAGACGCTTTACAAATGCCGCCATCGATGCGGAAACGGTTCCTTCAGTTCCGTCATAGATCACCACGTCGAACTTCTCCGGCTCCAGCGCAGTTAGGAATGATGCGTATGCGGTCGCGTCAACGGTTCCGTTATTCCCTCCGGACAGCACGGTGACCGCGCTCGCGGCCAGAACCCCGCTCCCGGAGAATTTCACCCAACCGTTGGGGACGAGGTTTGCAATTCCCGTCACGGACTGAGAATCCTGCATAACTCCGTCAACAAAGGTGCTGACAATAAAGCTTCCTTCGTTGTCTGGATCAGCCGCCACGGACACGGAAATGCTGTTTCCTCGAATGCCGGGATAGTTTGCTGTCACAGTCAAGTTTCCCAGTGTTGCGGCAGCCTGCGCCGCGCCAGTTGCCGCAGGGCGGTACAGCAGCACCGCAGACGCACCCGCAGACCGGGCGGAGCCGTCGGCATTGACGGAGCCTCGAAAAATTTCCCGCAGGAAAAGCATCTCGGGCGCAGTATCCAAATCGTATCCCATCGTATTGAATACGTCGGTGTCGAAATCAATCTTTGTAATCTGCGCCACCGGGCCCCAGTTCAAAGACTCACAGATCGCCACAATGCCGCTCTCTCCATAATTGGATGAACTGACTACGGCACTTTTGATATTCAGGTAAAAACCGGGCAGCGTTTTATTCTGTCTGGTCCATGTTCCACCGGCCATTACTTCACGTCCTTTCCAAAGAAGCCATCAAGCGCAGCTTTTGCTTCTTTCATCGTATATTCCGGCTCTTTCAAAACCACTCTTGCAAAATCCTGTTGATAGCCGGACAGAGCTTTGCTTTGCAGCAAGGATTCAGTGGGATACTTCATCTCGCTTTTCATTTGCTCTTTTCCTCCAATGTCATAGTCTGCATATAGTTGGGCGCGTATGGCTTCATCAAGCGCACAGGCACATCAAACTGATAGTGCAGCGCATCCAATTCCACATGCCAGGAGTGATTTCGCGTTGAGAGTTTAACGCCGCCCGCATACTGCAATTCCGTCAGCGCATACGCCAGAGAATCGGCCGCCGCGCGGTACAGGTCATTCATGTTCGGGAGGTTATACTCCACCAGATAGCACAGATCGAATTTGAGCGTCTGGGTCCATCGATTATCAATTCCCTGCCTGGTAGGCTGTTCACCCCGATAATTGATAAACACCGCCGGAAGCGCAGTGTCCTGCTGATTTGGGTTGTCGTAGATCGTAACGCCCGGAATGACCGAAGCAACGGCGTCTGCAATCGCTTGATTTACGTCAGCCAACGTATAATTCACGGTTTGAACACCTCCCGCAGCAGCAGATTCATTTCCTTGAGCGCAAACTCCTCGTAAGCATCACGTCCCGCCTCGGACATAAACACACCGGAAACATATTGCGTTTTGGTTCCCACTATAATGCCGCCAACGTCAGGGCTGACTTTTTCAAGTCTGTTCGTAACTGGATTGACAATCAAACCGGGGACGAAGTGTTTATCCATCCGATGCCCCTGATCGACGTAGGAGGCGTACTGCACGTTGTTTTGCCCCAGCGTCTCATATTCGTTTCCGGCGGAGGTGTGCCGGTAAATCTGCGGAACCATGACGCTATCAGCGGCCCAGTGAGATTTCAGCTCGCCGCTCTGCGTATTGGTTCCGCCAACATCGCCCGTGTTTGGCGGTGTTTTCTCTGTGGCAGCGTCTACATATTTAACCGTGGCGCCCTTGGAAATTTCTATAAAGGTCTTGTCCATGTCGGCGCCGCGCTTTCGAAGGATATCCGCGCGGCGCTGCATGGCGTCCCCAAAACTCATGTTCGCTCCTCCTGCATAACGGAAAGTTCCTTATGAGCAAGGCCGGGAAGCACCGCTCCGAATGGCTCCGCGTACTCCTGCGGCTTTCCCGCAAAATAACGCGTAGGCTCTCCGCCGCTCCGGGTTATCAGCAGCTCGTCTCCCTTGCGAATGTCCACGTCCATGCCGCACATCAGCTTGTCGGAACCATCCACGTGCGCAGCGGTGTCCGCCATGGTCATAGACGGTTTAGAGGATTGGTAGACCCGACACGGAATACCTGACGCAACCAGCGCACGTTCACGCTTGGTAATGCTTCCAACTTTGACGTCAGAGACGCGGTAAACCTCGGTACGGTCTGTATACCAGTCTGCAAAGTTCATATGACCGTCATGCCCCCCATTCCAACCAGACGCGCCATGGTAGCTAATGTCTGTCCATACTGCGTGGCATTTAGGCCGCCCCATTTTTCCGTGGCTTTGGTGAGCGCCTCCGTGTCATAGGTGACGGAAGAGTCCCCCAGAGTAGCAGATTTCAGCACGCCCACCGTTGCTCCGGATGCTGCCGCCTGCGCCGGGGACGCGGACTGAGCGGCATAGGTGCGCAAGTACAGCGTCAGATTGTGCGCCGTGTACAGCCCGCAGGCATACCGCCAGTTGTCAGGCCACTTCTCAGGGCTGATCGCGGAGCAGGCAAGCCTCACAAACATATCAAGCATTGCATCCGGGGCAATTGATTTCGTCCCATCTGAAGTAAATTGCGGGAAGTCGGCCAGAAACATGTCTTTTGTATAGGGCGCCGTGCTTGCCGAAAGATTCGCGGCGGCGGCTCTTACTCCGTAAAACTGTGCGTTATCCATGTTTCTGGCCTCCTCTCATTCTGCGGGCTTCTCCGTGGTATCGGTGATATTGGTAGAATCTTCGCTGGGCTCCTCCGGCTCTGCGGATTTCTTGCCCTTCTTGGCGGGCTTCTCCGTGGTGTCGGTGGTAACGATCGTCCTGTCGCTGATCGCCGCATTGATGTACCAGTGCTTTGCCCAACGGTCGTCAATCTCCCCGACAAACCCGTTTTTCAGGTTCAGCGATTCAGAACCTTCCTGGATGTGCAGATTTCGCTTGCAATGAATAAACATCGTTGTCCCCCTTAAATGCCGTCGTAGTAGCGGATGGTCTGCGGGTAGAACACTTCCACCTGAGACAGATTCGCCACATACCCGGTGTCGTAGCACAGATTCGCCGCGTTGGGCTGCGTCATGGCGCGGGTCAGAGAAACAAGCTCCTCCATCTTGAGGAACCGCTCATCGTTGATGTACACGGTCATGCGATCCGTGCCACCAACACCGGCGCCCTTGCACCATCTGGTGGGCGCAATGGTCAGGCTGCCGCCGTTTTTGGATGCGACGTTGTTCTTCATCAGGAAATCCAGAATGGTTTCCGTGGCAAGCTCCGTGACCTTCGTGGTCAGGATGTAATTGTACTGCTCATACGGCATGATGATATGATTGGGGACGGCAGAGGTGTCATACTCGGCGGCTTCCCATGCATCAGTCAGCGCCTTATTCACATCATCCAGAATCCGCTGGGGCGTCTTGGCACTCCACGCCGCAGAAGAACCGCTGCCAGTCGCAGCCACATTGGAAGCAACGGCGTTAGGATCGTTCAGCAGGCCGGTAGTTCCGAAGTCGGCCAGCCCCTTGTATGTGCTGACGTCAAGGTGCTTGTCATAGGTCATGCGGATACCCTTGGTCAGCATGTCGTCCAGAGAGCGTCCGATGAAGTTGGAGCGCATCATGTCCGCGAAGGACACGCGCAGACCCACGCCGAACATATGGGTTTTAAATACATCCTTGCCAAGATTGGCCTGTACGATGGGAACGCCGTTTGCGCCGGGGGCCATCACAGGGCCGGACACGGAAGACCCTGCCATAGCGTAGGTGATGTTCATTGCAGAGACGTTCTCCACCCAGCCGCCGCCCACGGTAATGGGAATATCGCGGGCATAGGTCAAAGAGGTCAGAGGCTCGCGGATTTTGGTGTCGCGCTTCTCCAGCTCCGAAACCAGGAACGCGCCGCCGGAAGCGCTCGCGGCGTCCTGCATCGTCACAGGAGCCGAAGGGGTTCTAAAATCAGGCATATTTATTTCCTCCTATCAGGCGTTGTTGCAGGTCAGGATGCGGATTTCAGCGACGCGGTTAGCATCCGCCGCACCGTGCCATTTGCAGTTGGTCAGCTTAACAGTGTTCGTGCCGTCGGCAGCCGCTTCAAAGCCACCGATTACGCCGGTGGGGATGCTGGCATTGGCCGCAATACGGATGTACACATCTCCGTTGAGCGTGGGTGTTCCGACATTGCACAGGACGTTAATGCATCCGCGCTTAAATGTGGGAACCGCTTCGTCGGGCGCGAACTCGCCCTTATTCTGGTCGAGATAGCCGAGAGCGCTCTTGATCTCACGGGCCGCGATACCGACAAACTTTGCCGCCGTATCATCTGCGCCGAACGGAACCACTGTGTTGCCGGAGTAAACCAGCGGAGTGCCGAATTCCACATTGGCAGAGCCGCCGAGGGGGTGGGTATCCACGATCATGTCCGGCTGCCGGGTATAGCTTCCGGGGAAACCATTGGGCATCGTAAGCCCGATATTCTGTCCAGGCATATTATTTGTCCTCCTTTTGTCTGTGGGGATTGCGGGCGTTATAGGCCGCCTGCTGCGCCTTGCTGCGTGCCTCGGGGTCTGTTTCCTGCAAATGCTGCTTTGCCGCATCGGCGGTTGCTTTAAGCAGATCGGCTCCGGGAGTCTCTACGCTGGCACGAATGCTTTTCAGCAACGCATCAGTGACGGCCTTCTTCTCATCAGGGTCTTTCATGGCCGCAATGGCGGGCCGCGCGTTTTTGAGGATCTGCACGGCGGCGTCTCCCATCAGCGTTCCCTGTTCGTCCGCATCTGCGCTGATGACCTTTGCTCCGGGTTCGTCCTCGGGAGCGGCAGGCTCGTCCTTGACGTCTTCGGGAGCGGGCTTCTTTTCAAGCCCTGAAATCGTCTTGTCGATCTGGGCTTCTGGGCTGTCGTCGGTAGGCGCGGACTTCTGGGCACACAGCGCGGTCACCAGTTCGATCAGCTTGTCCAGCTTGTCATCCGACCCGCCGCCAGCGGGCGTCGCATCTGTGGCAGGCTTCGGCTCGACGGGTGCGGGCTCCTGCGCTTTTGCGGGTTCACTCTCCAGCATCGAGGCGGCATCCTGTACCATCTGGTCCAGTTCTTCTTGGGATGCGTCTTTGGCCGCCCGCCCGAACATGGCGAACAGACCCTGCTTCTTGTCTCTCATAATGGGTCTCCTTTCAACTTTCGCCGCAGGCGCGGCATCTTTTATTGCCACCTCATGGCCCGCTCTGCCCTGCGGCACAACCGCCACGTGATTGCCTTGGATATTGGTCTGCTTATATCGTCCGTCTCCAGCCAGCTCATACCGCGCGGTATATCCGCAAGAGATTTCGCGCTTCAGGCCGTTCTTGACGTCGCTGATCAAATTGGGATCTGTGACATGCAGATCCGCTATGGTCTGGCTGCCGGAGCGCCGCACATTCTGGACATGCCCTTTGGCGTATCCCGCCACGCTCTCAGGGGTCAGGTTATCAGGCGGGTGGCCGTCGGTGATGGGCTTTCCCTCAAAGGACGCCATCGCCGCCGGAGAAAATACGTCGGCCTCGTCACGGACAACGGTCACCAGCCGTTCCGGGTCTCCGTCAAGCTGTAGCTCCCGGGCCGCATACTGCATCTCTCCCGTGCGGGAAATGGGGACATCCTTGCAGATCAAAAATCCCTCCGGCGTATCAATCATGTGCGGGCTGATCTGCTCCCCGAAATAACATAGCAATTTGCGTCACCTCCTCAAAAAAGGCATAATAAAACCGCCCTTACAGGCGACTGTACAATTCTTTCCATTGCTTATATTGCTGGTCATTGTCCATTTTGTGCTTTATAAATGTCTGCGCCGTCTTGGGCATCTTCTCCCCCAATGCCATGCGATATCTCTGGTACTCATGCAGCATCCGCAGATACTTCTGTCGCCCGGCCTGCTGCTCCCGGTATGCCTTGATTGCCTGATCGCTGCGGGGGTCAAATGTCGGGGGATTGCTGCGGAAAGAGGATATTACCTGATCCCGCTCAATCTCTCCCTGCGTCATGCCGATTGTGGAATACGGCGTCAGAGTGTGCAGGCAACTTGGATGGATATTGAGGTAGCTATTTGTCAGCATTTCAGGTCCCGCACGGTCGACTTTGCCGAAAACAGCAGACAACGGCGGGTAGTCCGGGTTATTCCCGCTCTTGGAATAAACGCGGCCTTCATATGGGGCACACGCAGGGCAGGTGGTTCCATGCCTGGACATCTTGAATAAATCCTGCTCTGTGTCTTTCGTCAGAATTGCTACATTGACCGCCTGTCGGGAGGTTGTGCGGGTTACCATGTTGCAGTACGCATACAGACCCCACTGCCTGCCCGCTTTATCCACATAGGCCGTCACACCATCAGCGCGGAGCTGCGTCATCATCTGGGCCGCCGTTTTCCAGGCACCGCCCCCGGCGGCCTCCATCTGTGCCACACTGGCAATCCCGGTCTTTCGGAATTGGTCTTCGTGAAGCCGCCCGATTGCGGAGCGCACGCTCAACTCTGCCTGCCGTGACGCTTCTATAACGCTGCTCATGAGGTTAGCCGTCAGGGTTTCCGCAATGGCCGTCTGCTCAATCGTCAGCACTTCGGCATTTGCATATCCGTAAAGATGTTTTACAGTTGGTTCTGCCAGCCTCGCCTTTTCGGGATACTGCACGTAAAAGCTTGACTCTACCAGAATCGGAACATAGCGCCAGCAAGCGTCCTGCATATTTGCAAGCGTTTTCTGTACCCGGTCCAGCGCCGCCTGCTCTGCATAATCAATGAGGCCTCTTGAATGCTTATAGGTCAGCGCATCAAGCAAGCTCTGTTCCGCCTGAAGGTATACCCTCCGTAACTGCTCCAGTATCCTGTCGGGGTTCGATGGCATTGGCCTTCACCTCCTGTGGGTATCAAAAAAGCGCCGGGCAACTGCCTGACGCTTTAGGGATAATAATTATTTACTGTATCTGCTTTCCATCTGCCCACGCAGCACGTGCTTGATTTAGGCTCATATCATTGGCCCCGCCCTCAAGGTCAGGTTCATCACGCTGTAATCCGTCGTCTTCCCAGCCGCAGATTGGACAAACCTCAAAGAAGTCTTCCTCCTTGAAATGGTGCTTTCTGCATATGGGACAAATCAAACGATCTTTTGACATTTTTTATATCCCCTCTTTGATCTTCCATTTATTAAAATAAGACGCTCCGCCGTCCGGCCTGAACATAGTTGCGATTCCTTGCGTCGGGTTTCCTTTAACAAAATCATTGTTCTTGAAATCATACCTCACAATTTGGCCTCGGGCATTCTGATAACCAAGAATATCTTTTCCATCAGCCGCGCTCTGAACGAGATCAAGGGCTCTTTGGGCATACTGTTCTTTTGTCATGCCGGGGTACTGATGGCTGTGATCATGCATTCCGCCCCAGTGACTATCAAGGTTTTTATCGCTGAATCCACTCAGGAATTTGTTTTCGCCGGTGGGGCTCACTTTTTGAGAAGGTTGTAGGATACCACCATGAGAACTGTTTGTCAAGTCTCCGCCATCGCCGGACCCGCCCACCTGCCCAGGGCGTCCGGCGTGATTAAAATTTCCGCTGCCGGCCCCTCCGTCAGCCGTAGGAACCGTGTCAATAGTCAGGCCCGCTAACGGATCGTGCATCGCCTGCTGATCCTGATAAGAAACACCCATGTTCTGCTGTATCTGCTCATCGGGGATGCTGTCAAACATGCCAGTTTCTCCGGACAATTTCTTTAGTTCGCCCTGTGCGGTTCCCTTGTCCAAAAGCCCCGACTGATACCCAACCACAACAACACCGGCCTTTTTATCTGCAATATCGGCCACCTCGGAGGCTTTGGGCGTCCACAAAGGCGGAAATGCAAGATCAAGCCCGTCCGGGACCTCTCCCCAGCAGGAAAGCGCCATTACCGGCAGCAACCGTTCCATAATAGGGCGCAAATCGCTTTCGCGGCGCGTGTCTATGTAGTCATAGTAGTTTTGCAAATCGCCCTCGCCCGTGGCATTCATCCCAGCGGCGGAGCGGCCAAACAGCTTTGTCACCGGGATACGGGACGCGCCCGACACATCCATCATCACGCTGTCGTATACGTCGGCCAGACCGGCAAACGTATACTGCGTGTTGTGGACTGCATCTCCTTTGTTGACAACCTTTGTGCCGAAGTTGCTATCAATCACAGACTGCGCTTGCAATAGCCCGTAAAGCCGTTTCTGCTGTGCAGGAGACGTGGTGGAAAGAAGCTGGTCGAGGTTGTCCACTTCCATGTAATCGCGGCAGGCTCGGAATGTCAGGGCCGCCATATTGTGGGAGACGTTATCCCGTTTTACAATTTCATCATAGACGGCCTCAATTTCCGATTCTCCCCAGTACATCTCCGCGATCTTCTCGACGTAGGGAAGCTCCCGACCAACGAAGCGGATCACTCTGGAGTGGTGTACTCTTTGGACAACTGCACCGTCTGCGCCTTGCACAGAATAATAGGCAGGAAGTCCAAAGTCCTGGTCGGACATATCGGTTACAAGCTCCGTCTGCGGAAAAACACCGCTCCACCGGTCAACCACATACAGTCCCAGAAACGTCCCCGGAAGCACTGCGTTAAGGTCCAGCGGCTGTGACAGGTCATCATGCCCACGAATCATCATAATTCCCACAGCGCCGCCGTACAGCCTTCCCCAGTAAAACCCTTTCGCCAGCCTATCCCGGAGGGCCGTGCGGCGCATCAGCCTGTTCATTTGGTCCTGCGCCTGCTGTGTAATGCCGTTGAGCGTCACCCATTCCCGCAGCATGTCGTCCGGAATTGTAGTGATGATATTCTGGGTAATCCAGCTGTTGCGGTACAAGCTGTTCAGCAGCGCGTAGTTCTGCGTCATGCGCGTCATAGGGTATGTGGTTGCCTCCAGCGGAGACTGCGACCCGGCCCCAAGGCGGAACAGCGAATTGGAGAATGCGTCAGCCGTTGCTATTTGATTTTGTTTGTTTCTTCTGCTCAAATCGCGTTATTCCTCTCCATACCGCCATTTTGGAATGACTGTATTCACGTAATACCGGAGTGCATCGGCTCCGTGGTCGTTTGTCTTCACTGGCTTTTCAACGCCCATCTTTGCTGCTTTCTCATCCCAGACGTAAGAACCCAGCTCCCCGATCAAGCCTGCACACCGGGCCGAAATCATCAACTTGCGGTTAGAAAGTAGCGTGGATACTCGGCGAATGCCGTTTAACACGTCGTTATCCGCATCCATGACATACACCCCACGCCGGGAGAGTTCCACTTTGAAGCTTGCGGCAGCAGGATCTACAATCGCAGGGCAGAAAAATTGCTGATCATCACCCATGAACGCTATGAAGTCATCCGCATATTCTGCATCCGTTTTCTGACGCCGCTGCTCCCGGCTGGCCCACCGGTATTCATCGTGTATCCAGATTGTTTCGCCATCGTCCACGCAATCCAGATAAACCGTATCGTTGGCTGTGCCGTAGTCGATGCTGATATACCGTGTACCCCGGTAGTAAATGCCGGGCGGCTCCTGCTCGTCAGTGTAGACATTGACGTCTCGATCGAACATATCGTAGATAACGCCGTCACCGGCCACCCATAGGCCCAGAATATACCGCTGATAAAAAACGCCGCTGTACAGGCTCTTGTATCTCGCTATGGTTTCCTCCGACAGTGACGGGTTATCATCCATGGTAAAGTGCAGGTGCGTCGCATCCTTTGCAGCGGCATTTTTTACCCACTCTTTGTTAAACCAATGCTCCGGCACATCCGGGTTGCAGTTAAACCAGAACTTTGCATTACTGACAGAGCACCGGGCAAGTGCCTGCTCTACAAACGACCGCGGCATCAAGGCCACCTCGTCCAGCAGGATTCCTGCCAACGTGATGCCTTGAATCAGCATGTAGGAGGACTCGTCTTTGCCACCGAATACATAGAATCGATTTTGATTCTTTCCGCGGCTGATGATCAGCTGATGCGTCGATCTTGAATAAACCATATTGAAATTATCCCGCAGATAAGTAATGCTTAAAAGTGGCTGAATAATATTGCGCTCTGCCGAGCCTACGGTCTTACCACTTAGGGCAAAGTTACAGTGGTTGAAATTTCCCATGGCCCACAGGATGAACGACAATGACATGATGGAGGTCTTTCCGGAACGTACCGCACCATCACAGATTAGCGCCGTATGCCCCGTGTATGGCCACTTAAGTATTTTGATCTGTTTCGGTGACAGCATCGATTGTCTCCTTCAGGGATTTGGTGATGGGGTCGTCTTCAATCGCTCCGCCCGAATTATTTGCAGTGTCGCCCAGGAGATCAACGATGACCTTTGCCGCCTTAGCATCTCCTTGCGTGGCAGCCTCGGTCAGCCCGATAATCATAGCCATCTGGTTGTCCACATCCTCCGGGTCGATGCCGCGGCGTGCAATTTTGTTCCACCTGCGACGGTCAGATACAGGAAGAGACAGGTATAAATCGGCGGCATCTTTCAGGCTTCGCTTGCGGCGACGTGCCGCACCGGAAGCCTTTCCGCCAACTGCGCCCGCTTCCCGCGCTTCATTCCCGCTTTGAAACTGATACGGTACAATATTTTCCTCATTCGGCATGTCACCACCTCTCTTGCTTAAAAAATAATTCAATGGCAGACTATCCGTCCGCTCGTGCCCAAAAAGAAACCGGCCACCATAAGGCAGTCGGTTTCTTGTTTCAGTTAAGTCCTTCTTTTGACTGCACTTACAATCCACAGTAAGATGACGGCTCCGATTACGGCAACCAGCAAACTCCAGAGATTAAATCCGGTAATTCCACTACCACCCAATAGGTTCATGACCAGTCCGCCTAGAAAGCCGCCAACAATGCCCACGGCAATATTGGCGCCCGCTCCCATCTTCTCGTCATTATTGGTGATCATACTTGCGATCCAACCGGCGAGAGCGCCTATGACAATCCATCCTAAAATGCCCAAAGTATATCCTCCCTTCGTTTTACTTTAGTATGTGGAGAATTTACTCTATCATTCCTTAGCCTGTGGAAATTCATGCTACCAAAATATCACAGATTTTTGGCTCTTGTATGCAAACTTAATCAAGAAGCCCATAATTTTTCGCAACCAGCTTTATAAACTCGCCGTGCCATTGTGCTGCCGTCCTCCAAGAACACGGCACTTGCAAAGCCGCCCCTTCCAGCGTATACCGCCTGTCCCACAAAACCATTTTCATAATCGCCAGTCTCTGCCGCCCGTTCGCATACCGCTCTGTGCTGGATATAGCCTGCTTCACAGCCTCATACTCCCGCTGGCTATTCGTTGGCAGTTCCCGTATCGCAAGCGCCTCTATGGGTCTGCCTACGCCACCACCGTGTGGCATTCCACTGTACGACGCTGTGACGGACTGGCTATGTAAATCCTCATACTGCTCTCTAAGCACCGGATACCGACATATCATGCCTTTTACGTAAGGCCACCAGTCATATCTTGGTTTACTCATTTACTCCTCGCTTTCTCAATTCTCGCTTTCAGCGCCTGCATTAATGTCTCCTGCGTATCGCCTTTGGCATTCAGGGACGCAAGCACATCCTCGTCTACGCCGCCCTGCACCAGCAGGATATGGGCGATGACCGGGTATTGCTGTCCCTGCCGATGAAGCCGTTTGTTGGCCTGCTGGTAAATCTCCAGCGCCCAGTTGGGCAGCGTGTACCAGATCGCATGATGTCCACCCTGTTGCAAATTCAGTCCATAGCCGCAGCTCATGGGGTGCGCCAGCAGCACGTCCACTTCCCCGGCGTTCCACGCGTCTTCATCCTCCGGTCCCTGGTATGATCTCACGCGCAGACCCGTCTTTTTCAATTCCGCCAGCAGCCTGTCCCGCTCGTGCTTGAACCAGTAAAACACCAGCGCATGTTCCCTGTGAAGCTGCTCGATGATCTCCATAAACGCTTCCATTTTGCAATCGTGGATGTTGACCACAGCGCCGTCATTGCCATAGACGGCCCCGCCGCACAGTTGCAGCAGCTTCCCATTCAGTACAGCCGCGCTGCCCGCCGTGATGGTGTCTTCGTCCACCTCCAGCAGCGTTTCCCGTTCCAGCTTCTCGTAAGCCTTTTTCGCCGCCGGGTCCAGCACAACTGGAATATCATCTTCGATGAACTCCGGAAGCGTCAGATAGTCCTCTGCTTTCATGCTGATGCAGATATCTGAGATTGCATCCTGAATGCGGCTATCCGCGTGATTCTGTGGCGAATAGGTCCGATATTGCTGCCCCGGGTGCGCGTAGTCCTGTGTGAAAAACTGCTCCCGGTAGCTGGTCATGGTCCGGCCCAGCCTTTCGCCGCCATCCAGCAAGTAGACCTGCGCGAAAAGGTCTTCTAGGCCGTTCGGCGCGGGCGTGCCGGTCAACTCCACGATACGTGAAATCCGGCTGCGCACCAGCTTTAATTTTTTGAATCTCTTGGACTGTGCATTTTTGAAGCTGGATGACTCGTCCAAGATAACCATGTCAAAGGGCCAGTCCTGCTGATAGTAGTCCACCAGCCACGGGATATTCTCCCGGTTGATTACCCAAATGTCAGCAGGGGTGTACAACGCTTTGATACGCTGATTCGCGGTCCCCAGCACGGAGACAATGCGCAAGTGCTGTAAATGGTCCCAGCGCCGCGCTTCGTTTTGCCATGTTGCTTCGGCTACCTTTTTCGGTGCCACTACCAGCACCCGGGAAACCTGCCAGCGGTTATACCGCAGATCGTTAATAGCGGTCAGCGTCTCCACAGTTTTGCCTAATCCCATGTCTTGGAACAATCCCAGCGCAGGGTCCTGTATAATCCGTTCTACGGCATACCGCTGATACGGATGGGGTACAAACTTCATTGCGGCATCACCTCTTCCACAAAAGCTTTGACGTCCGGCAGCCCTTTCAGCACCCGCACGTCCATGCCGCGCTTTTGCATCTCGGATATCTGCCATTTCTGAATTGCCGCCAGCCGCCCAACTTCTGTTTTTAATTCCGCGTAGATGGTCTTCCCGTCCGGCGTAATCACAATTCGATCCGGCACACCGGGGTTCCCCGGTGAAACAAATTTATAACACAGACCGCCCCGATCACGCACCATCCGCACCAGCTTGGCCTCAATTGCACTTTCTTTCACGGTTTTTTCTCCTTTTTGGGGTGGTGGAGCAGTGAGGCATTTTCCTATATGTGCGTGCGCACGCTGTATACGTGGGTACGTTACTATATATACATCGTTATAATTAAGAATAGTAAAAGTGCTTCACCATCTTCACCACGCAGCCTTGCGTCCGTTGCGCCGCAAGGGTTCGACCGTGGTGAAGCATCGCCAAAAAGTGCTTCACCACTGCTTCACCACTCCACCATCGTGCTTCACCACGATTTTCGGTGCTCCACCACTATGCCTCACCACAGTTTTTCTCTACCGGAAACGCCGAAATTGCACAGTTACTTACTAACGGAAGCCTGTAGTATTTTTGCCCCCGGCTGATTCGCATACTAATTTTGCGGTCTTCTGCTGCCAGCTTCGCCAGCACGCGACCCAGTCGATTCGCCGGCGGCTTTGCTTCTAATTTGGTCGCGATTTGCGCCGATGTAAACTCTCCCCACAACGCAGGGTCCAGATCAAAATTTAGAAGGTCCCTTAACTCGTCCTCAAAGTCCAGCGAGCGCGTGTGCTCCACGTTGATGCTCTCCAGCAATTTCCTATCGTCGCTGGACAAACGGAAGCTCCCCGGCAACGCCTGATACTCTGACGCCATCTGCGCCCATAGCTGGGTTTTCCAGTCGTTCGTGATTGCAAAGAGCCTACTGAGGTCTATGCGGCCCACAGGAACAGTCCAAAAACGCCGGTTGCCGGTGTCGTCAATCAGGTATTCGCCGGGATTCACCGTGCCGCAGAAAGACGTCCTGCGGGGCCGCTGCACGGCCTTCTTTGCATACGGCGTTCGGTATTCGTCCATATCTTGTGTCAGAAAGGCCTTCAGTCCGGCGCTGTCACGGGCCGTCGTGCGATCCAGCTCTCCCAACTCGCAGATCCACGCATTTAGCGCCTGCATATAGGTATCCTTTACCCGCAGGTCCAGCTTGGCCCCCTCCTTGAACATGCGCGGCAGCGGCACCAGCTGGCGCAGGGCGCTAGTCTTACCGACGCCCTGATCTCCCTGAAGAACAAGAATACCGTCCGCCCCCTGAGGGGCATATTCATCGTTGCAGGCCATGGCCACGCATTGCAGCAGCCACTTGCGAATTAGCGTCCGAGAGAGAGCGCTACTAATACCCCAGATGTCATAAAGCTCCTGCACGCGGTCTACGCCATCCCAATGTGTACTTCGGAACATATCCGTGACCGGGTTAAAGCGGTTTTCTTCAGCGATTACGTCCAAACAGTCTGCGACCGTGTTCTTTGCCGCACCTTTTACACCAGCAAGACGCAAGTGATCCAGCAGCCGCACAGGCAGTAAATTTTCCGCGTTGGCGCGCGACCAGGTCTTAGGATACCCGGACAGTTCCACGTGCCACGTGACCTCGTTCAGTTTGATCTGGATACCAAGTAGCCCCATCAGATGGCGAACAACATCCGTAGTCAGAACTTCGCCTTTCAGCCCACCGAGAAACATAGCGAGTTCGGCGTCATTTCCCGCAGCGAGATTCCCCGTTTCGGTTTTTTGGAACGCTTCCAGAATCTTCTCTCCGTTTTCTTTGTTCAACAGATCGGAGACGGAAGCATCGCGCTTGCACAGGTCCAGCATGGTCTTATAGGACGGCAGTTGGTTCGTGAACGTACCCGGCGCCGCGTCGTCGTCCTGATCGCCGAATTTATGCAGGCGCACCAGATCAAAGGAGTTGACCAGCCGACCGCCGCAAGGGTCGGTCGCATGGTGCGAGAACAGAAACTTGCCGCCGTCATAGATAATCGCGCCGCCGGTGGTGCTGCCGCCGGTGTAGGTGTATCGGTCATCAAACCCCGGTACGGTCTCATAGACGCCGGGGATAAACTTGTCTATGGCCGCAGGAATGTCATATGTACGGCAGAATGCTCCAATGGCGCCCTGCTTTTCCTCCGGGTCGCCCTGCCGTGCAGCAAGGCGTTTGGGGGCTTTATCAGCGCCCGGAACCTGCGGCCATGTGGCGACATTGCGCCAATCGTCATACAGCCCCAGCACGCCGTTGGTAGACAGTAGGGGCTTGTCCCCCGCCTGATAGATATATTCGCTGTCTGCGCAGCAGGAGGGCCAGTACATGAGCCGTGACGGCTCAAAAGTGGACGGGTCGGCCATGTCAATGCCGATCATGTCCGCCAGCTTCCGGGCGCAGGCTTCGTATTCGTCCGCCGTGGCCGTGCGGTCCAGCGGCAGGATCACCCGCAGCCGAGGAGCTACTGGGGAGTGCTTGCGGGTGGAGTAGACGCAGTACCCGCAGCCAAGGGCCTCCACCCGCCGCAGCACATCCGCCGTGCCGCCTGCGGGTACGTGGTCAAGGTCAAGAGTCAGAACGTCTCTGCCCGCCACTGCGCCCGCCTTGCGGCGAGGCCCGTTGAGCGCCCCGCCCACGAAGCCGCCCACATCCTTTAGCGTGTCCTGCTGGTTCTTTGGCAGAGACAGGTAGGTTTCAAGCGTCTCCGTGCCTCTGGCGGGCGTGGCCAGCCGGTTATAGAGCTCCGAGAGCAGCAGTGTCTGGCGCGTCCAGACTTTTGCCAGTCTGCTTGCACCAGCGGATATGATTATTTTTCGGTCATTTATCATGGAGGGGTACTCCTTTGTGCAATCCACGTTTCACTTTTCTTTGGCCAAATTTTTCACTTTTAAGAGTAGGCATTTAATAAATCGAAGAAAAAAAAGTCCGACTTTACAAAGAAACAAACGCATTTTTAGCTGGTATTTCATGTAACCACCTCTTGAATTAATTGGGGATATTTTGTAATATAAGAGAAAATGAGAGGGGATGTTGCGATGAACGGTAGCGCAATTGTTGATGGTGCTGCGACGGTATTAAACACTGTGCCAGAAGTTTATAGTGATTTGGCAAAACCCGCGGCTTGTGAAACTGGGAAGTTCTTAGGCCGAATTCCTCGTGCGATTAATGCGGCATTGGCTCCGCTGGATCTTTGGATTACAAAACGCGAATACAATTTAGAAAAGACGAAAAAGCTTATCGAGGCCGAGCTGGAAAATGTTGACCCCAGTAAAATAGTTTCGCCAGAAGCATATGTTGCCGTACCGGCTTTGCAGTCCATTGCTTATAGCATGGATAGTGATGAGTTAAGAGCAATGTATGCAAAGTTATTGGCAAAAGCTATGAACACGGACTACCGGGATCTCATACATCCTGGATTCGTGGAAATTATTCGCCAAATGAGTCCTTTAGACGCCGATAATCTCCAGATTTTTAAAGGAGGCGAAACGTTACCTGTCGCCGAATATCGACTGATACACGTCGGGACAAATTACAATGTTATACAAACAAACGTGTTTTTGGAGAATGTACATGTCCAAGATATTGATCAACAGGCAGCCTCTTTAAGTTCTCTATCAAGACTTGGGCTTATTTCAATTAATTTTACTCAGTATGTGGCGTCAAAAGATGGGACACCGGATGGGGCACGATACAACAGATTTGAAGAAACTGATCTATACAGACGACTTTCAAAAAAGGTCCAGTCTCCACCAGAGGGCGGATTTGTGCGTCCGCGTGATGATAGGCTTATTTCGAGCGTAAAAATCACTCCGGGTGTTGTATTTACGACGCCTCTTGGCAAGACTTTTATTAAAGCTTGCTTGTAAGACTTTAGACTGCTTTTAGTCCTTCTTAAAGTAATTCCCCACCCAGCCATCCGCATTGAGCGGTAGACCGGGGGCCCACGGGACAGGCCGGGACATGATCTCCACAACCTTGTCCAGATCGGCCATCCCCTCCGACACTTCCAGCACCACTTCATCGTGGATATCAAACACGATGCGATACCCGGCGGCGTTCAACTGCTCCATGGCATAGAACAGGCAGTCACGCGCCACGGCCTGCGTGATGTTCTCCACCAGCTTGCCGCCGTAAGTTTCAACAGGTTTCCAGTTGGCCCCGTCCTGCCCCCAGTACATGATGCTGTCCTCGCCGAAGTGGTTCTTGCCGATGTGCGGGCCGGGGTAGTAGAGCTTGCGTCCGCAAGGTAGCGCGATGGTCAGGAAGTCCGGCCCCGCATCCCGGTACATCTCCCGGGCGATAATCACGCGGCCCACCCGTGTGGCCTGCCCGGACGTGACCGCACGAAACGCCGCGTCGTTGACGTCATACCAAAACTGCACGGTGTGTGGGTTGGCACTGCGCCAGCGCCGGACGATATCGGGCATATCGGCTTCAGGCAAATCGTCCTCGGTCATGCCCAGCGTCTTACGCATATTGATGAGTGCGCCCTTGCCGCCCTGATACCCCAGCGCCAGTGTGGCAACCTTGCCCTTCTTGCGGTACGCATACTCCGGGTTGCCCTTTTTGATGGCGTCGAAAGGAACACCAAACATCTGCGCGGCGGTGGTCTCGTAGATTTTGCCATGGGTGCGGAACACATCCAGCACCCATTCTTCACCGGACAGCCACGCAATCACGCGAGCCTCAATGGCGGAAAAGTCAGCGTCCACGAAGGTCATGCCGGGGGCCGCGATCAACGATGTGCGTATCAGCGCGGAGAGCGCCTGCGGAACGTTGCCATAAACCGCTTTCAGGCCGTCCAGATTGCGGGACTTCACCAGTTCCCGCGCCGCAGCTTCCGCCGGTACGGTGTCGTGGGGCAGGTTCTGGACCTGTACCAGCCGCCCCGCCTCCCGGCCCGTCCGATTGGCCCCGTAGAATTGCAGCAGGCCTCGGATACGCCCGTCGGCACACACGCAGGTTTCGATTGCGTTGTATTTCTTGGTAGAGGTCTTGGAAAGCTCCTGCCGCAGCTCCAGCATTCGGGAAGCCTTGTCGCTGGGCACGCCTTGCGCCAGCAGGTCTGTGACTGTGTTTTTTCGCACGTCCGGCAGATCGTCTTCCAGCTCTTCATTCAGCCATTTCAGAAGCTGGTCCCGGCTGTTGGGGTTGGCAAGGCCGGTCAGGTCTTTGGCCTCCTGCAACTGGGTTTCGTGGACAGCGGCGCCGATTTCAATGGCTCCGTCCACCAGCGGCAGATCCACTGACACGCCGTGCAGATTGATGATCTGATCACGGACCCACTGCTGCTGTATCTCGTCCGGTACGGGCACGACGGAAAGACGGCGCTCTATTTCCTGCTCTGCCACAACATCCCCGGCGTTGTAGGTTTTAAAAAGGTCCCACTTTGCGGGGTCGTGCTGCGGCAGGTTGCGGGTACGGCCCCCGTTGGACTTGGAGGGCTTGCACGGGATGCAGAAATAGCGAATCAGTGCGCCGCCGGTGCGGAGCTTCTGTTTATCCTCCGGTAAGCCCATGGCTGCGCCGACATTTTTCAGTGCGGCAGGATACCCGCAGTAAAGTGCGTGAAGCTGCGTATCCCGCCACTGGGGCAGCCAGACTTCCGGCGTCCAATCCCGGCGCTGCTCCAGTCCAAAGTACCGGGAGAGGCAGTACCACTCAAACGCGGCGTTGAACGCGTGCTTGATGCACTGCGGGTCAAACAGCCAGCCCGCGACATTCTGCGGGATAAAAGCCCTCGGCTGCGTCAGGTCCAGTACCTGCACCGGCGCACCATCGAGGCTGTATCCGAACAGCAGAATCTGAAAGTCCGGGCTTTGCGCATATTTATAAAGTCCGGCCTTCGTAATCGGCACGGAACTGTATGTTTCTAAGTCAATGTTCAAGTGGTGCTGCATGAGTTACCTCCCTTGGGTTGCCGCCTCCTTTCGCCCGTGGTAAAATCATGGCGAAAGGAGGTGGTTTTGTGCTGAGTAAGAACTCCGTAAAACTGCTGAAATGGATGAACGAAAACGGTGAATGGATGTATTACCGCCATATTGAGAAAATTGTCCGGTCTTTGAATACAGAGACCTCATGGCGCTGAAAGATGGTAATTACATAGCTTGTTCTCTGGATGAGGTTGACGCAGCAGGCTTAAACGAGCGCAGGCTCGGTATAGTCATGTTTTGACCGCATGTGCTGACGCGGGCGAAATGATTTCTTAACTTCTTTTGAAAACTTCGGGAGATCATCAAATCCCTCTGGCTTGGGGCCTAAGATTTCGTCCCACAGCACACATTTCAAGCGGGTGTAAGCCAGCGCCAAACGATCCGTTTTATTTAAGGAACCGGCATCAATAGCTTCCAAACGCTGCCCCAGTGTGAGGCCTGTGTTTTGTCCCATTACATTCCCATAACCGGCATACCGCTGGGAACAGGCTGCCCAGTGATGGGATCAACCGGCCACTGCTGGGGATACGCCGGAGCTTGCTGCGGATACATGGGTGCCGCCTGCTGGGGATAAGTCGGTGCTGCCTGGGGAGGATACGCAGGCGCGGCAACAGGAGGGGCATAGGCGGGTACGGGTACCGGCGCTGGGGCATATCCGGGAACAGCGTATCCCGGCGTTGCGGGCATTGCGGCAGATGCGCCGAACGCCTCGGCAGCAGAAACAGAGCTACCCAGAGGCTCCCCATCGCGTGTCTTCTGGAACCCGTTCAGGCCGCAGCCGATTCCCTTCTTGCCGCCGTTGTTGTAGGGGAAAAAGCTGATATTGACATTGCCGAACACGCCGGAGTAAATCTCGCTTTGCTGGAGGACGGGCTGTACGTTGGAGTCCACAACGAACGGGGCCCGGTCGGGCTTGCAGGACGCAGTGAATACCCAGCAGCCTTTGCACTCAGGCCCGAACTGCTCCCCGTCGCTGGGGCGGGGGCCGTCGCCGTCATGGACGCAGATTGCCAGCATGGCCGGTTTCTTGCCTTCCCACTTGTTACTGATACCGGTACTGATGGCGGCATTGATGGCGTTGTCAATCGCGGCCTTGGCGGCAATGTTGGTCTTGGGCAGCAGAACGGTGGTGGAATACTTCGGGTCCCCCTGCGGGTTGTTGAAGGGGGGCTTGGGCTGGAACAGGTTGCAGTAGGACAGGCGAACCTCGCCGATGGTCAAAGTGTTTGCGTTCATAAATGTACTTCCTTTCAGTTAATCGGGTTAAATGCCTGCGCGGCAGCGTTGAAACCAGGGCGTTTATCGGATTCAGAAACCAGCGTGGGCTTGCCGGGGCTTACGGTTACGTGCCCGCCAGCGGCTTCGATAAAGGTCTTCTTTCCCAGCGCCTTTTCCAAGGCAGCTACGGTCACGGGCTTGCGCTCCCACAGAATGGCTTCCGCCACGCCGTGCTGCTGGATATCTGCAAAGGCGGCGTCCAGATCGTCCCAAGCGCGGCTGCTGCGGCCCTCCACCGCCTTGAAACCAGTGATCTGCTTTCCCTCCAAACACGATTGCAGCGCATAGTCTTGCAGGTCTTTGTACCAAGCTACAAGCCCCTCCGCCCGCTGGAGGGCCTGTCCAACTTCGGCATCGGAGAGCAGCGGCGGCAGCTTCTTTCCGAACGCCTCCACAGCCAGAACCTTATTCGCCCGTTCGCGGCATTGGTTCTTTAAGGGACAGAACCGGCACCAGTCACCGGGGCAAGGCTCTCCGGGGTCTTCGCTGTCTGCCAGCATGGCAGCAGGGGTCAAGACTTCCCTTCCCCATGCCTCCAACTCCGCACGGCTGATCTCCCAATCGGACACGCTGTGCAGCGCGGGCTGCACGATGGTTGTTTTGATGGCCTGGATGGAATCGCCGTAGACCAGCGCATACATAGCCAGAGCGCCCAGCGCGTACAGCATCATCTGGGGATTGTGGTCAGCATCCACTGGCACACCGGCACCGTTCTTATAGTCCGTGATCCATAACACCCCTTCGGCAATCTGGATACAGTCGGCGGTTCCTGTGGCGGCGGAGCCGTTCTCTTTGACCTCTTGCGTGAAGATACCCACCGGGACAGAGGTTTCCAATGCAATAAACGGCGCGGAATGAAAAGCCATAGCGTGCTGTTCCAGCGTTTCAACATACAGATCGGTGTAGCCATCCATCTCGGCGGCATAGTGCTCGTCCTCTTGCAACTTTTTCAACTGCGCGTTGAACGCGCGCTTGGTCAGCACAGAAAACCGCTTACGGGCTTTTAACTCCGCGATAGAGTGGGCCAGTCTGCCCGCCTCCGCGTAGGGGCTGGTGGTCGTTGGGATGCCCTCGCTCAACTTGATGGAGGCGGGGCAGTGAATCCAGCGGTGCGCGGAGGACGGGGACTTTCGGGCGTGGTATTCAGGCGTTGGCATCAGAGCTGCGCCCCCAATCCGCGCAGGGCCATGGCAAACGCGCCGTACTGCTCCAATGGAAGCATATTGACCGCCTGAATTCCAAACTGTTGCAACAGGCCGAGGAGCTGAGGGGTTCTCCCTGCGGCTGCCAAATCAGCGCCTGCCTTCGTGATCTGGTCAAACGTGTATGTAGGCGCCGCAGTCGGTGCCACAGGGGCCGCAACAGGGACCGGCGGGGCCATGGCCGGAATTGCCGGGACAAAGCTAGGGACGGTAGGTACAGCGGTCTGCGGCTGGGCACCAGTCATGTAGGCGGGGCTGGGGACAGAAGGTGAAGCCGCAGGGGTAGGGTTTGCCATAGCTGCGGGCTGCTGCATAGGGGGCGTAACCGGCGCGGGAGTAGTCGCCTGTACGGGAACCGTGGCAGGCATAGCGGCAGTCTCAGGCCATTGCAGCTTGACTTCCGCGCCGGACTGCGATGCCTCTTTGAGGAAGTCCACAGAATCACAGAAGCGCGTCAGCACCTCAATGTTTTCATTGCTCAGCGACAGACCGAGGGTCAATTCGGTTTTAGCCATGTTTTTTCTCCTTCATTACGTAATTGTAGATAGTCTGGTATGTGAACTGCCGCGCGGTCGGTTTACCGGGCAGCAGGATACTATGATCGCGGATGGCGTTGTCCGCCACAATCTCTATAAGATTCATGGAAAGGCCGATATCATAGGCGTGCAGCACCTCGGCCTTTGCAGCGTCAATCTTTTTGGCATTGCCGATCTGAAATCGCTGCAAGCTGCTTTGGGTGATCCGCTTCTGAAGGTTTTTGGTCAGCTTGTTTTCCCGCGCCAGCCGGTCTATCCAGTACGTTGATACACCCAGCGCGGCAGCGGCTTCTTCTCTGGTGAGCGAATCGGGCGCATCGCAGCATTTTTCCGTCTTCACTTGACATTTCCTTTCTGATGTCCTATATTGGCCTTAGAATTTCTTACTCATCTTGCCGCTTGTGGGACTGCCATCCCGCAGGCGGCGCTTTTTTGCGCATACGGGGCCATAATAAGGCCGGTTATCTCTCATCCGGGATACGTTCCAGCGCTTGTAGCAGCGGGTGCATATGAGGTAGTGAGGGTTCATGGGGATACCTCCGTAAATAAATTCATCTGTGCCACATGGGCCTCAAACCGTTGCTCCTGCTTTTCAAAAATCTTTGGAACGATCTCGTATCCTACAAAGTTCAACCCAGCTTCATAGGCGGCAATCCGGCTACTTCCGCTGCCAAGGTGAGTATCTAGAATTCTATCTCCGGACTGTGCGAATTTTTGAAAAATCCAGCGATACAGTGGCACTGGCTTCTGAGCTGTATGTATTCTGACTTCGTTCAGGGCCTTATTGCCCTGCATTTTTGTACCATTTCCGGGCGTACCCTGACACATCCCATTCCACATGAAGCGGAAAATACGTGTTGCCCTGTTGAAAGAAGTCCATGCAAGTTCCGCGTCTGCGAATTTAATACCTTCAGGGTGGCACTTGTCCCACACTATCCAGCATTGGCTATCTCTTGCGATTTCTCGCACGAAGTAATTCCCACCGAAAACAATCTGGTTCTTTGAGACGCGAAACAATTCGTCAAAGTATTCCTGCCCGGTCTTCGGCTGAGTCCACATTTCAGGATCATGTTTTGGGTGCGGCCCGACACCACCCTGAGATTTTCCGGTTATGTAGCCACCTTTGGTTACGTCTCCATAAATAGGGTCTACGACGGCGAGGTCAAAGGCATTATCTGGCATCTGCCGCATGGCCTTCATGCAATCCATGCTGTAAGCTACATTCAATTCGCCACCTCCTCCGGCCCCACCCACCACACCGTCAAACTCTGCCGCCCGCACTGGATGGCGTAATTGTAGTCCGGCGTGTAGATATCCACCGCATTGCCCTTAACGCCGGTATCCGTCGCCCAAAGCTGCTCAATCGTGCCGCCGGCGTACTCTACAAAAACGTCGGAGTACAACGGGATCACCGAAGTATCCACGGCGCAGGTCAGGCCCTCCATCACAGGCAGGCCGGAATATGTAATTCCATAAGCTGGGTCTCCCATCTGCTTGCCGCAGGTGTCCGCCGTGTACCACGTCACCGTGCAATCTTCGATCTTGTTGGCATTCTGGAGTAGAGCCGCTTCGATTTTCTCATTCTCGTAGTCCTCCTGCGCCACCGCCACAATGGGAATGGATTCAACAGGCGACTCCCCCACCGGTGCGGCATCCGCCCTAACCTTAATTGTCAGGCACAAGGCCACGGCCAGCGTAACCGCAACAACAGCCAGCCACATACACCGCTGCCGCCATTGTCTGGCGAGACGGGCCTTTTCACGCGTCCTGCGACGCAGCTCCGTAGCAGTATCATCGCTGATGCTGTGCAGAGCCGCAACAAAGCGGCAGTCCTGTTCCACCTTGTCCATGCGTGCAGTAAGGCCGCGGGCGTATTTCTCTGATTTCTGGCTCATTTTTATTCCTTTCTGATTTCCTCCCGGATGGATTAACCATCCGGGAGGGCGAACACCGCCAAACCTTTCAGCCTTTAGTGATTATGTTGCTTCAGAAACCTTCAAAGCTCCAAGCCTCGACATTTCTTTGGCACACTTACGGCAAACTTGCACACCGTGCATATCTTTAACGCCGCTGATGCTGCCGCAAAACACACACCCAGGCTGATGTTTCCGGCAGACAATCCGCCGTCCATCTGTAAATACCTCCAGGAAATCTCCTTTTTGAACTTCAATTGCCTCTCGGAGCCCTTTAGGAATTACTACCCGCCCTTGCGGATCAAGGCCCCTAACTGCGCCGATCATTTTCTTTTTCAAAATCACCAATCCTTTACTATTTATTTGGCTGTGTATCTGGCGATGTCCGATATACATATTTTGCCATATAAGCAGTTAAAATGGTGATTACTGTCGTCACTGGCCTTGCAAAAATTTCTCAAATGCTTGTCGAGGAATGATATACACGTACCGCCCAGACTTCTGCCGGTACGCAATACCAAAAGGCAATTCGCCGGTTCTAAGCCCATGCTCAATCGTCCTGGTTGCTCTTCCTAAAATTTGCGACGCCTCTCGCGGGGTAATGACTTCTTTTATCTGGTTCATTTGTCCTCCTTTCTGTGGCTTGTCCTTTCGCCGTTAAAATGGTAAAATATGGGCGAAAGGAGGTAGAAATATGGTTGCGCTTACAGATAACGACGTAAAAATATTAAAATTCATAAAACGGCATCAGCCCACGAGCATTAAAGACATTGAGCACGCCATGTCGAAAGTCTCATCTATTCAATACCGGGTAGAAGAACTGGCTACTCACGACCGCAAGTATTTTCAGAACTTCAGCATTCCCATTGACAATACTTCGTACATTGAAGAAGATTACGAAAACGTCAAAGATGAAGCAACTGGAATTACCCACACGAAGCCGCTCGGTCTATATAGGCTCTCTGAATTCGGAGAAAAAGCACTTCAAGATTACGAATTTGAGGCATTATTACGCCGCAAGGAACTCTGGTTAAAAAATGCGTGGATTCCGATCCTCGTAACGGTGGTTACCAATCTAGCAATAAGCGGAATAAAATGGTTGTTGCCATTGATACAAGGATGGTTTTCCAGTTCTCACTGAAAAATTGCATCATTCAGTCTCCTTTCCCAGTTCCAGAATTTCATTGATCGCGCTGACGATAGATGGAGGGTTGCGCTCTCCGATCAAAATTTTATAGAGATACGCAGTATCGCAGAAAAGACCCGTTTTTTCCCGAACCTGACCAGCAAGCCATTCTTGGGACTGCCCAATATCAATTAGCCTTTTCTTTACGTCTTTCCCATACGCTGTAAGTTGTGCCATCCAGATTGTTCACCTCCTATATCATGGGCTTGACAAGTACGCAATATTGTACTAATATGAATGTACCACCAAACAAATAGAACGATATTTCGTACTCTTTATTGGCAATTATAGTCCTATGTTTCGTACTTGTCAATACTCGAGTTCTTTATTTCGTCCTTTTGTCGTTGTGTCCAAAAGGAGAACATTGAAATGTACGATTTATACGAAATAATTAAATCCGAGTGCGAAAAGAACGGAATAACAGTAAGTGCCATGTGCCTTGAATTGGGGATGAGCAAAAGCATGATGTCCGATTTACACTCTGGGAAAAAGAAATCTCTCTCCGCAGAGAAACTCTCTAAAATAGCAAATTATTTCAATGTCTCCGTTGACTATCTCCTCACCGGAGAGCAAAAAAATCAGGCCCCCATCGATGTTGTCGATGAAGACCTGAGAGATTATTTGGACGAGCTGCGCAACCGCCCCGAAATGCGAATGCTTTTTTCAACCACAAAGAACGCCACGAAGGCGCAAATTGAGGCCATCGTGAAAATGGTAGAGGAGATGCAGGGAGATAGGTAAATATTATGAGAACATCGACTACTGGGTCAGGTATGTGGAGTTCCCGAATACCGCCAGTCCGTCTCTTGCCGTCTCAAATGGAGATGGCACATTCAGCATCTACATTAATACGCTGTTCTGTGAGGCAAAACAGCGCGAAAGTTTGAGGCACGAGGTAGAGCATTTAAAAGAGGAGCATTTTTTCCGGGACGACCTTACAATTGTGCAGATCGAGCATGAGGCCTGCAGTGTCAGATGCACCCCGCGTAAACGGCAGCGGCGTATCCCTGACGTATTATTTTGCCATCCTCCAGATAAAATAGCGCTTTTCCATAGCCTTGAGAGCCTTAATAGTTACTCGCGCAGATTCGCCAGGCAATGGAAGCAGGAACACGCACGGAAACAATAAAAATGGTTCCGCTATACCCAACCGCGCAAACACTATGGGAAGAAATGGGACAGTGAATTATATTTCGGGTATTGTAGCTTATGTAACCAACCGCCGGAGGACGGTAAAAATAGATTGTAGGAGGAAAAAGAAAATGATTGATCTTGGGAGAGACGAAGAGGTTGTAACGCAGGCGAAGGTGCACTGGGCATGCCTAATTCCGCACCTAATTTTATTTCCTGCCTTCATCGGCATTCTTACTATTATTCCTGCGCTCATCAGAATGTTTACCACCGACATGTACATAACCAGCAAGCGGCTATACGGCAAAGTTGGATTGATCAACACAAAGACGCTTGATACTCCGCTTAACAAGGTCAACACCGTTTCCATTGAAAGCGGATTGCTCGGAAAGATTTTGGGGTATGGGACCATCCACATCACGTCGTCTTCCGGAAGTTATGAGTTTAAATCTATTAAATCGCCCGAAGCGTTCAAGGCTGCCCTGTTGGAAGAAATTGACCGCTTTGACGAAAAGCGCATTAAAAAGCAAGCCACCGAAATGGCAGCCGCGATGAAGTCTTAATAAAATAAAAAAACCGCCCCGGTGCGCTAACACCGAAGCGGTTTCGAGGGCAGATGCTTTGTAGGCCGTCTGCCCTCCTATCATATCAGATTTGGAGGAAAATGCAAGATGAAACAAGCAACCTATGGCGACGGCTCTTTATATCAGCGGAAAGACGGGCGCTGGGAGTACCGCGTACGCATTGGCACAAAATCCAGCGGGGACCCAGATTATAAATCCTTTTACAGCCGCGATAAAACGGGTCGCTCTGCCAAAAAACAATTTATTGACTGGCAGCGCGAACGGGATCAGCAAAAAATAGAAGTGAACCAAACTGTCGCATCATGGGCCGAGCAGTGGCTAACCACCTATAAGCAAGGGCGCGGAACCTCTGGCGGAAACTATAAAAACTACTGCGTATATGTGGAAAATCATATTGTCCCACACATTGGTAATTTAATGATGGGAGATGTGCGGCAGGCCCACATCGAACAGATCTACAGAGCCGAGGCCGCACTATCTAACAGTGCTCTCAATTATATCAAGCTCTGCCTCCGTGGGATTTTTAAATCAGGGTTGAAAAATCACCTCTGCACAGAGGACCCAACGGAAGATACCGCCCCGGTTTGGCACGCAAGCAAGCGCCCAGAATATTTCAGTCGTGAGGAAATGGAAAATCTGCTTGACTACATCCCGCGTGACAAAGATGGATGTTTGGCTGAAGGTCTGCTTTATACCGGACTGCGAATAGGAGAGGCTTGTGCGCTGACGTGGGACGACTACGACGGCTCCACCTTGTTAGTGCACCGCAATGCCGCCAGAACAGACGAAAAAGGGATGAAGTATTTTATTAAAGAGTGTCCAAAAGGCAAAAAGCCCCGCGAAGTCGTCTTAGATCCCGCAGGGGTCGCGCTCTTCGAAAGACTGCCCCGTACCTCGAAGTGGATATTTGCGGGTGACGGAAGCAATTTTATGAGCCCTGACCTATACCGTCGCCGGTATTATCGTTTTATTGATCGGCTCAATGCAAGCCTTGCCGCTGAATGGGTGCAGCAAGGCGACCACAAGGAGGATGAAGATCCACCCTACGTCCGCAAATTATCCCCCCATAAATGTCGGCATACTTATGGGAGCTACTTGCTAGAGGGATGCCATAACCTCCGCACAGTACAAGACCAATTGGGGCATAGTCGAGTTACTACTACGGAAATTTATACACACAGCGATATAAAGTCGCGTAAGGTCGATGTCAGCAAATTAAAGTTCTAGTTTCAAGAGTACCGTCAACTTGCCGTCAAACGCTCATAAAACCCCGATAAACATTGCAATTGCTGGGGTGAGGCTTAGACTGTAAATCTGTTGTCTACGACTTCGATGGTTCGAATCCATCTTCCCCCACCATTGCGCTCACATGTTTTTCGGAACATGTGAGCGCTTTTATTTTCGAAAAGCCCTCGCGCATCCGGAGAAATTCGTTCTTCACGCAGCCGGTTTGCTTTCAAAAGCTCTCTTGCGCCGGTTTCCACATCCCGGCGGACCGCTTTCTTATAGCTTGTCCCACCGCTTTTCTCCGCTCGTTATTCCCCGCCATTCACAAGAACTCTGTGAACAATCTCAAGTTATCACAAGTATAATGTTTTGTCAAGATGCATTTTACAAGTTTCCTGTTTTTATAATTGACAAAGCCAAAGAAAAAAGATAGGATAAAGAAAAGTCAGATTATGTCGAAGAACTGCGGGGAGGCGCGCCACATGGGGTTTGGAGAACGGCTGCGGGAGCGGAGAGAGCAGTTGAATATGTCCCGCCGGGAACTGGCGGAGGCGCTAGGCGTGACGGTTTCCGCCATTGGCAATTACGAAACGGGAATCAGCTTTCCCAAGGAAGAGGTGCTCCTGCGCCTGTTTGACAGCCTGCGGGTAGACCCAAACACGCTGTACCGGGACCACTTCCGGGGCGGAAAAAGCGTTTTGAGCCACGACGAGCGGGAGGTTTTAGACCAATACCGAAGTCTTTCCGCCGTGGGGCGGGACACGGTGCGCTCCGTGTTGGGGGCGCTGTGCCAGTATCAGGACGAGCTGGAACTTGCCCGGCCTCAGCTTGCGGAGCGGCGCATTCCCCTGTATTGCAGCCCGGCGGCGGCAGGCTTTGCGGCGCCGGTATTCGGCGAGGATTTCGATTATGTTTCCGTGGGCGGGGACGTACCGCCCGCGGCGGAGTTTGCCGTGCACATTCGGGGCGACTCCATGTCACCCTGGATTGCCGACGGGGCGGTGGCCTACGTGAACCGGGACCCGCTGCAAGCGGGGGACATCGGTATTTTCTGCGTGGACGGGGAAATGGTGTGCAAGCAGTATTACCGGGACCCTATGGGGACGGTGTACCTGTTCTCCCTCAACCGGGCGCGCTCGGACGCAGACGTGGTGCTCACCGCCGACAGCGGGCAGACGCTGGTGTCCTTTGGCCGCGTGATGATGCATAAGCTGCCCTTGCCGAAGCGGGGCGGATAACCCGCGGCATGTTACCCGGCTGCTTGTTGTGCCGCCGAAACGCAGCGCGCGTGCATGGAGGTGAATGATGAGCTGTTTGACGACACTGACCCGGGCGTTTCTTACGCGGTCCTTTCGCCCGTTCAGGTTTCTAAACGAATATGACGAAGCGCTTCCCTTTGCCGAAAGCCGAAGGCTGGGCCTGTATGTCCACATTCCCTTTTGCAGGCAGCTTTGCTCCTTCTGCCCCTATTGCAAGGAACTGTACAACGAGGCGCTGTGCGACGAGTATATTGACTGCCTTCTTCGGGAAATTCATTTGGTGGGCGGGCACACGCAGGAGAAAAAGCAGGCCACCAGCCTGTATTTCGGGGGCGGAACGCCCGCGCTTGCTGTCCGGCGAATCGGAGAAATTGTGTCTGCTCTGCAAGAGTATTTCATCATTACGGAGGGCATCGGTCTGGAACTTCACCCGGACAATGTGAACGTGGAGACGCTTTCGGCCCTGCGGGAAGCAGGCGTTACCAAAATCAGCATCGGGATTCAGTCCTTCGGGGATAAATTTCTGGGGATTCTGGGGCGCAAGAGCTTTGACCCGGAACGTCTTGCCGCCGCGTTGGGGGCCGTTCCTTTTGAAACCGTGTCCATGGATTTTATTTTCGCCCTGCCGGAACAGACGGCGGAGGATTTAAAAGCGGATATTGCCACAGCCTTTTCCATCGGGGCAAACCATGTGGCAATCTATCCCTTTATTGACTTTGCCTTCACCGGCTCCACCGTCAAGTCCATGGGCAAGCAGGAAAAACGCCGCCTGCTGGATGACATCACCCGGTATTGCGAGGCCATGGGATACCGGCGAGAGTCCATCTGGACCTTCTCCGGCACGCCGGGGGCGAGCTATTCCTCCATGACCCGGGAAAATTTCTTAGGCTTCGGCTGCTCCGCCACCACGCTGCTAAAAAATCAGTTCAAGGTTAACACCTTTTCCGTGGCAGAATACCGCAGAAGAATTGAGAGCGACACGCTCCCCACCTCGCTGACCCTGCGTTTTACAACCCGCCAGCGAATGCTTTATTACCTGTTTTGGACTGCCTACGGCACGGAGGTGGACCCCAAGGGATTTGAAGAATTTTTTGGCGTGCCGCTGAACAAGGTCTACGGCTTTGAATTCTGGCTTGCGAAAAAGCTGGGCTTTGCCACGGAGGAGCACGGAATTTTTCGCATGACGCTCAAGGGCGCGTTTTACTATCATTACTACGAAAATTACTACACGCTGGCCTACATCGATAAAATGTGGGGCATTCTCCGCAGGGAAGCGTTTCCCAAGGAAATCGTTTTGTAATTGGATATAAAAAGGCCCGGACGCTATCACGCGTCCGGGCCTTTTGTGTCGCTGGGACTTTTCAAGCTGACGTTTTCTCCGGTTACGGCTCTGTGTACGGAGCCATGGTCAAACGGATAAAATAGCCCCGGTCGTGGTCACAGGCGGGGCATTTTTCCGGGGTGGCCTTCCCTGTGAAGACATAGCCGCAGTTCAGGCACATCCAGCCGCACTCTACGTCGGCCACGAACAAACGCTCCCGTTCCAGCAGGTCCGCCAGCAGCTCAAACCGGTCGGCGTGGGTTTTCTCAATGGCCGCGATGCGGGAGAAGGAGTCGGCAATGCGGGAAAAGCCCTCCTTCTTCGCAATTTCCGCAAAGGCGGGATAGGCGTCGCCAAATTCCTCCAGCTCGTTGTGCCGCGCCATCCGCAAAAGCGCCGCCATATCCTGCGCCGCGTCCACGGGATAGCCGCCGTCAATTTGCACCGTCTCGCCGGAAAGCTCCCCCAGATGCTTGTAGAACACCTCCCCGTGCTCCTTCTCCTGATTCGCGGTGAACAGAAACGCCGCCTCAATCACATGCAGGCCCTGCTTCTTCGCCTGAGACGCTGCAAACGTATAGCGGTTGCGGGCCTGACTTTCTCCCGCGAAGGCCCGCATCAGGCTGATTTTTGTTTCACTGTTTTTCAAATCCATAAAATAAGCCGCCCCCTTTGTGCCAGCTTGCGCAAAGGGGGCGGTTTTATTCGGATTTCAGAAAAACAGACCGGTCGGTACGAAGATATCCTCCTTCGGAATCCGCTGCCAATCAAATTCCGCCAGCAGACTTTCCGGGGTCCGGGGCTTGGCGGAGGGATTCAGCCCCGCAAGATGCCCAAGCTTTCCCACAAGCTCCTCCGGCGTACTTCGGGAAAGCAGCGCATCCAAACTCAAATCCCCGTCCCGCTTGCTCAGCCGCCGCCCGTCGGGCGACAGCAGCAATGGCGCATGGTAAAATTTCGGCGGCGTCAATCCCAGCAGCTCGTAAAGATACAACTGCCGGGGTGTGGAGGCCAGTAAGTCGCTCCCCCGCACCACCTGCGTAACGTGCATGGCCGCGTCGTCCACCACCACCGCAAGCTGATAGGCCCAAAGTCCGTCGGACCGGCGGAGAAGAAAGTCTCCGCAGTCCCGTGCGAGATTTTCCGCGTATGGGCCAAGATGCCCGTCTTCAAACGCGATTTCCCGATCCGGAACCCGCAGTCGATCAGCGGGAGAACGAGTTTTGGCCTGCTCCACCGCCTGATCGGGCATTAAGCCCCGGCAGGTGCCGGGGTAAATTGTCTGCCCGTCCTCCCTGTGGGGAGCGGAGGCGGCATGAAGCTGGGCGCGGGTGCAAAAGCAGGGATATACCAATCCCTTTTCCCGCAGTAATCCCAGCGCGGCGGCATAGCGCGCTCCCCTCCCGCTCTGGTAATAGGGTTCGTTTATCCCGCCCACGCTGCCCCCCTCGTCCCAGAAAAGGCTCAGCGTGCGGTAGTCCGCCTCCAATTGGTCCGCACAGGCCCATGTGCAGCGCCCCGCGTCCAAATCCTCAATTCGCAAAACAACCTGTCCCCCGGCGGATTTGGCGGAGAGCCACGCCAAAAGGCTTGTAAACAGATTCCCCAAATGCATCCGCCCGCTGGGAGAGGGCGCAAATCGGCCCCGTTCGGCCCCGTTTGTCATATAAGCCTGCGCAGGTCCGCCGTGAGACGGCCACGTTCAATCCTGACCACGGCATAGGTGGGTCGTCCCCAATAGCCAATGCTGCCGGGATTTAACAAAAGGGACTCCCCCACCCATTCCTGTGTGGGAACATGGGTGTGCCCAAAGCACAGCAGATCCGCCTTGTGCTCCCGGGCTGCATAGCCCACGTCCATCAGCCCCTCCTTCACCCGGCAGGTGTGCCCGTGGCAAAGAAGAATCCGCTTGCCCTCCAGCTCTAAAAGCCTCATGGGCGGCTCCTCCGGGCGGAAGTCGCAGTTGCCGGGGACCTGCTCCAGCGGAATATCCGGGAACATATCCTGGAGGTGCTCCGCATCCCGCCAGCCGTCTCCCAGATGGAAGATGCGCTGCGGCCTCTCCCGCTCCAAAGCGGTCACCATATGCTCCACGTTGCCGTGGGAATCGGAGAATACCAGTATCTTCATAAAGTTCCGTCCTTCGGTTTTGTTGCCGACAGTATACCCCCTACAAGGCAATTTGGCAACCAAATTCGCTTTTCTTCCGCGAAACAAAGGGCCTTCTTCCCTTCGCGCCGGGCGGCGGGCGCAAACCTTGCGACCGTCTTGCATGAAGCGGCAAAACATGATAGAATTTTAGGGAACGGAGGCGAGAAATTTTTGTATCGTTATATTTTTTTAGATTTAGACGGAACACTGACGGATTCCAAGGAAGGCATTCTGAATTCCTTGCGCTACGCGTTTGAAAAGCTTGGCAAAGCCGCACCCGGCGAGGACACGCTGATCAAGTTTATCGGCCCGCCTTTGCAGGAAACCTTTATGGAGCTGTGCGGCTTTACGGCAGAGCAGGCATTTGCGGCGGTGGAGATGTTCCGCGAACGGTATGAGCCCATAGGAAAATTTGAAAATGCGGCAACTCCGGGAATGCCGGAGCTGTGCGGACGTTTGAAGGAAGCGGGGTACGTGCTGGCTCTGTCTTCCTCCAAGCCGGAAAAGCTGTGCGTGGATATCTGCCAGCGGTTTGGCTACACGCCGTCTCTCAGCGTCATCGCGGGCAGTCCGCTCCATGGGGACCACACGAAGGCCGACGTAATTCGGGACACCTTCCACCGTCTGAATCTGAGTGAGGCGGACCGGCCCCACATTCTGATGGTGGGCGACCGGAAATACGACGTGTTGGGCGCGAAGGAGTGCGGCGTGGACTGCTTGGGCGTGGAGTTTTTTGGCTATGCCACCCCCGGCGAGCTGGAAGAGGCCGGGGCCGTGGCGGTGGTGCGTTCCGCGGCAGAGCTGGAACAGTTCATTTTGGCGCATTGACTGGGCTTGCGCCCGTTTCTTTTCAATTTTGACCCGCTGAAAAAGCAAATGCTATTTCAGCGGGTCTTTTGCGGGCTGGAGTCTTCTTTCCGTCTACAAAGCTTGTATTTATTAAAATTCTCTTAATTTTGTAAATATTTGTTACTAAATTTTCTCTTTTGCTTTACAATCGCCTGCAAACTCGCGTATAATGCTATTTGGTATTTCCCGCGTTTCGGCGGAAATGCCCTGATTGCATATATAAATCATATAAAGCGGAGGACGCCGCTGGGCGGGCCGTGTTCTATAAGGAGAATCACACATGAGACGAATGAAGCGATGGGCGGCTCTGGCGCTGTCCGCCGCGCTGTGCGCCGGGATCCTGAGCGGCTGCGGCAAGGAAGAAGCCCCGTCCATTTTTCCGGTGTCCGTGGGAAACGGAGTGACCACCTTTGACCCGGCCTATGTTACCACCGACGCGGACAACACGATGGCCCTCAGCCTTTACGAACCGCTGATGCGCATGACCTGCGACGGCGACGGCAACACCACAGCGACCGAGGGCATGGCAAAGTCCGTGGATGTAACGGAGAATTTTGACGGCACCGTGGTCTATACCTTCCGCCTGCGCAGCGCCCGCTGGTCCGACGGGACAGAGGTGAAGGCACAGGACTTTGTATACGCCTGGCAGCGCCTTGCAAATCCTCTGACCCTGTCTCCCAATGCAGCGCTTCTGTCCGTGGTACAGGGCTACGATGCCGTCCGAAACGGGGGAGCCCCGGAGGAGCTGGCCGTCACCGCGAAAAACGACACCACGCTGGAGGTCGTTCTGTCTGGGAAATACGACTGGTTTTTGACCGGCGTGTGCTCCCCCCCCGCCACTGTTCCCCTGCGGCAGGACGTGGTACAGTCACTGAAGGAGAAGGCACAGTCCGCTTCCAAAACCGCCGGAGAAGACGCCGCGCCCCTGAAGTGGTGGTATGACCCCACCCTGCTTGTCACCAACGGGGCCTATTATGCTTCCGCCTATCAATCGGGAAAAACGCTGGAGCTGACCCGCAGCGAGCACTATTACGGCCGGGTAAGAAACGACGGCGTGCGCGTATTCTTTGCCGACAGTCCGGAATCGGCGTGGGCGCTGTATGACGGAGAGACGGTGGATTTGGCATACGCCCTGCCTCAGGAGCAGGTGGACGCACAGCTTTCTCACGGCCAGTCTCTTACGCCTGTTCTCACCACCCACACGGTGCTGTTTAACGGAGCTCAGTACCCTCTGGATGACCCCTCATTCCGCAAGGCGCTGACCCTTGCGGTGGACCGGCAGGCGGTGGCCGCCTTGGCAGGCAACTTTGCCAGCGCGGCGACGGGGCTGGTGCCTTACGGTGTGCCCGGCAGCGCAGAGGAAGACTTCCGCACCGAGGGCGGCGACCTTTTAAACTCCTCGGCGGAGGACTATGCAGGCAACTGCGAAAAGGCAAAACAGCTTTTGTCCGGCAGCGGCTATGACAGCGGCGCCAGCAGCTATGTGAGAAACAGCGCTCTGGAATATCTCTATGTGGACGAAGGACCAGCGGCGGCGATTGCCACCGCGCTGGCAGAGCAGTGGCGCTCCGTGCTGGGGTTGCGCATTCAGCCCCGAGCCGTGACTCGGGCGGAGCTGTCCGATGCCCTGCGCACCGGGGAATACGCGCTGGCGGACGTGGACATGTCCGCATCCGTCAACGACGCGGAAACGTTTCTCGCGCCTTTTTCCAGCAAGTCCTCCCTCAACACGGCCCGCTATTCCAGCGGTGCCTATGACACCCTTCTGAAAATTATTGACAGCGCCTCGGACCCGGCGGCGCGAATTGCCTGTCTCCACGACGCAGAGGTTCTTCTGCTGGAGGATGCGGCGGTTTCTCCGCTCTACACCACGGGAACACTGTGGAAGCTGCGAGAGGGCTGGTCCGGCCTGTGCCGGGACCCGAGAGGCTGGTTCAGCTTTTCGGGCGTGGCGGCTGTCTCCTGACAGGGCCGGGTATTCCGGTATGAACCATTAACAGCGTTCGCTGCCAATTGGCGGCGAACGCTGTTTGTCATCTTTTCCTGATTTTCAGGAGTTCTTCTCTCTGTTCTTGTGAGGTTTTGACAATTCCGTTTTGCCCTCTGTCTTTTTGCTTTTGGCGGTGCTATACTGAGCGAAAAAAAGGGAGGTGGCGGCATGGACTCCGTCATCACGTATCGCCGAACGTTGCACCGCATCCCGGAGCTAGACAATGAACTTCCAAAAACCCTTGCCTTTGTGCAAGGTCGGCTGGAGAAGCTGCGCTGCCAGCTTTCATGGCCTATTAAGGGCAGCATCTGCGCGTTTTTCGATGTGGGAAGGGCAGAGACGGTGGCTTTTCGGGCGGATATGGACGCCCTGCCGGAGACGGAGGAGACGGGCCTTTCCTTTGCCTCGAAGCATCCGGGCCAAATGCACGCCTGCGGCCACGACGGGCACACCGCCATGGCTTTGGCGCTGGCGGAATACGTCGACAGTCATCTGGACAATCTGCCCAGAAACATACTTATTATTTTTCAGCCTGCGGAGGAAACCACCGGAGGCGCGCGGCTGATCTGTGAAACAGGGCTTTTGGAGCGGCTGGAGGTCCGCCGGATTTTCGGACTGCACCTGTGGCCCGGTCTTCCGGAGGGAACGGTGTGGGCGAAGCCCGGCCCGCAGATGGCCCGGGCCAGTCAGATTACCGTGAACATCACCGGAGAAAGCGTTCACATTTCCCGGGTCGATCAGGGCCGGGACGCACTGCTGGCTGCCGTGGAGCTGGTGCGCCAAGTGACGGAGACGGAGCGGAACGCCCTGCCCCCGGAGGACCCCCGCGTTTTGCGATTCGGCACGCTGCACTCCGGGGACGCCCGCAACGTGGTCAGCGGCCACTCGGAGCTTTTGGGCTGTCTGCGTACCTTTTCCGACGCATCCTTTGCCTTGCTGCGCAGGGAACTGGCGGATACCTGCCGCCGGGTGGAGCGCTCCACCGGCTGCGACGTGACGCTTCACCTCAACGAGGGCTATCCTCCTGTTTGGAACCATGAGGGCCTGTTTGAAACGGTCCAGGCCGGACTGAGAGCGGGCGAAGTTTCCTTGCTCGCTCAGCCCGCATTGGCGGCGGAGGATTTTTCTTTCTACCAGCAGCAAATCCCCGGTGTCTTTTTCTTCTTGGGCGCGGGAGACGTACCTCAGCTTCACGCAAGCACCTTTTCCTTTGACGACGAGCGGATTTTGCCCAAGGGCGTGGAATTTTTAAAGAAGCTGCTATATCTTTGGTGAGGGGAACCCTTTCGCGGTCGGAAAAAACGGATTTATCTTTCTTTGCCGCCGGAACGCAAACTGAAGCGGGGCGTCTCTACGAGACGCCCCGCTTTCCATATCCAAATTAGCCGTTTCGCCTTTCGGGCAGAAGCCCTGCGCTATTTCGCAAGTAAAGCCCGCACCGTCTCCGCGTCCCGGGCAATCTGGGCCTTCAGTCCATCCAACGAATCAAAGCAGATTTCGTCCCGCAGTCTCTTATAAAACTCCAGTCGGACAGTCTGCCCGTACAAGTCTCCGTCAAAGTCCAGCAAAAAGGTTTCCACGGTCACGTCTGTCCCGTTGCGGACGGTGGGTCGGGTTCCCACATTGGTCACGCCCGCCAGCTCCCTGCCGTCCGGCAGGCAGGCCTTGGCGGCGTAAACACCGTGCCCAGGCACCAGCACATGGGGCGGCACGGTGAGATTGATGGTGGGAATCCCGATGGTCCGGCCGATGCGCCGCCCATGCTTCACCTCCTGAGACAATACGTGAGGATGCCCCAGAAATTCCGCCGCCCGCTCCATCTGACCCAGCTCCACCAGCCTTCGGATGTAAGTGGAGCTGACCTCGATGCCACCCCGCTCCACTTTGGGAATGATGTCGCAGCCAATCCCAAGCTGCGCGCATTTTTCCTGCAAAAGCTCGGGCGAACCCTGATTTTTATGTCCGAAATGGTGGTCATGCCCCGCCACCAAATGGACGGCGTGGTACCGCTTCACCATAATTTCCGTTACAAATGCGTCCCATGGAGTGGTCATCATTTCCTGATCAAAGGGGACCATCAAAACATCCTGAATGCCAAACAGCCGCCGAAGCAAACCCTGCCGATCCTCCGGGGAATTGATGAGGGGGCAGGGAATCCCCGTGACCACCTCTTTAGGCGGGCGGCTGAAGGTAAATACGGCGGGAACACAGCCCCGGTGAGCCGCCTCCTCCACCGCACGGCGAAGCAGGGCGGCGTGGCCCAGGTGAACCCCGTCGAAAAAGCCCAGAGCAATCACGCGTTCTTTCATATCTTACGCTCCAAAAAAGTTTTTAACCGACGTCAGCACGCCGTCGCAGGCTTGAGAGAGACAGAGAAAGTCACCCTCCCGCCCGTATACCCGGACTGTCCCGTCGGGACATGCGGGTGCATCCACCGGATTTCCGTTCCGGCAGCGGCGCTCCTGCCGCTCTGTCGAGAGGTGGAAAGCGGGGTACTCCGCAAAATACGAGTCCGTGGACAGCAGCAGCGCCGCGCCGCGCTCCTGCACGTCGGCAAGGCTCACCGCCTGACTGAGGGTAAAACCCGCCGCCATGGTCCGCCGCAGAGAGGACATACATCCGCCGCAGCCAAGGGCCTGTCCGATATCGTGGCAGAGGGTGCGGATGTAGGTCCCCTTGGAGCACAGACACCGCAGAGTAAACTCGGTAGGCCCGGTCTGCTCCAAAAGCTCCAGCTCGTAAATGGTGATCGGCCGGGGCGCACGCTCCACCTCGCCGCCCTTACGGGCGATTTCGTACAGCTTCTTTCCCCCGATTTTAATGGCGGAGTACATGGGCGGTATCTGCAAAATCTCCCCCGTAAACCGGGGCAGCACCCCCTCCAGCATTTCCCGGGAAACCGCTGGCTCACAGTGTTCCAGCGCCGTCCCCGTCACATCCTGCGTGTCGGTGACAAGGCCCAGACGCAATCCTGCCACATATTCCTTTTTCCCCTTTTCCGCAAACTCCACCGCCCGGGTGGCCTGCCCCACAAAAACGGGCAGCACGCCGGTGGCCATGGGGTCCAGCGTCCCGCCGTGGCCCACCCGCTTCTCCTTCAGGATGCCCCGCAGCTTGGCGCATACGTCCATGCTGGTCCAGTCCATGGGCTTGTCGATGATGATGATTCCGCTGGGCATAACGTGCCCTCCCCATTGAAATTTGGCGTCCTGTCAGACGCACGCAAGTCTTTCTAGGGCCTCTTCCTTCGTCGATACGAAAAAGATATGGTTCCCCTTGTTGGACTCATAAATAAAGTCCCTCAGCGGCTTGCTGGTGTAGCCGGTATAGTCACCGTAGATGGCAAGCTTCGTGTGGTACGTCACAAATTTTTGAAGTACGCCGCCCGCAAGCCCTGTACTCAGAACAAAAAAGTCGTCCGCCACGGCATCCTTGTCAATCGCAATCCTGTCCGCACCGGCTTCATAATTCACTGTGGCCAGCAAATCCAGGGCGGACTGAACATCCGTCAGCATCTTTTCGCCGCCCGTAATCACGGCAATTTTTACGCCGTTTCGCTGGATGCTTTCGATCTTCATAGCTTACTACTCCCTGTCAGTCGGCAAATCTTCCGGTCGTCTTTTCCACCGCCGCCAGCATTTTCTGTCTGGCCTCAGCCATGGGGGCCTCCACGGTGCAACCCGCGGCGGCCGCATGTCCGCCCCCGCCAAGTTCCGCACAGACGACGCTGGCGTTGATCCGGGGTCCGGTGCGCACAGAGAACTTCCACACGTCGGGCCGCAGCTCCCGCATAGTAATGCCGCAGTCGGTGCCTTCAATCTGCCCGCCGAGGGAGCTTAAATCCTCTGCGTCCGTCTCATCTGCGCCAACCCGCTCCATCAGGGAAATGGGGACCTTCATCACCACGATCCGGCCGCCGTCGTAAAACTCCATACCCGCCAGCATGTCGCCCTCCAGCTCCAGCCGCTTGCGGCTTTTGGTGCGGAAGAACACCTGATTCACGGTTCGGTAGTCGATGCCAGTGTCCAACAGCTCCGCCGCCACCCGATGGGTATTGGCGGTGGTGTTGCTGTATTGAAAACAGCCCGTGTCGGTGGAAATGGCCACATACAAAGGCAGCGCCATTTCAGCCGTGACGGGGCCAAGCTCCTTTAGAATGTCGTAAATAATCTCACCGCAGGCCCCGGCCTCCGTACGAACCATGTTCGCCTTGCCAAAGCGCGCAAAGGAGGGGTGATGGTCAATCGCCAAATCCACCCTATCTCTATATTGCTCCGCGTTTTTGGGAAACAGGTCCGTCACCGCAATATCGGTAGACACCACATAGGCGGGAACAAAGCCCTCCGGCGCTTCATAGGGCGCCATATAGGGCGCGGTGGTGCGGGTTTTGCCGTCGTTTTCCAGCAGATAGGCTCGCTTGCCAAGATTCCGCAGTCCGGCGCACAAGCCTGCCGCGCAACCCACCGTGTCCCCGTCGGGGCGCACATGGGTGAGAATCAGAACATTGTCAAACTCCCGCAGCAGCGCGGCCGCCTGAGCCGCCGTCAAGTCCGTCATTCCTTGTCCTCCTGCCCGGCTTGTTCCGCGTCCCTGCGCTCCACACTGCGAAGAAGCTCTAAAATGTGGGCCCCGTGGGCAATGGAATCGTCCGCCACAAATTGCAGCTCCGGCGTATAGCGCAGGCGCAGCGCCCCGCCAAGCTCCCGCCGCAGAAAGCCCGCAGCGGATTTCAGGCCCTTGAGCACATCCTTTTCCTGCTCCTTATCCAGCACGCTGACAAATACCTGGGCATAACGCAAGTCCGGCGTGGTGTTCACGCGGGTGATACTTACCATGCCCACACCGCTGACCCGGGGGTCCTTCAGTCCGCGAAGCTGGGCCGCCAGCTCCCGCTGGATTTCCTCGTTGATACGGCCGATGCGATTACTGGCCATAAAATGCTCCTTTCCGTGGGCGTCTCGTTAGGACGCCATCCTTTGTGTCAAAAGCAGAGGGCGGCGGCCACGCCGCCGCCCTTATTATATCCGGTTACCGGGGAATCTCCTCCATGGTGAAGCCCTCGATAATGTCGCCTTCTCTGATGTCGTGGAACCGGTCCACTATCAGGCCACACTCGTAGTTGGTGGTGACTTCCTTGACCGTGTCCTTAAACCGCTGGAGAGAACCGAGCTTCCCCTCGTGAATCACGATGCCGTCCCGCACCACGCGCACGCTGCAATCCCGGACCAGCTTGCCGTCCTGCACATACGCGCCCGCCACGGTGCCGATGGAAGACACCTTGTAGGTCTGACGGATCTCGGCGTGGCCCAGAACCACTTCCTTGAACTTGGGGGCCAGCATGCCCTTCATGGCGGACTCGATCTCGTCGATGCAGTCGTAAATCACGCGGTACATCCGCATATCCACGTTTTGCCGGACCGCGCCGTCTCTGGCAGCGGCGTCCGGACGGACGTTGAAGCCCACGATGATGGCGCCTGTGGAGGCAGCCAGCATCACGTCGGACTCGTTGATTGCGCCCACGCCGCCGTGAATGACCCGAACAGCCACCTCGGCATTGCTGAGCTTTTCAAGAGACACGCGGACGGCTTCCACACTGCCCTGCACGTCGGCCTTGACGATGAGGGCCAGCTCCTTGCGCTCACCCGCCTGAATCTGGTCGAACAAATTCTCCAGAGACACCTTCTGCACCGGCGCGGCGAACTTGAACTTTTCCTCTTCCTTGCGCTGCTCAACCAACTCTCGTGCCATGCGCTCATCGGCCACCACGTTAAAGGTGCAGCCGGCGGCAGGAGCCTCGGACAGGCCCGCAATCTCCACAGGAACGGAGGGGCCAGCCTCTTCGATGCGCTTGCCCTTGGAGTTGGTCATGGTCCGCACGCGGCCCACGCCGGTTCCGGCGATAATGGTATCGCCCTGACGCAGGGTTCCATTTTGGACCAAAAGCGTCGCCACAGGGCCGCGGCCCTTGTCCAGCCGGGCCTCAATCACCGTGCCGGAGGCGGCGCGGTTGGGGTTGGCCTTCAGCTCCGCCATTTCGGCGGTGAGCAGCACCATTTCCAGCAGCTTGTCGATGCCGGTACGCTTTTTGGCGGAGATGGGACAGCAGATGGTTTCGCCGCCCCAGTCCTCGGTGACAAGGCCGTATTCCGTCAACTGCTGCTTAATTTTTTCGGGGTTGGCAGCAGGCTTGTCGATTTTGTTGATAGCCACCACAATGGGGATTCCAGCGGCCTTTGCATGGTTGATGGACTCTACGGTCTGGGGCATAATGCCGTCGTCCGCCGCCACCACCAGAATGGCAATGTCCGTAATCATCGCACCGCGGGCACGCATAGAGGTAAACGCCTCGTGGCCCGGCGTATCCAGGAAGGTGATGGGCTTTCCCTCCAACTGCACCTGATAAGCGCCGATGTGCTGGGTGATGCCGCCCGCCTCGCCCTCGGCGACAGAGGTATCGCGGATGGCGTCAAGCAAAGAGGTCTTGCCGTGGTCAACGTGGCCCATGACCACCACCACGGGAGCACGGGAAATCAGCTCCTCTTCCTTGTCCTCGTGGGTGTCGATCAACTGCTCCTCGATGGTGACGGTGACTTCGTGCTCCACCTTGCAGTTAAACTCCAGCGCCACCAAAGTGGCGGTGTCATAATCAATCATCTGGGACAAGGAGGCCATGATGCCGCTTTTCATCAGCACCTTGACCACTTCCGCACCGGTCTTCTTCATGCGGGAGGCCAACTCGCCCACGCTGATCTCATCGGGGATGGAAACCTTCAGGGGCGCCTTCTTGGCAATCTCCAACTGAAGGCGGCGCATTTTCTCCTGCTCATCCTGCCGCCGCTTGTTGGAAAAGGTCATGCCGGGACCGGGACGGCGGTTGTTATTGGGGCGAAACTTCTGCTTTCCCGGGGCGGCGGGCTGCATCCGCCGAGCCTTATCAGGCGCCATCTGCTCCAGCCGCTCGTCATACTTCGCCAGATTCACGTCGCCGCCCTTGCGGGTATCCACCACCTTTTTCTGGGGGACCCGGGTCGCGGGCTGGGAAAGCACAGGCTTCGCCTGCCCAGCGGCAGGCTGGGGATTAACAGGCCGGGGCGCGGCATGAGGCGCGGGAGCCGCCGTCGCCTTCTGCACCTGAGCCATGGGGGCCGTCGGTGCCGCCGGAGCGGCGGGCTGCTGGGCAGGCTTTTCCACGGCGGGCTGAGCGGGTGCAGGCGCGGGGACGCTTTGCTCCTGCTTTGCCGACTCCCGGTAGGTATCGGCAAAAATCTCCTGAATGCCGGACGCCGGATGGGCCTGGGTCAACGCCTCAAACACCAGCGACAGCTCCTTGTCGGTCAATGCCTGCATATTGCTCTTAGGGGCCTCGCCATACTTCCCCAAAATCTCCATAATGTCCTTGTTACTCAGGCCTAAATCCTTGGCCAGCTCCCGGACTCTGTATTTATTCGCTGCACTCGTACTCAATAAAGCCACCTCCATCGTTCGCTTGCGAGGGGGGACGCCGTCTCCTCTCTGCGGCCCGCGCCGCCTTCCTTGGCGGGTGGGTCAGGGCGCGCCTCCGGAGAATCGCCGCCGGAAACGCAATATATCTATCGCCGCCGCGCGGCGAAGCAAAGGGAGCGCCGCCCTCTGCCACCCCCCGGAAGGGGGAGTATTCTCAGTTGTCCTTTTTAGGGAAGGTGCCCTTCCCGCGCTTTACGGGATAGCTGTGGGCAAAGGGCTTGGGTCCCTTCCCGCTGAATGCGGGCTTGCCGTAGGGCTTCCGGTCCCCGCTGGGTGCGCCCGGTTTGCCATAGGGCTTCCGGTCTCCGCTGGGTGCGCCCGGCTTGCCGTAGGGCTTCCGGTCCCCGCTGGGTGCGCCCGGTTTGCCGTAGGGCTTCCGGTCTCCGCTGGGTGCGCCCGGT
>NZ_DALZOY010000017.1:45756-54127 GCF_032018205.1 Oscillibacter sp. | reverse complement strand
AAGACCGCGCGTGGCCATCCCGAGGGGATTAGCTGGACCATGCTGGTGCTGGCGCTGCTGCTGGGCCTCGTCATGGAGCGGATGGGCGCGGAGCTACCGTGGCGGTGTCCGATTTGGACACAAGCCATCCTGTGCGGCCTCGCCATCACAGCGGCGGAGTTCGTGGCCGGGCGCGTCCTGAACCTCTGGCTGGGGTGGCGTGTCTGGGACTACTCCCATTTGCCGGGGAATCTGCTGGGGCAGGTCTGCCCGCAGTTTACGGCCCTGTGGTGCCTTGCCGCCGGGCCGGTGATTGTGGGGCTGGACTGGATGCGGTATGCCGTCCGGGGCGGAGAGAGGCCGCGATACTATTTGCGAGGGAGTTAATACTGTAAGGAATATAAAAATTCCGCCCCGAAGTGGGGCGGAATAGGTTAGTTATGATCGGAACTTTCGGGAAGCTCCTTGCCGCACAAAAACCAGTCTCTACAGGTAAGTCCCTCGCTCTGTGGATTATTCTGGCGAGAAAGCAGAGCGTCATAAGTTTGAGGTGGAGGGACTAGAACAGGCTGTCCGGGTTGCCAGTTTGCTGGCGTAACTACATGGTATTGGTCACTGGTTTGCAAAGCTGTGACCAGACGAAGAATTTCGGGAATACTCCTGCCATTTGTAAGGGGATAGATCAAAATAGCGCGGATTTTCTGATCGGGGTCGATAATAAACACATTACGTACGGTTTCTTGCTTGCTGACGTCTGGGGCAATCATCCCATACATTCGAGCAATATCCCCCATGCGGTCGGCCACAACCGGGAAAGGAACCTGAACGCCAGTGGTCAGGTATATCGCGTACACCCAGGCAAGATGAGATGGATTGCTGTCGATGCTCAATCCTAAAAGCTGAGTGTTCTTATCTGCAAACTGCTGTTGTGCTTCTGAAAAAGCAATGAATTCAGTGGTACAAACTGGCGTAAAGTCGCCGGGATGCGAGAAAAAAACTAGCCATTTACCCTTGAAGTCAGACATTTTTATAGGGCCAAATGTTGTGACTGCGGTAAAGTCAGGCGCTTGCATGCCTATGGAAAGATGATCCATTAATGCACCTCCTCTATACAATTTATGCTGGAAAAGAGTGGATGCTACTTGGTGGTGAGCTGATGACAGGACGAGAAGCCGTTGGCGCGATTATCTTGCTGGACTGGATGCGGCACGCCGTCAGAGGCGGCAAGAGGCCGCAATACTTTTTGAAATAAGAGGGAATTGGGAATGGAACACAATGCGTTGTTAAATACAAAAGCGGCGATTGCCGCAATTCTGGCGGCGCTGACGGCCTTTTGGGGCTGGTTCGGGTGGCTGGTGGTGGTCTGGGTGGGCATGATGCTGCTGGACTGGCTGATCGGCAGCGCGGCGGCCTTTAAGAAAGGGAAGTGGAGCAGCGCGAAGCTGCGGGCCGGTGCGTGGCACAAGGGCGGCGAGGTGGTGATTGTGGTAGTGACGCTGGTGGCGGACTGGCTGATCGGGCTGGTTGTCGCAAATATTCCCGGCATTACGTTGCCATTTGAGTATTCCGTGCTTCTGGCGCCGTTGGTAATTGTGTGGTACATCATCGGGGAGCTGGGCAGTCTCGCGGAGCACGCCGTGACATTCGGTGCGCCGGTTCCGGGGTGGCTGGTATCCGCGCTGGAGGCTGGGAAAAAGGCCGTGGACAGCGCGGGGGACAAGCTGACCGGAGATAAATAGTTGTAATCCAGCCGCAAGGGCGGCAGAAAATATATTTTTGGAGGTACATTATGAACAATCCCGACATGAGCAGAAAGCCCGAACACGCGGGCCAGACCGTGCAGCAGGGCTGCTTTGCAATCACCTATGACGAGCTGGGGTACGCCACAAAGGCGGTGCTGACGAGCCACAGTCCCGGCGTGGTGGTGGATGGGGAAGTTATTCCCGGCGAGCCGATCAAACGGCCCGACAGGGAGTAATGAGGACGGGGCGGGGCCTGTGCTCCGCCCCAGAAAGAAAGGATTTTGATTATGGAACAGTATATCGGAACAAAAATGATTCAGGCGGAGCCTGCATATCGCGCAGATGGGAAAATCTATCCCGTATCTGGCCCGTATCCCAGATCAATGAACTTGGAATCCGGCTACCGTGTCCGCTATGCCGACGGCTACGAAAGCTGGTCCCCGAAGGAAGTATTCGAGGAAGCCTATCTGCCGCTGGCGCGTAACCCTAATCTGAAAACGGATGCTCCGTCCATCAGCCAACAGATGGTTGATGATTTCATTGCTTCTCACGACACCATGACGCTGGGCGGCAAGTGTACGGTGGTCCGGGCCGTGCTACGAAACGGGTTCGCCATCGTCGAAAGCTCCGAATGCGTCAGCGCGGAGAACTACGATGAAAAAATGGGCGAGGAAATCTGCATGGAGCATATCAAAAACAAGGTTTGGATGCTGCTCGGCTTTCTGCTTCAGACTGCCGTTGGCGGCATTCGGTAAGGAGGTACATATGAAAAACTGGAAAGTTTGGGCAAAGGCAGCAGGTGTGCGTGCGGTGAAGACCGTGGCGCAGACGGCGGTGGCAACCATCGGCACGGCGGCGGTGCTGGGCGCGGTAGACTGGCGCATGGTGGTATCCGCGTCCGTGCTGGCGGGAGCGCTGTCCCTGCTGACCAGCGTGGCGGGGCTGCCGGAGGTCAAGGCGTGAGCGTTAAGAACTATTCCAAGAGGACAAGCGGCGGCGTGAAGCTGTCCGCGAATTTCACCGTGGCGGAGTTCGCCTGCCACGACGGCAGCGACATTGTGCTGATTTCCGACGAGCTGGTGGCGCTGCTCCAGAAAATCCGGGATCATTTCGGAAAACCCGTCACCATCAACAGCGCCTACCGGACGGCGGCGTGGAACACTAAGCAGGGCGGCGCTCCGAAGTCCCAGCACCTGCTGGGCATGGCGGCGGACATCACCATTTCCGGCGTGCCGCCGCTGGCAGTGGCGCAGTACGCAGAGTTTTTGCAGCCCAAGGCCGGAGGCATCGGAGTGTATCAGACCTTCACCCATGTGGATGTGCGGGCCGTCAGGACGCGCTGGGACAGCCGCAGCGGGGCTGAGAAGGCCGTGTCCGGCTGGCCGGGGTATAAGGAGGCCTCCAAGCTGGATAAGGCCGTGGACAAGCTGGTGGGCGCCGGAGTAATCGACAGCCCCGACCGCTGGAAGACCGGGGACTGGACAAAGCGGGCCGTGGAACTGCTGATTATCAAGATGGCGGGGAAGGTCTGACAGAGGGAGAGGCGCATTGCCCAGTAAATACGTAAAGCCGAACAGGGCGGGGCACTGCCCCGCCCTTATTTTCAAGAGAGGTGGAGACAATGGCAAAAACAAATGGTCCTGACATGTCCCGCGACACATCGAAAGCCGGACAAACTGTCCAGCAAGGGCAGTATTCAGTGTCGTACGATAGTGACGGGTATGCAAAGAGTGGCACAAAAACTTCAGACAGCCCCGGCGTTGTCGTTGACGGCACGTATTACAGCGCAGAAAGTCTGGGAGGCGGGGGAAGCTCTAGCGGGGGCGGCAGTTCATCCTCTAGTAGCACGCAAAGCTCATCTGGAACGTCTTCTGCGGGAAGTGACTACACGCAGTATTTAAAAGACCTGTATGCTGCACAGACAGCATCCCAGTTGGCGGCGCTGAAAAGTACTTACGATCAGAACACGGCAGATTTGTCGGCGCAGGCGGCAAAAATTCCACAGACGTATGGTGCTGCACGAAACGATGCTGCGGCACAGAACGAGATTGCAAAGCAGTCTTTTAACGAATACGCGGCGACCCGTGGGCTGAATACGGGCACTTCTGGGCAGGCGGCGCTTGCTAATTCGTCGGTGCTGCAAAAAAATCTTTCGTCCATCAGCACGGGTGAGGCGGATGCACTGAGCGAAAACGCGCTGGCGGCGCAAAAATTAAAGTCTCAGTACGACTCCGCCATCAATCAGGCACAGGCCAGCGGCAATGCTCAGCTTGCGCAGGCGCTTTATCAGGAGTATGTGCGGCAAGCGGATGCTCAGGTGGCGGCGCAGGCGGCGCAGCAAGCGCAGAATAACTGGGAAACGCAGTACCAGACGCAATTGCAGCAGTACGCAGATAGCCAGAACCAGTGGCAGCAGGAATTTGAATATAGCAAGCAAAGCGACGCGCAGAAGTATGCGTACAATCTGGCCGCGTCCATGTTGAGCCAAGGAGTAATGCCGGACGCAGCCACGCTGACCACTGCTGGAATTTCTTCTGCCGATGCGCTCAGTATGAAATTGGCAGCGGTACAAGGGCAATCCAATGGGACCGTGTCGGCTACGTCGGTCAAGAAAGCATCCAATAGCGGTGGCGGCGATGCTGTGTCGTATGATAACGGAGGGCTGAGCACCTCTCAGATCAAGCAGCTGCAAAACTACTATGGTGTTACTTCGGACGGATACTGGGGGGCTGCATCCACCAAAGCCGCTGGCACGTTGGGGGCAGATCAGGCGTGGTATAACTACAAGCTAAATGCGGGTGGTTCGACCGGGGGAATGAATGTTGCTAATTATAACGGGCTGAAACGGACTATTACCACGTATAAGGCCGCCGGTAAGAACGATAGCGCGGCTTCGTACATTGCGGCGAATTGGGACAACCTGAATGCCGAGCAGCAATCTGATCTCAGAAAGTATTGCGCAGAAATCGGTATTTCAATATAACCGGAGGGACATATGGCAAAGCTTGACATTAAATTTAATAATAGCGGCAAAATATATGCGTTTGATACGGCGACCGCAAAGAAAAAGCCGGTGTCTGTCCAAGAGGAAATGCGAAACAGCGACCCTCGCCCCAACGATCCCGTGACGCGAATGCTGATTCGCGATTTGTCAAAGCAGACCCGCACAAGCCGCATCGCTGACACGGTGAGCGGTGCGTTGAAGTCTACGGCGGGAGGTCTTATGGACATGACAGGCGTGCTGTACCAATCCGGGCAAAATGCTCGGAGCGCGGGGAATCAGCAAACCCTGAACGAGTATAAAACCGCCCTTTACCGTGCGCAGCGGGAGCTTTCTGACATGCAGACTGAAAACGCCCGCAGTCCCGGCGCGTGGGGCGAGGTGGACCTGCAAGCACAGAGAAACATTCTTGCGGATGCCCGTAGAAAATACGATGCTATGAACAGGGTTGTTCAGGGAGGTGTTCAGCAAAAGGCCACGGATGCCGCCAGAGATTTTGCCGGTGACGTCACCGCCTCCGGAATGCAGGATGTGGAACGCGCGAAAGAAGGTATGGGCAAGATTGGGCGGCTGGCTGTGGATGTGGGCGTGGCCGGGACGCAGATGGCGGCGGACGTTGGGATGGCGGCGCTTACCGGCGGCAGTGCGCTGATTCCCATGGCCGCGCGCGCCTTTGGCGGCAGCACGCAGGACGCACGGCAAAGCGGGGCATCCTTTGGGCAGCAGGTGGCCTATGGTCTCAGCAACGCCGCCCTCCAGGTGGGTACGGAGAAAATGTTTAACGTAGCAGCCCCGTTTAAGAAAATGTTTGGCGCGGGCGTGTTGGATAAGGCCCTTGAAAAAGCGACGGCCAAATTGACAGGGAGCGCCGCAGGACGGGCTTCGCTGTCCGCGCTCAGCGAAGCATCGGAAGAAACGGTGGCGGGGATTCTGGACCCGCTCTTGAGAGCAGCCACACTGGGCGAAACACCGGAGTGGGATGCCGGGCAGATTCTGCAAGAGTCTCTGGTGGGAGGCATTTTGGGCCTTGCCGGGTCTGGCGTAGAGATTGCAACGCAGAAGCGCGGGAATGCTACGCAGGAAGCCGCAGGAACGGCGCAAAGCACCCCAGCGGGTGGTTTGGCTGCCGCACCCAACGACGCTGTCACGCAACTTTTTGTGGATGTACTGGCAGGTAAAAAAAGGGCCGGCACTGGAGCGGAATCGGCAAAGACGAATTATGATACTTCGGAAGCTACGGCGATTAGGCACGAGGGAAAGTCGTTCCGAAATTTAGTAGCTGGTTTTGATACGAGCGTATCCGAATTTTTCAACAAGTGGAAAAATGGACGTAAAAGCCATCAAGGAGAAAAGCTTGAAAAGCTGTATTTAGGTAAACTCTCGGAAGGGTCCAGATCACAGGTAGCCAATATTCTCGGATATTCTGTGGGGGAAAGAAATGTTATTGTTACGAACGACGACGTGAAGCACATTTTTGACCATCACGGAAATGCCGAATTGGAGGCAAAGCGGGGGAATCTGCCGATTGAGCAATGGGCTATTGACGCTCTCCCGGAAGTGATTTCGGCTCCTGATTCTATTATCCCGGGGGAAATTAAAAAATCCGGGAAAAATCCCGGAAAGCAAGGTGTTATATTCAGCAAAGCATTACAAAACGGACGCGTTATTACGGTGCAGTTTGATAACAGCAGCCGTGGGACAATGGAAATTACCACGATGTATGTAAAAGAAAATAGCGGAAATCCCACTCAGGCGCTGAACGTGGAAAATCAATCCCCGCAGCTTACGTCCGAGACGCCTCCTGATCCTGTGGTTTCCGCTACAAATAGTATACCCAGTTCAAACGCAAATGTCAAGAATGATATTCTTTTGGACATATTTACAGGCAAAAAGCGTCTTGAAAACGGGAAATTCATAGACGCGCCCCAGCCTATGGGCGATACGAGTTGGGCCGACGGCAGTTTGGGAAGTGCGCAGGCCGGTTTTGATCCGTATTCCCAACTGCAAAATCAGACCGACGCCGCGAACTTCCACGATGACGGGGCCAACGCTGCCCGCGTGGTAGATGTTCCGAAAACTAACTTTGAGGGCCGCAATGTTCCGGAAAGTGCGAAGACCGTCATGGGGGCGCAGGCGATTGACGGCGCTGATGTGCGCATGATCGAGAGTCAAATCGCAAACGGAACGCTGGCATTCGATACGATTACGGACGAAAAGGCCGTTGCAAAAGCCCAGAATGCCATCCGCGAAAAAACTTTTGATGGAGCGTTGGAGCAGTACCGCGCAAGCGTTGAATCCAATGTGGCTTCCAAGGATAATACGACGCTGGGGCAACAGCTATTGATTCTGGCTATGCACAGTGGCAACACCGCAAATGTGTCCGAACTGCTGTCACTGTACACCCGAAACTCAACGACTGCCGCACAGGCTATGCAGGCTCAGGCGATTTTCCGCAAACTCAGTCCGGAGGGGCAACTTGTGTCCATTCAAAAAGCGGTGGATTCATTTAACCAAAAGCACGACACCACCATTGAAATTGATCCGGAGGACGTGGAGGCTTTTGTGGACGCGGAGGACGACGCGGCGCGAGATGGCGCGGCTGAAAATATTTTCAAGCACGTTGCGGAGCAGGTCCCCGGAACCTTCACTGCAAAATTTGACGCGATCCGGTATCTGGCCATGCTGGGGAACCCCCGGACACACATCAGAAATATCCTGGGAAACACGTTCTTTCAAGTCCCGGTGGCTGCAAAAAACCGCGTGGGCGGTGTTGCCGACGCGATAGCAAGCGCGGTTAGTGGGGGGAAATACGAGCGCACAAAATCCATCAGCGGCGTCTCTCCCGTGAGTCAGCTTGCAAGGGAGAGTCGCGCGGATTGGACGAACGCAAAGGCTTTCCTGTCCCACGGGAGCAAATTTGCCGAGGGGCAAACATCTCTTTACAACATTGAATCGGAACAAAAAGCGTTTAAAGACAGGGGCGTCGGGGGAGCGATCAATAAAGCGTCCGAAATCAACGGCGCATTGCTGGAAGCGGAAGATACGATTGCAAAGAAGTTTATCTACACTCAGAGCCTTGCCGGATACCTGAAGGCAAACGGCGTGCAGTCCCTTTCCAACGCAGACCCCGGACTTTTAAACCGGGCCAGAAGCTATGCCGCGCAGGAGGCTCTGCGGAACACATTTAACGACACGAACGCGCTTAGTGAAGCGGTGTCTAGTCTCAACGGGCTGCGAAGCAGTGATAATAAGTTCAAGCGGGCCGCCGGGTATGTTGTGGAGGGTGTTCTCCCGTTTAAGAAGACCCCGGCGAACATTCTAATGCGCGGCGTGGAATACTCCCCTGTTGGCGCGGTGATGGGCGTGATTGACACCATTCGAGGGGCAAAGAGCGGGGACACGACAAAACTCACACAAGGCATCGACCATATCGCGTCCGGTATGACAGGCTCCGCTCTGATGGCCGCAGGCATACTGGCTTCCGGTGCAGGGTGGGTCACTGGGGGCGGAGACGAGGATAAGAACCAACGCGATTTTGACAAGCTCACCGGGCATCAGGAATATGCGCTGGAGCTGAAAAACGGAAAATCTGTCACACTGGACTGGTTGGCTCCGGCGGCAATTCCGTTTTTCATGGGCGCACAGCTTC
>NZ_DALZOY010000017.1:38181-45746 GCF_032018205.1 Oscillibacter sp. | reverse complement strand
CCACGATGGAAGACGGCGGCTTGAGCCTGGATGATACGGTATCTGTCATTAAAAGTATTTCCGATCCTATGCTTGAAATGACCATGCTTCAAGGGCTGAATGACGTTGTGGAGAGCGGAGTGTACGCGAACCAGAGGGGGGATAATGTCGTCGCAGCCATCATAACCGCCGCGCTCACCAGCTACGTGACGCAGGTATTTCCCACAGCTCTAGGGCAGATTGAGCGGGCGGGCGATAAGGTCCGCGAGACAACCTATGTTGATAAAAACAGCAAGGTCCCAACGGATTTACAGTATCTTTTCGGAAAAGTTGCAAACAAAATCCCCGGCGTGGATTACAACCAAATCCCGTACATTGACGCATGGGGCCGAGAGGACGGGCAAGGCAGCGCGACGGCAAGAACGGCAAACAACGTATTTAACCCCGCCTTCGTTTCTGACGTAAAGGTGCGCCCTGTCGAAAAGGAGCTTCAGCGGATTGCGGATAAGACCGGGCGCACGTCTGTATTTCCGCAGAGGGCCGAAACTAAGGTCAATTATTCTGTGGAGCAGGGGGGAGATAGAGTACCAAAGGAAAAAAATCTGTCCTCCGGCGAGTATTTGAAATACGCAGTGGCCCTCGGAAAAGAAAAGTACAATCTTTTGAATGCGGCGACAAGCGCTGAATATTATAAGTCCATGACAGACGATGAAAAGGCCGATTACGTTGCCAAACTGTACCAGTACGCAAAGGCACAGGCAGTCAAAACCGTGACGACTGGGTCTGTGAATGACACGTGGATTGACAATGCTCAGTCCGCAAAACGGGATCTCGGTGTTTCAGCGCCTGAATACATCGCCTTGCACGAGAAGTACGGAGCCGCTCTAGTCGGCAGCAGCTATGAAAAAGTAAAAATTGCTGTCAAGGCTGGAATTTCTATTGAGAACTACATGAGCCTACGAGGGACATTGGATGGAAACGACAATGGAAGTATTTCGCAGGCAGAAGCAAAAGCTGCGCTGGATGCAAGCGGTTTGTCAAGGGAACAAAAGGATGCAGTGTGGAAGTCAATCAACATCTCGTGGAAAAAGAACCCGTATCAATAAAGGAAAGGCGGAGGGGATATCCCCTCCGCACTTTGCGATACACAGTTGCGACACAGTGTTAGCTATTTTGATTGGTACTGCTGGTAAAAAACTTACAAAAGTTTTAAATCAACGTTGGACAAAACATTTTTTAAGGCCGCACAAGGGATATTTTGACGCTTTTTGCGGCCCAATTATGTAAGACAGACAGGTTTCAGGGCTCCTCGTCCGGTTCGTCGGTCAAATGCATGACGGAAACCTCGTAGGCCGTACGCTGCTGGGGTACGCCGTCCACGACCTTTGTATAGATGCGGCTCTGGAATCGGCCCTCCACGCCCAAGGGCTCGCCCACTTTCCGGCGGCTGACGTTTTGCGCCAACTGGCCCCAGACAATGACGGGCAGATAGTCTGCCCGGCTATATCGGCGGCCCACCGCCAGCATCACGTCGCAGATGCTGCGGCCAAGGGGTGTGCGGCGGAGGATGGGGGGCTTGCACAGCGTCCCGGTCAGGAGAACGCGGTTGATCGGTTTGCCGTCCCATGGCTCCATGGAAGCGGCATAAACCGTCAGTACCAGACGGCTGCCGCAGCCGCTTTTGTTGTTGAAGGAGCGGAGCTGGCCGAGAATATGTACGCTTTCGCCTTCCGCAAGACAAGGCGGCAAGGGCGCGCGCACAAGGACGGGGAGCGAGTCCGACTGGCCGGAGAGACGCTCCACACGCAGGGGAACGCAGTAAAAGCTGACGCCGTGGTTCTCGTGGGAAAAGCCGGGAGCGGCGGCCACCGTGCCGCACAGCTCCACTTCGTTTCTGGTTTGTTCCATGCCGTACACCTCTGTCCGTAAAGATGACGGGACAGAGTCGGCGTGCCGCCGACCGCATCCCATCGCAAAAACCCGCGCCGCCCAGTCCCGCACTTTTGTGCGCGGACGGGCAGACACCCGCAGTGTGGTACAGCCTATGACGGGCTTGTCTGAAATAGACCGGAAGATTTCTCTTTCCAAACGGAGGAATTCGCATATAATAAAGAAAAGAAAAGGGGAGGAGGCGCGTTCCATGGCAAATCTGATGGACTATCTTGACTGGCGGGGGGATTTAAGCTTTTCTCAGGCGCCATTCAATGAAGTTGACAGCCTGATTTTTTCGGAGTTGGCCTATGCTGACTTCCAAGGAATCGTCCCCGGTGTGGATGAGAAAGGCGGTGTGCCGCTGCGTGAAGCGGTGGAGCGTTTCTTCGCCGAGGGTAGAGAAAAGGAACTAAAGAGGAGTGTACTGCTTCCAGAGAAAATTCCGGGCATGCTGAAAAAGCTGAGTGGCTCCGTCCGGTTTCAGGATTTGCTTCTGAGCTGCTGCGAGGAGCATCTGGACGAGGTGCGCCGGGAGCAGTTTGCCGCCATTTCAGTGGAGCTTCCAGGGCGGACGGCGTACCTTGCTTTCCGGGGAACGGACGACACGTTGGTCGGCTGGAAGGAAAACTTTGACATGGCTCTTCGAGACGCGGTTCCCGCCCAGATACGGGCGGCAGACTACGTGGACAGGGTTGCCAGACAATACTGGGGCTGGAAGCTGTACCTCGGAGGCCACTCTAAAGGCGGAAATCTGGCGGTATACAGCGCCGTACATTCTAAAAAAACGGTTCAGAATCGGATCCTTGCTGTTTACAACAACGACGGACCCGGCTTTCGGGCCACGCTTACGGGCCGTGAAGAGCACCGGCGGATCGCGGACAGGATTCACACGATTCTGCCCAAGTCCTCCGTGGTAGGTCTGCTGATGGAGCACGAGGAGGAACTTACCGTGGTGGATTCCACGCAGATAGGAATTTTGCAGCACGACGGCTTTTCCTGGTGCGTAATGGGATCGGAATTTGTCCGGGTGGACGACATGACCGACATCGAAGTGAACGACAGAGTGCTGAAGGCGTGGGTAAACGGTCTCAATCAGGAGCAGAGAGAGCGATTCTCCGACGCGCTGTTCGAGGTGCTGTCCGCGTCCAGCGCAGACACGCTGGCAGAGCTGCGTGCACAGGGACCCAAGTCCGCCGTTGCCGTATTAAAAGCGCTGGCGGTGTTGGACAAAAAGACGTTGACGGCGCTGAATTTTGCCGTGGGAGTGCTGTTTAAAACCGGAACCCAGTCCTTGCTGGAGGACTGGAAGAGGGATGGCCGCCGCCTTTTTAAGGAGTGGGCGGACAGGCGAGAGAGCCGGAGCGAACAGGCAGAGAAAACGTAAAAAGCTCCGACGGGAAGAGGTTTCCGACGAGAATAAAACCTCTCTTCCCTGGGCCGTTTCCTTTAAAAAAGCATTTATTTAGAGGGAGCGCGCGCTGCGGACGAACGGAAGAAAAGATGCAGGGCCCCGGGGAATTTACTTCCCCGGGGCCCTGTCTTGCATCGCCCACAGGCGATAAACTTGTTTTCAAATAAGCGTCCTTAAAAAAGGCATCAAAGCAAGTTCTTAAACGCTTAAAATTTGACTGCCGAAAGTTTTTGACTACCGTTCCTCACGGAAATAGGGGAGGCCCAAAGACGCAGGCGGCTGATTTTCCTTCCGGTTGCGCATGGAGACAACCACCAGCACGGCCAGCGTCACCAGATAGGGCAGCATCTTGAACAGCTCCTGAGAACTGCGGTTCAGACCGGGGATGTAGAAATACATCCAGAACAGCAGGCCGAAGAGATAGGAACCCCAAATGGCGCCGATGGGCTTCCATGTGGCGAAGATGACCAGAGCCACCGCCAGCCAGCCCAGAGATTCAATTCCACCGTCGTTGGCCCAAGTACCCTTGGTGTAGTCCATCACATAGTACAGTCCGCCAAGGCCGGAGAGGCCCGCGCCAAGGCAAGTGGCCAGATATTTATTGCGGGTGACGCTGATGCCCGCCGCGTCGGCGGTGCCGGGGTTTTCGCCCACAGCCCGCAGATTCAGGCCCATGCGGGACCGGCTCATGAAAATGTGAAGTGCCACGGCGATCAGAATGGCCGCATAGGCCAAGAATCCATAGGAAAAGAACAGCTTTCCTGCGCTTCCAAAATCGGCCAGAGGTGTGGAAGACCGGTATGCGGAAGAGGTGACTGCCACAGAAATCTGCCCCACGCCGCCGGCCAGCTTATTCAGGCTTCCGCCAAAGAAGTTGGCAACGCCGCCGCCAAAAATCGTCAGGGTCAAGCCGGTGACGTTTTGGTTGGCACGGAGCGAGATGGTCAGAAAGCTGAAAATCAGTCCACCCGCCGCAGCCGCCAAAAAGGAGCACAGCATGGAGATCAGAAGGCCCGCAACGGGAGAGGGGGAAGTGGTGGACGCCTCATAGAAAAATGCACCCATCAGGCCCGCGATGCCCCCTAAGTACATAATGCCGGGGACACCCAGATTTAGGTTGCCGGAGCGCTCCGTCAGGATTTCGCCCAGCGCGCCGAACAGGATGACTGTTCCAAAGACGATGGCCGCCTGAAACAGAGAGATAAATTGTGTCATGCGTCCGCCCTCCCCACCGGGCAGCTTGCGCCACGCTTGCGGCGGAAGCTGACTTTATAGCTGATGAAAAACTCGCTGCCGAGAATGCAGAACAGCAGAATGCCGGTGATGATGTCCGACACAAAGTTATTCAGGTTGTACCGGGATGCAATTTCCACGGCGCCCTTCTCCAGAAACAGAAGAAGGAAGGAAAAGAGAATCATCACAAAGGTGTTGAATTTTGAGAGCCACGCCACAATGATGGCGGTGAAGCCCCGTCCGCCCGCAGTGGAGGTGGAAATGGTATGGGACGAACCGGAAACCGCCAAAAAGCCCGCCACGCCGCAGATCGCACCGGAGAGAAGCATGGTGCGGATATAGACCTTCTGCACGTTGATGCCGGCATAGCGCGCAGTGTTCTCACTGTCGCCCACCACGGCGATCTCATAACCCTGCTTGGAGTATTTCAGATAGCTGTACATCAATACGGCGATAATAAGCACGATGAGTACATTCAGCATGTATGCCTGCCCAAATACGCTGGGGAACCAACCGTCCTTGGTAAGCTGGTTGATGACGCCCACGGAGTTGGACCCGGCGGGATTTTCCCATTTGGACACGGCATAGCTGGTAAGCTGGATAGCCACATAGTTCATCATCAGGGTGAATAGCGTCTCATTGGTGCCCCAGCGGGCCTTGAACACGCCGGGAATCAGGCCCCACACGCCGCCGGCAATCATGGAAACCACCAGCATGACCAGCAGCAGAACCGGGGTGGGAAGTGTGCCGCCCAGATAGATCATGCACGCGGCGGTGGCAATGCCGCCCACCAGAACCTGGCCCTCCGCGCCGATGTTCCAGAACCGCATCTTAAAGGCCGGGGCCAGCCCCACGGCGATGCACAGCATCATCATCGCGTCCCGAATCGTGACCCAGGCGCGGCGGGAGGTGCCAAAGGCGCCCTGAAACATAGCCTCGTAGACCTTCAGGGGGTTGAGGTGAACAATGGAGAAAATAATCAGGCCGGAGAGCACCAGCGCCAGCGCCAGCGCGGCGCCCCGGATCAGCCAGGACTTTTCTCTGGAGATGCCCACGCGCTTTGAAATGTGGATCAGGGGTTCGCTGCCGCTGCATTTGGAGGTGCCACAAGCGGAAGTGCCGCAGGCTGTTTCAGGCTTGCTCATGACGCTGCACCCTCTTTCCTGAACTGAGTCATCAGCAGACCGATGCCCTCTTTCGTGGCTTCTTCGCGGGGGACAACGCCGCTGACCTGTCCGCCGCACAGCACCACAATCCGGTCGCACAGCTCCAGCAGCACGTCCAAATCCTCGCCCACGTAAATCACGGCCACGCCTTTGAGCTTTTGCTCGGTCATAAGGTTGTAAATTGTATAAGAAGTGTTGATATCAAGGCCCCGGACGGCATAGGCGCTCATCAGCACCGTGGGGTTCATGGCGATCTCCCGGCCCACCAGAACCTTTTGCACATTGCCGCCGGAGAGCTTACGAATCTGGGTGGCAACGCTGGGCGTGACCACCTCCAGCTCATCCACCACCGTCTCTGCCAGCTTCTTGGGCTTTTTCCGGTCGGCAAAAACGCCCCGGCCGCTGAGATAGCTGCGCAGCAGCATATTGTCCGTCAAATCCATGTTGGCGACAAGGCCCATGCCCAGCCGGTCTTCCGGCACAAAGGACAGGGCCACGCCCATTTTCATAATGTCCAGCGGGGATTTGCCGATCAACTCGTGAACGTGCTTGGCGTTTTCGGGATCGTTGGCGGGGGCGGTCGGATTCCACTCCTCATCCTTATAGAGAATGCTGCTGCCCGGCTCGCAGAGTTGAAGACCGGCAATGGCCTCCAAAAGCTGTTTCTGGCCGGAACCGGCGATGCCTGCGATGCCTAAGATTTCACCGCCCCGGGCGGTAAAACTCACGTCGCTGAGACGGGGGACCCCGTCCTTATCCTTTACGGTGAGGTGCTGAATCTCAATGCGCTCGGTGGTTTTTTTCGCCTTGGGACAGTCGATATTCAGCTCCACGGCCCGGCCCACCATCATGTCGGTGAGCTTCTGGGGGTCCGTATCGCAGGTGGACACATCTCCGATGAACTTGCCCTTGCGCAGCACGGCCACGCGGTCGGACACGTCCATCACCTCGTGTAGCTTATGAGTGATGATGACCAACGCCTTGCCGTCCGCCTTCATATTGCGCATGACGGCAAACAGCTTGTCGGTTTCCTGAGGAGTAAGTACAGCGGTGGGTTCGTCCAAAATCAGGATATCCGCGCCCCGGTAGAGGACCTTTACAATCTCCACCGTCTGCTTCTGGGAGACGGACATATCGTAAATCTTCTGGTTGGGGTCGATGTCAAACCCGTATTTGTCCGCAATATTCTTGACCTTTGCCGCGATGGCCTTGCGGTCCAGCTTGCCCTCTCCGGTAAGGCCCAGAACGATATTCTCCGCTGCGGTAAACACATCCACCAGCTTGAAATGCTGATGAATCATACCGATGCCCAGATCAAACGCGTCTCTGGGGCAGCAGATGCTCACGGCCTGACCGTTTACATAAATCTGGCCCCCGTCGGGGAAGTAGATGCCGGAGAGCATATTCATCAGCGTGGTTTTTCCACTGCCGTTTTCTCCCAAAAGGGAGAGAATCTCTCCGCGCCGAAGTTCAAGGTCCACGCCGTCGTTGGCGACGACTTCGCCGAAGCGCTTAGTGACCTGCTTCATGAGGACTGCGCTGGTTGTCTCCAAGAAAGACCATCCTTTCCTGCCAAAAGTGGCTCTAAATGCGTTATGCAAGAACGATGCCGGATGGGTTGACCGGCTCCTGTAAAACAAGATCAGTATAGCACGGTTTAAATGCCTTGTAAATCAAAAATCGCCCTAAAAATGTGGAAATTGAATATTTTTTTTTAGGCAAAACAAAAATAATTATGGAAAGCATCCAAATATAAGCGCTGCTTTTGGAGGGCGGTGGTGCACCGTGCTTCCGCCGCGCCCGGTGCGCCGAAAAAAAGAACACCCCCGCCGCGAATTCCGCGG
>NZ_DALZOY010000017.1:35683-38171 GCF_032018205.1 Oscillibacter sp. | reverse complement strand
GGGGGTGCGGATGCTTTCCAAAATTTTTGGGAAGGGTTCCCGAAAATGGAAGCGTCAGTTCAGCTTGGTAATTCCGTCAATCGCCAGAGAGAAGGACGGCGCGGACTGGAAGTAGGACTCGTGATAGTAGCCGTCGATGATGGCCTCGTCCGCGTCGGGAACGAAATCGCCGTCGGTATCGGTGGCGAAAGCATTGGTGACAGGCTTGCCGTCCACGGTGAAGTTGGCGGTATCAAACACGTGCAAAGAACCGTCCTTGATGGCGGCGATGGCAGCGTCAACGGCTTCCTGTGTGCCGGGGGCGCAGGCGGTGCCCAGCGCGGAGAGCATCACGCCGCCTTCAGCGTAGCCGTTGCAGTAATCGGTTTCAAGCTTGCCGCCTTCCATGGCGGTGCGGATGATCTCCTCATAGGCGACCTCCCAGTTGTTCTGGGGAGAGGTCAGCGCCACGTCGGGAGCAACGGAGAGCATATCCACATTGTAGCCCACGGAATAGACGTTGGTGTTGCCCTTGTCGTGGGCGGCCTGCACGGCGGAAGGAGCGCCGGTGGAGTCGGCGTGCTGGCCAATGATGACGCAGCCGCGGCTGATCAGCGCGTTGGCGGCTTCGCCCTCGGCCTTGATGTCAAACCAGGAGTTGGTGAAGGTCACGTCCATGTGAGCATCGGGCACGATGGAGCGGATGCCCAGGAAGAACGCGGTGTAGCCGGAAACCACCTCGGCGAAGGGATATGCGCCGACGTAGCCGATGTAAGGATCGGTCACGGAGCCAGCATCCATCATCTCCTTGAGCTTCATGCCAGCCACGATGCCGGAGACATAGCGGGCCTCGTAGATGTTGTCAAAGTAGTTGGCGAAGTTGGACATACCGGCGGTTCTGGCGTGGGTGCCGGTGGCATGGGCAAAGTAAACGTCAGAGTATTCCGAAGCGGCCTGCATGAGATAGGTTTCATGACCGAAGGAGTTTGCAAAGATGATGCTGCAGCCCTGCTCCGCCAGATCGACGGCCGCGTCATAGCACTTCTCATCCTCGGGAACGGTATATTTGAAGATCAGGTTTTCACTGGGAATGCCCAGCGTTTCGCAGGCCGCCTTGATGCCCTCCATATGGGCAAAGGTGTAGCCCTCGTTTTCGTCGCCGATCAGAATCGCGCCGACCTTGAAATCGCTGGTGGAGGTGTCGCTGCCGGAAGTGGAACCCTGGGAAGCGCCAGAGCTGCTGGGAGTGCCGGAATTGCCGCAGGCGGCCAGACTCATCATCATGACGGCCGACAGCAGCATTGCAAGAAACTTCTTCATTCTGTTATCCTCCTTATTTTGTTCGAAAACCAAAGTGTGGATGGTTTTCCACAAATCATATCATACAGGGTTCACTTTTAAATTTCAATCCAAAATTTGATATTTGTCAAAGTTTTTACTTATGCTTTTGCGTAAACTGAAAAATCTGGATGATATGGCAAAGGCTCGTGCCCAGGAGGTAACTTCCGGACACGAACCTTTGTGCAAAATCGATAGAAAATCACTGACGGATGGCAGTTCCGGTCTTTCCGGCAATGCCGTCCCGGGCCTTTTCCAAAAGGGTAATCAGGGCGGTGCGGCCCGCCTTGGATTCGGCAAATTTCACGGCTGCCTGCACCTTGGGAAGCATACTGCCGGGGGCGAACTGGCCCTCCTGCTCATAGAAACGGGCCTGCTCGGGAGTCATGGAGTCCAGCCACTTCTGGTCGGGCTTTCCGAAGTTGACGGCAACCTTCTCAACGGCGGTGAGAATGATCAGGCTGTCGGCGTCCAGCTCCTCGGCCAGCAGCTCGGAGGCAAAGTCCTTGTCGATGACCGCGCCCGCGCCCCGGAGGTGGTTTCCCTCACGGATGACGGGGATGCCGCCGCCGCCGCAGGCCACCACGATCTGCCCCGCGTCCGACATGGCGCGGATGGTCTCAATTTCAATGATGGAAACTGGTCTGGGAGACGCCACGCAGCGCCGCCAGCCCCGGCCCGCATCCTCCATCACCGCGTTGCCCCGGCGGCGCATTTCCTCGGCCTCGGCTTCGGTCATGAAGGCGCCGATGGGCTTGGTGGGCTTCTGAAAGGCGGGGTCCTCGCCGTTGACCTCCACCTGCGTGAGGACGGTGGCCACGGGCTTGTTCATACCGCGGTTTAAAAGCTCTTCCCGCAGGGAATTTTGAAGATCGTATCCGATGTAGCCCTGACTCATGGCGGTGCACACCGACATGGGCGCCATGGGGTGGGAGGGATCCTCACGGGAAAGAGTGGTCATGGCCACGTTGATCATACCAACCTGAGGCCCGTTGCCGTGGGCGATGACCACCTGATGCCCCTCTTCAATCAGATCCACAATGGCTTTTGCCGTCTGCTTCACGGCAATCATCTGCTCCGGCAAATTGTTGCCCAGCGCGTTTCCGCCCAGAGCAATCACGATTTTCTTCGGCATAAAAATACCCCTCAAATAAAAGTATGGTGGCGGCGG
>NZ_DALZOY010000017.1:0-35630 GCF_032018205.1 Oscillibacter sp. | reverse complement strand
CACAGCCGCCGCCACACAGTCGGAAAGATTCCGGCGGGAGATACCGGGTCCGGCGGTCCTCCAGACCCGGTATGGATACGTCTTAGAACAGCTTGCGCTTGCTGTCGGCCATGTCCAGCGCCATCAGGGCGGAGGCAGGGTCCTTCACCTTGCTCATCATGATCATGGCGGCGATGACATAGGGCTTGAAGCTGGCCTGCTTATATAGGGGAACCAGATACCGGTCGAACACAGAGGCGTCCACTTCGCCCTCGGGGCAGGAAAGACCGGAGATATCGGCGGGCAGGCAGTGCAGATACAGAGCCTTGCCGTCCTTGGTCTTCTTCATCATTTCCTCGGTGCAGGCCCAGTCCTTGTGCAGAGCGTTCTGCGCGAGAAGCTTCTTCTCCAGCTCGCTGATGCCGGCGGAGTCGCCCGCCTGATACAGCTTTGTGCGCTGCTCCATGGCGGCGAAGGGCGCCCAGGACTTGGGATACACGATGTCCGCGCCCTGGAAGGCCTCGCCCATGGAAGCGACCTTCTGGAAGGAGCCGCCGGTGGCGGATGCGTTCTTACGGGCAATCTCCTCCACCTCGGGCATCACGTCATAGCCCTCGGGATGGGCCAGAACCACGTCCATGCCGAAGCGGGTGAACAGGCCGATCACGCCCTGAGGAACGGAGAGGGGCTTGCCGTAGGAGGGAGAATAGGCCCAAGTCATGGCGACCTTTTTGCCTTTGAGGTTCTCCACGCCGCCGAACTGATGAATGACGTGCAGCATATCCGCCATGCACTGGGTGGGATGGTCCACGTCGCACTGGAGGTTCACCAGCGTGGGCTGCTGCTCCAGAATGCCGTCCTGATAGCCTTCCTTCACGGCGTCCATGAAGGTCTTCTGATACTTGTGGCCCTCGCCGATGAACATATCGTCCCGGATGCCGATGACGTCGGCCATGAAGGACACCATGTTGGCCGTCTCGCGGACGGTTTCGCCGTGGGCGATCTGGGAGGTCTTCTCGTCCAGATCCTGAACCTCAAGGCCCAGCAGGTTGCAGGCGGAGGCAAAGGAGAAGCGGGTGCGGGTGGAGTTGTCCCGGAAGATGGAGATGCCGAGGCCGGAGTCAAACACGCGGGTGGATTTGTTCCGCTCGCGCAGGTCCCGCAGCGCGTCGGCCACAGTGAAAATGGCCTCCAGCTCCTCGTCGGTCTTGTCCCAGGTCCAGTAAAAATCGTTCTTGTACATATTGTTGGTGTGCAGGTGCTCCAGATGCTTGGCCAGTTCGATGGTCTTGGACATATCCATAACTCCTTCTCAAATCAAAAAGTCAGTCCCTGTATTGAAAACAGGGTATCCTGCGAACATGAGGGAAAATTCTTACTTAATATCGTTGTTGGTCTTGCCGCCGCGATACACGCTCACGTCCTCGGTGCCCTTGCCCTTATAGAGGGAGGGAACGGCGGCGTACATGGCGGCGCAGGCGACCAGGTCCTCTTTCCAGGTGACCTCGTTGGGGGCGTGGGCCTGAGACTCCGCGCCGGGACCAAAGCCCACGCAGGGGATGCCGTACCGGCCCTGAATGGAAACGCCGTTGGTGGAGAAGGTCCACTTGTCGATCAGGGGCGCCTTGCGCTTTTCAAGGGCAAGCTCGGAGGAGGTGGGGGTGCCCACGCGCTTGTCGCCGTACAGGCCCTTGTGCGCGTCCACCAGCGCCTGAATGTGAGGAGCGGTTTCCTTGTTGATCCAAGTGGGGAAGTAGCACTCCGTCTCATACTTCAGGCCGGTCCATGCGGGACGGTCGTACATATACATAGTGACCTTCACGTCCTTGGCGTACTTCTTCACGGCGGGCAGGTCCTCAATTTCCTTGATGCAGGAATCCCAAGTCTCGCCGGCGGTCATGCGGCGGTCCAAAGACACGGCGCAGCTATCCGCCACGGCGCAGCGGCTGGGAGAGGTGAAGAAAATCTCGGATACGGTGACGGTGCCACGGCCAAGGAACTGCGCGTCCTCATAGTGCTCGGGGTTGAAGGAGGGGTTGAGCATCTTCACAAGGCCCTTGATCTCGTTGGAAGGGCCGTCGCCGTTTTCGTTCAAAGAGCGGACGTCCTGAAGAATGTCGGCCATTTTAAAAATGGCGTTGTCGCCGCGCTCGGGGGCGGAGCCGTGGCAGCTTACGCCGTGCACGTCCACGCGGATCTCCATGCGGCCCCGGTGGCCGCGATAGATGCCGCCGTCGGTGGGCTCGGTGGAAATCACGAACTCGGGCGTGATTTTATCCTCGTTGTGGATATACTGCCAGCAAAGGCCGTCGCAATCCTCTTCCTGCACCGTGCCAGTGACGAGGACGGTGACGTCTTCGGGAATCAGGTTCATATCCTTCATAATCTTCGCGCCGTAGACAGAGGAGACGATGCCGCCCTCCTGGTCGCTGCCGCCCCGGCCGCCGATTTCGGTTTCGTTCTCATAGCCCTCGTAGGGGTCGAACTTCCAGTTTTCCCGGTTGCCGATGCCCACGGTGTCAATATGTGCGTCATAGGCGATGATCTTCTCGCCGTTGCCCATCCAGCCCAGCACGTTGCCCTCGCCGTCAATCTCCACCTTGTCAAAGCCAACCTTCTCCATCTCGGCGGCGATGCGGCGGATGACGCCTTCTTCGTTGGAGCTCTCGCTGGGAATTGCGATCAGATCCCGCAGGAATCTGGTCATATCGGCTTCATAGCCCTTTGCAGCGGATTTGATTGCATCGAAATTCATTTTGCGACCTCCTGTAAAAATATATTAAAAAAAATAACACGATTTGGACTGTGCCGTCCCTTTTTCTATCCTCATCATAGCATAAGAAACGCAGATGTCAAACAAAAAATAAGAAAACCTAAAAATTTTTCTGCAAACAGGTTGATTTCTGCACAAAGTATGGTATGATGGGTCTGTTAATACAGGAACTTTTGCCTGAAAAGGCAGGTTCCGGAGGAGGGATAGCGCACGGAAAGCGGAAAACTGGAAATGCTCAGTCAGATCGCCGCGGGAATCGCCGCGCAGTTCGGAAGCGACTGCGAGGTGGTGGTGCACGACTTGAGCCGACACCCGGATCACAGCATTGTTGTCATTGAGAATGGACATGTTTCCGGACGGAAGGTGGGAGACGGCGCGTCCTATGTTGTGCTGGAGCAAATCGTTCAGTCGGACGCCCAGCCCAAGGACCAGTACTGTTATCTGACACGCACGCCGGACGGGAAGATTCTCAAGTCCTCCACAATTTATATCCGGGGGGCCCACAAAAAGGTGGCGGCGATTCTTGCCATCAACTTCGACGTGTCAAAGCTCTTGATGGTGGAGGATGCGGTGCATTCTCTCACCAACGTTCCCGGCCCGCAGCCGGCGGAGCCGGAGCGGATTGTCAACATCAACGACCTTTTGGAGGAGCTGATCAGCCAATCGGTGGCGCTGGTGGGAAAGCCGGTGGCGCTGATGACCAAGGACGACAAGGTGAATGCCATCCGCTTTCTCAACGAAAACGGCGCGTTTCTCGTCACCAAGTCCGGCGACAAGGTGGCAAAATACTTCGGCATCTCGAAGTATACCTTATATTCTTATATCGACGATTCAAAAACATCAGGAGGTAAAGAACTATGATTGATTTGACCAAGAATCCCCAGGGACTGGCCCATAACATTGAAAAGGCAAAGGAAAACGGCGTGGTCATCCCCACCGTGGCCCAGATGCAGCATCCCGAGACGATTCCTGAGAAGATTCAGGCGAAGCTGAAGAACCTTGGCATGTGGGACGTGGACCCCATGAACCTGTTCCGCATCACATGGAAGAACGAAGCCAAGGAGAGCGGCGGACTGTTCCAGGCCGCCCCCAACTATGTGGAGCTGCCCTCCTCCCTCACCGGCGTGCCCTGCCGCATCGTTGCCATGGCCGGCAAGTGGTTCCCCACCGGCTGCCACAAGGTGGGCGCTTCCTTCGGCTGCCTTGCCCCCCGCCTTGTCACCGGCCAGTTTGACGCCACCCATCACAAGGCCGTTTGGCCCTCCACCGGCAACTACTGCCGCGGCGGCGCGTTCAACTCCAAGCTGCTGGCCTGCGAGAGCGTTGCCATCCTCCCCGCCGAGATGAGCAAGGAGCGGTTTGACTGGCTGAAGACCATCGCCGGTGAAATCATCGCCACCCCCGGCTGCGAGTCCAACGTCAAGGAGATTTTCGACAAGACTTGGGAGCTGAAGCAGGACCCCCAGTATATGGTTTTCAACCAGTTTGAGGAGATGGGCAACCCCCTGTGGCACTACAACGTCACCGGCAACGCGCTGGCTGACCTGTATGAGTCCATCAAGCGCCCCGGCGACAATTTCGCGGGTGCGTGCTTCACCTCCGGCTCCGCCGGCACCATGAGCGCGGGCGATTTGCTGAAAGACAAGTATCCCCGGCTGAAGCTGGGCGTGGGCGAGGCGCTTCAGTGCCCCACCATCCTGAACAACGGCTTCGGCGGACACCGGATCGAGGGCATCGGCGACAAGCACATCCCCTGGATTCACAACGTGAAGAATACCGACATGGCCATCGCCATTGACGACGAGGATTCTCAGCGTCTGCTGCGCCTGTTCAACACCGAGGACGGCAAGAAGTATCTGAAAGAAGAGCTGAAGCTGGACGCGGACCTGATTGAGAAGCTGACTTGGCTGGGCATCTCCGGCATTGCCAACGTGCTGTGCTGCATCAAGATGGCGAAGTATTATGAGCTGACCGAGCACGACGTGGTTGCCACCGTCCTCACCGACTCCGCCGTGATGTACGGCAGCCGCATCGAGGAGCTGAACGAGCAGCACGGCGCATATTCCGAGAAGGAGGCCGCTCTGGACCACGCTCTGCACATGCTTGGCGTGAAGACCGACAACCTGCTGGAGCTGACCTATGAGGAGCGCAAGCGCATCCACAACCTGAAGTATTACACTTGGGTGGAGCAGCAGGGCCGCACCGTGCAGGACTTGAACGACCTGTGGTACAACGTGGAGGGCACTTGGGACGCAGTGCACAAGCAGGCCGCCGAGCTGGACGCGCTGATCAACGAGTTCAACGAGGCCACCGGCGTTCTGAAGTCTCTGTAAGCGGAAGTATACCCCCTTTTGTAAGTTGATAAAAACGCCTCAGGGCGGGGCTTTTTGCCCCGCCCTGACGTTTAGCTGTCCTCCGGCCCCTCAGAGGCGGAGAGAAATGCGTCCTCTGCCTTCTGCTGGCCCTGAATGAGAAGGGCTTTGGCTTTCACGGGATTCCCCGCGTCCAGCTCTCTGAGGGCATCTGTGACTGCATTGAAAATGATTGTGTAATACTTGGGAAATTCTTCTTCTTTTCCGGGAAAAGGTATCATACACTCTCACCTCAATTATATTTTACTACTTTAGAAGCTAAAACGCAAGGCTTTTGCATGGCTCGTGCAATGCTTAAATGTATCGCATTTTGCAATACTATCGTAATATATAAAATATTACGAGGTGCACCATGAGAAAGTTTAAAATACCAAAGATTCCTACTACCACGAATAAGACAATCCGTTTTCCAAACGATGTGATTGAAGAGGTTGAGACTTCCATCCGGGGGACCAATTGCACGTTTTCCGCCTTCGTGGTGGAGGCCGTGCGGGTGGCGCTGGAGAATCTGCGGGAAGAAGAGAACATGGACGACGCGTGAACGCTCATATTTGATAAGGAGAACCCAACCATGAAAAATGTGAAATACGGCAAGTGCACCCGCTGCGGCAAGACTCATGCCGCCGTGCCTGACCTGACCATTTGCGACTGCGGGGGCATTCTGGACATTGAATACGATTACGACTATATCAAAACCCAACTGACCAAGGAAAAGCTGGCGGACCGGCGGGACATGACCATGTGGCGCTACCGCGAGCTGCTGCCCATCGAGGAAAGCACCGAAAACACCCCCCTGCGGGTGGGCAACAGCCCGCTTTACGAGGAGCCGCGCCTTGCCGAAGAGCTGGGGCTTGGCAGACTGTGGGTGAAGGACGACGGGCAGAATCCCACCTCCTCTTTGAAGGACCGTGCCTCCGCTATGGCGGTTGCCAAGGCCAAGGAGGCCGGGGCAAAGGTGATTGCTTGCTCCTCCACCGGAAACGCGGCCTCATCCCTTGCGGGCAACGCAGCGGCGGCGGGGTTGAAAACCTATATTTTCGTTCCCTCCCGCGCGCCCAAGGGGAAGGTGGCCCAGCTTATGACCTTCGGCGCCACGGTCATTTCCGTGGAGGGCAGCTATGAGGAGACCTTCGAGCTGTCCAAGCAGGCCATTGACAAGTGGGGCTGGTACAACCGCAACGCCGCCATCAATCCCTATCTCTCCGAGGGGAAGAAGACGGTTTCTCTGGAGATTATGGAGCAGCTTGGCTGGCAGGTTCCGGACTATGTGGCGCTGTCCGTGGGCGACGGGTGCACCATCGCGGGCGTTTGGAAGGGCTTAAAGGACCTGTACGCCATCGGATTTATCGACCGGCTGCCCCGGTTGATTTCCGCACAGGCGGAGGGCTGCTGCCCTCTGAACCGTGCCATTACGGATGGTAAGCCTTGGGAGCCGATGGAGGAGAACACGCTGGCGGACTCCATCGCCGTGGGCGTGCCCCGGAACGCGGACAAGGCGCTGGCGGCCATTAGGGAGTCCAACGGAATTGTGGTGAACGTCTCCGACGAGGAGATTATGGCGGCGCAAAAGCTGCTGGGCCGTACCTGCGGCGTGTTTGGTGAGCCTGCGGGCGTCACCGGCGCTGCGGGTGTGAAGAAACTGTGCGATCAGGGTGTGCTGGGGAAAAACGACACGGTGGTGTCCATCGTCACCGGCAACGGCCTGAAGGACGTGGCAAACGCCATCAAGGCCTGCGGCGAGCCGATCATCATTCCCTCCGACATGGAGCGGCTTTTGAAAGAGTTTGACCAGCGGGGGATTGTGGTGGAGTGATCTCTGCCGGAATTTAAGAGATGAAACAGCACGGACGCAGGGTAATTTCCCTGCGTCCGCGCTGTTTTCCGGCGTATGTCTGCTGGTTACTCCTGATGCCACGGCGTCTTACCCCAGACACATGTCTGGGGTAAGACGGATTTGGATGCTGTTGTTGCCGGGCCGGACGAACTATGCGGCGACGAAAATTTAATTGACAGCAAGAAGCAAGCAGAGTATGATGTAGAAAATATATCGTGACGCGATATATTGTGACGCGATATAACGAGGGGGGGAGCCTTATGCCAGTCGGGGGACCGATGACGGAAGCCATGTACTATATTTTGCTGGTGCTGACCGTGCCCAGCCACGGCTATCAGATCATGGCCTCGGTGCCAAGAGCTTCTCAGGGACGGGTGCGCATGGGACCGGGGACGCTGTACGGCGTTCTGACCCGGATGGAGACGGAACGATATATCGAAATCGTGGACGACGACGGGCGGCGCAAGACCTATGCAATTACGGAGACGGGCAGGGCGGCGCTGCGGGCGGAGACGGAGCGGCTGCAAGCCATGCTGGAGGATCAGACGCGCTGGAGGGAGGACACGAAATGCTTGACCGAGTAGAGGCTTGGGAAAAGGAGGAAGACGGATACGTCCGCAAGTGGAAGCCGGATGACCTCTGCGATTTGGACCGCAACGAGAGCTGGTTTTCCGACATGGCAGAAAAAGGGTTGTTTGTGGATCATTTCACCACCTGGTTCGCCTGGTTCAAGCGGGGAACGCCCCAAAAGACCCGCTACCGCATGGATATTTTGAGTCGGGCGCTGACGGAGGATGAGCTGGCACTGTACGATTCCTGCGGGTGGCATTTCGCGGCGCTCCATACCGAGGAGGGCTTCCGGAAGGACATCTGCTACTATGTTTTCCAGACCGACGAAAACGCGGGCGTGCCGGAGCTGCACACCGACCCCGTAGAGCAGGCAAAGTCCCTGAAGCGACTGCATGGAAAGTTTCGGAGAGACGTTTTTTTGACGCTGGTCTTGCTGGCTGTGGTATTTTGGGATGTAATTACGACGGGACGGCCCGATCTAAGGTTTGAGCTGTTGGTAACCGGAGAGAAGCCCTTCAGAATTTATTGGGTTCTTTTTGGCCTGTTGGAGATGGTGAACAGTTTACGGAGTTGGCTGAATATTCGGCGGCTACGCAGGCGCCTGACGGGGGGAGAGCCGCTGGATCATCACGCGGATTACCGCAAGGCCCATAGGCAGTACGTGGTGACGTCTGTGCTGAGGATTTTGCTGATGGTCTGGGCACTTACCATGCCGTTCTTTTTGGGGATTCGCATAATCTCCTCAAGCCATGTCCTTCCCGTGTCGGAGACGGTGGACTTTCCGGTGGTGCGGCTGGAGAAGTTTTATGATGGAACATTTGCGGAGAACGGGGTTTCTGGAGAACTTTATCACAAGTGGACGATGGCGGGTGCGGAGATTGACGAGTTGAGGGAGCGTGCCAATGAGGCAGAGGCGAACTCAATTTTGGAACTGCGTACCGTGAGCATCCGGCTTCCATTCGTCTGGACGGCGGAGCAAGCCTTTGCCTCTCTAACAGAAATGGAGATGTATGACGGGTTGGACGGTTACTATCGGATAGGAGAGACTGTCCCGGTGGAGACAAGTCTGGTGGACGAGGCATGGGCGGCGGCGCCCAGTGAGGACAATTGGAATCAGTTTGTCCTGCTGGTGAGGGACGGGCGGCAAATTGTGATGACGTTTTATCTGGACCGCACCAACGGAGATTTTGACGATCCCGCAGAAGCGGAAGTTTTCCGGGACCGGTGCACAGAACGGCTGCTGCCCAAGCTGGCGCAGAAGCTGGAGGACTGAGGGCTGGGCGGCATTTCGGCAAAAAGCAAAGTGTGATGCCCTGCGGGCGGCGGGCCGCACGCCATAGAGCCGCTGGAAAAAACGCAGAATCACGAGAGTAATTTTAATTTGGAGGAAATGCGCATGCGGATTATGGCCATTGACTACGGAGACGCTCACACGGGCATTGCCATCTCCGACCCCACCGGCTTTATGGCCGGGACTACCACCGTAATCAACGCCTACCGCCCCGAACAGGTGGCGGAAGGCGTGAAAAAATTCGCGGAGGAATACGGTGTGGAAGAGCTGGTTTTGGGCTATCCCAAGAACATGGACGGGACGCTGGGGCCGAGGGCGGAAAAGGCGGAGGCCATGGCGGCGCTGCTGCGGGAGACGGTGGGACTGCCTGTGGTCCTTTGGGACGAGCGGCGGACAACCATCGACGCCCACCGGATTTTGCAGGGCAACGGACAGAATGCAAAAAAGCGGAAGAAGACCGTGGACGCGGTGGCGGCGGCGCTGATTCTGGAGGGATATCTCACATTTAAGAAAAAACCATGAAAACGGAGAAAATCCTGCTAAAAAATTCGGAAAACAGGTTGACTAAGGGCATTATTTCTGCTAAAATCAACTTTACCTGTGAAAAAGGGTTTATTTGTCGTGCGCGTTTTCGCTTTCGCGCGGGACGAAGGCCGCTTTGGAGGGCAGGGAGGCAGTCGGCTTCTCCGGCTCAAGCCGGACAAGAGGCCAATAATAAGGAGGTGCCGTTAAATGCGCGTGAAAGTGACCATGAGATGCAACGAGTGCAAGCAGAGAAACTACAACACTATGAAGAACAAGAAGAACACCCCGGACAAGATGGAAATGAACAAGTATTGCCCCTTCTGCAAGAAGCACACGCTCCACAGCGAGACGAAGTGATTGACCGAATGACGAGAAAGGGCGTGTAAACATGGCGGAAGAAGCCAAGAAAAAGGACAGAACCCGCTGGTTTCGGGAAATGAAAAGCGAAATGAAAAAAATCGTGTGGACCGACCGCAAGACCGTGGCGAAAGACACGGGAACCGTGCTGCTGTGCTCTCTGCTCATCGGCGCGTGCATCTGGATTGCCGACTATTTTCTCATTAACGGCATCCAGCTCATCATCACGTTTCTGAAGTAAGGGGCGAGTGATGACAGAGAGCGCGAAATGGTATGTAATCCATACCTATTCCGGCTATGAAAACGCGGTAAAGACCAGCATTGAGAAGTTTGTGACCGGACGCAACATGGAGGATATGGTTCTCAGAATCGAAATTCCTCTGGAAACGGTCACGGAGATCACCGAGGGCGGCGCCTCAAAAGAGGTTGAGCGCAAGGTGTTCCCCGGTTATGTGCTGATTAAAATGGTCTTGACGGACGAAACCTGGCATCTGGTGCGGAATATCCGCGGCGTGACCGGGTTTGTCGGCGAGGCCAGCAACAGGCCCATTCCTCTGACAGAGGAAGAGGCGCTGTCCATGGGCATGGAAAAACACGAGATTGAAGTGAAATACTCCGTGGGCAGCCATGTGAAAATCGTGGACGGTCCTCTGTCTACCTTTACCGGCGTGGTGGAGGAGATCGAGCCCGAGAAAAACCGCGTCAGCGTGATGGTTTCCATGTTCGGACGGGAAACGCCCGTGGAACTGGAACTGGATCAGCTAGAGGTCGTGGACTGACAGAGCGGACACGCGTCCGCTGCAAGTGGGAGGGACCGTTGTCCCGCCAAAGGGGGCCGGAAGGCCGCCACCACATTTTAAACAGGAGGTGCTACTAAAGTGGCACAGAAAATTACAGGATACGTAAAACTGCAGATTCCCGCGGGCAAAGCGACACCCGCTCCCCCCGTGGGCCCCGCGCTGGGCCAGCATGGCGTGAACATCGCCGCGTTTACCAAGGAGTTCAACGAGCGCACAAAGAACGACATGGGTATGATTATCCCCGTGGTCATCACGGTGTACGGCGACCGCTCCTTCTCCTTCATCACCAAGACCCCCCCCGCGGCGGTTCTCATCAAGAAGGAATGCAACATCGAGTCCGGCTCCGGCGTGCCCAACAAGACCAAGGTGGCCACCATTACCAAGGCGTCCATCCAGAAGATCGCAGAGCTGAAGATGCGCGATCTGAACGCCTCCAGCCTGGAGAGCGCCATGAGCATGATCGCCGGCACCGCCCGTTCCATGGGCGTTGTGGTGGGCGACTGAGCCGCCACTCGTCCCCGTTTGCGCGGCGCAAGGGCCGCATACAGTGGGAGGATGAATTCCGAAGAACCACTATGAGGAGGAAATAACATTGTTTAGAGGCAAGAAGTATACCGACAGCGCAAAGCTGATCGATAAGGGTACCTTTTATGAAACGGCGGAGGGCATGGGCCTGGTGTGCAAGTGCGCCGTCGCCAAGTTTGACGAAACCGTCGAGCTGCACGTAAAGCTGGGCGTGGACTCCCGGCACGCAGACCAGCAGGTCCGCGGAGCCATCGTTCTGCCCCACGGCACCGGAAAGACCGTCCGCGTGCTTGTTTTCGCGAAGGATGACAAGGCTGCCGCCGCAAAAGAAGCCGGCGCCGACTATGTGGGCGACATGGATTTGGTGGAGAAGATTCAGAAGGAAAACTGGTTTGACTTTGACGTGGTTGTTGCCAGCCCCGACATGATGGGCCTGGTGGGCCGTCTGGGTAAGGTGCTGGGCCCCAAGGGCCTGATGCCCTCTCCCAAGGCTGGCACCGTCACTCCCGACGTGGCCAAGGCCGTGAAGGAAGTGAAGGCCGGTAAGATCGAGTATCGTCTGGACAAGACCAACATCATCCACTGCCCCATCGGAAAGGCCTCTTTCGGCCCCGAGAAGCTGGCGGAGAACTACAATGCGCTGATGGGCGCCATTGTCAAGGCAAAGCCCGCCGCCGCCAAGGGTCAGTATATCCGCAGCTGCGTGGTGGCTTCCACCATGGGCCCCGGCGTGAAGATGAACGCCGCCAAGCTGGTCTGAGCAAAAAAACCGATATCCAACCGGGAATTTACCGCTTGACAAATTCCGACGGTTTGATATAATACAATGTGCGTTCCAAAGACAGCAGGTGGGAGGAAACTCCGGAAATCCTGCCGAGGACGGCTTTTGATGAAGCTATTCCGTCCTTGTGTCTTTTGGGCACAAGGACGGTTTCCTTTTTAGAACGCACCCCCCGGAATTTTTCTGCGTGACGGCCTGCGCCGGAGAGCAGAGACATTCCGCAAAAATCTCTGGAGGTGAAACAAGAATGCCTAACGCAAAAGTCCTGAGTGCAAAGCAAGCGATTGTGGCGGAGCTGACCGAGAAGGTTCAGAAGGCCACCGCAGGCGTCCTGGTGGACTACAAGGGTATCACCGTTGAGGAGGACACCGTCCTTCGCCGCGAGTGCCGTGAAAACGGCGTGGAGTACTCTGTTGTGAAGAACACCATGCTGCGCTTCGCGTTCAACAACGTCGGCTACGGTGAGCTGGACGGTCTGCTGAACGGAACCACTTCTCTGGCTCTGTCCGAAGATGTGGTTGCTCCCGCCCGCATCATGAGCAACTACGCCAAGAAGATGGAAGGCAAGTTCGAGATCAAGGGCGGCTTTATGGACGGCAAGGTGGTGGATCTCGCCACCATCCAGTCTCTGGCTGCAATTCCCGCGCTGCCCATCCTGCAGGCGCAGGTTCTGGGCACCATGCTGGCCCCCATCACGGGCCTGGCCGTGGTTCTCAAGCAGATCGCGGAGAAGGGCGGCGAAGCCGCTCCCGTCGCCGAGGCTCCCGCAGCGGAGGAATCCGCTCCCGCCGCTGAATAAGCGGAACCCAAATCTAAACCAAACTTTTATTTAGGAGGCTACTATTATGTCTGAGAAAGTTACCGCTATGATCGAAGAGATCAAGGGTTTGACCGTTCTGGAGCTGAGCGAGCTGGTGCACGCTCTGGAGGAGGAGTTTGGCGTTTCTGCCGCCGCTATGGCTGCTCCCGCCGCTGCTGCCGCTCCCGCTGCCGAGGAGAAGACCTCTTTCGACGTGGTCCTGACCGGCTTTGACGCCGCTGCCAAGATCAAGGTCATCAAGGCTGTCCGCGAGATCACCGATCAGGGTCTGGCCGAGGCCAAGGCGACCGTCGAGGGCGCTCCCGCCACTCTGAAGGAAGGCTTGTCCAAGGACGACGCCGAGGCCATGAAGGCCAAGCTGGAGGAAGCCGGCGCGAAGGTCGAGCTGAAGTAAGCTTTTTCCATATGCAACCGAAAGCAGCCGTACAGATAATTCTGTACGGCTGCTTTTTTAAGATTTCGGTGAAATAGCGGACGGAAATTTCCCGGAAATTCCCTTACAGCAGGGAAAAATCAGGGCTTTCCATCAGCGGCTGCATCTGGCACAGGCAAAACGGATGCCCGGCGGGGTCCAGCATTACCCGCCAGTGATCGGAAAACTGCGCCGCTGCAACAGTTGCCCCGCAGTGGATTGCGTGCGTCACGGCCTCATCCAAATTGTTGACCGCAAAATCAAGATGGGCCATTTGCTGCTGTGATTCCGGCGCTTCCGGCCAAACGGGCGGCGTATAAAGAGGATTCCTCTGAAAGGTAATGCCCGGGTATGCGCCCTGCTGCGCGCCGGGAGCGCCAAGGCACGCGTATTCCTCATCGTAAAAGGGAATGGTCCATCCCAGCAGCTCCGCGTAGAATTTTGCCAAGTCATAGGGGTTTGTGCAATCGATGGTAAACGAATACAGCTTGATTTTAAGTCCGGAATCCATGGCGTTTTGCCTCCTAATAGTATCTGATGTTCGGCTTTATCTTGAAGGACAGCACAGAAGCGAAAGCGATTTGTGCGTTCAGCGATAGGTTTCGATCAGTTCCTTAAACAGGGGGAGGCTGCGCTGAATGGTGTCATAAGACACGCAGGTGCACAGGCGGAAATACTCCGGGCAGCCAAAATCGTCGCCGGGAACAACCAGAACGTTTTTCTCCTTGGCCCGGTCGGAAAACGCCTTGGAGCTGCCGCCGGGGGCCTTGACAAACATATAGAACGCACCGTTGGCCTTGGGACAATCGTAGCCGAAGGAAGTAAGCGCGTCGTAGAGGGCGCGGCGGTTTTTGTCGTAGGCGGCAAGGTCCGGCCGCTCCGCAGCGCAGCGGGCCACAACGCGCTGCTGCAAAGAGGGGGGGCAGACATGGCCCAGAACCCGGGCGGCTCCCGCCACGGCAGCGAACAGCAGATCGCTGTCTGCCGCGCTGTCGGGCACGCAGACATAGCCGATCCGCTCTCCGGGGAGGGACAGGGATTTGGAATAGGAGTAGCATACCACGGTGTTGGGATAGAGATTGGGGACCCAGCTTACCTCCGCTCCGTCGTACACCAGCTCCCGGTAAGGCTCGTCGGCAATGATATAGATGGGGTGGCCCACCTGACGGCTCTTTTCCGTCAGCAGGGCCGCCAGCTTTTCAAGGGTTTCCTTGGTATAGACGATGCCGGAGGGGTTGTTGGGGGAGTTGATAAGAACTGCCTGCGTATGCTCGTTAATGAGGGCTGCCATGTCATCCAGCCGAATCTGGAAATGCTCTATGTCGGGCGGCGTTACCACAAACTTTGCACCGTTGCTCTCCACATAGGGACGGTATTCGGCAAAGAAGGGGGCCACGCCCACAATTTCTGCACCTTCTACCGCCAGCGCCCGCACCACGGCGATGAGCGCCGGCGCCGCGCCGCAGGTGAAGAACAGGTTTTCGGGACGGAGACGGGCATTAAATCGGGCGTTTAAATCGTCTGCCACGGCCTCGCGCACGCCGGGATAGCCTGCGGCGGAGGTGTAGCCGTGGATATCCAAACTGTCCTCGGTGCGCACGATGTTCAAAAAGGCTTCGTTCACCGCGCCCGGAGAGGGAATGGAGGGGTTTCCGATGGAAAAGTCAAAGACGTTTTCCCGGCCCACAACGGCGGCCTGCTTCATGCCGTATTCAAACAGCTCCCGGATGCAGGAGCGGGATTGGCCCAAAGCCAGCATTTTCTGAGAAATCATACAGTAAAGTCCTTCCCGCCGCCGCGCGTGGGGCGGCCCGCCTGAAAGTGCGGTAAATTCTATATGTTACTTATCATAGCACGTTTTAGAGAAGAAGGAAATGGGTTTTTCAGTCCGTATAGAGAACATCCGGTGGGGACGCAAAGCGTCCCCACCGGATGTTGCCTTTGGAATGGGAATGAAGCGATCAGAGATCGTCGTCTTCTCCCAAAACGAAACTGTCTACCAGTGTTTTCAAGGTCTGCGCCTGTGCGGAAAGTTCCTCGCTGGCGGCGGCGCTTTGCTCGGCGGTGGCGGAGTTGTTCTGCACCACGGAGGCAATCTGGTCGATGCCTGTGGTAATCTGCCGGGCGAAGTGGGCCTGCTCGTCGGAAGCCTGCGCAATGTTGCAGATCTTCTTGTTGATGGACTCGGTATGCTGCACCACAGCGCCCATGGATTCGGCGGCGGTATTGGCAATATGCGTGCCTGCCTGAATGGAGGTCAGAGCGTTTTCAATCAGGGCGGTGGTGCTTCTGGCTGCCTCGGCGGATTTTCCGGCGAGATTTCGCACCTCGTCCGCCACCACGGCAAAGCCCTTGCCCGCCTCGCCCGCACGGGCGGCTTCCACCGCCGCGTTTAGGGCCAATATGTTGGTTTGGAAAGCAATGTCGTCAATGGTTTTGATGATTTTTCCGATTTCGCCGGAGGTGGTTTCGATTTCCTGCATGGCAGCGGTCATTTCCGCCATCCGGGCGTTGCTCTCGGAAATGCAGGCTTCGGTATCCGCAGAGATGGAGCTGGCCTCGGCGGCATCCTGTGCGTTCTGGCGGACCTTGGCGGACAGCTCCTCAATGGCGGCAGCCAATTCCTCGGTGGAGCTGGCCTGTTCTGTGGAGCCCTGGGAGAGCGCCTGCGCGCCGTTGGCCACCTGCTCGGAGCCGCTGGACACTTCGTCGGAGGCCTGCCGGATATGCAACATGGTGCGGGTCATTGTCACCTGAATGGACATAAGCGCATCTTTGATTTTGGAAAACTCCCCTGTGTAGTCACAGACCAAGGTGAAGCGCATATTGCCGGTGGAGAGCTGTTTCAGAACATCGGTAATCTCGTTGATATAATTCATATAGGATTTCAGCCGGTCTACCGTGGCGCGCATGGAAAGGGCAAGTTCGCCAATCTCATCCCGGCTGGAAACCGAGAGTTCCACATTCAAGTCCCCATCGGCAATCTGGACCGCAGCGCGGTGAAGCTCACGCAGCGGGCGGACCAGCCTGCGGCTGAACAGCAGGGAAACAGCTGTGATGACGGCGAAAAGCACAAGCGCCAGAAGAATATTAGACTGAATCATCCGCGTGGTGTCGGCATAGGCGGCAGATCGGTTTTGAATGGTAACCACGGCCCAGCCGTCCGACCCGCCGGGGAGAGAAATGGGTGCGTAGGCGTAAATCGCATTTTCGTCGGATTGCTCCTGAATGCCGCTTTCACCGCTCAGAGCGGCGGCGGTCAGAGCCTTCAGCGCAGGGGAAAGCGCAAAATCCTCCTGAGACTCCTGATCGCCTGTGACCACCGTTTTGACGCCGGTGAGATAGTTGTACATTTCGGCCACCTGCTCTGCGTCCGGATGGGCCACCACGACGCCCTCTCCGTCCACAATGACGGAATAGGTGTCCTCCGTGTTATAGTCATCCACAATCTCCTGAAGCTTTTCAAGGCTCAAATCGCAGCCCAGAACTCCCGACATCTGCTTGTTCGGGCTGGGGGCGTAGACGGGATAAATGATGGAAGAGACGGCGCTTTTCGTATTGATGTCCAGATAGGACTTGGTGATGAAGGGCTGAGAGTCGGACATGATCTGCTTAAACCACCAGCGGTCCGCCCGGTTGCCAAGATTTCCGGAGCTTCGGGCGGTTTGCTCTCCGTCGGTACCCTGCTGATAAAACAGAATAAAATAGGGGTTGTTTTCAAGAGTGGTGACCAGCGCACCGCGCTGTGCCTCCGGGTCCGGATAGCGAAGATCGCCGCTGTATGCAAGGCCTTCGGCCACGGCGTAGGCCTTGTTCATATACTCCGAAACCTGCGCCGCAACGCCGCCGGTTTTGCTCTCAAGAAGCCGGGAGGAAGAGGCGTGCCCGGACGAGGTGGTGATAAAGCCGCCGATGAGGTTGGAAAGCAGCAGGGAGCCGACGCAGGATAAGACCGCCAAAAGGACAATCCGGCTTTGAATGCCGGACCGGCGGCCCCGCTTTTCTCGGTTTTTTTGGGGCCTTGCAAAAGCGTTCTCTTTCAAAACAATACCCTCCCAAGTTAGTTTCTACCCGGATTGCGGAGTCCTCAAAAGCAGAGGGACAGCCCACACCGCTGTCCCCCTTAAAAAGTATGAGTTCCGGCGTTGGCGGATGGAACCGCAACAAAAACCCGGGTGACTTTTTTGAATTATATCACGCAATAGCCAAATTTTGCAAGTATAAATTAAATAAAATGTTGCATTTTGTCAAAAACAATATTACTGAAACGAACAGAAGGAAGGAGTGGGTGAAGGTTCGGCTGCAAAAATCTGATCAGGACTCCGTTTGAGGAAGGGGTGCCGAGTCGACTGCAAATTCTTCTTTGGCCTGCTGGAGAATTTTCCGCTCTGCCTTTGTGGCAAGCTGTGTCTCGTCAAAGGCGGCAAAGAGGTCCGGCCGGCGGGCCATGGTGCGCTTATAGCTCTCCTTCTTTCGCCAGGCGGCAACCTTGGCGTGGTCGCCGGAAACCAGAATGGGAGGAACCTCACGTTCGTGCCACACGGCGGGACGGGAGTATTGCGGGTGCTCCAGCAGTCCGTCCCAGTGGGACTCCTCCGTGAAGCACTCTTCATCCGGCAAAACGCCGGGAATCATGCGGCACACCGCGTCGCACACCGCCATGGCGGGAATCTCCCCCCCGGTGAGGACAAAGTCGCCCATGGATAGTTCCTCGTCCACGCACTCGTCCAAAAATCGTTGGTCCACGCCCTCGTAGTGCCCGCAGACCAGAATCAAATGATCGTACCGCTCCTTCAATTCCCGGGCCACCGTCTGGGTGAACACCCGCCCGCAGGGGGAGAGATAGATGGTGCGCCCAGAGCCAAAGGTTTCCGTCACGTAGGCCCAGCAGCGGTAGAGCGGGTCGGCCTGCATCACCGCGCCCCGGCCTCCGCCGTAGGGGTAATCGTCCACCTGCATCTGTTTATTGGTGGTATATTCACGAATCTGGTGGGACTTTATGGCGATAAACCCACGTTCCTGCGCCCGGCCCAGAATGCTGACGTTCAGCATGGCGTCCACGGCCTCGGGAAACAGGGTCAGAATGTCAATCCGCATCGGTTTCCATTCCTTTCAGAATGTGGACCAGCATTTCGTTCGCGTCTAAATCCACGGACTTGATGAAAACCTCCGGCACGGCGGGAATGAGGTAAGTGTGCGTGCCTGTCACCGTGTAGACCTTGCTGGCGGGATAGTCCTCAATCAAGGTCAGCTTGCCGAGAAGCTCGCCGGTGTCGGCATTTTTTACGTCCATGCCAAGAAGCTCGTCGTCAAAAGGCTCGCCGTCCTCTGCATCCTCCCGACGGATGAAGATGGGCTGCTCCTTATAAGAAAGAGCGGCGTTCATGTCGTCCACGCCGGGGAACTTTAAGAGGACAAAGCTTTTGTGGACGTGGTTTGCGGTGGGGACGATGGGAGTCTTGTCCTTGCCCAAATAAAAGGTCTTAAAGTCGGTGAGATAGGCGGGATCGAAGCCCTGAGGCAGCAGCCGCACCTCGCCGCGGATACCGTGGGCGTTGACAATGCGGCCGATTTGAATAAAGTCCAGTTTCATTTGTAACTCCTTCCGGAAGTTTCACAGGATGATATAAAAGTATTATACCCAACCCACGCCGGATTGACAAGGGGCGGCGGGGCGGCTATGATAAAGAAAAAGAGGAGGAATGATTTCGCCGTGAAAAAAGAGGTAGAGGAATTTTTGAATCGAAGCAGGCAGGAGCGGGAAGAGTCTGGACGAAAGGCGCAAAAGTCATTTTTGCTTGAACTGGGGCTGTATCGCGTAATCCCCATGCCGGAGAGCGGGACCGCGGAGAATTATCCGGATTTTGACGACAGCGGAGAGCGCTGCCGAAAGGAACCTCTGGATGTGACGGACGAGGAATACGCCGCGTTGTGCCACGAGGTGGAGAAAAAGACGAAAAAGGACTGGCCCGTCTGGCCGGTTTATCAGCTTTTGTTTGTGCTGGCAATCGTGGTTTGGGTTGCGGGGCTTGTCATGGGCTTTACCATCGGCGGACAAATCATGGGGGAATATACCGGCTTTTCAGTGATGGCGGCGTTGAGCACGTGGATCACATTTGCGGTCTATGGTGCGGTGCTGCTGGCGCTGTCGGAATTTGTCCGGCTGATGAAAAAACGGAACGGAGAATTGTAAAGCTCCCAGCGCGCAAGACAGGAGAATAGAAAAGAGAGCGGTGCAGCAAGCACCGCTCCCTTTATTGATGCGTCAGTCCATGATATCCACGGAAACCTTTGTACCGGTACGCTGGGCATAGGAGCGCACCACGGTGCGTATCTCCTTTGCGATGCGACCCTGACGGCCGATGACCTTGCCCATGTCGTCGGGGGCGACGCGCAGCTCCAACGTCAGCTCCTGCTCGCCGGGAATTTCCGTGACGGAAACGGCGTCAGGATCGTCCACGAGGTTTCTGGCGATATAGAGCAGCAAGTCCTTCATATCTGCCCTCCGGCTTAGAGGACTTCCACTTTTTTCAGCAAAGCCCGCACCGTGTCGGTGGGCTGGGCACCGGACTTAATCCAGGCCTGGGCACGCTCAGTGTCAATCTTGATTTCGGCGGGGCTGACGCAGGGGTTGTAGGTGCCGATTTCCTCGATGAAGCGGCCATCCCGGGGGAAGCGGGAATCGGCCACCACCAAACGGTAAAAGGGAGCCTTTTTGGCGCCGAGGCGGCGCAGTCTGATCTTAACCATAAATGTGTACCTCCAAAAAAATTGTCAGAAATTTTATCTATAAATGCGGCTGCACTTATATACTTGAACGGGCCTTACTTCTTTTTACGCTTCTTCTTGCCCGGGCCGTGGCCCATGCCGCCAAAGCCGGTGAACCGGCCCCGGGACACCTGCTTCGTCAAATCCCGGACCATTTCAAACTGCTTTAAAAGCCGATTGATCTCCACCACCGGGCAGCCGCTGCCCGTGGCGATGCGCCGCTTGCGGCTGGCATTCAAAAGATCGGGATTTTCCCGCTCTCGGGGGGTCATGGAGAGGATGATGGCCTCCGTATGAGAGAGGGCCTTTTCGTCCACCGTGGCGTTTTGCAGCTTATCGCCCATGCCCGGCAGCATCCCGGCAATCTGGCTCAGATCGCCCATACCCCGAAGCTGACGGAGCTGGTCCAGATAATCCTCTAGCGTGAAGCTGCTTTTCCGCAGTTTTTCCTGAAGCTTTCGGGCCTGCTTTTCGTCGTAGTTCTGTTCGGCCTTTTCAATCAGCGTCAGCATGTCGCCCATGCCGAGAATGCGGGAGGCCATGCGGTCGGGGTGGAACGGCTCGATCATGTCCAGTTTTTCCCCGGTGCCCGCGAATTTCACGGGCTTTCCCGTGACGGCTCGGATGGAGAGGGCCGCGCCGCCCCGGGCGTCGCCGTCCAGCTTGGTGAGGACCACTCCGTCGATGCCCAGCGCCTCGTCAAAGGCGGAGGCGGCGTTTACCGCGTCCTGACCGGTCATGGCATCCACCACGAGGAGAATATCGTTGGGACGGACGGCGGTTTTCATCCGCCGAAGCTCGTCCATCAGCGCGTCGTCAACATGGAGCCGCCCGGCGGTATCCAGAAGCACCAGATCGTTGCCATGGTCTCGGGCGTGGCGCAGGGCGTTTTCCGCGATTTTGACCGGGTCGCCCTGACCCTCGTCGTACACGGGCAAATCAAGCTGCCCGCCCACGACCTTGAGCTGCTCCACGGCGGCGGGACGGTACACATCGCAGGCGACGAGCAGGGGCCGCTTGCCGTACTGCTTACGCAGATAGCCCGCAAGCTTTGCACCGTTGGTGGTTTTGCCCGCGCCCTGAAGGCCCACCAGCATCACCACGGTCGGCCCGCTGTTGGCCATGATCAGGCGGGAGTCCGTGCCGCCCATCAGTGCGGTGAGTTCTTCGTTTACAATTTTAATGACCTGCTGGGCGGGGGTCAGGCTGTCCAGCACGTCGCTGCCGACGGCACGCTCCGTGACCTTTCCAACAAAGTCTTTAACCACCTTGTAGCTTACGTCGGCTTCCAGAAGGGCCAGACGGACTTCCCGCATGGCTTCCTTCACATCGGCCTCCGACAGGCGGCCCTTGCCACGCAGCCGTTTAAAGGCGGCGTTCAGTTTTTCTGTAAGTCCCTCAAATGCCATCTTTTACTCCCTGAGCGCATTGGCGGCGACCGCCACCGTATCGGCCAGCTCCCCAAGGCGGGGGTCCTCATACCGGCGGTTCAGCGCCTTAATTTCCGCAGCCGCGGCACAAAGCCCGTCCACCTGCGCGCGAAGCTGTTCGAACCGGCGGATGAGGCCCGTTTTGTCCTCGATTTCCTGCATCACGCCCTCCGCCCGGACAATCACATCCCGAACGCCCTGACGGGAGATGCCAGCGTTTTCCGCGATCTCCGACAGGGATAGGTCGTTATTATAATAGTAGTCAAAAAATTCGCGCTGCCGGTCAGTGAGTAGCTCCCCATAAAAATCGTAGAGCATGGTCATGCGATAGGTTTGATTTTTCAAAGAAAACGCCCCCTTACCGAATACTTGTAAAGTTATATGACTTTACAACGACATTCAGTTTACAGGAATCCGGGCGAAAAGTCAAGGGAAAAAGGGAAGAAAATTTCAGAAGTCCTGAAAAATAGGACTTGGTATAAAACTGGGGTGGCGATGGGCGTAAGCGCCTTCCCAAAAGACGCTTAGGCGCGATATGAAAAGGAGGAAACTATGGTTTTTGACGCACATTCCGACATCTGGACCGACGTGACGGTACGGCGGATACGGGGAGAGAAAGATGTTTTTTGCAATCACCATCTGCCTCGGCTAAAAAAAGGCGGGGTGGAGGGCGGCGTTTTTGCCATTTGGGTGGATCCGCCCCACGACGCGGATCATGCGGCCCGCACTCGACAGATGATGGACTGCATCCGGGAGGAAATCGCCGAATCGACGGGGTTTCGCATTGTTCATACCTATGAAGAAATGCTGGAAGCCCGACGGGAGAGCGTCTTTTATGTTTACATCGGTGTGGAGGGGATGGCCTGCGCGGGGGAGGATCCGGCGTGGCTTGACACATATTACGATTTGGGTGCGCGGCACGCCATGCTGACATGGAATGAGGCCAACGCGCTGGGAGCGGGAGCGATGTCCGGTGAGGATTACGGGCTGACCGCGCTTGGGAAGCAGGTGGTACGCAGAATGCAGGAAAAGGGAATGCTGCTGGATGTTTCCCACCTGAACGAAGCGGGGTTTTGGGATGTAGCGGAGTTGACTGAGGGACCGTTTGTCGCGTCCCATTCCAATTGCAGGGCACTGTGCGACGTGCCCCGGAATCTGACGGACGGGCAGCTCCGGGCCATCCGTGACACGGGAGGCGTGGTGGGGGTGAACGTCTTTCACGACTTTGTTCACGCCGACCCCGCCAGACAGACGGCGGAGACGCTGGCGCTTCACGCCGCCCACATGATTGAGGTGATGGGAATTGACCACGTGGGCTGCGGGTTTGACTTCTGCGAGTTTCTGGAGGGGGAAGAGGACGAGCCGCGCACGCCGGGACTGGAGGACGCGGCACGGATTCCGAATTTCTTTGAATGTTTGAAGCGGCTGGGCCTGAACCAAGAGGAGTTGGAGAAGGTGGCACGGGGGAATTTTTTACGGGTGCTTCGCCGGTGTGTGGGATAAAAGGACGGACGGAGAGGGAAAGATGCTTTACCGCTGGAGCGACCTGCCCCACCCGGCGGAGAAAAAAGGCGGTTTATATTTTCCAAGGTCAGCCAAAATAGAGTTTGAATTTGCGGAGAGAATACGGTATACTAGCCGAGTAATAGGCGGAATGCTTTGATTTCAGCGGTTTGCTTTCGGCTTTTGGGAAACTGAAAAGCATGGCCTATTCTGCCAAGAGAACTTTGCGCTTGCGGTAGAATATCCGATGATACAAACTGACACGATTTAACATATATGCCACAATAACCCGCCGAGACTGTGGTATACTATATCTATTTGAAACGACAGGAAGGAGCCTGAAATTGAAAGAAACCAGAACAAAGCTTGCGGAGGGAGTGCACCTCACCTGCATGCCTGCGCGGAAATTTAAGACCGACTTGCTCTCCGCCCAATTCATGACCCCTATTCGGGAGGAGACGGCGGCGGTTCAGGCGCTGCTGCCGGCGGTGCTGCGCAGGGGCTGCGCCCGGTGCCCGGACATGGGCGCGCTGGGGGCGGAGTTGGACAGGCTGTATGGAGCGGAGCTTGACTACACGGTGCGCAAAAAAGGAGAGCGACAGTGCGTGGGCTTTGTGGCCAGTCTGATTGACGACGCGTTTACGCCCGGCGGGGATAAGCTTCTGGAGCCGGTGGCGGAGCTGTTGGGGCAGGTGATCTGTGACCCGGCCATGAAGAATGGAAGGTTCCTGCCTGAGTATGTGGACAGTGAGCGGACAAATCTGGTGGACGCGATCCGCAGTATTCTCAACGACAAGCGGGACTATGCCGACCTGCGGCTTTTACAGGAGATGTGTGCCGGAGAGGCCTATGGTGTGAGCCGGTTTGGAGACGAAAAGACGGCGGAGGCGCTGACGGGGGAGCAGGTCTATGGGGCCTATCTCAAAATGATTTCCGCCGCTCCGCTGGAGCTGTTTTACTGCGGCGGCGCGGAGCCTGCCCGGGTTGCGGACGCGCTTTCCAAGGCGCTGTCCGTTCTTCCCCGCACAACGGTGTCCCCTCTGCCCAAGACATTGCCTCACACGGCAAGAGCCGAAGCTTTGCGCATTACCGACGCCATGGACGTGACCCAGGGAAAGCTGGGCATGGGCTTTGCCTGCGGCAGCGACGACTTTTCCGCGCTGCTGATGGGGAACACCCTGTTTGGCGGAAGCAGCAATTCCAAGCTGTTTATGAATGTGCGGGAAAAGCTGTCCCTTTGCTATTACGCCTCGTCCCAGCTTCACAGGGAAAAGGGCGTGATTACCGTATCCTCCGGGATTGAATTTCAAAATTTCCAGCGGGCTTACGGTGAGATTTTGATTCAGCTCAAGGCCGTGCAGGACGGCGCGCTGGACGACTGGGAGCTGGAGGGGGCGCGAAGCACGCTGTGCAACGCCTATGCCACCATCGGGGATTCTCAGGGCAAGCTTGAGAATTTCTGGCTGGGGCGGATGGCCTCGGGCCGGGAGGATACGCCGGAGGAGCTGGCCGAGGGCGTTCGCGCCGTGACGCCGGAGCGTATCCGGGAGGCCATGGGGTCCGTATCGCTGGACACTGTGTATTTTCTTAAGGGAGAGGAGGCCGGAGCATGAAAAAGGAGCTTTATCAGCGCATTGGTGAAACCGTTTACCGGGAGGTGCTGCCCAACGGCCTGCCGATCAACGTGGTTTACAAGCCGGACTTTGCAAAAAGCTATGCCTTTTTTGCCACACGATACGGCGGGATGGACACCCGCTTTCAACTGAATGGAACGTGGATGGACACTCCGGCGGGCATTGCCCACTATCTGGAGCACAAGATGTTTGACACCGAGGAGGGCAACGCGCTTCAGGATCTTGCGAAAAACGGGGCGGAACCCAACGCGTTTACCTCCAATGCCATGACGGGGTATTACTTCGACTCCACGGAGAAGTTTGAGGAAAACCTGAAAATTCTGCTGTCCTTTGTCTCGGTCCCATATTTTACGGATGAGAGCGTTGAAAAGGAGCAGGGCATTATCTCTCAGGAAATCCGGATGATTGAGGATAACCCCGACTGGCGGGTTTATGCCGGAATGATGGGGGCGCTGTATCACAACAACACCGCGAAGACTCACATCGCGGGCAGCGTGGAGAGCATCCGCGAGATTACGGCCAAGACGCTGTATGACTGCCACAAGGCGTTCTACACCCCGGGGAACATGGTTTTGACGGTGGTGGGGAACGTGGATGCGGAGCGGGTGAAGGAAATTGCCGCGTCCATTCTGCCAAAAGAGAGCGGCCCTGCCATTCCACGGGACCACGGGGAAGAGCCTGCGGGCGTGGCGCAGCGGGAGGTCAGCCGGAGGATGGAGGTTTCCATGCCCCAATTCCTGCTGGGCTTTAAGTGTACGCCCTCGACGCAGGGAGAAAATTTTCTCCGGCGGAGCCTGATTGGGGGCATGGCGAGCGATTTGCTGCTGGGGGATTCCAGTCCGCTGTATCAGCGGCTGTATGAGCAGGGACTGGTCAACGGGAGCTTCGGCGGCGCGTTCGAGATGATGCCCGACACGGCCTACCTCTACGCGGGAGGCGACAGCCGGGACGTGAACGTAGTGGCTGCGGAGATCAAAAAAGAGGCCCGCCGCCTTGCGGCGGATGGGCTGGACCATGACTTTTACGAGCGGGTGCGCAAGGCGGCCTTCGGCACGATGCTGCGGAGCATGAACTCCTTTGAAAGCATCGCCGTGTCGCTGACGGAGGGGCATTTTGCGGGCTATGACGCGCTGAAATTCCCAGAGGCCTTTGACGGCATCACCGAAGAGGACGTCCGGGCATTTATCCGGGACGAGCTGACAGAGGACCGCGCGGCGATGTCCGTGATTCAGCCGAAATAAGGCGCGGCGAAAGGAAGTTTCTGTTTTGACGAATTTAAAAGCACTGAGTGATATGCCCATCGGGTTTCCGGGATTGTTCGGCGGGTTTGAAATCGATCCCGATCCTGTGGCGCTTCACATCGGGCACGGTATTTACTGGTACGGCATCATTTTGGCGCTGGGGCTGCTGGCGGGGCTGTACCTTTGCATGAAGCAGGCCAAGCGGTTTGGTCTGACGGAGGACAATGTGCTGGACATGATTCTCTGGGCCACGCCCCTTTGCATCATCGGCTCCCGCATTTACTATGTGATTTTTTATCTGGATTTGTACCGCAACGCGGACGGCGGGTTTGACTGGCTGCGGATGCTGGCCGTGTGGGACGGCGGCATTGCCATCTACGGCACGGTAATCGTGGGCATTCTGGTGACCTATGTCTATTGCAGAATCAAAAAGCTGAAGTTTACCGCCATGGTGGACCTTTGTGTCATGGGCCTGTTTTTGGGCCAGAGCATCGGGCGTTGGGGCAACTTTATCAACCGGGAGGCCTTCGGCGCAGCCACCGACCTTCCGTGGCGGATGCAGCTATGGGTGAGTAAGTACCAGTCCGTGGAGGTGCACCCCACGTTCCTCTACGAAAGCCTTTCGAATCTGGTGGGGCTTTTGCTGGTGCTGTTTATCGTCAGCAAGGCCCGCCGGTTTGACGGAGAGAGCGCCTGCTTTTATTTCCTGTGGTACGGCCTTGGCCGAGCATGGATTGAGGGGCTGCGGACGGACAGCCTGTACCTCTTTGACTGGACAATCTTTGGCGCGCCCATCCGCGTTTCTCAGGCGCTGAGTCTGGTGCTGGCGGTGTGCGCGGCGGTGGCCCTGTTTTACAACATCGTGATTCGGAAAAAGGACGGCAGCGATTTGTGGGTCCGGCAGATGGAGCGAGCTGCTCTGGCGGCGGATTCTGAAGCGGAAACGGAGATAGCCGGGACGGAGGAAATCGTTTCTGCGCCTGAAGCGGAAGTGTCCGGCGTGGAGGAGAACGTCTCCGGGACAAATGTGGAAACTTCTGAAGAAAACGGTTTTGAGCCGGAGGCGGAAGCGCCCGTGACGGATGACGGCGGGAAAGAAGCGTCTGCCGATGCGGTTTTGGAAAAGGAAAAGCCCTGAGTTGGGGCGGGTGCGATAAAAACTCCGCACAGCGATACGGAAAGGCTTTTTCGATCTTCGTGAGGAAGTGAATATCTAAAAAGCGAGGGCACGGGGAATCGATTTCCCCGTGCCCGATGTTATATTGTTCAAAGGAGAGCGCTTCCATTGCGAGGATGGGTCCGGACGCGTTTCTCAGGGGCGCTTATCCGGGGAGACGCTGAACCGTGCCGTGGGCGCAGTCCACACTCACCTGCATCCCGTCGGTGAGGATATGAGTGGCCCCGCTCGCGCCCACGATGACCGGCTTGTCCAGAGCAAGACCCACGGTGGCGGCATGGCTGTTTGCACCGGATTCCTCGCTGATGATGGCGGCGCAGGTACGCATGACGGGGAGCATGTCGTTGGTGGTGAAGGGAACCACCAACACGCAGCCCGGACGAGCCTTTTCTGCAACCTCCTCCGGCGTACGGCACACGCACAGGGGGCCGGAGGCCTTTCCCCGGCCAACGCCCACAGCGGTAAACAGCGCGCCGCCCACCAGATGGACCCGGATCATATTGGTGGTACCGGGGATGCCCACAGGCACACCTGCGGTGACCACCACCAAAGAGCCCTGCTTTACAAGCCCGGCGGCTTCGGCGGTCTCCACAGCAAAGTCTACCAGCTCGTCGGAATCTCCAGCCACGGGCATCAGAATGGGGATGACACCCCAACTTAGAGCCATGTGGCGCTGAACCCGTTCGTCCAGCAGGCAGGCAATCACCGGTGTGACGGGACGGAAACGGCTGACCAGCCGGGCAGTGGTGCCTCGCTGGCTGACGGTGATAATGGCGTCCGCCCCCACATCGGCGGCGGTGGTGCAGGCGGCGTGGGCTGTGGCGGCGGCAATGGAGAGACGGTGGTCCCCGTCGGCACTGCGCATCCGCTTGGCATAGTTGATATCGGATTCCGTGCGCAGAGCGATGGCATCCATGGTCTTCACCGCGTCTACCGGGTATTTGCCCGCGGCTGTTTCTCCGGAGAGCATGATGGCGGAGGTGCCGTCATAAATGGCGTTGGCCACGTCGGTGATTTCCGCCCGGGTGGGGCGGGGGTTTTCCATCATGGAGTCCAGCATCTGTGTGGCGGTGATGACAGGCTTTCCCGCAGCGGCACACTGGGCGATGATGTCCTTTTGAATAATGGGGATTTCCGTGAAATCAATCTCCACGCCCATGTCGCCCCGGGCAACCATAATCCCGTCGGCCACGGAGAGAATTTCGGAGAGATTGTCCACGCCCTCCTGATTTTCAATTTTTGCGATGATACGAATGGAAGACCCGGCGGCGCTGAGCAGGCGGCGCAGATCCGTCACGTCCGCCGCGCTGCGGACGAAGCTGGCAGAAATAAAGTCGAAATCCTGCTCCACGCCAAAGAGAATATCCTCCCGGTCCCGCTGGCTGAGATAGGGCATGGAAAGGCGCACGCCGGGGACGTTGACCCCTTTGTGATTTTTCACGCTTCCGCCGTTTTCTACACGGCAGACGATATCTTCTCCCTTGATTTCCAGCACTGTGAGGCGGATAAGCCCGTCGTCCAGCAAAATCGCGCCGCCGGAAACCACGTCGTCGGGGAGTTCCCGATAGGTGACGGCACAGATATGCTCGTCCCCCGGAACATCGCGGGTGGTGAGGGTAAATTCCTGACCTGCTTGCAGTTGGACGCGACCGTCCTTAAAATCCCGCAGGCGGATTTCGGGGCCCTTGGTGTCCAGCATGGTGGCCACGGGCAGGTTCAGCTCCTTCCGAAGCTTTTTTACCATGTCCAGCCGCACCTTGTGCTCGGCGTGGGTGCCGTGGGAAAAGTTAAACCGGGCCACGTTCAGTCCAGCCTCCAGCATGGAACGGAGCGTCTCCTCCTTGTCGGTGGCGGGGCCCAGAGTACAGACAATTTTTGTCTTTCGCATATAAACCTCCTTGTTTCTTGGAAGCAATCCTTAAAATACGGATTCTGGTTCTATTATAAACGATTTCGTCTCTGTGGCAAGGGGGAATCCCGTATTTTTTGTAAATAAAAGGGGGCGCACTGTGTAAAAAGTTTTACGCATCTTTCTTGTATATTGTCTCTTGTACAGCGGGATACCCTCCTAAATGGGCAATTTTTATGAAAAAAAGCACAACGAGATTTAGACACAGACGGAAGAAAAAACAATATAGGGCAGGGAAATTTACATTCCCTGCCCTATATTACAAAGCCACGGGGGATTTGCGGCTCGGCGGTAAAAATTAAATTATTTTGCCTCGTATGTGGCAAAATACCTCTTGGACCGCAAACGCACGAACGGACCATAATTGGTGGTCCGTTCGTGCGCTTACAATGATTGCAGAAATTTTTTGAGATTACGCTACGTGGGTTCTGCGCTCCTCGCCTCTTTGGAAGAGCAGCGTGATGCACCACAGACCTGCCAGGCCGACCAGCGCATAAATGATGCGAGAGAGGGCGGCCATCTGCCCGCCGCAGAGGAAGGCGACTGTGTCGAAGCCAAACAGGCCGACGCCGCCCCAGTTCAGCGCGCCAATAATGGCGAGCACCAGTGCGATCTTGTCGATTACCATAAAACATACCTCCTAAAAACTGATTATCCGGGGTTTGGGTGGAGTATGCCCCAAAGCGCGGATAATCATACCGACGGGGAGAAAAATTTCAGACTCCCGTTGAATCCGGCGGCGGAGTATAGTATACTGGGAAGACAAGCACAATGGCGCAGTGCGCCAAAAAATTTGCAAATTTGGAAAAGGAGACTCACATGAACGAGAAATTCAATCGCCTGGGCTTCTATCCTGCGGATATCCTGCTGCCCGCAAGCGCAGATATGGAAAAGTGGGCCGTTGTGGCCTGCGACCAGTTTACCTCTCAGCCGGAGTATTGGGAGGCGGTGGAGCAGGCGGTGGGCGAAGCGCCCTCTACCCTGCGCCTGATTCTGCCGGAGGCCAAGCTGAACGACCCGGACGTGGAGAAACATATTGCGGACATCAATGCGTCCATGCGAAAATATGTGGAGGGCGGCGTGTTCAAAACCCTGCCTGCGTCTCTCATCTATATGGAACGCACCCAGTCTGACGGGAAGGTGCGCCACGGTCTGGTGGGCATGGTGGATTTGGACCAGTATGACTACACGCCCGGCTCCGGCGCGCTGATCCGCGCCACAGAGGGAACCGTTCTTTCCCGCATTCCCCCTCGGGTGAAGGTGCGGCAGGACGCGCCGGTGGAGCTGCCCCACGTGATGCTGCTGATCGACGATCCCGACGAAACGGTGATTGAGCCGCTGGGCGGCCAGAGCGGCGCCATGGAAAAGCTTTATGATTTCGATTTGCAGCAGGGCGGCGGGCATTTGATCGGCTGGAAGCTGACCGAGGCCCAGACTGACGCTATCGCAGACGCGCTGACGGCGCTGTGTGCCCCCGACCAGATGGAACGGAAGTATGGCATGAAGGACGCTGCGCCCCTCCTGTTCGCCGTGGGCGACGGTAACCATTCCCTTGCCACGGCAAAGACCTGCTATGAAAACAAGAAGAAGGTCACGCCCAAGGAGCAGTGGGCCACTCTGCCGGAGCGGTATGCACTGGTGGAGGTGGTGAATAACCACGACGACGCGCTGAAGTTCGAGCCGATTCACCGGGTGGTGTTTGACGTGGACGCGGAGAAGCTGCTGGCGGCCTTTAAGGTGTTTTATCCCTCTGCCCATGAGGGCGAGGGTGAGGGCCACACCATCGCCTATACTTGGGCGGGCGGCAAGGGCTTTCTCACCGTGCCGGACCCCAAGGTCCAGCTTGAGGTGGGGACGCTTCAGGCGTTTATCGACGAGTATTTGAAGGATAACGGCGGCGGCGAAGTGGACTACATCCACGGCGACGAGGTGACGGATGAGCTGGGTGCGAAGCCCGGCAACATCGGCTTCAAGCTGCCCGCCATGGGCAAGGAGCAGCTTTTCAAAACCGTGATGGCCGACGGCGTGCTGCCCCGGAAGACCTTCTCCATGGGCCACGCGCAGGATAAGCGCTATTATGTGGAGGCAAGAGCCATTCAATAACTGCGGCGCAAACAACAGGACGTTTTAAGGGGAGAGACAATGCTGAGCTTTAATCATTTTAACTTCAACGTGTCCGATTTGGACAAGTCACTGGTATTTTACAAAGAGGCGCTGGATTTGACGCCGGTAGGGAACCGCAAGGAGGCCGCGGACGGAAGCTACATTATCGTGTATCTGGGGGACGGAAAGACAGACTTCCGGCTGGAGCTGACATGGCTGCGGGACCATCCCCAGAAATATGATCTTGGAGAGTGCGAATTTCATCTGGCCCTGCGGGCAGACGATTACGAGGCGGAGCATCAGCGTCACGAAAAAATGGGCTGTATCTGCTTTGAAAATCCGAAAATGGGGATTTATTTTATTCAAGACCCGGACGGGTACTGGATTGAGGTCATCCCCACGCGATAAGAAAATATTGAAAAAAGACCGCGTGAGCGGTCTTTTTTCTGTAAAGGGTCTGCCGCCTGATAATGGAAAGCTCTGGAGCGAGTGCATTTATGGGCCAGCCGCCCGAGGGCGGCGCTTCAAAATCAGTGCATTCGGGTGCTCGTCATAAGGGCGGCGATTGAAAAACGGGCGCGGGGAAGTTTCTTCCCCCCGCCCGTTCAATTTTTACTTTCCGCAGACTTCGCACAAATGCGCTCGGCGGAAAAGCTTTTCAAAAAGAGGGGACAGCCGGTAAACGCTTAGACTGCGGGGATGACGGCACCGCCGTAGGTGGTGGTGATGAAATCACGGGCAGTTTCGGACTGGAGAGCCTCCACCAGCGCACGGATGGCGGGGTTATTCTCGTTGCCCTCCTTCACGGCGATGATGTTCACATAGGGGGAGTTGGCATCCTCAATGGCCAGAGCGTCCTCCACGGGGTTGAAGCCCGCTTCCATGGCATAGTTGCTGTTGATGACGGACAGGTCTACTTCCTCAACGGTGTTGGGAATCATAGCGGCCTCCAGCTCCTTGAAGGTCAGGTTCTTGGGGTTCTCCGCAATGTCGTTGGGCGTGGCGGTCAGGTTGGCGCTGTCCTTCAGCTTGATGAGGCCCTGCGCTTCCAGCAGCAGGAGGGCGCGGCCCTCGTTGGTAGCGTCGTTGGGGATGGCGACGACGGCCCCGTCGGCGAGGTCGGCCAAAGCGGTGGTCTTACCTGCGTAAATGCCCATGGGCTCGATATGCACGCCGCCCGCATTCACAAGATGAGTGCCGTTTTCAGCGTTGAAGTTATCAAGATAAGGCACATGCTGGAAGTAGTTGGCATCTTCGCTGCCTTCCTCCACGGCGGTGTTGGGAACCACGTAGTCGCCGTATTCCGTGACCTGAAGGTCAATGCCCTGCTGGGCCAGAACGTCCTTCACGGCGTTCAGAATTTCGGCGTGGGGAGTGGCGGAGGCGGCGACCTTGAGGGTCACGGTTTCAGCAGGAGCGGAGCCGGAAGCGGAAGCGGAACCAGATCCGGCAGAGCCGGAAGCCGCAGAGCCGGAACCGGAGTTACCGCAGGCGGCAAGAGAAGCGGTCAGGCCGAGGGCCAGAGTAAGAGCAAGAAGTTTTCTTTTCATCAGTTGTTCCTCCATTAAAGTCAGATATATGTTGATGGGATGAAGTTATATTTCAATGGCCGCGTTTCCCGCCGTCGCGCGCCGACAGGAAGAAGGGGTCAAAAAAATAACGGAAGGGGAAGGCCAGCAAGCGGACCCGAAAATCAAAGCGCCGGGAAAAGGGCCGCTTTTATTTCAGGCGCTTGTCTATTCTTGCGGACAGGAAGCTGAAAATGGTTTGAATGCCCTGCACCAGCAGAATAATGAAAATCACCGTGACCAGCAGCATGGAGGGGATGCGGCGCTGATAGCCATATCGAATGGCAAGGTCGCCCAGCCCTCCCGCACCCACCGCACCGGCAATGGCGGTATAGGCAAGAATGGTGATGATGGAAATGGAGCCGCCCAGCAACAGGGAGGGCTTCGCCTCCGGCAGATAGACCTTCCAGATAATTTGGAAGGGGGAGGCACCCATGGCCTGCGCCGCTTCCACCACGCCCGCGTCCACCTCTGCCAGAGAGGTTTCAACCATCCGGGCAATGAAGGGGGCGGCGGAAATCACCAGCGGGACAATCGCGCCCCGGATACCGATTTTCGTGCCCACGATGAACTTTGTGAAGTCCATAATGGCCACCATCAGGATAATAAAGGGAAGAGAGCGGCCCACGTTGACAATCCAGCCCAGCACCCGGTTCAGACCTCTGCGGGGCAGGATACCATGGGGCTGGGTGATACTGAGCAGGATGCCCAGCGGAAGGCCCAGCAGGTAGGCGAAGACGGTGGAAATGCCAGTCATAATCAGGGTGTCGATTGTGCCCTGCCCGAGAAGGGGGCCGTATTGATGCCAAAACGCAGATGTAAAAATCTCAGCCATAGTACGCGGCCTCCTCCCGTTCGTAGGTAACTTTGTGTTCCTTTAAAAACGCCAGCATTTTTTGAGCTTGCTCATAGTCTTCCGGCAGCTCCAGAAGCATCTGTCCATGGGCGTTGCCGTCGATATCCTTGGTGTCGGCGTACCAGATGTTTACCGGCGCGCCGCTGGCGAGGACCATGCCGGAGACAATGGGCTGGTCGGAGGTGTTGCCGTCAAAGGTAATACGGTACAGCGGACCGTGAATCTTGCTCTTTTCGGAGATGGCGCCCCGGGGCGTGATGAGCTGCCGGGCCGCAGGGGTTTGAGGATGGTGGAACACGTCTGCCACCGCGCCCTGCTCTACAATGTGGCTGTCGGAAATAATGGCGACCCGGTCGCAGATCTGCTCCACAACCGTCATCTCGTGGGTGATGACCACCACGGTGACGCCCAAGGTTTCGTTCAGCTCCTTCAAAAGTGCCAGAATGGACTGGGTGGTGGTGGGGTCCAGCGCGGAGGTGGCTTCGTCGCAGAGAATGACCTTGGGGTCCGTCACCAGCGTGCGGGCGATGGCCACCCGCTGCTTCTGCCCGCCTGAGAGCTGGACGGGGTAGGCTGCTTCCTTGTCCTCCAGCCCCACCAGCTTCAAAAAGGGACGGGCCTTTTGCCGGGCCTCGCTCCGGCTCATACCTGCAAGCTCCAAAGGAAAGCACACGTTGTCCAGCGCCGTGCGCTGGAAGAGAAGGTTAAAGCCCTGAAAAATCATGCCGATGGACTGGCGGACCTTGCGCAGTTCCTTTTGGGAAAGGCCGGTCAGCTCCGCGCCGTTTACACGGACGGCACCGGCGGTGGGCCGCTCCAAAAGGTTGATACAGCGCACCAGCGTGGATTTTCCAGCGCCGGAAAGGCCAATGATGCCGAAGATTTCTCCCGCCTCCACGCTTAAGGTCACATCGTCCAGCGCGGTAACGCCGCCGGCAAAGATTTTGGTCAGATGCTCAAGTTCGATCATGGACATGGCAAGCATCCTCCTTTATACAGTAAATTGGGCAACAAAAAACGCCCCTGATGCCATGCATCAAGGACGAGCGTAAAAAAACGCCGTGGTACCACCTTGGTTCGCGCGCCTCCTCACGGGGGCGGCCTTTGAGAGTGCAGTCACACTCCTGCGCGCTGACGGGCGCTCCCGTCGCGGCCTGCGCATACGCGGTCGACCACGCAACTCCGGAACCATCTTCCGCAAACCCTTCCGTACCTCTTCTCACCTGCCGAGGCTCTCTGCGACGTATCTGTTTGCGTACTCTTTCCTTCATCGTCTTTTCAATGTTTAATTGTTGCACTTAAGTTTACGAAAGTTTCAGGAGTTTGTCAACAGGGAAAAAATGCTGTAAAATGACTAAAGCTCAAAAATAATTCTGTGAAAAGCGACAAAAACCGTAAAAAACCATTAGAAGAAGAGAGGGATATGGGGAATCGAATTGCAAATTCAGGGCAGAACTGATATATTATGAAAGCAGTATTTTTACAGTAGGCGGAGGTAGCGTGTGCCAAAACAAAACCACAATTTCATGATGCGCTATCTGCGGGATTTTCTCTGCGGGGCGCTGATCGGGGCAGGAGCGATTCTGCCCGGCGTGTCCGGCGGGGTGCTGGCCGTGGCATTTGATTTATACCGCCCTTTTATGGAGGTGCTGACCCATCCCAAGCGGGCGCTTCCAAAATACTGGGGGCGGATTCCCGCCCTTGGATTGGGCTGCGCCGTGGGTTTTATGGGCTTTGCAAGGGGAATTTCGGCGGCCCTGAACGTATCTGCGGCAGTAACCACCTGGGCGTTTATCGGGCTGATTGTGGGGACGGTTCCCTCTCTTTACCGCGAGGCGGGGAAGGAGGGCCACAGCCGTGCATCCTGGGTTAGCATGGGCGTTTGCGCCGGGACGATTTTTGGGGTGCTGTTTTACGTGGGACGGGTGCTGTCCGTTCAGCTCGAGCCGAATTTTTGGTCTTTTACCCTCAGCGGGGCGCTGTTTGGTCTGGGAATTGTGATTCCGGGGCTGGCGGCTTCCTCCGTGCTGATGGCGCTGGGGCTGTATCAGCCCCTGATGGACGGGCTGTCGAGCCTTGATTTGTCGGTGCTGCTGTCCACGCTGCCGGGGCTGATTCTGACGGTGGCGCTTTTGGCGCGGGCGGTGAACTGGGTGTTTCAAAAGCACTATTCCATTGCGTTTCATGGGATTTTGGGGGTTGTGATTGCCTCTACACTGGTGATTATCCCTGTGCATTACGGGGGTGCGGGGGAGCTTGCTCTTTCGGCACTGTGTGCGGGCGCAGGATTTCTTCTGGCCTTTGGAATCAGCAGGCTGGACCAGCGGACGCAGGGAAACGGACTGTAAAATGCCGGATAAAAGAAAAGATTTAAATATATAATAAATGGCGGCCCCGCGGAG
>NZ_DALZOY010000016.1:50479-54257 GCF_032018205.1 Oscillibacter sp. | reverse complement strand
CTTGGCTGGCAACGGCCCGGGAAGACAGGTAGCGCCAACACAGAGCGGACAGTCAAATGACTGTCCGCTCTGCCTTTTATCTTTCCATTTTGGGTATTTTTTTGCTTGCGGCTAAAACAGCCGTTTTGCAAGTTTGAGGACCGCATAGTGATTCTATGAAGATGCACCTATGGCCTTTGGAGGATTACCAATCAATTTACTTATGTCCGTTTTTAGAGAATACGTATTTTAGAGTAAGGAACCGCTGAAATTCATGTGATTTGAATTAAAACTGCCTTATTAAAATATGATTTGATTGCAAACTGCCCATTTTATACTTTATCTGCTTGCTTCCAAACTTTTTAGAAAGAAATTATAAAACTGAATCAGGATTGGGCAAGAATTTCAGAATTGGAGGTAAGGCTGAACATGAATGAAGCGGAGAGCCGAAGTCTGCGTCCGCCTATTCGCCACAGTTGGCTGCGACTGTGGGCTGGAAAGCGCTGGTATGCATGGCGACGTTTTTTGCTCTGGCATTCCGGAAGGTTCCGTTTTGCAAAGGAACGGCAGGAGGCTTGTCTGCCGTGCATTCATTTCTCCCACGCCACGCCCCTGCTACGGGACCTTCAGGGCGCAGAAATGCGCTATCAGCACAATAAGATTACCAATTTAAAGCTGGCTGCGGCCCGATTGGACGGAATCCTGCTGCGGCCCGGTGAAACTTTCAGCTTTTGGCGTCTTGTTGGAAAACCGACCCGCCACAAGGGCTATCTTGATGGAATGGTGCTGTTTTTGGGGCATATTGGCTATGATGTTGGCGGTGGACTCTGCCAGATGACGAATCTCATTTTCTGGATGACACTCCACACGCCGCTGACGGTGATTGAGCGCTATCGCCATTCCCACGACGTTTTTCCGGATTCCAACCGCACTCTGCCTTTTGGAAGTGGCGCTACCTGCGCCTATCCTCACCGGGATTTGATGATTCGCAACGACACGGCTCAGACCTTTCAGCTCCGCGTCCGGGTGGGGGCGCACAATCTGGAAGGAGAATGGCTGGCAGAGCGGCCTCCGGAGCACTGCTATGAGATTGTAGAGCGCAATCACCGGATGGATCGCGGCCCGTGGGGCGGATACGTCCGCCACAACGAGTTGTATCGACAGCGGTGGACAATTGAAGGCATATTTTTAGACGAATTATTTTTGTTGGAGAATAATGCAATTATGATGTACAATCCGCTTCTGTCGCAAGGCAATGATTGAGGAACTGAGTAGAAGAATGCAGGTGGCCGATTTTCAACCTGCGGGCTTTTTTGGTTGCGTCGCAGGGGGAGTTGTGTTAAACTGATAACTGCACATTGCCTTGCGTAGCACGGGAGGAGGGAAGCCGATGAGATATGGGACGGTGCTTCCTGGTCGCTTCGCGGAGCGGCCCAACCGCTTTATCGCGCTGGTGGACACGGCGGAAGGCCGGGTTGTGTGCCATGTGAAAAATACGGGCCGGTGCCGGGAGCTGCTTCTCCCAGGTGCAAGGGTCTATCTGGAGCGGGCGAAGAATCCCGCGAGAAAGACCGCCTATGATTTAATCGCGGTGGAAAAGGGCGGTCTGCTGGTGAATATGGATGCTCAGGCGCCAAATCGCGTGTTTGGCGAGTGGGCGGCGGAAGGCGGTTTTCTGCCGGACGTGAAGAGCATAAAGCCGGAATATGCTTACGGCGCGTCCCGCATCGACTTTTGTCTGGAGACGGGCCGCGGGCCTCATTTGGTGGAGGTCAAGGGCGTGACACTGGAGGAAAATGGCCACGCCCGGTTTCCGGACGCACCCACGGAGCGGGGTGTCAAGCACATCCACGAACTGCGCCGTGCGGTGGAACAGGGGCTTGCAGCCACGCTGTTCTTTGTGGTGCAGATGGAAGGCATGCTGGATGTGTCGCCTAACGATGAGACGCACCCGGTCTTTGGCACCGCACTGCGGGAAGCGGCGGCAGCGGGTGTTTTTGTGCGGGCATTTGACTGCACGGTAACACCCGACAGCATTGCGATTCGGGGAGAAATTCCCGTGCTTTTGTGAGTTACAAGGATGGGAGCGGGATTTTTTGGGACTTTTTGAACTGCTGCTGGTGGGCGTTGGCCTGTCAATGGACGCATTCGCGGTGGCGATTTGTCAGGGGCTCTGTATGCGGAAGCTTCGTTGGGGCCACGCCTTTGTGGTGGCTTTGTTTTTTGGAGGATTTCAGGCGGTAATGCCTTTTCTGGGCTGGCTGCTGGGGTCCCGGTTCGCCATGTATATCCAGAGTGTGGACCACTGGGTCGCCTTTGCCCTGCTTGCCATCATCGGTGGAAACATGATACGCGAGGGCTGCGGAAAACAGGAAGAGGAGACGGCCTGCGCTGTGGCGGAGAGGGTGGATCTGAAACAACTGACGGTGCTGGCCTTTGCCACCAGCATCGACGCACTGGCGGTTGGCGTGACCTTCGCGTTTTTAAATGTGCGCATCGTACCGGCTATTTCCATCATCGGATTTGTAACCTTTCTCCTGTCCCTGACGGGCGTGGCGGTTGGAAATTACTTCGGGGCACGGTACAAGCGCCGTGCGGAGCTGAGCGGGGGGATTCTCCTGATTCTGATGGGTGCAAGAATTTTGTTTGAGCACCTTAGCTTTTTTTCCTGACAGATTCAGTATATACCGGGCAGAGGCGGCTTTCGGTCGCCTCTGCTCGGTCTTTTTTTTGCTTACGCTCATATCCTGCTTTCAGGAGAAGAGGGGGGAAGCTATGCAGAGCCTTTGGACAATGCTTGGCGGCGTAGTGCTGTTTCTGTTTGGAATTACGCTGTTGGGGGAATATCTGCGGGAGCTTGAGGGCGGACGGGCAGAGCGGTTGCTGCGTCGCGCTACGGACGGCCGGTGGCGGGGGTTTCTGCTGGGATTTTTGGTGACGGCAGTGGTGCAGTCCTCCTCCGCCGTGACGGTGATGACCGTGTCTCTGGCGGATGCGGGAATTTTATCCCTTGAGCAGATTATTCCGGTAATGATAGGAAGTAATTTGGGTACCACTGCCACCGCTTGGCTGCTATGCTTCCGAACGGAGACGTCCGCTGCGCCGGAGCTAACGGTGATTTTGGCGTGTATAGGGCTTTTGATTTACCTGTTGGTTCCCAGACGGAGGGTATGGGGCGGGCTGCTGCTGGCACTGTTTTTGCTGCTGGTTGGAATGGAGCGGATGGCTGCCGCTGCCGCGCCGATCGCGGGGACAGCGGCCTTCCGCCGACTGACGGAGCTGGCGGTCAATCCTCTGACCACGCTTCTGGCGGGGGCAATCTTCACCGGCATAATCCAAAGCTCCAGCGCTTCCATCGGACTGTTGCAGGCGTTTTCAACCGCAGGCTCGGTGACTTGGGGAATGGGGGTGCCTTTGGTGCTGGGAGGGAATATCGGCACCTGTGTCACGGTCTTGCTGGCCGCTGTGGGCTGCGGCGCAAACGCGAAGCGGGCTGCGTTTGCGCATTTGAAATTCAATATTCTTGGGACGGTAGTCCTGCTTCCTCTATGGCTGCTGTTGGGTGCGCCGCTGCATGATCGCCTCATCGATTCCGTGGGGATTGCGGTGGTGCACACGGTGTTTAATCTGCTCTCCGCCGTGTTTTTGCTTCCGGCGTTTGATGGGCTGACCGGATTTTTCACGTTTCCGACGAAGAGGAGACGAAAACTGTTCGGCGGCCTCCGGGGGTCAATTGGAAAGCGTGCAGCAGGGACGAATTTTGGAAAAGAGCAACCCGCAAGAAAATAAAACACGGCTC
>NZ_DALZOY010000016.1:46702-50469 GCF_032018205.1 Oscillibacter sp. | reverse complement strand
GAGCCGTGTTTATGAGATGAAGAAAAGCTTTTTTAGAACTGGCCCTGCTGCATCATGGCCTCGGCAACCTTCTTGAAGCCAGCGATGTTGGCGCCGGCCACCAGGTCGTAGCCCAGACCATACTCCTCAGCCGCCTCGGCAGACATGCTGTGAATGGTGACCATCATCTTCTTGAGCTGTGCGTCAACCTCTTCCGCAGTCCAGACCAGACGCTCGGAGTTCTGAGACATCTCCAACGCAGAGACGCCCACGCCGCCGGCGTTAACAGCCTTGGAAGGAGCGACGACCATGTGCTTCTGGCCGCGCAGGAACTCCAGAGCGTCGTTGGTGGTGGGCATGTTGGCGACTTCGATGTAATACTTCACGCCGGACTCGGCAATCTTCTTGGCCCACTCCAGATTGACGTCGTTCTGCATAGCGGCGGGCATGAGGATATCCACGTCCTTGTGGCCCCAGTGCTTGGTACCTTCCACAAACTCGCAGCCGAACTTCTCGGCGTAGGGCTTGCAGTGCATGGGGTCCTTGGCGCGCATGTCAAGGATGAAGTTCAGCTTCTCGTCGGTATCGATGCCGTCGGGATCATGGACGTAGCCGTCGGGGCCAGCCATGTAAGTAACCTTGGCGCCAAGCTCGGCAGCCTTCTTCATGATGCCCCAAGCCACGTTGCCATAGCCGGAGACAGCGATGCGCTTGCCCTCGATGGAGTCGTTCTCGTGCTTGAGAACCTCGCACAGATAATACACAGCGCCAAAGCCCGTGGCCTCGGGACGGATGAGACTGCCGCCGTAGGTCAGGCCCTTGCCGGTGATGACGCCGTTCTCCCACACGCCCTTCAGGCGGCGGTACTGGCCGTACAGATAGCCGATTTCGCGGGCGCCCACGCCCATGTCGCCGGCGGGAATGTCAATGTCGGGCCCGATATAGCGATACAGCGCGGTCATGAAGCTCTGGCAGAAGCGCAGGACTTCGGCGTCGGACTTGCCGGCGGGATCGAAGTCGGAACCGCCCTTGGCGCCGCCGATGGGCAGGCCGGTCAGGCTGTTCTTAAAGGTCTGCTCAAAGCCCAGAAACTTGATGATGCCCTCGTACACATTCTTCTGGAAGCGCAGGCCGCCCTTGTAGGGGCCGATGGCGCCGTTGAACTGGCAGCGCCAGCCACGGTTGGTATGCCAATTGCCCTGGTCGTCTTCCCAAGTCACGCGGAAGGTGAACATACGCTCCGGCTCCACCATGCGGGTAAGCAGGTCGACCTTCTCATATTCGGGGTGCTTCTCAATGACGGGCTCCAGAGAAGAGAAGACCTCCTCCACAGTCTGGACGAACTCGGGCTCGTTGCCGTGCTTGGCCTTTACATTTTCCAGTACGCTGGCAAGATATGCATTCATCAAAAACTTCCTCCTTCATTTTTTAACGGCGATTTTTGCATAAAACAACTGAAATTATCATGTTTGCGCTTTAATTATTCTAGCACTTTCCATGTATGGAAGCAAGCATCCTTTTCTTCATATGGATCATTTTCTCTCCGTATGACGGAAAAAATTCATGCAGGTTTTTGTGCAGTTTAACAAAGAAATGCAAGATGGACGTCTTTTTGCGGAAAATTGGGACTTTACATTGACTTTTTTAGATAGGCCTATATAATAAATATGTTTGGAACCCGGGGAAAATCGGAAATTCGACTGTGTTGTTGGAGGAGTTTTACTATGCGGCAAACATATAAAACAAATATCGCGGGGCTGGAGCGAGAGCTGCCCATCTGCAAGGTGACGGACGATTTATACATCGGCGCGTTCATCTGCTTTGGTGACGCGGAGATTACCGTCGCCTGCGCCCGGGAGCTTTTGAAGCTGGTGCCTCAGGCCGACTATGACTATATGCTTACGGCGGAGGCCAAAAGCATTCCTCTGATTCACGAGATGGCCCGCCAGTCCGGCGTGAAGCGCTATTTTATTGCCCGGAAGGGCCCCAAGGCCTATATGCCCGACCCCATTTATGTGGAGGATCGGTCTATCACCACCGCAGGGTCCCAACGGCTGTATCTGGGCCGGGACGACGCGGACCTCATCCGTGGAAAGCGGGTGCTGCTGATGGACGACGTGATTTCCACAGGCGGCTCTATGCACGCCATGGAAGCGCTGGTGGAGTTGGCGGGGGGAACCACGGCGGGCCGCATCGCGGTGTTTGCCGAGGGAGACGCACAGGCACGGACCGATATTCGGTATCTGGCGCCCCTGCCTCTGTTCAATCCCGACGGAACGGTAAAATGCTGAAAAGATGAAAAGCGGGAGACGGATTGCCGTCTCCCGCTTCTTTTTTATGCCGCATGCCCCTGATGAGCCGCTTTTGGGCGCTCTCCGATAGATTCTTACAAGTGTAAACGGCTGGCTTATATCTCGGGGTAAAAAATGCGCTTTACCTTTATTTTACATAAACTCCACAACCTTCAAACACGGGTATGCTATCGTTTGATATATGAAAAATATGATAGTAATAAAGAGGAAATGAACGTATGAAGGTTTCCATTCAATCGAAGGTCCGTAAAGCGATTGCATATAACGTTGTCGCCACCTGCTTGGTCATTACTGCCATCACCTGCGTGCTGATCGGGCGGTATTCCCTTGAAAATCATAAGGTGTTTGCCCAAAGCCTTGCCGCGTCCTATTCCATGAGCATTACAGAAGCGGTTGCGTCCATTAAAAACCAGATACAGAATGTTGCCGCCGATGAAGCGGTGTGCGACCCCACGCTGGACGCGGCCGACCGCAGGGCCTATCTCAAGGTCAGGACGCGCGGCACTGCCTTTTCATCCTTTTCCGTCAGCAGCAAAACCGGCGTTACCTACGAAGGAGAGGATATTTCGGGCACCGAAAGCTTTCAAAGCGCCATTGCGGGCGTTTCCTTTTTGTCCGCGCCGGGCCTGTTTCCCGGCGAAGAAGCGCCGGTAATTTTGGCCGGTACGCAGATTACGGCCATAGGCCCCACGGGCGTGGTGACCGGCAGCCTGTCTGCCGACTACTTTAATCAGTACATCCGTCAGATTTCCATGGGCAAAACCGGGTACGGCTTTATTATGGACCCCAGCGGTACAATTGTTTCTCATCCGGATGACGCGATGCTGGCAGTCAATCTGCCGGAGAGCGTGGACGCCGCCGCCCAACCGGAGTGGGCGGCGCTTCTTGCGCGCATGTGCGCGGGAGAGTCCGGCGCGGAGGTTGTAACGAATGAGGGCTCCAAAAAGCTTGTGGCCTACGCGCCCATTGCCGGTCCGGAAGGGTGGGTGCTTGCCGTCAGTCAGGATTACGACGAAATCCTTGCCATGAGCCGTCAGCCAATCTGGATTTCGCTTGTGGTGATGGTGCTGGCGGTGATTTGCTCATCTGTTTTCTCCGCCCGGACGGCGTCCTCGCTTGCCCGCCCCATCGCTGCGGCGGTTACGCGCTTGCAGCAGCTTGAACAGGGGGATTTGGAATCTCCCGTTCCCACCGACGCATCGGTTAGGGAAGTGGAGGCTTTGCTGCAAGCACTGGAACACACGGTTTTTTCCCTGCGCGGCTATGTGTCGGAAATCTCCACCGTGCTTTCCTGTATCGCAGACGGAGATCTCACCGTCAAAAAGGAGCAGGAATACCTTGGCGATTTCGCGCCCATCGGCACGTCCTTGGAGACCATTCTGTTGTCCCTGAACGGGGTGTTTTCCGAAATTGGGATGGCGGCTTCCACCATCCATCAGGGCGTCAATCAGGTTTCTTCCGGTTCCATAAAATTTT
>NZ_DALZOY010000016.1:0-46647 GCF_032018205.1 Oscillibacter sp. | reverse complement strand
GCAGACCGCCGGCGCGTTGTTTGATCAGATGCGGCAGCAGTCCGCGTATGCCGGTGAAAGTATGACGGAAATGCTTGCTGCAATCGGCGGCATGGAGGAAAATGCCAAAAAAATTACGGAAGTGATTCGTGCGATTCAGGACATCGCCTTCCAGACCAATGTGCTCGCGCTAAACGCCGCGATAGAGGCAGCGCGGGCAGGCGGCGCCGGGAAAGGCTTCTCGGTTGTGGCCGGGGAAGTCCGCAATCTTGCGCAGAGAAGCGCGGAGGCCGCCGAAAGCACACAGGCTCTGCTTGGGCAGTCCGTTTCCTCCGTGCAGGCCGGGCGCATCCACGCACAGAAGACCGAAGAGGCTTTGCACGAAATTATGGACTTTGTAAAACAGGTGACCGGCGCGATTCAGCAAATATCCGGCGCGTCCTTGAAGCAGAAGGAGGCCGCCGTGGAGATGCAGTCGAGCATGACGCAGATTGTGTCCTCTATTGCTTCAAACAGCGCATTTTCCGAGGAGTGCGCCGCCACCAGTCAGAGCCTTCTTGAACAGGCGGACGTTCTGGCGCAAAAGATGCGGCAATTCCGCCTGCTGGAAGCTGCGGATAATTCTCCTTTACCGGACGATGCTGCCATTACGCCGCCGGATTGCGGGGAGGACGTCCCTGAATCGAGTACCTGAGCCTTAGCCGCTCCATAAAAGCACTCGCAGCCCGAAGCCGTGGATGAGATGCCCATACGCAGAAAAACGTGCACTATCCAATAAGGCTTTCCCCTCATGACGGCAAAGGCTGCGGTTTTGATATCCTCCTGCCATTCCCACGCATATCATTCAAGGGTGGAAACTGGTATTGACCGGTTCCCACCCTTGAATTTTCATATTCGGTTTGCATGTGCTGAATTGTTCCTGTAATTTGGTGGACTTGCCGTCCCATGCTTCTTTTTGCGAACAGGACGCATAGAATCATGCGTTCTCCGCGTATTTCTCCCGGTCCCGGCGAATCTGCTTTTGATAGCGGTCCGCCTCGGAAAAGACGCAGCCGCAGTATTTTTGCATATAAAAGCCAAGCTCCCGCGCCTTTTGATTTCCTTCGCGGAAATTGGCCCGGAAGTCCCGGTATAAAAACGAAACGCCATATTGCTTCCCAAATCGCTCCGCCGCCCGGGCAATGCCGTCGTGGTCCTGATAAAGAGAGGCCAGAAGGGTGGAGGTAAAGGCCTCGTATCCGTGCTGGGCGGCATAGCGCGCCGCCTCCTCCAACCGGTGCTCGTAGCACCAGGCGCAGCGGCGGTCGATGTCGCCCGCCACATGGCAGACAAAGTCCCGCAGGCCGTATTCCTCCCGCACAATCAGCTTCATGCCGATGCTGGGCGCATACTCCGCAAGACAGTCCCGGCGGGCTTCGTATTCCTTCCAAGGATGGATATTGGGATTATACCAGAAGGCTGTGGGCTCCAGTCCCTCCGCCCGCAAAGGTTCGATGCAGGAGAGGGAGCAGGGGGCGCAGCAACAGTGCAGCAAAACGGATTCCATAAAACGTGTCACCTCGCCGTCAGTATAGCAGATTCGGCCGCTTTGCGCAAGAGAGCGGAAAAGCGTGGAAAAGAGTAGCTGTTTCCTATGGTTCCAGTGTTCGTTTTTAACGTAACATTAACGGAGGAAAACGTTTTTGCAATTGAAAAGTTCACATAAACAGAGTAGAATGAACACTGTTTAGCAGGAGGTGCGGTGCGAGTTTTCGCGCTGTTCGGACATTCTTAGGAGGAATCTGTTTTTGCGTGTTGGACTGGATGTCGGCTCTACCACCATTAAATGCGTGGTGCTGGATGACGACGAAAAAATTATATATTCTACATACGAGCGCCATTACAGTCATATTTTGGAAAAATCGGAGGAGCTGCTGCGGCGCATGGCCCAGTGGCACGTTCCCGGCGGGCGGGCGCTGCTCTCCATTTCCGGCTCCGCCGGAATGGGCATGGCGCAGAGCGTGGAGGTCCCCTTTGTGCAGGAGGTGTTCGCCACCCGCGTGGCGGTGGGGCGGTTTGCCCCCGGAACCGACGTGGTGATTGAGCTGGGCGGCGAAGACGCCAAAATTCTCTTTATGACAAACGGGCTTGAAGTCCGGATGAACGGCTCCTGCGCGGGAGGGACCGGCGCCTTTATCGACCAGATGGCAACGCTTTTGAAGATGACCGCCGAGGAGCTGGACACCGCGGCTTTGCGGGCGGAGAAGACCTATACCATCGCGTCCCGCTGCGGCGTGTTCGCCAAGAGCGACGTGCAGCCCCTCATCAATCAGGGCGCAAAGGCGGAGGACATTGCCGCCAGCATCTATCAGGCGGTGGTGAATCAGACCATCGCGGGGCTGGCACAAGGCCGCCCCATCAAGGGAAAGGTTTTGTATCTGGGCGGGCCGCTGACCTTCTCCAAATGCCTGCGGGAAAGCTTTGACAGCACACTGGGCGTTGCGGGCATGTGCCCGGAAAACAGCCTTTTGTTCGTGGCTCTTGGGGCGGCGCTGTACTCCGATCGGGAATTTGATCTCGCGGACGTGGCTCGGCATCTGCGGGAGCGGGGTGCGTCGGAAACCTACCGGTCCCAGCCGCCCCTGTTCGCCGACGAGGAAGAATACGAAAAATTCCGCGCGCGGCACGCAAGGGCATCTGTTCCTCAGGTTCCTTTCGGTGCGGAGTATGCCGAACCGGTGCACATCGGGATCGACTCCGGCTCCACCACCGTGAAGGTGGCAGTGATCGACGAACAGGCCCGGCTGCTGTTCACGGACTACCGTCCCAACGAGGGCAGCCCCACCGCCCTGATCCGGGAGGTACTGCTGCGGCTGTATGACGAGCATCCGGCTCTGCAAGTTGCCTCCGTCACCACCACGGGATACGGCGAGGATTTGGCCAAGGCTGCGTTTCACGCGGATTTCGGCGTGGTGGAAACTGTGGCCCATTTTACCGCTGCGCGGCATTTCCTGCCGGATGTGGATTTCATCATCGACATCGGCGGGCAGGACATGAAGTGCTTCAAAATTGAAAACGGAGCCATCGGCGACATCTTTTTGAACGAGGCATGCTCCTCCGGCTGTGGCAGCTTTCTCCAGACCTTTGCGCAGGCGCTGGGCAGAGACGTAAAGGAGTTTGCAAAGCTGGGCCTGTTTGCCCGGCGGCCTGTGGATTTGGGCAGCCGGTGCACGGTGTTTATGAACTCCAGTGTGAAGCAGGCCCAGAAGGACGGGGCCTCCATTGAGAATATTTCGGCGGGCCTTTCCATCAGCGTGGTGAAAAACGCCATCTACAAGGTTATCCGCGCCGCCTCTCCCGAAGAACTTGGCAGAAACATTGTGGTGCAAGGCGGTACATTTTATAACGAGGCGGTTTTGCGGGCCTTTGAAAAGGAGATGGGGACGGAGGTCATCCGCCCCGACATCGCGGGACTGATGGGGGCTTACGGCGCGGCGCTGCACGGCATGGAAAAGGTGGAGCCGGGAAGGCGAAGCACGCTTCTGACGGCGGAGCGCCTGCGCGGCTTTACGCAGGATACCCGCAGCAGACTGTGCGGCCTTTGCGGAAACAACTGCCAGCTCACCGTCAACACTTTTTCCGACGGAGCCGTCTTCCTCAGCGGAAACCGCTGCGACCGCCCCGTTACCGGCAAGGCGGACAGCGGGCTGCTGAACCTCTACGAATACAAACGCAGGCTGCTTTTAAGCTATAAGCCCGTCCCCGGAAAACGGGGAAAAATCGGCCTTCCGCTGTGCCTGAACAACTATGAGCTGCTGCCCTTCTGGCACGCGTTTTTTACAAGTCTTGGCTTTACCGTGTACCACAGCCCTCTCAGCAGCCGGGACCTGTATTTGAAGGGGCAGGCCAGCATCCCCAGCGACACCGCTTGCTTCCCGGCAAAGCTGGCCCACGGCCACATCCAATATCTGAGCCGGTTGGGGCTGGACGCGATTTTCTACCCCTGTATGACCTACAATTTGGACGAGGGCAAGGGCGACAATCACTATAACTGTCCCGTGGTGGCCTATTATCCGGAGGTTATCGCCGGGAACTCTCCGGAGATTAAAAACGTCAAATTTATCTACGATTATGTGGGGCTTCACCATCCCAAGGAGTTTGCCCACAAGATGCACGGGGTTCTCAAAAAGTATTTCTCCGGCATCAGCCGGAGCGAGGTTCGGGAGGCGGCGGACGAGGCCTATGCCGAGTATGAAAAGCACATGGCCCAGATCCGCGGAGAGGGCCAGCGCATCATCAAACAGGCCCGGGAAGAGGGGCGGCGCATCGTCGTTCTGGCCGGTCGGCCCTACCACGCGGACCCGGAGGTGAACCACGGGATCGACACCCTGCTGACCCAGTTCGGCGCGGCGGTGGTGACGGAGGACGCTGTTTCCGAGTTGGTGGACCGGTTTGAAACCTCCGTGCTGAACCAGTGGACCTACCACGCCCGGCTGTACGCCGCCGCGAAATACTGCACACAAAGCAGCGATATGGAGCTGGTGCAGTTGGTGTCCTTTGGCTGCGGGGTGGACGCTATCACCTCCGACGAGACACGGGAAATTTTGCAGGAGGGCGGAAAGCTTTATACCCAGCTAAAAATTGACGAAATTACGAATTTGGGCGCGGTGCGTATCCGCCTGCGGAGCCTGTTTGCCGCATTGGAGGAACAGGAAGACCGACGGCGGGTTGCCGCCCGGAAGGAGGACTGAGCCATGGAGATGAGTTATCCGAAATTTACCCCGGAAATGAAAAAGACGCATAAGATACTGATTCCCAGCATGGCTCCCATTCAGTTCCGGATTCTGGCCGCTGCCATGGAGAATCAGGGCTATACCTGTGAGCTTTTGGGCAATTGCGGTTCTCAGGTGGCGGAGAATGGGCTGAAATACGTCCACAACGATACCTGCTATCCCGCGCTGCTGGTCATCGGCCAGTTTTTGGACGCGCTGGATTCCGGAAAATACGATTTGGACCACACGGCCCTCATCATCACACAGACCGGCGGGGGCTGCCGTGCATCCAACTATATTCACCTGCTGCGCAAGGCGCTGGAGCGGGCGGGTTACGGGCAGGTACCTGTGGCAAGTCTGAACTTCTCAGGCCTTGAAAAAGACTCCGGCTTCCCCATGACGCTGCTTTTGATGCGCCAGTTGATGGCGGCCATCTACTATGGGGATTTGCTGGCGACCTTGCGGGCCCAGACCGTTCCCTATGAGCTGAACAGGGGCGACGGGGACGCGATGCTTGAAAAATGGCTGACGCACATCTGCGAGAGCATCCGGGCGGGGAAGGGCTATACCAATCGAGAGGTCCGCGCCCTGATGCCGAAAATTGCCGCCGATTTTGCCACAATTCCCGTCCGCCGTACGCCGAAGGTAAAGGTGGGCGTGGTGGGGGAAATCTATGTGAAATACTCCCCCCTTGGCAACAACGATTTGGAGAAGTTTCTGGAATCTCAGGACTGCGAAGTGAACCTGCCAGGGCTGATGGGCTTTGTGCAGTACTGTGCCTATAACCCCTCGGAAACGGCGCGGCTGTATGGCGGAAGCTTTTTTGAAAAGCACATTTCTGATGTGGTTTTGGGATATCTTGCCGGAACGGAGCGGGTGATGCGCAAGGCGCTGGAGAAAAACGGCTATCACGCCCCGCTGCCCTTCAAAGAGCTTAAAAAGCTTGCCGAAGGCGTCATCGGTCTTGGTAATAAAATGGGAGAGGGCTGGCTTCTCACCGCAGAGATGATTGAGCTTGTACGCGCAGGATACGAAAATATCGTCTGTGCCCAGCCCTTTGGCTGCCTGCCCAACCATATCTGCGGCAAGGGCATGGTGAACAAAATCCGGGAGCTGTATCCCCAGGCCAATATCACTCCCATTGACTACGATCCCAGTGCCACCCGGGTAAACCAGGAAAACCGCATCAAGCTGATGCTGGCGGTGGGCCGGGAGCGGCTGGAGAGTGGCTCCGACGGGGAGAAATCGGCTCCGGATCTGCAACCTGCGTTGGAAATGGACGTGGATTCAATGGGGGAGACGGAGATCAGGTTGGCGCCGAAGACGGAAGAGGAAGAGAAGCTGGAACCGGCGCTGGAAAAGAAAGCTGCGGGTCTTTAAGACTGAAGAAAGCATCATAAAACAAGCGCCGCCCGCATTGCGGGCGGCACTTGCTTGTCTTTTGATATACCCAAACCGAAAAGCCCGATTTTAAAGGCTCTTTTTCAGGGGAAGCCCCGCAGGCTTATTCTGCCCGTTCCAGCTCCGGTCCCCAGAGAGAAACGCCGCCCCGCTGCACGCGCTTGGCGCGGTAAAGCGCCGCGTCGGCCCGGTTCATAAGGGCTTGTGGGTCTTCGCCGGGGTCGCACGCCGTCAGGCCAATGCTGATGCCCGAAGGGATGGGTCCTGCATCCGCTTCCACAACCTGAATAAAGTCGGACTGGATTTGGTGGCACAGAGAAGCCGCTTCTTCTAAGTTCCGGGTCTGAAGGATGGCGCAAAACTCATCGCCGCCAAAGCGGAAGGAGCGGAACGCATCGTCTTCATAGCGCTGAAGAATCCGCCCCAATGACTGCAAATAGGAATCGCCTCGTATATGCCCCAGCTTGTCGTTTACGTTTTTAAACTGGTCCACGTCCATCATGGCAAAAAACCATTGAGAACGGCTCTTACGTGTGATTTCGGAGAGTGCGATTTGCAGGGCTCTTCGGTTTCCAACGCCGGTAAGGCTGTCGGTTCTCGTTTTTTCCCGCAGCCGATGCTGTTCCAAAACTGCGTTGACGCTGAAGTCAATCTGTCGCCGACAGAGCCGAACCAGAAGACTGGAAATCAGGCAGCAGGTGGCCAATACGGAGAGGGAAATCAACTGATTCAAAACCTCCGGTCCGCTGAGGCGGAAAGGGGGAACGTCGGCAAACCAACTCAGGAAAAGGTCGGAGACGACCTTTCCCGCAATGCAAAGCACGCCCACCAGTGCGGTTAGACGAATCCGCCCGTACAGAATGGTCAGAATCACCGGCAGCATCAAAGCCATATCCATTGCGGGGAAGAAACGGTGCACTGTGTAAAGCACAAGCCCGATGCCTGCCCCACAGAGAGAAATAATCACAATGCGCGTATCCTCGCGCAACCTTTTGCTGCGCCGGGCCAGCAGAGCGGCGCCCAGCAGCACAAGGTTCACAAGCAAAGGCAGTACGATAAACCGGAGCAGATACCGCTCGGCAGATGCAATGGGAAGCCGGAAAAAGTCGGCCGCAAAAAGGACCAGACACTCCAGCACCACGGCGATAAAAACAGCGGCCGACATAATCAGCAGGTGAAGCTTCATCCAGATGCCACAAATGTCTCCGGGCGTTTGTCCTGCGCTCTGATACTCAGTCGAAGGTTGTCCCAATATCCTGCGCCCCCGTTTCTAGAATGCTTACCTGACTTGCTTTACAGATGCCTGATTAATCAGTTAAATAGTATTTTTTATTATAACAGGCGGGCTTTTGTTTGTCATCAGCTTTTTGAAAAAATTTCCCTAATTTTCCAATTTGCACAAAAAATATCCCATAATTGCACAGACAGTCTCCGACGAAGAGTCGGGGAAGAAGAAGCTTGCTTTTTCTTGCGTTTTTTTGTCGGGTGTGCTAAAGTAAGGAAGCCGCCGACCTCCGCCGGTTATCCCCGGCGAATTCAAAAGCGGCAAAGGAATTGAAGAGCTTGAACAATCAGAATATGTATGAGGCCTTGGGCGTGAGCCGGGCCGTGTATGAAATCGGAGAGACCGTGCTGACCGCCCTACGGGAGCGGTTTGCGGAGATAGACGCGGCGGCAGAGTATAATCAGGGCAAGGTGCTGCTGGCCATGCAGAAAAACAGAGTCAGCGCCGCCCATTTCGCCGCCACCACGGGCTACGGCTATAACGACGAGGGCCGGGACAATCTGGAACGGATATATGCCGACGTGTTTCACACCGAGGCGGCTTTGGTGCGCCCGCAGATTACCTGCGGAACCCACGCGCTGGCGGTGGCATTGTCTGCCAACCTCTTGCCGGGGGATGAGCTGCTTTCCCCCGTGGGCGCGCCCTACGACACGCTGGAGGAGGTCATCGGTATCCGGGAGAGCAGGTGCTCGTTAAAGGAATACGGCGTGACCTATGCGCAGGCCGATTTAAAAGAGGATGGAAGCTTTGATTACGACGCCATCCGGGCCGCAATCAATGACCGGACAAAGCTGATTACCATTCAGCGTTCCAAGGGCTACGCCACCCGTCCCAGCTTTTCCGTCCCCCAGATCGGAGAGCTGATTGCCTTTTGCAAGTCCGTGAAACCGGATGTGAAATGCATGGTGGACAACTGCTATGGCGAGTTTGTGGAGCTGGAGGAGCCCTCCGACGTGGGGGCGGACATGGTGGTGGGCAGTCTCATCAAAAACCCCGGCGGCGGGCTTGCGCCCGTGGGCGGGTATATCTGCGGCACGAAGGAATGCGTGGAACGGTGCGCCTACCGGCTCTCCGCCCCGGGACTGGGGCAGGAGGTGGGCGCAAACCTAGGCCTGATGCCCGCGCTGTATCAGGGCCTGTTCTTGTCGCCCACGGTGGTGTCCGGTGCGCTGAAGGGTGCTATTTTTGCTGCCAACATCTATGAAAAGCTGGGCTTTGCCTGTGTCCCCGGTGGGGCGGAGGATCGGCACGATATCATTCAGGCGGTCACATTGGGAAGCCGCGAGGCCATGGTGGCCTTCTGCAAGGGCATCCAGTCCGCTGCCCCGGTGGACAGCTACGTCACTCCGGAGCCGTGGGCCATGCCGGGCTATGATTCCGATGTGATTATGGCGGCGGGCGCCTTTGTGCAGGGAAGCTCTATCGAGCTGTCTGCCGACGGGCCGATCCGGGAGCCTTACGCCGTATATTTTCAGGGCGGTTTGACGTGGTATCACGCGAAGCTTGGCATCCTCATGAGCCTGCAAAAGCTGGTCGAGGCCGGTATTGTGAGGCTGTAAAATGTCTACACCCAATCACTTTTTCAGGAGGAGGCCGCCTCCGGTCCAAAACCGATAAACCTCAAAAAATTTAAAATAGGAGATTTATCTACATGTGGTTTTGGCTTTCTATGATTACCCTGCTCTGCTGGAGCGGGTCGGACCTTTTTTCCAAAATCGGCTGCCGCGATCAGGACAAATATGCGCACCTGAAAATGGTGATGGCCGTGGGCCTTGTGATGGGCCTTCACGCGGCCTATGAGGTTTTTATCGGTGGGGCGGAGATTTCCGTTTCTATCCTGCTGACGTACCTGCCTGTTTCCGCGCTGTATATCCTGTCTATGACCATTGGCTATGTGGGCCTTAGGTACATTGAGCTGTCGATTTCCTCTCCCATCTGCAATTCCTCCGGTGCGCTTGTGGCGGTGCTGATTCTGGTCACCGGCGGCGCGGGCGACGTGAACGGCTGGCAGCTTGCCGCCGTGGCGCTGGTGTGCGCGGGCGTGGTGGGCCTTGGCGTTGTGGAAACCCACGAGGATGCGGATCTGCGCGCCCTGCGGCAGGAGGCGTCCAATTACAAATATGCAAAGTCCGCGCTGGCCTTGGTCCTGCCAATTCTTTACTGTCTGCTGGACGCGCTGGGGACCTTTGCGGATTCTCTGGTGCTGCGCACGCTGAACGAGGACTCTGCCAATGTTGCCTATGAGCTGACGTTTTTTGTCTGCGCGGTGGCATGCTTTATCTACGTGGTGCTGGTGAAAAAGCAGCCGCTGGTTCCCAAGCAGGAAGCGCCCAAATACGTGGGCGCCCTGTGCGAGACGGCGGGCCAGTTTGCCTATATCTACGCCATCGGAGATGAAGAGCATGTGATGATGGCTGCGCCCATCATCTCGGCTTACTGCGTGGCTTCCGTGGTGTGGAGCCGCATTTTCCTGAAAGAAAAGCTCTCCGTGCGGCACTACGCGGCGATTGCCACAGTCATTGTGGGCATCGTGATTCTGGGCGTGTTTGACGCATAAGCCACGGCGGAAACCAACCGTTGCAGAGCTGGTTTCATGCGGAGGCACGCATTCCTGAAACTGACCGTTCAGCAATAGAGAGCACCCTCTTCCCACGGGAAGAGGGTGCTTTTCAGCTACCGTCACGGATGCGGCGCGGCGGGTGGCAATCACAGCCGTTCCGCCTTGGTTCCGGCGTACCAGAAATTGTAGGTCTGCCGCCAGATTTTTGCGGCTTCCTCCGTGTGGCAGATAATCCGCACAAAGCGGGGCGTTTCATTTTCGTAAAGAAAATCCATGATCGTCCGCAGGGACACCGCAGCGGCCTGTGTCGCCGGATAGCCGAAAACCCCGGTGGAAATACAGGGAAAATCCACAGATTGAATGCCATGCTCCTTGGCAAGATACAGACAGGACCGGTAGCAGGAGGCAAGCTGCTCCGCCTCACCAGATTGCCCGCCCTGCCACACGGGGCCGGGCGTGTGGAGCACATACCGGGCCTTCAGCCGATAGCCCTTTGTCAATTTCGCCTGCCCCGTGGGGCAGCCGCCAAGCGTGCGGCACTCCTCCAAAAGCTCCGGGCCAGCAGCGGCGTGAATGGCCCCATCCACGCCGCTGCCGCCAAGAAGCGACTCGTTGGCGGCGTTGACAATGGCCTCTGCGTTTGATTGGGTAATATCTCCCACAAGAATGGAAAAACGGTCCATAAAGGTGCCTCCTTCTGTAATTTTCTGTACATTTTTTCCAGTGAAACCGCAGGCTATATACCCGGCGGCGATTGTCCCGTAGGGGTTATCGGTTCCGGTGGGCAGTGTGTGACGCGTCTGGCGGCCCCGCGCTGCCGCGTTTGCTTAATGCCTGTGCCCTGCCATGAGGACGGGCCTTTTACGGCGCTTTTACTTGCGTTTACGGCGGTAAAGTGATAAAATACATACCATAATATTAGTTTTTTAATCGTACCGCAAAAGGAGGTCATCCATGCCCAAATACATGCCTACCTATACCGGGACGCTGCGCAGTCACACGCTGGCGCTTCCCCAGTGCGTCAGCGAGTGCGGCGGCATCCGCATTTTTGGTCGGCGCATCAAGTCTCTGGCCTTTTCCACAGACGTGGCCATTGTCAAAAATATCAACGCCGACGCCATCATCGCCGTCTATCCCTTTACGCCTCAGCCGGTGATTTCCCAGGCCATTATCAGCGTGTCGGATGTGCCGGTGTTCGTGGGAGTGGGCGGCGGCATCACAACAGGAGCCCGGGCTGTCCGTCTGGCGATTCAGGCGGAGCATCAGGGAGCCTACGGTGTGGTGCTGAACGCGCCCACCGACAACTCCATCATCCGCCAGATCAAGGAAGAGGTGGACATTCCGGTGATTATCACCGTGGTGTCCGAGCAAACGGACATCCGCGCCCGCATGGATGCCGGGGCCGATTTCCTCAACGTGTCCGGCGCGGCCAGAACCCCGGAAATCGTGGCCCACATCCGAAATCAGTTTCCCGAGGTGCCCATCATCGCAACCGGCGGGCCTACGGACGAAACGGTCCTCAAGACCATCCGGGCCGGGGCCAACGCCATTACCTACACACCCCCCAGCACCGGTGAGCTGTTTGCCAAAATTATGGACAGGTACCGGGACACACTTTAAAGGCAGGCGCTCCTCCAAAAGCGGGGGAGCGCCTTTTTCATCGCATTACGCCCGGGCCAGGTATTCCCCGCAGACCCGGCGGGCCTCGGCCGCCACGGCATCCTCGTCCACAGTGACCAGCCGTCCGTTCCGGACCACAATTTTTCCGCCCACCACCGTCATGTCCACCGGTCCGCGCAGGCCCATGGTGGCAAGGACAGCGGCGGGGTCGTATTCGCCGCCCACCAGTTCCAGACGGCGGGAGTCCACCAAAAAGAAGTCCGCGCAGTTGCCAACCGCCAGAGAGCCGATATCCTCTCTTCCCAGCAAACGGGCGCTGCCCCGGGTGGCCAGCTTCAAAATCTCATACCCTGAGGGGGCGGCGGCGCTGGAGTTGAGCCGGTGGAGCAAAAATGCCACGCGCAGTTCCTCCATCAAAGACGAGCCGTCGTTGCTGGCGGAGCCATCCACCGCAAGGCCCACCGGAACACCCAGTTTTATCATCTCGGGAATCCGGGCAATGCCGGAGCTGAGCTTCATGTTGGAAATGGGGCAGTGGGCAACACCCGTGCCGGTGCGGGCAAGCTCTTGCAGTTCTTCAGTGTTAAAATGGATGCCGTGGGCATACCACACGTCCGGTCCCGTCCAGCCAAGGGAGGACATGTATTCAAGGGGACGCATTTGGAAACGCTCTAAGGTGTAGCGCTCCTCGTCTTTCGTCTCCGCCAGATGGGTGTGCAGCCGCACGCCATACTGCCGGGCCAGCACCGCGCTCTGGCTCAGCAGCTCCGGCGAGACGGAGAAGGGCGAGCAGGGGGCCAGCGCCACCTGACGCATGGAGCCAAAGGATGCGTCGTGATATGCCTCGATGCACCGGGCGGAGTCGCGCATAATTTCGTCCACCGTCTGCACCACGCTGTCCGGCGGAAGGCCCCCGTCCTTTTTGGACAGGTCCATGCTGCCTCGGGAGGCGTGGAACCGCACGCCCAGCTCTGCCGCTGCCGCAAACTGCACGCCCATCAGATCGCCCGCCCCGGCGGGGAAGACATAGTGATGGTCAAACACGGTGGTGCAGCCGTGTTTCAAAAGCTCGCCGCAGCCCGTCAGGGTGCTGAGGCGGATCGCTTCGCCGTCCAGCCCTTTCCAGATTTCGTACAGGGCGGTGAGCCAGTCGAACAGCTCCAGATTCTGCACCTGAGGCAGGTTTCTCGAAAAGGTCTGGTACAGGTGATGGTGGGTGTTCACAAGCCCCGGATAGCACCAGAAATGAGAACCGTCCAAAACCTCGTCGGCAGACTGGGGCAGCGCTGTTCCCATGGCACGCAAAACGCCGTTTTCACAGTAGAGATCGATGTTTTTCAAAATCCGGTCATCGTCATCGCAAGTCACCACGGCGGACAGATTTTTAATCAGCAGAGAGGACATGGCGCAGCTCCTTTCAACATTAAAACAGGTTGCATCGTTTTTTACGACTATTCTAACAGAAGTATCAAAAAAATCAACTTGAAACCTCATAAAAATTGTAGTAAGCTAAAAGAAAGTTTTGGAACAGGGAAGGGAGGGGCCTTATGCTGGATATTTTTGATATCCTGGGTCCCATTATGGTGGGGCCGTCCAGCTCTCACACGGCGGGGGCGGTGCGGATTGGAAACATGGCCCGGTCGCTGTTGGGGAGCGAGCCGAAAACGGCAAATATCGGGCTGCACGGCTCTTTTGCGGAGACGGGGCCGGGACACGGCACGGACCGGGCGCTGGTGGCGGGGCTTCTGGGGATGCGGCCGGATGATCTGCGGATTCCCCGCAGCTTTGAGCTGGCGGAAAAAGAGGGGCTGGAGGTATCCTTTCATAAAGTGGAGCTGAAGGAAGCCCATCCCAACACGGCGGTGCTCCGCGTCTCCGACGGAAACGGACGGACGCTGGAGCTTCAGGCGGCCTCCACCGGCGGCGGGCGCATCCGGGTGGACGCGCTGGACGGCATCCATGTGAATTTCACCGGCATTTTCAACACGCTGGTTATCCGTTCCATCGACGTGCCGGGGAAGCTGGCGGAGGTGACGTGGATTCTGGAGCACGGAAACGTGAACATCGCCAACATGAACCTTTGGCGGGCGAAGCGGGGCGGCAGCGTGCTGATGGTGATTGAGACGGACGAAAAGGTGTCCCCCAAGGTGCGGACGCTGATTGGAGAGCTGGAGGATGTGACCGGCGTGACGTATTATGAGAGGGAGGACGCGTAATGGCACTGGATTCCATGCAGGAGATTTTTGACGCCGCCGAAGCGGGCGGCAGGGAGTTTTGGGAAGTGGTGCTGGACACCGACATGGAGGAGCGGAGCGTGACGGCAGAGGCATCCATGGAAAAAATGCGGATTGCGTGGCGGGCCATGCTGGAAGCGGTGGACACCTACCGGGGCGACCGGCTCTCCGCCAGCGGCCTGGTGGGCGGCGACGGAAAGAAGATGCGTAACTACGCGGCGGAGATGAACACCCTTTCGGGGCCGTATCTCTCGGCGGTGATTGCCTCCGCGCTTTGTACGGGCGAGTCCAACGCCTGCATGCGCCGGATCGTGGCGGCGCCCACAGCGGGCGCCAGCGGCGTGCTGCCTGCGGTGCTGATTCCCCTCTACCACCGGGGCGACATCGACGAGGACGCCGCCGTCCGTGGGCTGTACGTGGCGGCAGGCATCGGCGCGGTGGTGGGCAGCCGGGCCTGCATTTCCGGGGCCTCCGGCGGCTGTCAGGCGGAAATCGGAACGGCCTCCGCTATGGCCGCGGGTACGCTGACGGCTTTGCGGGGCGGCTCCTGCCAGCAGATCGGCCATGCAGTGGCCATGGCGCTGAAAAACCTTTTGGGCCTTGTGTGCGACCCCGTGGCGGGCCTTGTGGAGGTCCCCTGCGTAAAGCGGAACGTGGTGGGCGCGGTCAATGCCGTGAGTTGCGCGGACATGGCCCTTGCGGGGGTGGAGAGCCGGGTTCCTGTGGATCAGGTGATCGACTGCATGGGCGAGGTGGGCCGCAAAATGTCCGAGGAGTTCCGGGAGACAGCGCTGGGCGGCCTTGCGGATTCCCCCTTCGGCCGGGAGGTCAAGGAGCGGATGAAAAACCGGGTGTAAATGAAAGGTCGGGCCATCGTATCATTTTGATAAGGGTGCTTTAGGGCATCACCGTTTTATCCACGGTGATGCCCTCATTTTGTATTATAAGCATTATGTAAATGTCAAGTTATTCAACTTCCTTTAGCAAATCTTCCGCTGAGATACCGTACAGATTTGCAAGAGCCAGAAGATTTGAAGTGCTTGGATCAGAAGTGCCGCTTTCCCATTTTGATACGGCTTGCCGACTGACGCCGATACTTTCCGCCACAAATTCCTGTGTCATTTTGCAGCGGGTGCGGTTTGCCTTCAGTGCTTCACCAAGCGACCTTGTTACCCTTTCTTTTTCTTTCCGTACGCTGTCGGAATGGATATACTTCAGAAGCGCCTTAATTATCAGTATAACAAGGACAATGACAACTGCTGCAATCGAGAGATAGATTACGAAACCTCCAAGCAAAAGTGAAAAGCTGATATTCATTGTATATTCCTCCTTTTGTATTGGCTCCATTTTAACAAAAGCGGTTGCATAGCACTACCAACTTTCACGCAACTTTAGGTTGAATTTCGGTTGCATCAATGAATATAAGCCTTTTTAGCAAGATTATATAAAGCATCAACCCTATTTCTATAGTTCTATTATAACAGCCATAAATGACTGCCGCAATCACAATATGGCTGTGGCAAAATACGTCACTGTATGACAAGCTTATTTGGAAGTGGCCCGCCTTTCTCAAAAAAGAAAGGCGGCAACCATGAAAAAACATCATGCCTGCCGCCTTTGAAAACAGCCTTATGCGCCGCCCGCAATGGAGCCGGCCTTTTGGGAGCAGAGATATCGGAATAACTGCTGTGGTGAGTTTTCATTCTGCGAAAGGACATGCCGGGAGGGTTCCGGGTGTGTCAGTCGTCCCACTTCACGTTCGCGGCCTTTGCCGCCGCGTCGATCACGTGCCCGGCCAGCACGGTGGAGGTCACCGTGCCCACGCCGCCGGGAACCGGCGTGATGGCGGCGACCACCGGCTCCACACTTGCAAAATCTGCGTCGCCGTGCATGGAGCCGTCGGCGTCCACATGGATTCCCACGTCGATCACCGTCTGACCCGGAGCCACGCACGCACCGTCCACCGCTCCGGCTTTTCCGGCAGCCACAATCAAAATCTCCGCCCGACGACACTCCTCTGCCAAGTCTTTCGTGTGGGTGTGGCAGGGGGTGACGGTGGCGTTTCGGGCCAGCAGAAGCATGGCCGCGGGCTTTCCGATGACAAGGCTGCGACCAACCACCGTCACCCGCTTTCCGTCCAAATCACAGCCGTAGTGATCCAAAATCTCCATGCATGCCTGCGCAGTGCAGGGGGGATAGCCCGCGCCCTTTCCGGTAAACACCCGGGCAAGGGACCCACTGGTGATGCAGTCCACGTCCTTTTCGGGAAGCAGGGCTTCACAGGCCGCTTGCTCATTCAGCGTTTTGGGTAGAGGACGCAGCATCAAAAGGCCATGGATGTCCGCAGACTTGTTGACGCTTTGAATGGCCTCCATCAGCTCCGTCTGGGTGCAGTCGGCGGAAAGGGTCAGCTTTTTGACCGCCACGCCAAGCTTTTCGCAGCGCTTCACCGCACCCCGCTCATAGGCCAGATCGTCGGGCCGCTCGCCAACCCGCAAAATGGCCAGCGTGGGCTTCACGCCCTTTCCTTCCAGCGTTTGCACCCGCTCCGCAAGGCGAAGACTCAATGCCTCCGCCACTTCTTTTCCACTTAGTACCCTTGCCATACGCGCTCTCCCCTCACTTTCCCCGAAGCTGGACCCGCACCGCGTCCGCCACGGCGGTGGCCCGCGCGCCGTATTCTTGCAGCAGCGCGTCGGTCCGATGCTCCAGCGCTGTCGCCGTTACGCGGTTTTTCATGGTCGTCGTGTTGATAAACACATTCAGCGCGGCGCATTCCATGGCCGCCCGACAGCAAGTCGCCCCGCAGCCCACGTCGGAAATCAGCATCACGCTGCTCTTTTCCAGCAGACCCTCCAGCAGTTCTACTGCCTTGGCGCACTGCTCCAGCGTTTCCATAGGCGCGGCGCAGGCCCGCTTGGTGGCCTCTTCCAAAACCGCGTCATGGGTGGGGTCGTCCTTGGGGATGGAATAAGCGCGGGACAGAGGCTCAAAGGCCGCCGCGTCTGCGTCCACCAGCTCCAGAAGGCGCGCTTGAATTTCTGCTCCTTTTTCAAGCAGGACGCGGAGGTCCTCCTCCACGGCGGCGTATTTTTTCCGCCCCAGAGTCATGTTCCCCGCCATGGAGCCCAAAGCGGAGCCCAGCGCGCCCACCAGAGCGGAGGCGCCGCCGCCGCCGGGAACAGGGACTTTGGCCGCGAGGAGGGAGGTAAACTCCCGGCAGGTTCGATCAATCAGCTTTTCGGGCATGGACAAATCCTCCGTTTTTCTTATCAGTTTTTGGAGCCTTTACTGCAAAGTAGTATACCCCCATCCCTATAAAATTGCAATGCTGATGCAAAGCGCACAAAACATGGACAAAAGCTGCAAGGGCGCTGTAAAAATCGGATGTTTGGCGCTACCAGGACGATGAAAAGCGCTCTCCGAAGTCTCGGAGATCGCTTTTTATAAAATGGATCCGTTGTTATTTCACCCGGACAATGCAGGTCAGGCTGTTCCCGTCGTAGGACATGGTGACAGTGGACATGCCGGCGGACACGCCGGTGACCATCCCGCTGCCGTTGACAGTGGCCACGCCGGGGTTGCTGCTGGACCAGGTCTGGGCGGTGGTGATTCCGGTGTTCTTGAGCTGGAAGCTCTCGCCTATGCCCAAGGTGAAGTCCTCCCGGTTCAGCTTCACGTCGCCGCCGGAGGGTGTGACGGTGTTCCCGGAGCTTCCGGAAGAACCGGAGCCTGCGCGCACCCGGACGATGCAAAGACCCTTTCCGGTGCCGTCGGTGGCGTAAACATTGATGATTCCGGCAGAAATGGCCGTCACCGTGCCGTTTTCGTCCACGGAGGCGATTCCGTCGTCCTCGCTGAACCATGTATAACTCCCGCTGCCGCCGGAAACAGTCAGCTTCACTGCCGGGTCACCAACAGGGAGGGTAAAGTCCGTCTTGGAGAGGGTCAGGGTGTCAGGCAGGGCCGCCACCTGCTCCACAGTCAGCCCGGAGGGGTCCGTTTTCGTTCCGCTCCCCGGCTCTATCACGCTTCCCGGATTTTCACCGGCAGAGGAAGAAGAATCCCCAGAGGAATCTCCGATCCCCGGCAGACTGGTATCTCCGGAGGAACCGCCGCTTTGAGATGGATCGACTTCGGAGGAGGAGACGCCCGGCTCTGTGCCGCCGCCCAGCTTTTCCTTGATGCTGTCGCCGAAGAACAGCCAGCCCAGCGTCACCGCCAGCACCAAAATTACCACAACCAGAACGGGGGTCAAAATGCTTGGTTCCTTCCGGCAGGCGGAACGCCGCGTACCCTTTCGGCGGAAGGGACGCTCCTCTGAAAGCGCAGCCTCCTCCTCGCAGAAGGGACAGCACTTATATGTATCGGAATACTTTTCCCCGCAATCGGGGCAGCGTTTCATGGCCATGAATATCCTCCTTCGGAGCGGTGGGTGTTTTTATGATCAATTGACATAATATCGGGTTTTTCCTGCACAGTCAAGGCCATGAAGACGAATTTTGTGGAATTCCGTTTTTTTCCGTGGTTTCTACTTGCATTTGGGGGACGCCGTCCCTATAATATTCTGAGGTTCTTCCCCTGTGTTCCTTGCGGGGAATTGCCGACGGCGGGCGGCGCATGCCCCCGCAGAGAGGGGGAAAAGCCCAATGGATATTATTTTAATCGGCGTGGCGGGGGGCACCGGCTCCGGCAAGACCACCCTGACCCGGCGGCTGAAGGAGCATTTCGGGGACGACGTGACTGTGGTGGGCCACGACAGCTATTACAAATTGCAGGAGGGCGTCTCCTTAGAGGAGCGGATACGCCAGAATTACGACCATCCCAGCGCCTTTGACACCGACCTCCTGATTGAACATCTGCGGGCGCTGAAACGGGGAGAACCCATTGCGTGTCCCGTGTATTCCTTTACAGACTTTAACCGCACCGAACAAACGGTGACAATTTTTCCCGCCAAGGTCATCATTGTGGAGGGATTTTTGATTTTTCAGAATCCCATCCTGCGGGAGATGTTCGACATTAAAATTTTCGTGGAGACGGACGCGGACGAGCGCATCCTGCGCCGCGCTCTGCGAGACGTGGAGGACCGGGGAAGAAGTCTCCAGTCCGTTGTCAAGCAGTATCTCACCACCGTGAAGCCCATGCACGAGCGGTATGTGGAGCCTTTCCGGAAGTACGCCGACATCATTGTGTTGGGCGGCGGACGCAATCTGGTGGCGCTGGAAATGATGATTCAGCGCATTCAGGCTCACATCGACAGGGATTAGAAGATAAGGGACCCGCCATCAGGCGGGCCCCTTTTTTTGCGGGCATTGGACGGGAATTGCGCATTTAAAACGCTTCACCGAAAAAATTAACAAATATTGTATTTACAATTACCATCAGCAGTCCTTATAATGATAACAATTCAACAGGAAGGAAACCGAAAAAAGCAATACTGCCCGGGTTTGCGCCCAGAAGGATGGGCCACCGGGGTGGAAGGCATACAATCAAGCGCAGTCTCAAAAAGTCCCAAATGCAAAGGAGGAGGCGTCATGTCGGTGAAGCTGGAGCTGTATCGGGTGTTCAAGGAGGTGGCCGAGGCGGGGAACATCTCCGTGGCCGCAAAAAATCTCTATATTTCACAGTCGGCGGTAAGCCAGTCCATCAAGCAGTTGGAAACGGCCCTTCAGGCGCGGCTGTTTTCCCGCAGCCCCCGGGGCGTTTCCCTGACAGGGGAAGGGCAACTACTGTATGACTATGTTCGTTCTGCGCTGGGGCTTTTGGCCACGGGGGAGGATAAGCTCTCTCAGGCCCAGCAGCTCATGCTGGGCACGCTGGTGATCGGCGCCAGCGACACCGTGACAGGCCAGTTTTTGACCCCTTATCTGGAATCATTTCACCGGCTTCACCCCGGTATCCGACTGAAAATTATCAGCGGACGGAGTGCCAAGGTTTTGAGTCTGCTGCGCTCCGGCTCTGTGGACATCGCCTTTGCTTCCACCCCGGCGGAGCGGGAGCGGCTGGAAGCGTGGCCCTGCTTTTCCACCCACAGCGTGTTTGTGGCGGGCAGCGGCTACGGCTGCGATTTCGACCACGTTTACACACGGGAGGAAATTGCGGCGTTTCCTCTGATTTTGTTGGAGCGCAAGGCCAGCTCCCGTGGCTTTTTGGAGCAGGATTTTCTCCGCTGCGGCGTGACGCTGACTCCGGAAATCGAGCTGAGCTCCCGAAGCCTTCTGGTGACGCTGGCAAAGATCGGTCTGGGCGTGGCGGGTGTGACGCTGGAATTTGTGCAGGATGCGCTGAGCGCGGGAGAGATTCGGCTTTTGAAGACCGACTTCACCATCCCTGCCCGCAGCGTGGAGATGTGCACGTTGGTGGACGTGGCGCCCACGGCGGCGGCAGGCGCGTTTATGGAAATGGTGCAGGCCGGGGCGGAGAAGGAAATTCTCCTCCCAGCGGAAACAGGAGAATAACCGCCTGAGAGAAGTGGAATAATTGTAGCCGGAAAAGCGGTAACAACTGCGCAAACGGAGTGGAGGCAAAATGGCCTCCACTCCGTTTGCGTTATTTTATCAGAAAAACCGATTAAGAAAGGCCGCCGCTTTTATAAAAAGGAGGAAATTATCCGTCGTTTGCGGAGGTCACAAAATGGATGGCAGAGAGAAGTGTTCGTTCGTCTCCCACAATATAGAGAATATCTCCGCTCAAGAGGGAAGAATAAGGACCGGGAGAGAGGATAATCTGCTCGCCCCGCTCGATGGCGATGATGGTGGCGCCAGTTTTGTGCCAGAAGTTCAGGCCGCTGATGCTCTTGCCCGCAACCTGAGAATTGGCAGGCACCGCAATCTCGTAAGGCACAAAGGGCGTGTTTTTCGCTGCACGGCCCGCCGTGTTGAGGACAAACAGCAGCTTTTCCATGGCGGCGGAGGTTTCGACAATCTGGCGCTCCATCCACGAGAGCAGCTCGCCCTTTACGTCGGCGGCGCTTTGCAGCTCCCGACTTTCCTGAATGAACTCCGCGGCCTTTTGCGAAGAGAGAATCCACACGCCGCTGTTTTTCTTAATGTCGAGAATCTCCACATCCTCCAAAAGATGAACCGCCTTGCGAATCGTCTCCGGAGAAACCCCGTATTGAGAGGAGAGCACTGTGCGCCCGGACAGCTTCTGTCCCTCCACATATTTTCCGCCCACAATATCCTGAGCGATGGTAACCGCAATCTTTCGATAAACAGGCAGGGTAATCCCCTTGCTTCTTGCCATAATGATTTCACCGTAATTCCGTTATAATATTTATTGTGCCGCAATACTGCCAGTCTATCACAAAGTTTAGATTTCGTCAAAATAAATTGCTCTTTCTGTATAATCGGAGAGACGGCGAAATAATAAATTCCGCCTCGCATCTTGAATTGCCTGACAGCATTACAATTTTAAGAAAAAATTCCCCAGAAAATACCATTATTTTTCCGGCAACTTATACAAAAATTAAGATGTCAGTTTGACAAAGTGACAACTTGTTGATATAATATGCAATGTCAGTATTGTGACGTACAAGAAAGGAGTCAGATAGTTTATGAAGAAAACGATCCGGATTACAGGATTGCTTTTGGCAATGATTGTATTGGCCGGCAGCCTTGTTGGCTGCGGAGCAGGGGAGCAGAAGCAGACGAAAACACTGCGCTTTGCCGATGTTGGCTGGGATTCTATCCTGTTCCACAATGCCGTGGCGGGAACGGTGGCCGAGACGGTGTTTGGCTATCAGTGGACGGAGGTTTCCGGCAGCACACCCATCACCCATGAGGCGGTGAAGAAGGGTGAGATCGACGTACACATGGAGGTGTGGTCTGATAACCTTCCGGACTATAATGCCGATATTGAGGCGGGTGCGCTCAAAGAGGTGGGCGTGAACTTCGACGACAACGCTCAGGGGCTGTATGTGCCGCGCTATGTCATCGAGGGGGACCCGGAGCGGGGCATTGAGCCCATGGCGCCGAACCTGAAGACCGTGGCGGACCTCAAGGACTATGCTTCCCTCTTTAAGGACCCCGAGGATTCCTCCAAGGGGATTATCTACGGCGGAATCGCGGGCTGGGAAATTACACAGATTATTCACCAAAAGTACTTGTACTACGGCTTGGACAAAACCTATAACTATATCGAGCCGGGTACCGACGCCGCCACCAGCGCCGTGCTGGTCGCCGCATATGACAGGGGAGAGCCGGTGGTGGCCTATTATTGGGAGCCGACCTGGCTGCTGGGTAAATACGACTTTGTCCTGCTGGAGGATGAGCCCTATGACCCGGAGCTGTTCCTTGAGGGAAAGACACAGTGCCCGTCTGTGCGGGTCACCATTTGCACCAGCAACGATTTTTATGACAGCGACCCGGAGTATGTGGCGTTTTTGTCCAAGTATCACACCACCTCCGCGCTGACCAGCGAGGCCCTTGCCTATATCGAGGAAACCGGCGCGGATTATAAGACGGCGGCAAAGTGGTTTTTAAATGAGCACCGCGACATGGTTGAGACCTGGCTCACCGCGGAGCAGGCCGATACGCTGTATGCGGCCATCGGATAAGGAGGGTGCATGGATTGGCTGTTTAATTTTCCCTTTAAAATCAACATCGATACAAACGCCATAGACAATGCCGTGCGCGGCTTTGCCGCTTCACACTCCGCGTTTTTTGACGGAATCAAGTCTGGGCTGACCGGCTTTGTGGGGGCGATCAACTGGATTTTAGGCTATATTCCGTGGTTTGTTTTAATTGCGCTGGTGTTTTTCCTTGGCTGGAAGGGGCATAAGAGCCTGCGTTCCGGCATCACATACGCTGTCTTGCTGTGCGTCATCGGAATGCTGGGATTGTGGGACCTGATGAACCTGACGCTTTCCATTGTGCTGGCAGGCGTGATCATCGCGTTGGTCCTGGGGCTGCCTGTCGGCGTGCTTCTCTCCGGCTCCGACCGGGCCAACCGGACGGCACGGCCGCTGCTGGACATGATGCAGACTATGCCGGTGTTCGTGTATCTGATTCCGGCGGTGATTTTCTTTGGGATGGGCTCTGCCTCCGCCGTGATTGCCACCGTAATTTATGCCATGGTGCCGGTGATTCGCCTCACCAGCCTTGGCATTCGGCAGGTGAATGCCGAGGTGGTGGAGGCTGCGCGCTCCTTTGGCTCCACAAAGCTGCAAATGCTTTTGAAGGTCCAGATGCCGCAGGCTCTTCCTACGATTATGGCGGGTATCAACCAGACCATGATGATGGCCATGTCCATGGTGGTGACCTGCTCCATGATCGGAGCGCGGGGGCTTGGCAACGAGGTGCTCATCGCCGTCAACCGGGTGGAAATCTCCAGAGGCTTTATGGCTGGCGGCTCGGTGGTCATTCTCGCCATTCTTTTGGACCGCCTGACACAGGGCTGGTTTTCAAACCGGAAGGAATCGGGGGATGAATGACGATGAGCGATATCATTATCGAGACAAAGAACCTCTCCAAGCTGTATGGAACGCGTCGGGAAGAGGCCATGGAGCTGCTGGGTCAGGGAACTGAAAAGGCAGAGGTTTTGAAAAAAACCGGGGTGACCACCGCGCTGTACGACATCAACCTGCAAATTCCCCGGGGTAAGATTTTTGTGGTCATCGGGCTGTCCGGGTCGGGAAAGTCCACCTTGGTGCGCTGTTTTAACCGCCTGCACCGGCCCACCTCCGGCTCCGTCACCTTTGACGGAGTAGACCTTCTCAAGCTAAACAAGCAGGAGCTTCGGGAATTTAGGCGGAGGAAGATGGCCATGGTGTTTCAGTCCTTCGGACTGATGAGCCACCGCAATGTGCTGGGCAACGTGGCCTATGGGCTGGAGGTATCCGGCATGGGCCGGGAAGAGCGGGAAAAGCGCGCCAGAGAGGCCATTGCATTGGTGGGTCTGGCGGGCTGGGAGGAATCCATGATCGGCAGCCTTTCAGGCGGTATGCGTCAGCGGGTGGGCCTTGCCCGGGCGCTGGCCAACGATCCCGAAGTGCTGCTGATGGACGAACCTTTTTCCGCGCTGGACCCGCTGGTGCGAAACGACATGCAGTTTGAGCTGCTGTCTATCCAGCGGAAGCTGGGGAAAACCGTTATTTTCATCACCCATGACATCGACGAGGCGTTTCATCTTGGCGACACGGTTGCCATCATGCGGGACGGACGGCTGATTCAGGTGGACACGCCCGAGGGAATGAGCACGCGTCCGGCGGACGACTATGTGCGCCGCTTCATCGATTCCGCAGACAAATCAAAGGTTTTGTCCGTGCGTAATATTATGATTACGCCGGTGAGCCTGATCAAGCCCGGCGACGGCATTGACCATGCGCTGCGGCTGATGCGGAAGAACGCCATCTCCTCAGTGTATGTTGTGGATGGACAGATGAAGCTTCAGGGGATCCTGACGCTGGCGGACGCCATGCGAGCCAAGCGGGAGAATCTGGATTTGACGGAAATGATCATCAAGGATGTCCCCTCGGCGGGGCTGGACGCCTCGGTGGAGGAGATTATGCCCCTGTCGGCGGAATCGCCCTATCCTTTGGCGGTATTGGACGAGGGGGGGCGCTTGCAGGGAATTGTCACGAAGGCAAGCGTTCTGTCCTCTCTGGTGTAAGATAAAAAAATCCCCGGCAGAAATTGCATTGCAATTTCTGCCGGGGATTTCATCTGCTGTTTTGTCGCTCCGCAGGGAGCGTGAAAAGTCATGCCGCTTGTCTGGGAAACAAGGTTCCCTCGAAAAGCTGGACCTTTTTTGCGGCTTAGAGCTTCTCCTTGACCTTGGCCCGCTTGCCCACACGGTCACGCAGGTAGTAAAGCTTCGCACGGCGAACCTTACCGTTGCGCACGACTTCCACGTGGTCGATAGAGGGAGAGTGAACGGGGAACACCTTCTCCGCGCCCACGCCGTAAGAGATACGACGGACGGTGAACGTCTCCTCGATGCCGCCGTGCTTCTTGGCGATGACGGTGCCCTCGAAAACCTGAATGCGCTCGCGGGAGCCTTCTCTGACCTTCACATGAACGCGGACGGTATCGCCCACATTCACCTCGGGCAGCGTTTGTGCCAGCGCTTCTTTGTTCAGTTCCTTAATGAGATCCATGGATTTTCCTCCTAATTTATAGGCGTTCTTACCGCTGATTCATGGCATTTGCCAAAATGACGTATGCGCGGCAGAGGACCGCCCTTTGTAGCCTGAATAGAATACCACGCCGTTCCCCTAATTGCAAGGGTTTTTTCAAGATTTCCCCCTGAAAGGCGAAAATTAAGAACAAATTGGGCAATTGAGCAGGCGTTTGCTGCGTGCGATTCATCAGCCGCCGGTTTGCCGCAAGCGCTCATAGGCTGTGAAATGCGGTGAGACCGAAATAAGTACCGAAGAATATCCAAAACCGCTTGACAAATTGGACTCCGCCTGATAATGTGATAATTACATTATCGATAATATGATTATCAATGAAGCAAGGGGGGTGAACGACACAAATGGCAACGCCGGATCATACCATTGATCCACGTATTCTGGACAGTGCGAAAAAGGAATTTCTGGCGCATGGATTTGAAAGGGCATCTCTAAAAGCAATTTGCGAGGATGCGGGAGTGACCACCGGGGCGCTGTATAAGCGATATAAAGGAAAAGAGGATTTATTCTGCGCTGTGGTGGGGGATACGGTGAAGGCCCTGTATGATTTTGTGGAATTAAGAAGCTCTGTTCCTCCCGAAACGTTATCCGATGATGCGCTGATAAAGGCGTGGGAGATGGGGGAGAGCATGATGGAATGGTTCCGCTTTCTCTACCAGTATCACGACGGATTTACGCTGCTGGTTTCATGTGCGGCGGGAACCCGCTATGCCAATTTTCAGCATGATTTTGCTGAAGAAATGGCTGTTAAGACCTATGAATACTTTCAGGAGGCAAAAAACAGGGGCTTGACTGTGGCTGACATCTCCATCGAGGAGATGCATATTTTGCTCTCAGCTTTCTGGACCACGGTTTACGAGCCGTTTATTCACAACTATACATTTCGGCAGATTGAGGCCCACTGTGAGCTGATGTGCAGGCTGTTCAACTGGTATTCCGTACTGGGCTTCGATACCGCCGAATAAAATTCCCTTCGTGAAAGGGAATTTTATTAAGATGCGCAGTTAGCTATGGATAACTATGAAAAGCCGTCTCTTTATAAAGGGGCTTTTATTTCTTTGGAGGTTAGCTTTATCTAACCACAACGTGTTAAAAAAGGAGGGGTTTTGTTTGTTCAAAAAGATACTGGGGTATGCGGGCGAGTACCGGAAAACCACCTATAAGGCGATTGCCGCCATGCTGGTGGGGATGGTGATGCAGGTGCTTCCTTTTTGGTTCATTTACCAAATTGTCCGGCCGCTGCTCCTGCGGGAAGCCGTTTCGGCGGAGTATGTGATTTGGAGGGTGGCAGGAATTGGACTCAGCACCGTTTTGTATGCGGTGTTTTATATCTGGGGGCTTTCTCTGTCCCACAATGCGGCCTATAACACGCTGAAAAACCTGCGGCTGTCCCTGCAAAACAAACTGGAAAACCTGCCGCTTGGCGTAATTCAGGAAAAAGGCGTGGGCTCCATTAAGAAACTGTTTATCGACGATATCGAAACCATCGAACTGCCGCTGGCTCACGCCATCCCCGAGGGAGTTGCCAACATTACGATTCCGGTGCTGGTATTTGCGGGCCTGTTTCTGACGGATTGGAGGCTGGCTTTGCTGGCGCTGGCGGCGCTGCCTCTTGGAATGTTTGCCATGGCGGTGATGTACCAAAGCGGCGTGGGAAAAATGCGGGACTACTACGCCGCGTCCCATAAGATGAACCGCACCATCGTGGAGTACATCAACGGCATGGAGGTCGTCAAGGTATTTAACCGGGACGGCGAATCCTACCACCGTTACGAAACTGATATCAAAAGCTACCGTGATTTTACGCTGGCGTGGTATAGGGTCTGCTGGCCGTGGATGGCCATTTATGAGTGCCTTGTGCCCTGCGTGGCTCTGTTTGTGTTGCCCGTGGGCGCATACTTCGTTTTGCGGGGATACTCCACCTTGCCGGATCTGGCGCTGGCGCTGTGTATGTCCTTTGGAATCGGCGCGCCGTTGCTGCGTGTGATGAGCTTTTTCCCCAACATGGCGCGGCTCAATTTCGTGGTGACCAACATGGAGCAGATGATGGAGGAAGCGCCCCTGAAGCAGGCGGAAAAACCCTTCTCCGACAAGAACTATGGCGTGACATTTGAAGACGTGCGCTTTGCTTATAAGGAGGCGGAGGTGCTCCACGGTATTACCTTGGATATTCCCGAAGGAAGCCTCACCGCGCTGGTCGGCGAATCGGGCAGCGGTAAATCCACCCTTGCAAAGCTTCTGGTGCATTTTTATGACGTGACCGGCGGCTCCGTGAAAATCGGCGGGCAGGATGTGCGGGACATGCGTCTGGAAGCGCTCAACGACCAGATTTCCTATGTGGCGCAGGAGCAGTTTCTGTTTAATATGAATCTTCTGGAAAATATTCGGCTGGGAAGGCCGGACGCCACCGATGATCAGGTGCTGGCCGCCGCGGAAAAGGCCCAGTGCGGCGAATTTTTGAGCCGGCTGGAGAAGGGAATTTATACGCTGGCAGGAGACGGCGGCAAGCAGCTTTCCGGGGGAGAGCGCCAGCGCATTTCGCTGGCCCGGGCCATTTTGAAGGACGCGCCCATTGTGGTGCTGGATGAGGCCACCGCCTTTATGGACCCGGAGAACGAGGAAAAAATGAACGCGGCGATTGCCGAGGTAATCCGAGGCAAAACCGTGGTAGTCATTGCCCACCGACTGCATTCTATTGTGGATGCCGACCAGATCTGCGTACTGGATGCGGGCAGGCTTGCCGACGCCGGGACCCATGAAGAACTGCTGGAGCGCTGCCCGGCCTATCAAACCCTGTGGCGGGCCGCCGAGGGTAGCGCCAGATGGAAAGTCAGCGCCGCAAAGGAGGAGACACGATGACCGCTTTAATGAGCCGCATTTTTAATGCCTCCGGAAAATACCGGAGCAGAATCGCATGGGCCTTCGTATTTTCTTTTTTGAAAGGAGTCCTCAAAAACGCACCCATCGCTCTTGGCTTTTTCACCCTTGCCGCGTTTTACCACGGAACGGTCACGCCTAAGTTCTGCCTTCAAATCGGCGTCGCGCTGGTTGGCATGCTTTTGGCCCAGATGTTGTTCCACCACATTGCCGACCGGCTGCAATCGGCGGCGGGCTTTCTGCTGTTTGCCGACAAGCGGATGGAGCTGGGCGCGCACCTGCGGAAAATGCCCATGGGCTATTTCACGGAGGGCAACATCGGAAAAATCAGCTCGGTGCTCTCAACGGACATGGTGTTTATTGAGGAAAACTGCATGGCCGTGCTGGCCGATCTGATGAGCTATCTCTTTGCACAAGGCATTTTGGTGGCCTTTCTCTTTTTCTTCAATGTATGGATTGGACTGGCGGGACTGATTGTCGTTGTGCTGATTACGCTTTTGGGCCGGGGCCTTAAAAAGGAAGCGGTAGAGGATTCCCATATCCGGCAGGCGCAGCTTGAAAACCTCACCGAATCCGTTTTGGACTTCACCGAGGGGATCGGCATCATCAAAACCTACAATCTGCTGGGGGAAAAGTCCAAAACGCTTACCGGCAGCTTTGAAGAAACCTGCCGGACCAGTCTTGCGTTTGAGGAAAATCATACCCCGTGGCAGAGAGGGCTGAATCTTATTTACGGACTGGGAACCACCTTTGTAGTCGGTCTTTCCGCGTTCCTGTATTTTAAGGGTATGCTGGACGTGACCTATCTGGTGGGCACCATGCTCTTTGTGTTCGACCTGTTCGGCCCCCTGAAAGCACTGTACAGCCAAAGCGCGCGACTCACCGTGATGAATAGCTGTATGGACCGCATCGAGGAGGTGTTCCGGGAGCAGGAGCTGCCCGACACGGGCGCGAACCACATTCCCGCACAAAGCGACGCGCCCGAGGTGCAGTTTGAAGATGTCACGTTTGCCTATGGCGAGAAAAATGTCCTTCAAAATGTGTCCTTCGACCTCCCCAAAAACCGTATGCTGGCGCTGGTTGGCCCGTCGGGCGGCGGAAAATCCACCATCGCAAGCCTGCTGGCCCGCTTTTGGGATGTAAAGGCGGGAAAAATTCTGGTGCGGGGTCAGGATATCCGAACGGTTCCCCTAAGCGAGCTGATGGACCAGATCAGTATGGTGTTTCAGCGGGTCTATCTGTTTCAGGACAGTATTTACAATAATATCAGTATCGGCAGGCAGGAGGCCAGCCGGGAGGAAGTGATGGAAGCGGCGAAAAAAGCCCGCTGCTATGACTTTATTATGGCTCTGCCTGAGGGGTTTGACACCGTGGTGGGCGAGGGCGGCGCCAGTCTTTCCGGCGGGGAGCAGCAGCGGATTTCCATTGCCCGCTGCATTTTAAAGGATGCGCCCATTGTCATTTTGGATGAGGCCACCGCCAGCGTGGACGCAGACAATGAGAGCTATATTCAGGAGGCCATCAGCGAGCTGTGCAAAGGGAAAACCCTGCTGGTTATTGCTCATCGCTTAAATACGATCCGCAACGCGGATGAAATTCTGGTCATCGCCGGCGGAGGGATTGCCCAGCAGGGGACCCATGACGGGCTGATGGAGCAGACGGGTATCTACAAGCAATTTGTGACCGCTCGGGAAAACAGCCGGGGCTGGAGCCGAAAGGGGGCGTGAGTGTCAATTGACTGGATGGGTAAATTCCGACAAAAAACGGCGGCGGAAAAGTGCAGAGTCCACAGTCGGCATAAGTACATGGGGACGCGCAAGGCGCTTGCCGGGACCGGAATCAACAAAACGCTCCGGGAATAAGACGATCTTAAAGTGAAGCGTTTCTGAAATAAGACGCTCCGAAAAAAGAAACCACAAAAAGGCGGACGGTTTTTAAAACCGTTCGCCTTTTCACGCAGCGGAGAGTTCCTCCCGGCTGGACATTTTAAAATTTACGCAGTTTTTTATTTGTTGTCTTGACATTGATTTTGAATGTATGCTATACTAACAAATAGCTTAGTTGCAACTAACTAAAAGCGTATAGGAGGCACGCCGAAATGCCGTACCACACAGAAAACAGCCCGGGCCGATACTATGAAACGATGCGCCGGTATCAGGAGGCGCAGTTGCTGTTCGCGGCCATTCGCCTCAATGTATTTTCCCATCTGGACACGCCGCAGACTGCGCAGGATGTTGCTAAGGCGCTGGAGTGCGATCCGTGTCAGGTTCGGCTTCTGCTGCTGACCCTGACTTCCTGCGGCTGGCTTGGAAAGCTTGGGGAGTATTACATGAACACGCCCGAAACGAAGGACTTTTTATCCAGAAACAGCAATGTGTTTCTGGGGGACGCCCTGCTGTTCCGGGAAAACATGACCTCGCTGGCGCAGCTTGAGGAAAAGGTCAAGTCCCCTGAAGCTCTGCCCAAACCGGCCTACAATTTTTCTGAAATGGCGAGGGTGTCCATTCCCGAGCTGTACACCGGGCGCGTGCAGGCGTTTTTAAAGCAGATGGAGGCGCTGTATCCGGACCCGCTTCGCCCGCTCCGCCTGCTAGATCTGGGCGGGGGAACCGGGATTCTGGGAATTGAATTTACGAAACATTTTCAAAACAGCCGGGCGGTGATTTTTGAAGCGCCGGATGTGGCGGAGGTCACCAAGGAAATTGTGCGGGAGCATAATAAGGAAGGGCAGGTGGGGGTTATCGCCGGGGATTTTAATACGGATTCCCTCGGTGGCCCATACGATGTAATCGTTGCTTCCGGTATTCTGAATTTTGTGCGCGGCGACCTGTCGGATTTCATTGGCAAGCTGTCGGCAAGCCTTGCTGAGGATGGGAAACTGCTGATTGTGGGGCAGTTTTCGGATGGGGAGGACGGCGTGCCGCCCAATATGGTAGGATGGCTGTCCGGCTTTTTGGAGGGTCTGCCGCTCCCGCCCGACGGGGAGGCGCTTGCAAAGGCGGTGAAAAACGCGGGGCTGACCCCCATGGAAGCCGCGGGGGCCGACCGATACGAAGGGCGGCTTTACCGAAAAGGGGGCGCGGAAGCAACGGTTTCCTCTGAAGACGTTATTCGTTCCTTTATTGAGCTGAACGAGCGCATTGCCAACAGCCGGACCAACGTCCTGAACTTTGGCAGTGAGGAGATGACTTTCTATCGGGGAGAAATCCACATTCTGAAAATGATCGGTGACTTTCCGGGGATTCACAGCGCCGAGCTGGCGCGGAAATTTGGAATCACCCGGCCCGTGGTTCATAAAAGTCTGCAAAAGCTGGCGGAGCGGGATTTGATTCGCAGAGAGGACGACGCCGCAGATAAAAAGCGCGCCCTGCTGTACCTGACGGACAAGGGGCAAACGGCCTACCGGGCCCACGAGCGCTATCACGACGAAAACGACAGGGCGCTGTTTGCATTCCTTGCGGATATGCCCGGCGATAAGCTGACCGCCATCAATGGATTTTTAAACCATGCCATCGGCCTGATTGAAAACCATGCGTAGGCGGCGTAGGTGATGGGCCGAATGGAACAGAACGAATGGGTATGCTGTCCCCTGTGCGGACAGAAAACGCGGGTTAGGATTCGGGGGGATACGGTGCTGATCCGTTTGCCGCTCTTCTGCCCCAAATGTAAACGGGAAAGTTTGATCAATCTACGCGACCGGAAGGTTTCCGTTGTTCCACAGCCAGACGCTAAGACGCAGTGCTGATAAAACAAACGTGTTTGTTTTATCACGCCTGCGTCTTTTTTTCTTGCGAAGCATCTGCTAAGATTTCTGAAAAATCATTCAGAACATCTTAATTATTATTAAGGAGAAATTGTACATGAACAGCAAATTGATTGCCGCCGCTTTGGCGGCCACCCTCTGCCTGTCACTGACAGCCTGCGGGCAGACGCCCGCCTCGTCAGGCGCGTCTGCATCCGCTGGCTCGTCCCAGGCGGTGGAAAGCGCAGCGTCCGCCAAGTCCGGCGAGCCGAGAACCATCACAGACCTTGGCGGGCACCAGGTCACTGTTCCCGCTGCTGCCGACATCCGAAAGATTGTCATTTTAAGCCCGCCGGTGATGTCCTTTGTGATTGGGGCTGTGCCGGATACCGAAATGATTGTGGGCATCAACGCCCGGTCCTTCCTGACCTCCAATCCGCAAATTGTGGAAAAGGCGTTTCCAAATTGGCAGTCGGTGGAATCCTCCTTTGTGGATGTGAATTTCGCAGTAAATACCGAATCTCTGCTGGCGCTGGAACCGGATATTATTTTCTATTACGGGGATTTCCAGAGAAAAGGCATTGAGGGCCTTGCGATTCCGGCGGTGGACTTTCTGATGAAGGGTGTGAACAGTCCGGAGACAATGTCGGTTGCGTGGGACGGGCAAATCAGAGAGCTGTTGAGTACGGATACCTCTGTGGGAATCCAGCAGGAATGGGATGCCACCAACGCAAAGCTTGACAAGCTTCTTGCGCAGGTGGGAGACGAGAAGAAAACAGGGCTTTGCATCAAGCTGAATCAGGCCGGAAGTCTGATGGTCATGGGATCAGACTCCTTTGACGGCTGGGCCCAGAGCTTCTTTGCCCTGGGCGGAATTGAGAACGCCGCCGCATCCATTGAGGGCACCGGCGAGGTCAGCATGGAGCAGATTTACCAGTGGGACCCGGATTTTATCATGTGCTTCCAGGATGCCCCGGCAAGCTATATTCTGGAAAACTCCATTGAGGGGCAGGATTGGTCGCTGCTGAGCGCCTGGAAAAACAAGCAGGTTTTTGACGTGCCCAGAACCACCTATGCATGGGTTACGCCCTGCGCGGATTCCCCGCTCTTTCCCTTGTGGCTGGTTTCCAAGGCATACCCGGAGCTTGTGAGCGACGATGAGGTGCGCACAGAGATCAGGGAGTATTATCAGCGAAATTACAGCCTGGAATTGACCGAGGGGGAGCTTGACTCCATTCTGGACTATCGGGAAGCCACCGGAATATGAGAACCGCCCATCACGCAGGCTATCGCAAAACGATGCTGCTTGGCTCCTTGTTGCTTGCGGGGGCGGTGGTTGCCGGAATATCGCTGGGGAAATACGGCATCCGCCTGTCGGAGCTTGCGGCTATTTTCTCCGCAAAGCTGCACGGCGGCGTGGACAGCACCATGGAAACCGCCGCCTTTGTCATTTTCAACGTGCGCATTCCGAGAATTATGTTAGCCGCCATGGTCGGAGCCGGATTATCCATATCCGGCTCCGCCTTGCAGGGCACCTTTCAAAATCCGCTGGTCAGTCCGGATTTGCTGGGCGTCAGTTCCGGCGCGGGCTTTGGCGCGGCGCTGGGCATCCTGCTTACCGGGGGGCTGGGCCTGTTTACGCCGGTGCTTTCCCTGCTGGCGGGGCTGATGAGCGTGGTGCTGGTATTCTTGCTGGCGGGGACAAAAAAGGGCGGGGGAACGCTGTCAGTGGTGCTGGGAGGGATTATTGTGTCCTCTATCTTTTCGGCACTCATCTCGCTGATTAAGTATGTGGCCGACTCCTCCGAAACGCTTCCTGCCATCACCTTCTGGCAGATGGGCAGCTTTGCAAACGTCACCTACCGGGACATCGAGATTGCCTTTGTGCCTATTGCGGGAGGTATGCTCGGTCTTCTGATGCTTCGCTGGAAAATCAATCTTCTCTCTCTTGGCGACGAGGACTGCTTTACCCTTGGAATCAATCCGCATACCACTCGCTGGCTGGTGATTTTATTTGCCACGCTGACCACGGCAGGCAGCGTCACCGTTGCCGGGGTCATCGGATGGGTGGGACTTGTAATTCCCCATATTTGCCGCAGGCTTGTGGGGGTGAATCACGGGCATCTCCTGCCTGCCTCCGCCCTGATTGGGGCGGCCTTTATGATTCTGGTGGATACCGCCGCAAGAAACCTGACCTCAGCCGAGATTCCCGTGGGAATCCTCACCGCCCTGATCGGCGCGCCGTTTTTCGCGGTGATTTATCGCCGGGGAAGAAAGGAGGGGTGAGCGAATGGAAAAAATTCTGGAGGTGCGGGAGGGCTGCTTCTCCTATGCGAAGGGAAAGCCGCTCCTGCAAAATATCAGCGTTTCCTTAGACGGCGGGCAGGTGATGGCGGTGATGGGAAGAAACGGTATCGGAAAAACCACGCTGATTAAATGCATTGTGGGCATTCTGAGCTGGGACAGCGGCTATTCCACGGTGGCCGGCAGGCAAAGCAAAAAAAACAGGCCCGTGAAGGAAATCGGCTATGTGCCACAGGCCCACCGGGTCTCCTTTGACTACTCCGTGCGGGACATGGTCGTGTTCGGCAAGGCGGGGCACAGCTCCTTTTTCGCATCACCAAGCAGGGGAGACTATGAACTGGCGGACCGGATGCTTCAAAAAACGGGGATTTATGAACTGCGGGACTCCCCCTGCAACGAACTGAGCGGCGGTCAGCTTCAACTGGTGTACATCGCCCGTGCGCTGATCAATGAACCAAAGCTTCTGGTGCTGGACGAGCCGGAATCGCATTTGGATTTCCGCAATCAAATCCGTCTGCTAAAGCTGATTCAAGCCGTTACAGCCGAGGAAAACATTGCCTGCATTCTCAACACCCATTATCCGAACCACGCCCTGCGCATTGCGCAGCGGTGCTTTTTGCTGGGCGAGGGAGACTATATTACCGGAGATACAAACCGGGTGATGACGGATGCCAATATTCAAAAATTTTTCGGCGTGTATGCGCATTCCACCGAGTTTGAATATAAGGGCGAAAAAGTGACCTCATTCTCGTTTTTAGACGAGGTATAAGTGCGTGTAAAAGGAGCTATTTTCCCAATTTTCAAAAAAATATGCCGGAGAGGGCTGCTTCCCGGCCTACAAACCGACTCGTATCAGGCGGATACAAGGTCCGCTTCCATACCTTGGGAGAAGTGGAAACATTTATAGATTGCAAATGGTAACAAAACAGTTACAATAGGATGCAAGGAGGTAACAAAATGAAAAACTTGAAAAAAACACTCAGCGTTGCCCTTACATCCGCGATCCTTGCAGTGGGCCTGGCGGTCAGCGCTTCTGCGCAGACCCTGCCGGGTGCGTCCTGCCCAAGCGGCTCCGGCCGGTCCGCCGCTTTCCAGAACGTAAACAATGTTCTTAGTACCTATGTCAACAATTCTTCCAACTCGAATTGCAGCTCCAACCTGAAGTCACTATTGGGGAATCTGACCTCCAATGGCTCCGGGCAGACGCTTCCTTCCAGCGTCAGCGATCTTTTGAAGCAGTGCGGGATTGACTCCAACGTGCTGAACTCCGGCTCCAATTGCAATCAGTCCAAAAACAGCAATTCTAACTCCAACTGCAATTCCAACACCAACTGCAATTCTAACTCCAACTGCAATTCCAACACTAACTGCACGCAGGCAGGCAACTGCATCACCGACTGCGACACGACGGGCAATTGCACCACCACCTGCGATAAGTCCGGCAATTGCACCCAGCCCACCGGAAATAATCAGACTCCCTCCACCGGCAACGGACAGTCCGGTCAGAACGGATCTTCCAATCAGGGTGGTTCCGGCTCTACCGACAACTCCACGGCCGACAATCAGACCTTTGAGCAGCAGGTGGCCGATCTGGTCAACCAGCAGCGCGCGGCCAACGGCCTGAATCCCCTGACACTGAGCACCGAGCTGTCTGCAGCAGCCCGCGCCAAGTCTCAGGACATGCACGACAAAAATTACTTTGCCCACGAAAGCCCCACCTACGGCTCTCCCTTTGACATGCTGAAGACCTTTGGTATCAGCTACCGCACCGCCGGTGAAAACATTGCCATGGGCTATTCCACACCCGAAGCGGTGATGAACGCCTGGATGAACTCCTCCGGGCACAGAGCCAACATTTTGAACGCCTCCTACACCCAGATCGGCGTGGGCTATGTGGCGGACGGCAACTACTGGACGCAGGAATTTATCGGGTAATGTTGCCCATACCTGCATAAAGAAATAGAAAAGCGCAAAAACGCGCCGTGGTAGGCCTGCCACGGCGCGTTTTTGTACAGAAAGACCCCGGCGCGTACCAGAATCGGTACGCGCCGGGGTTTAAGAAAGTAACTCAGCTCCGCGGATGACTGGAAAAGCCCTGATCGCCGCCTACGTTATAAAGTCCGTAGAAGGGAAGCGTTTCCTCGATAGTGTCGCCATAGCCGCGGGCCCAGCTAAGGTAGCCCTCCGGCAGGTCCTTTACCGGAGCGCCCGACAGGTAGAACAGCAGCTCCTTGGCGTCATCCAGTCCGTAGGGCTCGCTGTAAAGATACTTGATTCCGTCCCGGATTTCCTCCGTTCCGGGTTCCTTGGACAGGGTGAGGTCCTGAATCTCAACGGAATAGGTGTACTCGTCCACTTTTTCCGGCGTTGTAAAGGTTCCCGTAAACTCGGAGCTGTAGCAGGTGCCGTTGGGATAATCGGTATCTGCACTGCCCATGTCGGAGTCGGTGTAAAGCCCCTCGAAGGAGCCGTCGTCCGCGACATACAGCACTGTGCGCCATGCGCCTGCACCGCTTCCAAACCAAAATTCCAGCTCTGAAATATCAGAGAAGGAAAATTCCGCTGTCTGTGCGTCCGGCTTCGTTTCCGAAGAGGAGGAAGCGGCTGCTTCCGCTCCTGATGAAGCGGAGCCGACGCTGCTGCCGCCCGGCGAAGATGGTTCGCCCGAGTCGCCGCAGCCCGTCAAAAGGCTGAGGGTCAGCAGGGCCGTTGTGAAAAGCAATTGGTTTTTTCTGTGTATCATAGTAGTTTCCGCCTTTACTGAATTGTTTTATAAGCTGCTCGTTTCTTTTGCGTCCGTCTCACAAGCCATGAAATAGTAATTGTTTTGATTAAATTGAAAGGTTCCAAGCTGGGTCAGAAAAACCTTTTTGGTGTGGGCGGCATAGGAACGGTGGTTGATCTGATTGATAAAGGTCACCATCACAGGGTATCGGTCCTTCATACCGGCCAGCGACGCATGGAAAAGCTGTGCGAACAGCCCTGTGCCGCGCACGGCTTTGTCAAGGCACGCCGGGCCGTACTGATAGGAGGTTTCCACCGACAATGTACGCCCATTCAACGAATATAGGGGAAGCTGTCCGATCATGTGGGTGAACAGGGGCCACTGGGCCCAAAAGTCCCAAGAGGCAGCGGTGGCGTATGCCATCACCTTTCCTGCATCATCCTTCGCCACGGTCACGCCCCTCTGCTCCGTGATCAGTGCCTTAAGCTGCTCCGGTGTAAAACTTGTGGTGACAAAGCCGTCCGGTCGGTCCTCTGGACGGATAAAGTCCGTATGATACGCACGATGCAGGGCTACGATTCCGTCATAGTCCTTCATGGTTGCCTGTGAAATGTGCATAAAGCCCCCCTCCAAACCTTTTTAACAATCGGGATACCGAAGATAGTATAGCACACATTGTCCTTTGATGAAACATAATTGTTGCCTGACACCGGTGGCTTTTTCCGCTGCGGCGGAGCGGTTTTCCCGCAGGATTACAACTCTGTTTCTTTTATTTATTTTTGTAGATATTTTGTTACTGTTGCATCTCGATGCATCCAAAATTATCCAGTCATTTTAGGGAGTTTTTGGGCGAAAGTGGGGACACTACTTGCCTTAACACCGCATAAACTTGACAAGGGTGGGAAAGTGGAGTATACTAAGCCCAGTTTTTCATTTGGTAACAAAAAGTTACAAAGTGTTTTCCGTGAAGCAGGAAGACGTATAAACGTTTTCCAAATCGGGGAAAATTCGGAATGGAAACGATTCTCAGGAGGTATTGTTTTGGATTTGCAACTGCTTTCCCGCGCGAAAAGCGCGGCTGGACGGCTGATCTCGCTTGTCACTGTGACGGCGGTGGTTCTGACCGTCTGTTGGTTCACCGCGGAGCGGGCTTCCGCGCTGTATATTCTCACCGACGGGGAGGACGCCACCATTGTTTTGGAGGCGGGCGCCGACGTGGCGGACTTTTCCTCTCAGATGGTGTATATCGGCACAAACGCCGCCGGCTTTGAGCTGACGCTGGCCGCCGGCTGGCCCGTAACGGTGCTTTACGACGGCGCGTCCGTCTCCACCACCTCCCGGCAGGAAACCGTTTCGCAGCTCCTTGACCGGGTTCACGCCGTTCCGGGGCCGCTGGAGATGGTGGCCGTGGATTTGAAAGACGCGGGGCTGACGCTGACAGTGTCCTCTGAACTGACTCACTACGAGCGGGTGGCGGAGGACGTCTCGTACCAGACCGTGGAGGTGGACGATTCCACGCTGGCGGCCGGGACCCGGAAGGTGGTTCAGTCCGGCGCGGATGGCATCCGCACCGCAGTGTATGAGGTAACGTATTCCGGCGGCGAGCGGGTTTCCCGCCAGTTGGTGTCGGAGGAGTCCACCGCCGTGGACGAGGTGGTTCATGTGGGCGTGGCTCCCGCCGCAGGGGGACCCGGCAACGCCGACCCGGTGGTGAATGTGGAGAAAAACGCCGATGGAAGCGGAACCCTGACCTTTGCCTCCGGCGCCGTCTCCAGCTTTTCCGCGGTTAAGTCCATGACCGCAACGGCTTATACCAGCGGTTACGGTGGGGCGGATACCTGCACCGCCACCGGCACCTTTGTGCGGGTGGGCGTGGTGGCCGTTGACAGGAAGGTAATCCCCTTGGGAACGCGGCTGTATATTGTCACCGCCGACGGCAAGGTGAACTACGGCATGGCCGTGGCTGAGGATACGGGTGTCCGTGGAAACACCGTGGACCTGTATTTCGACACCTATCGGCAGTGCATTGAGTTTGGCCGCCGCGCCGCCACAGTGTACGTGCTGGACTAACGGCTCTTCAGGAGAATAAAAGCGCCCGTCTTGCTGGATTTTCGGTGAGGCGGGTGCTTTGCGTCCGGGAACGGGCGTTTTTATCGACCAAAAACGACAGAAGTTACCATTTTTTTTGGACAAAGACTTTTAAAAAACAAAAAGGCGTGTTATAATGGCTCAGAAACAGACACGAAATGAAGATTTATTTGCTTTTTTATCCCTTTCCCGGGCGGTTGGGAACAGGCTGCGCCGCATCGGCGCACTGTCCGGTCAGGTGAAAGAACGCCGCTGCTGAGGGCCTTTTGTGCTTGTAAGCGTGGTGATCTTTAGGCGGATTTATGAAAATGTGTGTAAATTCCCAGAGCGGCGGGCCTTTTATCGGGGCGTGCGGCGCGGGAAGGAGGGCCGGATGAAGCAATTGGCACAGGGAGCCTTTGCCGACAGCGATTTGGAGGAGGAGCAGTCCCACGGCAAAACGTTGAATTTTCCCGGGGAAATGAGAGTAATGAAGCGGGAGGACAGCGGCGCCGATTTGGCGACGGAGGAGGAACCTTTTCCAGAAGAGGAAGCGGAAAACGAATGGGCGGAGGAGACCGCACCGCAGGATCAGGCGCATGTCTTTGCAGAAGATGGCGTTTCCGAAACGGAGGAGTTATCCGAAGCGGAAAGCGCTTCCGAAACGGAGAAGCCTGCTGACGATGTACCCGAAGATGGGGAAATGACTTGCGGAGAGCCGGGGACGGGACACGTTGAAGAGCGCAAAGAAGAGGAGATGCCTCTCCCAGCGGAGCAATTGGACGCGGAAAGCGCGTTGGCGGAGAGAGCGCCATATTTCGGCAGCGTCAAGTTTTTTAAAAATATGATTCTGGCGGCGGTGATCGTTGCCATAGTGATTCCTTCCTCGCTGGCTGTTTTCTTCTGGAGGAACGGACAGACGGCGCTGGCAGAGGAAGAAGGACGACGGGCGGCTCTCAGCGCTTCTTTGGCGGAGCTTCAGACCCAATACGATCAAATGGCGGAGGAGAAACTTGCGCAGGAGCGTATCTGGGCCGGTTCGGTGGCGGACCGGGTGGTAAAGTCGGACCCTCTGTATTATCAGGAGCTGTATCCCGATTTTTACGTGACCGATCCCCTCGGCCCGGCGGTACAGGACGACGGAACCATGTACCTCACTTTCGACGACGGCCCCTCCTCCAATACGCCGCTGCTGCTGACGGTTTTGCGGAACAAGGATGTCAAAGCCACTTTTTTTGTGGTGGGCGGCAGCTCGGAGAAACAGCGCCAGTGGATGCGAGACATTGTAAGCGAGGGCCACACGCTGGGGATGCACAGCTATACCCACCAGTATCATGAGATTTACGCGTCGGTAGAGGCGTTTCTCGATGACTTTTATAAACAGTTTACCGCTATTAAGGAGGCCACCGGTCAGGCGCCTACTATTTTCCGGTTTCCCGGCGGCAGCGTGAACGCCTATAATTACCCGGTGTACCGGGAAATTGTGGCGGAAATGCTGCGCAGAGGCTTTGTATTCTATGACTGGAATCTTTCCAGCGGAGACGCGTCCTCCAATTACATATCTCCCAAGAAAATTACCTCCAATATTCTGGACAATGCTCCGGCGTTTTCCCGGGGAATCGTGCTGATGCACGACGCACCCAGCAAGGACAGTACAGTGGAATCCCTTGCCGGAGTAATTGACGGCTTACGGGATCAGGGCTTTACCCTTGCCCCTCTCACGCGGGAGGTGCGCCCAATGCTGTTCAATTACACCGACTATCAGCCCGACTGACAAACGTGCGCGCAGGAAAGGTGACAAACGCTGAATGGTACAGCGAAAAAAGCCTTTGGCCGGGACAGCGCCAGAGTAGAGAAAGGAATTTGAGTGCAGATGAAAAAGGATAATTTCAGCAAGGCCATGAACGAGATGTTCGGAGTTGGCGGAGACGGCAGAGCCGAGGCTCCCGCTGCGGAGCCGGTGATGGCGGCCCCGTCGGAGTCCTATGTGTCCGACGAGATGTTTGCCCCGGCGGAGCCGGCTGCGCCCGAGAGCGGCTTTGCCGCTCCTCCTGCGCCAGAGCCGATTGTGCCCGAGATCTCCGCGCCGGACCCCTTTGCCACCGCCGTGCCCTATACCACGGAGCCGTCCTACAACAGGGCAATGCCCTCTGCGCCTGTGCAGAAGACCATTCTGGCGGCGGGTACTACCTTTGTGGGCAACATGACCGCTCAGGGCGATGTGGATATGGACTGCGAATTTCAGGGAGACATCCGTGCCAATGGAACCGTGACCATCCGCACCAAGCTGGCCGGAGATTTGAGCGCGCGGGTGGCGGAGCTGGTTTCCTGCGAGGTACAGGGCGACGTGCACGCCGACGAAAGCGTTCGGATTGACAGCAATTCCAAGGTGATCGGCAACATTACCGGCAAGGATTTGAACTGCTCCGGAAGCATTCAGGGCAATGTACAGGTCAGCGGCCATGTGCAGGTCAGCGGTAGCGCCTATATCGAGGGCGATCTGGAGGCTGCCAGCATTTCCATTGAAAACGGCGCGGGCATCAGCGGACAGATGCAGGTTTTGCCCCGCAGGGTCCAGTAACGGTGCTTTTAAAATATCCGAGGCTGAATAATTATAAGGTCGCGGTGTAACGGCGTGGGCAAGGGGACCGCCTTTGGCGGTTCCCTTGCGCTCTTGCGGTATGTGAGAAAGTTTTGGGCACACGTCGCGCCGAAAGTCATTTACGTATAGTTTACCGCTCTGGCGGCAAACTTTTGCAAGGCTTTTTATGCGTGGCTGCGGGCTGTGTCCCGCGGAAAGGCGGAATATTTTTGAATCTTTGTAATCTGAACGATTTGCGGGATCTGCTGGGGCGGCACGGCTTCCGTTTCTCAAAATCAATGGGCCAGAATTTCCTGATTGACCCCACTGTTCCACGGGATATCGCGGATTCCTCCGGTGCGTCGCCGGAGTGGGGGGTTTTGGAGATTGGCCCAGGTGTGGGGCCGCTGACGGTGGAGCTGGCCCAAAGAGCAGGAAAAGTGGTGACCGTGGAGCTGGACCGGTCTCTCTTTCCGGTGCTGGAGGAGACGCTGGCGCCTTATCCCAATGTGGAGGTCGTCTCCGGCGACGTAATGAAGCTGGAGCTGGACGCTTTGCTTCGGGAGAAGTTCGGCGGACTGCCGGTGATGGCCTGCGCCAATCTGCCCTATAACATCACCACGCCGGTTCTGACAAAATTCGTGGAGACAAAGGAAATTCGCCAGTTTACCGTGATGATTCAGCGGGAGGTGGCCAAAAGAATCTGCGCGCCCCCGGGGGACAGGGAAGGAAGCGCTTTCTCCCTGTTTTTGCAGTATTATATGGAACCGGAATATCTCTTTTCCGTGGAGCCGGAGAAATTCTATCCCGCGCCTAAGGTAACGTCCGCGGTGGTGCGCTGCGTCCGAAGGGAAAAGCCCCCGGTAGAGACGAAGGACGAGGCGCTGCTGCTGCGCCTGATGCGGGGAGCATTCGCCCTGCGGCGAAAAACGCTGGCAAACAGTCTGGCTTCCGCGCTGGGGCGGCCCAAGGAGGAGCTTTTGGAGGCCATTCGCGGGGCCGGCCTTTCCGAAACCGTGCGGGGAGAGCAACTGACGTTTCAGGATTTTGCCGTGCTGTGCGCACGGCTGACGGGCTGACGGGTGAACACCGCAAGTGGTATTCGGGCAATCCGGGAGTCCGCATCTTGATCCTACGGCTTGCCGAGGACCTACGCGGCCTGCGCCGATGAGCGCCCCGCAGATTGCCACTTGGGACCTAGTCTTCATACCATAAAAACAACGTCCCCGGCGGAAGAGTTTGTCTTCCGCCGGGGACGTTTTCTTAAAAATTTCGGAAGAGGGAGCGGGACAGGGCAAGCAAAGCCGTTGTCAGTCTCGCTGAGGAAATTTTTTGCACAAAGTGTCCAACTCTTCGATCAGGGCGCTCAACGCTGCTTCGGTCATCACGCAGTCCACGTCGGCGCAGTCAATATCCTCCATCGTGTTTTGCAGGAGAAAGGAGACGTTTATAATATAGCGCTCCTCCTTGTCCCTGTACGCGGAAAAAAGGAAGACCGGCTCGATAAATTCGCTGTCCCAGCGGTCGCGGATGCCGGATCGCAGAACCTTCAGTCCGGCGGCCAGTTCTTGAAGCTCCCCGGTAGATAAACAACTGCTGGATTCCCGGATGACACGGCCGTCGTCATGGGTGTAGGTTGCCCGCAGGACCAGCCAGTTGCGATCCTCCACAGACGCGCCTGCGGAGGAGGAAAATTCGTAGCTGACAATTTCCAGCTTCAGGTTGACAGCTTCGTTTTGAAAAAACATGATTCTCTCCGTTCTATTCTTATACGGCGCTGTGGTGCAAGGCGTAAAACTCGTCGTAATCCTTCAGCATGAACTGAAGCAGCGTGGGCGTGTCCAACTCATAGGGGCAGCGGCTCTTGCACGCGTTGCAGTGAATGCAGTCTTCAATTTTGTGCATTTTATCGTGCCACTCGTCGCTCATGTAGGGTTGATAGGGCGCGCGGCGCAGCAGCATAGCCATCCGGGCGGCCTGAGGAATGTCGATTCCGGCGGCGCAGGGGAGGCAATAGCCGCAGCTCCGGCAAAAATTGTGGGCAAGCTCTTGGCGGTCTTTGTCGATGACCGCCTGAAGCTCCGGGGTAATTTTCTGGCGCTTTTCCGTCAGCTCCAGCCACTGGTCCAGCTCCCACTCGTGCTGAATGCCCCAGATGGGAACCACGTTGTCATAGCCTTGCATGAATGCGTAGCAGGCGGCGGCGTTGTTCAGCATCCCGCCAGAGAGGCCCTTCATAGCGATAAAGCCCATATCCGCTGCTTTGCAGCGGGCTGTAAGGTCAATATCCTTGTCGGAGGATAAATAACAGAAAGGGAACTGCATCGTCTCAAAATTCCCGGAATCCACGGCTGCAAGTGCCACGTTCAGGCGGTGGTTCGTAATACCGATGTGGCGGACATAGCCCTTTTGCTTCGCTTCCAACGCGGCGGCAAAGGGGCCGTCGGGATCGTTGATGTCTGGGAACTGGGCCGGGTTGTGGAATTGAAACAGGTCGATATAGTCGGTTTTCAGACGGCGGAGACTCTCCTCAATGTGGGCCTGCACAGTTTTTTTGTCATTGCCGCCGCTTTTGGTGGAGATAACAATTTCGTGCCGCACGTCACCCAGCGCCTCGCCCAGCTTTTCCTCACTGTCGGTATAGGCGTTGGCGGTGTCAAAATAGTTGATTCCCGCGTCAAAGGCGCGGCGCAGCAGCGCCGCTGCGTCGCTGTGGCTGACACGCTGAACGGGCAGCGCACCGAAGGCGGTTTTTGTGACCAGCAGCTCCGTCCTGCCCAAGCGGACCTTTTCGATTTCCATGGATATTTCCTCCCCGTTTGTGCGATTTAAGAAAGTTCACCAATGTTAAATTTATTGTAAACCATTAGAAGACAGTTTGCAATAGGCCGAAAAATTTCGGTCCGATTTCTGCCGCCGAGAAACCGTTTTGAACGGGTTATGTCTTATTTTGTCGCATTTTTTATAAGACGGCGCGTCGGGCGAAACTGCTAAAATCCCCGTTTGACGAAGCGGGCAGGTTGTGCTATGATGCAGGCATGAACGAACATTTGAAATTAAAACTGACGGTCAGATTATATTCCGACGACGACGAACGGGGCTTCGGGCCGGGAATCGCCACGCTGCTCCACCGGGTGGAGGAGTATCGATCCCTGCGCGCCGCCGCCGCGTCCATGGCCATGGCCTATTCAAAGGCCTGGCGCATCGTGCGCGCGGCGGAGTCTGTCTTTGGCTGCAAAATGCTCAGCAGTGTCACCGGCGGAAAAAACGGCGGCGGCGCCGTCCTCACCGAGGAGGCCACGGCGCTGCTGGCGGCCTACGATCAGTATTGTGCCGAGGTGCAGGGCTTTGCGGCAGAGCGGTTCAAGCGCCATTTTGCGGTTGGACCGGAGGAAACGTGACCCTTTTTGAAGAACTTTGGGGGCGGGAGCTTTATGCTCCCGCTTTTTTGATTGCCCGTTGACAATAGCGATATTCGATGTTATTATTTGGAATAGCGATATTCGATATCTGAAAGGAGGAGCAGACGGATGGCCCGGGAAAAATTTCAAACTCTGACGGAGCAGATGTTTTACATTCTTCTTTCTCTGCGGGAGGAGCTGTGCGGCGCGGACGTGATGGCCCGGGTGGCGGAGCTGACAGGCAATCGGGTAATGATTGGGCCGGGAACGCTGTACAACCTGCTGGAAAGATTTCTAAATGAGGAAATGATTGAGGAGACGGCCGTAGAGGGCCGCCGGAGAAGCTACCGTCTTACGGCGGTGGGGGAGCGGGCGCTGCTGGCGGAGGCCAATCGGATGGAAACGCTGCTGGCGGATTACCGGCGACATGGCACAGGAGGGGGAAGGGCATGAGAGAGACAAAGCGGACACTGATGTGGTATGAGTTCTATCAGGACGCAAATATCGAGGAGCATCTGGAAAATATGGCGGCAAAGGGCTGGCGACTGGAGAAGATTGGGCTTTTCTGGCACTACCGCCGGGCGGAGCCGGCACGGGTGCGCTATGCCGTGACCTATTTTTCCGAGTCCTCGGAGTTCAATCCCTCGCCCACAGAAAACGAGGAAACGCTGCTGGAATACTGCGCGGCGGCCGGGTGGGACTTTGTGGCGGGGTTGCATCAGATGCTGATTTTTTCAACCTTGCGGGAGGACGCGCCCCCCATTGAGACGGAGGGGGCCGTGAAGCTGGAGGCCATCCACCGGGCCATGAAAAAGAATTTCCTGCCGGGAAATTTTGTGCTGCTAGCGTTGTTTGGACTCAATTTGGTCATACAACTGCGTGCGGGGGCACTTCATTGGTCCCGCTTTTTGTCAGACGGGGTGCAGCTGGGCGCGGCGCTGATGATGCTGGCGCTGGTAAGCTATTTTGCGTTGCTGCTGCTGTCCTATTTTCTGTGGTTCCGGGCGGCAAAGCGGTCGGTGGAGCAGGGAGGCCCCTGCCGCTCGGGGCGGAGCCGCTTTGCAAGGGCGCGGCAAATAGCGCTAATGGCGCTGGCGGTGGTCGTGTTGGCATTGATGTATATCCCAGCGGCACTGCAGTACGGGCACGGACTGCTGGCCGCACTGCTGTTTTTTCTGTGCTTTTACGCGCTTTTAGGCGTGACCGTCCGGGGCCTGCGGGGCTGGATGAAGCGGAAGGGGGTGAGCGCATGGACAAACCGCCTGGTGTCTACCGGCCTGGCCTTTGTGCTGGCGGCGGCGGTGCTGGCGGCGATTCCTTTTATCGTGTTGCGTGCTGGGGACAACGGATGGTTTGGCGGAGAGAAGACGGAAACCTACGTCACGTCCCACGGCTCCGAGTGGACGCTTCACCGTGACCCGCTTCCCCTGAAAATTGAGGACTTACAGCCGATAGAGGAGCTACCCTGGTCCTATGAGCTGACGGAGCACTGGAGCCCGTTTGCGTCGTTGCGGGAGGGACGGCAGGTGGAGTATGAAAACTGGGAATCGCTGGACTACGATATTTTTGACGTGAAAACCTACTTTTTGTACCGGGCCTGCCTGCGGGATTATTTAAGGACAGAAGAACTAATCGGGCTGGAGTACAATGCTGCGGACGAAGCGCCGTGGGGGGCGGAGGTGGCCTACCGCCTAAGCATGGACGGAGAGGAAATGAACTCTTGGCTGCTGTGTCGAAATCGGCGCATCGTGCGCATTGCCTTTGCCTGGACGCCCACCCCGGCGCAGATGGCGCTGGCAGGGGAAAAGCTGCTGGCGGGTGCGTGAGAGCCAAGACCGAACGGCGGCCTATAAATCCCACGCTGAAAAATACGGGATGGGTGAGCGGTGAAAGCCGGGACGGGAGTTTAAAGTCCACGGGGCTTATTTGCGATTGAAGGGAAGAGCCAGAAAAACCGAACAGAAAAGCCGCGCCCCGAAGCTATAA
>NZ_DALZOY010000015.1:0-78497 GCF_032018205.1 Oscillibacter sp. | reverse complement strand
CAAATCTGGTGCACGGAAGCGCCCACCGTGGCATTCCCGGTGCAGTTTAAGGTGGTGCGGTGATGGGCGAGGCATTTGTATCCCGCCGGGGCGGTGGTCCCGGTGTAGTGACTGGCACGATTGCCTTTCCGAGTTCCAGCTATGTATCCACAGTTACAATCCCGGAAATTGTAGGGAGAGAACATTTCGCTTTGTTTTTATCACCGGCTGGAAGTTCGTACGTGTATCTTGATATGCAGAATAAGGCTGGTGCTGTGTCAATTTTGAAGATGGAAAATACCGTCATTCTGCATCGAGGCGCTAGTGGAAGCATCAACGGAGAAACGGAAGCAGGTTCGCCATATGGTGGCTCGTATGATAAAACCACGGGGACAATTTCGGCAGGCGCTTGCGTGTTCTTCCAAGGGACCTATCAGTACATCGCTTGGTAAAGAAAGGAGCAAATAGTCCATGAATCAGAAACAAAAGTCCGCACAGATGTACACACACACACACACACACACACACACACAATTAGTTTTGTCTGCCTGTTGCGGACGCTCTGCGGGAGGTGCTTGCAATGGGTGAGTGCATCTTGGCAGGGCATCCGCAGGGCGGCGGAGTTAAGTGCGGGACGTACACCGGCGACGGGCAGACAACGCGGACAATCTCACTGGGCGTCACGCCAAAGTGGGTGCTGGTGGTATGCAACGACAAGACCATCGGGCGCGGATTCTTTGCGGGCGGACTTGCCATCACTGGCAGCCCACAATATTATCATCAAGGGGCGATCTATCAAGTGTATCTCCAAATCGTCGATGTCGGATTTGCTGTTGCTAATTCGGAGTATGTTAGAACAAACCTTTACGGGTTTGAGTACAACTACATCTACGGCACGTAACTGTCGCCGTAAGGCGGTGGCGTGATGGGAGAGTGTTTTATCACGCGCAGGGGCGGAAGCTCAAAGGTCGGAACAGTTGCTAGCAGTTTTTACATAAGCAACAAGATTGTGCTATTACCACCCGCAAATTTCACAGGCATCCCTTTGCAAATCGGAGACTTGCTAATAGGGCATTACACCCTAGGAACATCTACATTTTCAGTTTTTGGAACGTATGATCAACTTTCAGGGAAAGTTTGCGTTGTGGGTTCGGACAATGTCGGAGCATCGACCACAATAACTTTTGACGTATACCGGCAAGGGTAAAAGGAGAGAAAAGCATGTACATCACAACCAAAACAAATAAGCACCACACCGTGCTTGATCAGAGCATCAGCCCCGGAGAGGTGCGGTATACCTTAGAGGAGGCCCCGGCGGAGCTGGGGGCCACGGTATCGCTCTACACGGCGGACGGCGGTATGTGCCTGCGGACGGACACCGTGGCGGATTATCAGTATCCCCGTATCCGGGGAAATACCGTGATTCTTTCCAACACGCCGGAGCCTGTGCCGGTGGAGCCGTCGCTGGAGGAGGTGCAGGCGGACAAGCTGGCGGAGGTTAACGCCGCCTGCGATGCGGCAATCTTTGCCGGGTGCGGTGTGACGCTGAGCGACGGCACGGCGGGGCATCTTACGCTGACGCTGCCGGACCAGATCAACCTCAGCACGGCGCAGGCGGCGATTCTGGCGGGCGGGACCGGCTATGCCTATCATCTGGACGGGGCGCTGTGCGAAATCTACCCGGCGGAGGATATCGCTCTCATGGCGCGGACGGCCACAGCGCACATCCTATACCACCAGACTTACTGCAACCACCTGCGGGCGTGGGCCAAGCGCTGCGAGACGACGGCAGCGGTGCAGGACATTACATACGGGGCGGAGCTGCCGGAGGATTTGGCGGCGCATATGGCGGCGGTGCTGGCCGCTGCGGAGGGCGGCAATGGGTAAGCGCGGAGACGTAATTCTTTCCGGCTCGCTGGCGTGCTTCGTAGGGGTTACATACTTTTTGCTGGAGGTTATTTGGAAGACCGCGCGGGGACATCCCGAGGGGATTAGCTGGACCATGCTGGTGCTGGCGCTGCTGCTTGGCCTCGTCATGGAGCGGATGGGCGCGGAGCTGCCGTGGCGGTGTCCGATTTGGACACAAGCCATCCTGTGCGGCCTTGCCATCACGGCGGCGGAATTTCTGGCCGGGTGCATCGTCAATCTATGGCTGGGCTGGGACGTGTGGGACTATTCCCATATGCCGGGAAATCTGATGGGGCAGGTATGCCCGCAGTTTACGGCCCTGTGGTGCGCTGTGAGCGGGCCGGTGATTGTAGGGCTGGACTGGATGCGGTACGCCGTCAGGGGCGGCGAGAGGCCGCGATACTATTGGAAGTGAGGGCAGGGAATGTACATCAACGCGGAGACGCTCAACGATCTGGCCAGACTGCTGGGATCGCTAATCATGATTGGCAGTGCAGTGCTGGCAGTCTACAAATTTATTGAGCGCGACCGGACGCAAAGTAAGACCATCCGTGCCATCCAGACGGAGCAGACGCTGCTTTGCTATGGCATTAAGGCGTGCTTGCAGGGGCTTGCGGAGCAGGGCTGCAATGGCCCCGTGCATGATGCGCTGGACAAGCTGGAAAAGCACCTGAACAAACAGGCGCACGGAGACATCCTTGACAAGTAACCCAGCCGCCTGGGGCGGCAGAAAATATATTTTTGGAGGTACATCAGTATGAACAATCCCGACATGAGCAGAAAGCCCGAACACGCGGGCAAAACCGTGCAGCAGGGCTGCTTTGCGATCACCTACGACGAGATGGGCTACGCCACCAAGGCGGTGCTGACGAGCCACAGTCCCGGCTATGTGGCCGACGATGGTACTGTGGTCCCGGGTGAGCCGATCAAGCGGCCCGGAAAGACGGAGTAATGAGGACGGGGCGGGGCACAAGCCCCGCCCCAAAGAAAGGGAGGTACATATGAAAAACTGGAAGACTTGGGCCAAGGCGGCGGGCGTGAGAGGCATCAAGACCGTGGCGCAGACGGCGGTGGCCACCATCGGCACGGCGGCTGTGCTGGGTGCGGTGGACTGGCGCATGGTGGTATCCGCGTCCGTGCTGGCAGGGGCACTGTCCCTGCTGACAAGCGTGGCGGGGCTGCCGGAAGTGAAGGCGTGAGATGAAGACGGCAAAGGAACTGCTTGCTATTGCCCGGGCGGAGGTGGGAGTAAAGGAATCCCCGGCCGGAAGCAACAAGGTGAAATACAACACCTGGTACTACGGGCGGGAGGTGTCCGGCGACTCGTACCCGTGGTGTGTGGTATTTGCGTGGTGGTGCTGCGCGCAGGCGGGCGTATCCCTGCCCGTAAAAACGGCGAGCTGCACCGCGCTGATGAACGCGGCCAAACAAGCGGGGATGTGGATCACGTCCGGATACCTGCCAGGGGACATTGTGATTTATGACTGGGGCGGGGACAAGGTTCCCGATCACTGCGGGATCATCGCGCAGCTCACGGGTACCGGCTACCTGTGCATTGAGGGCAATACCGCCGTAGGGAACGACTCCAACGGCGGGCAGGTTATGGAGCGCACACGGGCCGCAAAGTCGATTCTGGGGGCTGTGAGGCCCGTGTATGCGGCGGAGCTGCCGGAGAGCGTGCAGTGGGCCGTAGACAGCGGCATCATGCAGGGGAATACCTCTGGCGATCTGATGCTGGACAGTCCGCTGACCCGAAAGCAGTTTGTCACGATGCTGCACCGGTATCATGTGAAGTTCGGGGGATAGCTGCCCCGCGAAATGGTGTCCGAATTGGGCACAAAGAAAGCTCCCCCGCTGGAATTTTACCAGCGGGGGAACTTTTATAGTAGTTCTCGCAAATCCTGAATCCCCAGCGCGTCCGCGATTTTTACCGCAACGAGGAGAGATGCCCCACTGATCTGCCGTTCCCCGCTCTCAAATCTTTGCACCTGATTGATACGGATTCCAGCTATATCAGCAAGCCGCTGCTGCGTCATTCCGCGCTCTTTCCGAAACTGCGCTACTTTCGAGCCTTTGGCCCAATAAATTTCTACCGGCTCCCCGTCCTGCGTGAGCACTACGGCCCCTTCCGGCAGATTGTGGATGGAGCCACTATATTCGCCGCTGATCTCTACGCCCTCGGGCAAATCAAGATTTTCAACATAGCCCGCGACATTGCCTTCCCACTCCTCGCCGTATTCGGCTTCGGTGGATTCGGCCCAAGCCCATTCGCAATTGTTGCCGTTGGCATCCGTGGCCCCGGTGGGAGTCAGTCCTGCGTACATAATCTTTATCATGGCAATTCTCCTTCTCCCCGCCTTTAGCCGGACGGGGGCGGCATTTTTTATTTAATCCAGTTCAGAATCTGCACTTTAGAGGAATCCAGAACAATGATTTCGTTAAAAGCGCCATTCCAAAGGCAGAGATATTCAATCCCATCTTCAGCGAGGCAGGACCGAACGGAGTCTTCTCCGTCCCGTTCCACCCATGCACAAAAATCATCGTAGGTGGAATCAAAGTTTTCAGAGCCGTCGAACTCGCATTCTGCGAGGTGAGCACCGAAATCTTCACCATAAACATTCTCCAGCGCTTCAATCTCATCTTCCTCAATAAAGCAGAAGCCAAAGCGGGACACGATCATGGTATCATCGTAGTCACTGGCACGCTCCACGGTGGCGTTGCCGAGAAGAGAAGAATTAAAACTATCGAACTTGGAGTTTGAAAAGTGGTAGAGTGTCATTTTTTGTCCCTCCGTTTTTTGCTTTGTGTTCCTGCTTTATGTTCTTAGTATACCCCCAACTGGGGGTAAAGTCAAGGAAAATCTACCCCCAGTTGGGGGTAAATGTGCATAAAGATAGAGGGATGTATTTGTGCAACATTAAAGATCCATCTGGAAAAGCCATTAGGTAATTTGCTGAGGGCATAAGAGAAGCCCCCAAGAGAATATCTCTGGGGGCTTTGTCACTTATAAGATGATGGTTGATATGTGTAACCCCATTCGTACGTCATTAAAAGGACGGCGTCCACGGAGGAGGAGATTGCGGCATAGTTGTGGGCTTCATAGAGCAGGCCCGGCTGGGCGGACGAGGTTTTGGGCGAAAGAGCCGCCCAGACAAAATAGCCCTGCGCACCGAAAACGCGGCGCAGGCGGGCGAGAAAGTCCGCATAGGGCACGGCCAGAGCGGCGGGAAGAAACTCGAAATCCACGTCGATTCCCGCAAAGCCCTTTTCACGCAGCAGGGCATCTACATCGGAGATAAGCCGGTTTTGGGCGGCCTCGTCTGTAAGGACCAGCGTGGCGCGCTCGGAGTCAAACCGATCCTCCTCCGTGTAGGAGGAAAGATGAAGCACAGGCCGCGCCCCATGGGTTCTGGCGGAGAGCAGCAGCGCGTCGTCGTTCAGCGGGAGAAGGCCCCCCTCCGCCGTGATACCGTAGGTAAAGGGGGTGAGATAGGTGAGGTATGGCGTTTGTGCGTCCAACAGCAGCGTGTCGGTAAAGGGGTAAGCATAGCCGTTGAAAACGGCGGAGTCGGTGGGAGGGTCCTGATAAGCGATGACGAGCTCCATCCCTTCCTCCAGCGCGGGAAGACCGCCCAGACTCCAGTTGTTCTGATAAAGCTTCCGGACACTTACGCCATATTCCGCTGCAATGGAAGTTAGCGTATCTCCGAGACGGACGGCATGGACCAGCTCCGGAAATCGGACAACCAGAGTTTGTCCCACTGCAAGAGCGCCGGAAGCCCCCACCTCGTTATCCGCTGCCAGCCGGAAGGGATCAACTCCGTAAGCGGCGGCGATGGAATCGACGGTTTCGCCGGCGGCGACCACATGAATCATCATTTCAACATTCCCCCTTGTTGGAAAAGCCTATGCGAAGACGAGGAGGGATATGCGAGGAAAAGAGCCGCCGGAAAAGATGGCGGTCCTTTTCACGGAGAAGGCCGAGCAGGCGGACTGCTGCTTCCAAATACCGGGAAAAGTCCGGAGGATATAAAAACCGGGTACAAAACGGATTTATGAACAGACATAAAAAAATCTTGCATTTCAAAAATAAATACGATAACATAAAGAAGGATATTAGAGAATGTCTTATTTGTACTAAGAAACATGAAAGGGCGGCATAGCGCGTGAACATAAAAAAATACGAGGCGTTCGTCCGTGCCGTGGAGCTGGGAAGCCTGTCGAAAGCGTCCGAAGAGCTTGGGTATACGCAGTCGGGCATCAGTCACATGATGCAGTCTCTGGAGGATGAGGTAGGATTTTCTCTGATGATTCGCACCTCCTCGGGCATTCGCCCCAATTCCGAGGGGGAGATGCTGCTGCCCATTATCCGCCAGCTATTGAGCACCAACGAAAACTTGGAGCAGAACATTGCGAAGATCAAGGGCGCGGATACGGGGCATATTCGCATTGCATCCTTTTCCAGCATGGCCAGTTACTGGCTTCCAAACATCATCAGCGCCTTTCAAAAGGACTATCCCAATGTGGAGATTCAGATCATTGAGGGAGGCGCAGACCGCATCAACGCCATGATGGACGCCCACGAGGCGGATTTGTGCCTGTACACCGGCGGAGAAAACCGGTCCTTTGACTGGCTGCCCCTGTGCAGGGACGAGATGCTGGCGCTGCTGCCGCCGGGCCACCCTTTGACGGAGAGAGACTCCGTGCCTGTGGAGGCGTTTAAAAACGAGCAGTTTATTATGCCCATGGCGGGTTATGACTACGAGGTACATCATGTGCTGGACCAGTTGGAACACTACCCACACATCCGCTTTTCCGCCTGCAACGACTATGCAATCGTCAATCTGGTGACGGCGGGGCTGGGGGTTTCCATTCTGTCGGAGCTGCTTTTGCGCAACTATCGCAGCGACGCGGTGGCCATGCCGCTGGACCCGCCCCAGTACCGTGTTCTGGGAATGGGCGTGCCGCAATTGAAATCCGTGTCCCCCGTGACGCGGAATTTTATAAGGTATGTGCAGGAGTACGCGAAAGAGCGGCCTGGCGCAGACGAACTCCTGTGAGGGGACGGCAGGGAATTTAACCGAAAGGGGGCGGCGGCTTGCTGATTTTACTGTTTGGACTGTGGATATTTTTATCGGGAGAGTTGGACCTTGAGGTCTGCATCATCGGGGGCGCCGTTTCCGCAGGATTGTACCTGCTGGCCTGCAAAACGCTGGGATACAGTCCCAGGGGAGACTGGGCGGCTTTGAAAAAAACGGGCAGCGCCATTCGGTATCTCGCCTATCTGGTGAAGGAGATGCTTTTGGCGGGACTGGTGGTCATGCGTCTTATTTACACCAAGGGACGGAACATGGAACCAAGACTTATCTGGTTTCGGACAGATTTGACGCACCAGAGCGCCCGGGCCGCCCTCAGCGACGCCATTACGCTGACGGCGGGGACCATTGTCGTGTCTCAGGAGGAGAATCTTTTGTGCGTCCACACGCTGGATGCGTCTCTTGCCGAAGGGCTGGAGCATGGCGAATTTGAGCGAAAGCTGCTGGGCTTGGAGAAGAACGTATGACCGATGTTAAAAACGCGGCACTGACGGCGGCGGTGGTTTTACTGGCGGTGCTGATGCTGGCCACGCTGGTGCGTGCGGTGATTGGTCCGCGGTTTACCGACCGGATTGTGGCTGTAAACATGATCAACACCATGGCCGTAGCGGTAATTGCCATTTTATCGGTGCGGATGGGCGAGGCCTTTTTGGTGGACGTGGCGCTGGTTTACGCTCTTTTGAGCTTTTTGACGGTGACGGTGATGGCGCGGATGGTGCTGATACGCCACTGGCGTAAGGAAAAGTGCGCCAAGGCCGCAGAAGAGGAAAAGGAGGCGGCGGAGCATGCGGAGTGACATCATGACCGGGCTGGGGCTGGTATTTCTGGCCTTTGGTATTTTTACGTTTTTTACGGCGGTGCTGGGGCTTTTCCGGTTTGACCGGGCCCTGAACCGGATGCACGCCGCCGCCGTGGGAGACGCGCTGGGGATTTTCTGCATTCTGGTGGGAATCATTTTATTTCATGCACCCACTCTTGCTTCCTTGAAGGCACTGTTGATTCTGGTATTTTTGTGGATTACCAGCCCCGTGGCGAGCCACCTGATTGCACAGGTGGAGACGGTTACCAATCCCAATCTAAAGGCGGAATGTAAGGTGGAGATACGATGACGCTATTGGAAAATATTTTGCTGGTTGGCCTGATTGTCTGCGCGGCGGCTGCTCCGCTTTGTAAGCGGCTGCTGGCGTCGGTCATTGTGTATCTCTCGTTTTCCGTGATGCTGGCGGTACTGTGGAGCGTGCTGGAAAGCCCCGATTTAGCCATGACGGAGGCGGCGGTTGGCGCGGGCGTCAGCGGCATCCTCTTCTTTCTGACATTGAAGAAAATCAATGCGCTGAAAGGAACGCGGGATGAGTGAGCGGGGCGGATGGAAGAGGTTTGCCGACTGGGTGAACGGCGAGGTGGAGGCCGGAGATCCCACCACCCAATATGTGATGGACCACCGGCGCACCGCGCGGCCACAGGAGACGCACGAACTGCATGAGGCGCGGGAGAGGCTGCGGCTGAAAAAATTCCTCGGGCTATACCCGCTGGCGGCAGGACTTTTGTGCGTGATATTGATTTTCATTCTGCTGTCTACGGTAATTTATATCCCGCCCTTCGGGCAGCCGGGAAACCCCACCAACAACGAGGTGTCCCGGCACTATCTGGAGAACACCGTGGAGGAAACGGGCGCCAGCAACGCGGTGACGGGCATGATTTTGTGCTATCGCGGGTTTGACACGCTGGGGGAGAGCTGCGTGTTGTTTCTGGCGGTGAGCAGCGTGATGATTTTGCTGCAAAGGGACAAAAACAACACCGGAGAGAGGGCGCAGCTAAGACTGAAACGGGAGGATGCTGCGGAGCGGGCCCATGAGGACAACATTCTACAAAAGTCCGCCAAGCTTCTCATCCCGTTTGTCTTCCTGTTTGCGGCGTATGTGCTGATGAACGGAGAGTCGTCCCCGGGAGGGGGCTTTTCCGGAGGCGCGATTCTCAGCGGAGGACTGATTTTATATTCCGTGGCCTTCGGGCCGGAGCGGCTGAGCAGATTGCTGACCCGCAGCCTGTACAGCGGTGTACGGGTGGTGGGGCTGATGGCCTATGCGCTGACCTACGGCGTGTACATCTTTGCGGGGGCAAATGGGCTATCCATCGACATGGAGTGGATGATGACGGTGATTGAGCTGGCGGTGGGGCTGGTGGTGGCCTGCGCCATTTATGGATTTTATGCAATGTTTCAAAGGGGGAAGATCTGATGCCGGAATTGGTTGCCCAGAACCGCTTTGCCGTGGTGGCGGTGATTTTATTCGGAATCGGACTTCTGAACATGATGCTTCAGCAGAATCTGGTGAAAAAGGTCATCGGGCTGAGCATCATGGATTCCGCCATCTTTATGCTGCTGGCATCCCTTGGATATATCGAGGGACACGGCGCACCCATTGTGGAAGAAGGAGCCGCCAACGCTTCACTGTACATCAACCCGATTCCCAGCGGTCTGGTGCTGACGGGAATCGTGGTGTCTGTCAGCGTGACGGCGTTTTCTCTGGCGCTGGTGCAGCGCATCTACCAGCGGTATGGAACCGTTGAGCTGCCCGAGCTGCTGGAGCGGGCCAAGAAGGAGGAGGATTGATGCGCCCTTTCTATGAAAACCTCCCCTTTCTCAGCATGTTTGCCGCCATTTTCTGCGGCGTGCTGTCCTCGGTGATTCGGGATGGGCGGAGGGCCTATGTACTGGCGCTGGCCATGACGGCGGTGACTGCCATGCTGTCGGCGGTGCTGCTGTACTATGTGTACACCCGGGATGTGAGCTTTGTGTACTCCATGGGGCGGTTTGCCGCGCCTTATGGGAACGCCATTAAGGCAGGACCGTTGCAGGCGCTGCTGGCGACGACTTTTTCCATTGTGATGGGCCTGTCGCTGCTGGGCGGCGGACGGGGGCTGTCACATGACATTTTGCCGGAGAAGCAGGGACTGTATTTCGTGATGGCGGACCTGATGCTGGCGGGAATTTTGGCGCTGATTTACACCAACGACATGTTTACCGCCTATGTGTTTATCGAGATTACCACCATCGCGGCCTGCGCCATGGTGATGGCAAAGGACACGGGACCGAATCTCATCGCTACCATCCGCTATCTGTTTATGAGCCTTTTAGGCTCCGGCCTGTTTCTGATCGGCCTCGCCCTGCTGGACAGCATTGGCGGGTATCTTCTGATGGAGCCGCTGGCAAGGGCGGTGGAGATTTTGGCGGAGCTGGGACAGTATCACAGGCCCCTGATTGTGTCCATCGGGCTGATGGTGGTGGGCCTTGGCATCAAGAGCGCCATGTTTCCCTTCCACCTGTGGCTGCCGGACGCGCACGGCGGAGCCACCTCGTCCTCCTCGGCGATTCTCTCGGGCATTGTGCTGAAGGGCTATGTGGTGCTGATTATCACGCTGATGACGCGGGTGTTCGGGCTGGAGCTGATGCGCGAGGTGGGCGTGACCCGCATTTTGCTGATTGCGGGGATGCTGGGAATGATTTTCGGGTCCCTGGCGGCCATGCGGGAATATCACGTAAAGCGGATGCTGGCAAACTCCTCGGTGGCGCAGATCGGGTATATTTTTATGGGGCTGGGGCTTGGAACGGAGTTTGGCGTGGCGGCGGCGTGCTTTCATATTTTAGTCCACGCGGCCTGCAAGCCTCTGCTGTTTCTCTGCGCCGGGCGGCTATCCGACGTCAGCGGGCATCACCGATCCCTGAAAAACCTGCGGGGCAGCGCCTATCGGGATTTTGGCGCTGGAGTGGGCTTTACCGTGGGCGCACTGAGCATGATCGGCATTCCCCTGCTGGGGGGGTTTGTATCCAAGCTCTACCTTTCGGAGGCGGCGCTGGAGTCGCCCTACGTGGCGGCGGTGCTGTTGACCATCGCGGTTTCTACGGTGCTGAACGCGCTGTACTATGTGCCGGCGACGCTGGCCATCTGGGTGCGGCCTCCTTGGGAGGAGATCCGGGAGGTCATGCATGACGTGGAGCCGGAGGACACGCGCTTTGACCGCTCTTTCTTCACGGCGTCCGCGCTGTTTATCTGCCTGATTTTCCTGCTGGGCATTGTCTATCATCCGGTGATGAATGTGATTTATGCGGGCATCCGGCTGATGTGAGCGCAGTCCCGGGGAAGAGAAATGGAATTTTTGCGAGGGGAGAACCGCTTTGCTGTTACTACCGATTTTGCTGCCGATACTCGGAGGCGTGTTCGTCTTCCGGGAGAGGGATGAGAAGACCCGCAACCGGCTGGCGCTGGGGCTGACCGTGCTTACGGCGGCGGCGGCGGGGATTTTGTGCGCGCTGCCGGAGCAGTCGCTGCGGCTGATGACCATTGAAGGGTCCTTATATCTGGCGCTGCAAAGCGACTCTCTTGGAAAGTTTTTTATGGTGCTGATTTCAGGAATCTGGCTTCCGGTGGCGGTATTTGCCGAGCCGTATCTCCGACACGGGGGAAAGGGCCAGCAGTTTCAGGGCTTTTATACCATGACCATGGGGACGCTGATGGGCCTTGCCCTTGCAGACAACTTTGTGACGCTATACATGTTTTTCGAGCTGATGACGCTTTTGACCGCGCCGCTGGTTCTGCACGGCGGCACGCCTGCGGCGCGCCGGGCGGGGTTGAAGTATCTGGGGTATTCGGTATTTGGTGCGGGAATGGCGCTGGCGGGATATTTTTTTCTATCCCACTTTTTGACCGACCAAAGCTTTACCGGCGGCGGCGCGCTGAATCTGCCGCTGGCGGCGGCTCACAGGCCACTGCTTTTGATTGTGTTTCTGGTGATGACCATCGGCTTTGGCGCAAAGGCGGGCATGATGCCTATGCAGGCGTGGCTTCCCACGGCACATCCCGTGGCCCCGGCTCCGGCCTCGGCCGTGCTGTCTGGCGTGATTACCAAGGGCGGTGTGCTGGCCATTATACGGGTGACGTATTATCTGTTCGGCGCGGAGTTCCTGCGGGGGAGCTGGGCGCAATATGCACTGATTGCTCTGACGCTGTGCACAGTGTTTACGGGGTCCATGCTGGCGCTGAAGGAAAAGATTCTCAAGAAGCGGCTGGCTTATTCCACGGTGAGTCAGGTGTCCTATGTGCTGTTCGGACTGCTGCTGCTTACTCCCGGGGGCGTGCGGGGTGCGCTTTTACAGATGACCTTCCACGCGCTGGCAAAGGATACCCTATTTCTGGCGGCGGGAGCCATTATTGTGGCCACCAATTTCACTCATGTGGATCAACTGGCGGGCATCGGCAAGCGGATGCCAAGGACCATGGTATGCTTTTCCGCCGCGGCGCTGTCCATCATCGGGATTCCGCCCATGAGCGGGTTTATCAGCAAGTGGTATCTGGCTTCCGCCGCGCTGGATTTTGAGGTCCGGACGCTGGGGTATGTGGGCGTGGCGATGCTGATTTTATCGGCGCTGATGACCGCCGGATACCTGCTGCCCATTGTGGTGCGGGGATTTTTCCCTGGAAGAGACGTACTGGTGGAGCGCAGGGAGGTGGGGCCGCTGATGACGGCGCCCATGCTGGTAATGAGCATTGCGGTGCTGGTACTGGGATTGTTTCCAAACGGTTTGCAGGCGTGGATTTCCGCGCTGCTGCCGCAGATATTCTGATTAGACTGAAGAGAAAGGAGGCGTGCGGATGCAATGGCTTCAGGCGCTGCCCATCTTGATTTCTGTAGCACTGGGTATTGGGCTGACGATTTTACAGCCCGGAGAGCGCAAGGTGCGCAACGCCTATATTATGGGCTCCGTGCTGCTGACGGCGGGGCTTTCCTTTGCCGCCATCATTGCGGCGGGGCTGGCGGATACGGCTCCGGCCTGCACGCTGGTGCGGTTTTCCAGCGAGTTTTCCATCTCTTTGCGGATTGATGGGTGTTCGATGGTATATGGGGCCATTGTGTCGGCCTTGTGGCCGCTGATTACGCTGTACAGTCTGGATTACATGTCCCACGAGGGACACGAAAGCCGGTTTTTCGGGTTCTGGATTGCAAGCTTCGGCGTGGTGCTGGGGATTGCGTTTGCGGAGGATTTTCTCACCCTGTATCTGTTCTATGAGCTGTTGACATTGGCGACACTGCCGCTGGTGATGCACTTTATGGACGAGAAGGCCCGGTACGCGGGGAGAAAATACTTGGTGTATTCCCTGTCGGGGGCGGCGTTCGCTTTTATCGGCATTGTGTTTCTGCTGCGCTATGGGACAACGCTGGACTTTACCTATGGCGGTGTGCTGGATCTTGCAAAGGCAGCGGGAAACGAGACCACGCTGTGGGCGGTGTTCGTTTTGGCGTTTTTCGGCTTTGGCGTGAAAGCAGCCGTGTTTCCCTTCGGTGGGTGGCTGCCGGATGCGTCTGTGGCGCCTACGCCGGTGTCCGCCCTGCTCCACGCGGTGGCGGTGGTGAAGGCAGGGGCCTTTGCGGTGCTGCGGCTGATCTATTTTGGATTTGGCGCGGATTTTCTGCGGGGAAGCTGGGCGCAGTACGTGGTGATGACGGCGGCGATTCTGACGATCATTTACGGTGCGGCCAGGGCACTGCGCACGCCGCACCTGAAGCGGCGGCTGGCTTTTTCCACTGTGAGCAATCTGAGCTACATCCTTTTTTCGCTGACGCTGATGCTGCCCGCGGGACTGGTGGGCGCACTGACCCACATGGTCTATCACGCGGTGGTGAAAATTACCATGTTCTGCTGCGCCGGTTCCATTATACAAAAGAGCGGGCGGGAGTATATCTATGAATTCGAGGGATTGGGACGGCGGATGCCGGTGGTATTCGGGACGTTTACCGTGTCGGCCTTTGCCCTGATCGGCGTGCCGCCTTTGGGGGGCTTTGTGGGAAAGTGGATGATTTGCACGGCGGCGGTGATCTCGGAGGACCCGTGGGCCTATTTCGGAATTGGGGCGCTGATTTTATCCACGCTACTGACCACGCTGTATATGATGACTATTTTCGTCCGGGCATGGTTTCCAGTGGGCGCGGTGGACCATGAGGCACTTTCCAAAATTCACGATCCGGGTCCGGCGATGACCATTCCGCTGATGGTGCTGGCGGCGGCGGGAATTGTACTGGCGCTGTTTTCCGCGCCGCTGATTGAATTTTTGCAGGCGGTGAGTCTGAACACGCTATGAAAGGAGAAAACACTGAATGAGTTCGTTTTTACTGCTGTTTTTGGTGCTTTTCCCGTTTCTGGCGGCGTATTTCGTATACCCCATGCGAAGAAGAGGACGCGAGTACCGCAATCTGTATGTCCGCATTATTCCGGGCGTGGAGATTTTTGCGGCGCTGCTGCTTCTCTTTGAGCCGGGAACTGCGGTGCTCCCTCAATTGTGCGGGCTGGGGCTGCGGTTTGAGGCGGGAAGCTTCCACACGACCATGGCTGTTATGGCGGCATTTTTGTGGCTGATGACGGCGCTGCCCAGCAAGGAATATTTTGCGGACCGAGAGGGTGTGAACCGCTACTACTGCGCATGGATGGTGACGCTGGGGGCGCTGATGGGCGTGTTTCTGGCGGCGGATTTTTTCACGCTGTTTATATTTTTTGAAATAATGTCCTTCGCCTCCTATGTATGGGTGGCGCAGAATGAGAATCCCGACGCATTGCGGGCCGGACAGACCTATCTGGCGGTGGCGGTGTTTGGAGGAATGATGCTGCTGGTGGGGCTTTTGATGCTGGACCATCTGCTGGGGTCGTTGGTATTTCGGGAGCTTCCCGCACTGGTGGCGGCGCTGGAAGACGGACGGCGGGGAGAACTGCTGGCGGCGGGTCTGTTCTGCCTGACGGGCTTTGGGGCGAAGGCGGGCATGGTTCCCCTGCACATCTGGCTGCCAAAGGCTCATCCCGTGGCACCCGCGCCGGCGTCGGCACTGCTGAGCGGAATTTTGACCAAGAGCGGAATCTTCGGTATTTTAATCATTTCCCGGTATCTGCTTTTTTCAAGCGTCGAATGGAACGGGGTGCTTCTTATCTCAGGAACCGTGACCATGGTGCTGGGGGCGGTGCTTGCGCTGTTCTCCATCAATCTGAAGCGGGCGCTGGCCTGCTCGTCCATGTCTCAGATCGGGTTTATCCTGATCGGCGTGGCTATGCAGGGATATCTGGGGGAGGACAATGTTCTGGCGGCATGGGGCACTGTGCTGCACATGGTGAATCACGGGCTGATTAAGCTGGTGCTGTTTGTGTCGGCGGGCGTGATTTATCTGGCGACCCACGCGCTGGACTTAAACGAGCTGCGGGGCTGGGGACGGAACAGGCCCATGCTGAAAGCGATATTTTTTGTGGGCGCGGCGGCGATTGTGGGCATACCGGGAACCTCGGGTTATATCAGCAAGACGCTGCTGCACGAGAGCATTGTGGAATACGTTCACTATCTGGAGCACACAGGAAGCTCTGCGGCCGTGTTTCAGACCGTGGAATGGCTATTTTTAATTTCCGGGGGGCTGACGGCGGCCTATATGACGAAGCTGTTTGTGGCAATTTTTGTAGAAAAGCGGGCGGAGAGGCAGAGATTCAGCGCCCGTGAGTACATGACCCCGGCTACGGGTCTGGCGGTGGGATTGACGGCGTTTTTACTGGTGGCCTTTGGGTTGACGCCCTGGGTTTCCATGCAGGTGATCGCGGAGCGGTCCTCCGTATTTTTGCGGGCGGGGGAAAGTTACGGGATATTCCACTATTTTTCATGGGTGAATTTGCAGGGGGCGCTGATTTCTCTTGGCATCGGCGTGGTGGTATATCTGCTGATTGTGCGGCTGGCGCTGTGTAGGAAGACCGCAGAGGGAACCGTATACCTGGAGCGGTGGCCCAAAGGTTTGGATTTGGAGGAGCTGGTATACCGTCCCGCCGTGCGGGGGCTTGCGTTCCTTGGGGCGATGTGCGCCCGGACGGCGGCGGGCCTTGGCGACCTTTTGGTAGTGGTGGGAGAGAAGCTGCTGTATCTGAAGGCACCCGGCATCTTCGTACCCAAGAAGAACGAAAATTTCGGCGTATATGCGCGTAAACCCAAGCGGTTTTTAATTGGTGAAACCTTTGCCTTCGATTTGACGCTGGCGGGAATCGGGCTGGTGGGGGCGCTGACCTATATCTTTTTTACCGGATAATGTCTGCACGGGAACAGAATAAAAACGGGCGGGAAGCTGATGGCTTCCCGCTCGTTTTTTGATTTATGCGGCGGGGCCGCCCACTCCGCCGAAGGGCGGATATTTTTTTGCAAATTTTTAAAGATGTACACGGACGTGCAAATTTTGGGCAATGGGGGCACTGGTATAGAAGAGCGAGGTGATTGGATGGGAAAGAAACTGACGGGCGCGGAGCGAGATCGGTTTTGCCGGGAATTTCTGATCTCCATGGATCCAAACCGGGCGGCAAAAAGCATTGGGAGGGCTGATGGCTATGCGCTGCTGCGGAAAAGCGAGGTGTCCGAGCGGCTGAAATGGATGCGGCGGATGGAGCTGCCCACCCGGCAGGACATTTTGCGGCGGCTGGGGCAGATGGCGTTCGGACGAGTGTCCGACGCGGCAAAACTGGCAAGCAGGGAGCTGGTGGAGGCGGGAGAGCTGGATTTGTCCGACGTGGCGGAGCTGAAAATTACGGATAAGGGCACGGAAATGAAGCTCATCGACCGGGTGCAGGCGCTGGAGACGCTGTGGGGCCTTTTGGAGGAAGGTGGCGAGGACGGTATGGAGCGGTTTTTGCAGGCCCTGAAGACCGAGGACGAGAAGGAGGGGCCCGGACGTGGAGGCGGTGCGGTTCTCTGAGAAGCAGCGGCGGGCGCTGCGGTGGTGGCAGACGGACGGAGAGAAGTACGACGCGGTGATCTGCGACGGAGCGGTTCGCAGCGGAAAGACCTTTTCTATGGGGCTATCCTTCTTTCTATGGGCCCAGAGCAGCTTTGATGGGCAGCAATTCGGCGTGTGCGGGAAGACAATTCTTTCACTGCGGAGAAACGTGCTGGGAGAAATTGTGCCGGAGCTGAGGAAGCTTGGAATGCAGTGCACGGAAAAACGGTCCGAAAATCTGCTGGTGGTGCGCAGTGGGAAGCGGCGGAACAAATTTTACTTATTTGGTGGAAAAGATGAATCCAGCGCGGCCTTGATTCAGGGAAGCACCTTTGCCGGCGTATTGCTGGATGAAGCGGCGCTGATGCCAAGGTCTTTTGTGGAGCAGGCCTGCGCCCGGTGTTCCATAGCGGGAAGCAAGCTGTGGATGGATTGCAACCCGGAGGGGCCTCAGCACTGGTTTTACCGGGAGTGGATTTGCAAGGCGGAGGAGAAGCGGGCGCTGTATCTCCACTTTACCATGGAGGACAATCCGGCGCTGTCGGCGGAGGTCAAGCGGCGGTATCGGAGCTGTTACAGCGGAATTTTCTACCGGCGGTTCGTGCTGGGGGAATGGGCCGCGGCCCAAGGGCTGGTATATGACTTCTTTGACCGGGAGAAGTTTTGCCGGAACGCGCCGGAGGAAGAGCCGGAGCGGTGGCGCATATCCGTGGATTATGGGACGGCAAATCCCGCGTCCTTTGGCCTGTGGGGCCTGTGGGATGGGGCGTGGTTTCGGGTGAAGGAATATTACTACAACTCCCGGGCGGAGGGACGGCAGAAAACCGACGCGGAATATGTGGAGGATTTACGGAAGCTGGGGGGAGAGCGGCGGATTGAGACGGTGGTGGTTGACCCGTCGGCGGCCAGCTTTATTGCGGCGCTGCGGCAGGCGGGATACGACGTTGAAAAGGCAAATAACGATGTGCTGGACGGCATCCGCACCACGGCGGACGCGCTGAAAAGCGGGAGAATCGTGATTTGCGAAAGTTGTGAGGACTGCCTGCGGGAGATGGAAGCCTATTGCTGGGAACCGGGAGGCAAAGACGCGCCGAAGAAGGAAAATGACCATGCAATGGACGATCTGAGGTATTTTGCCATGAGTCTGGCAAAGCCGCGGAGCGGCGGCTTCGCGGCGACGTGGGTGGAGCGGGAAACGTAAAAATGCGGGAGGAGCGAGGATGAGATTCGGAAAGAGGAAACAAGTGCCGGGAAAGGCTGCCACTGCGGTACAACTGCGAAACGCGGAGCGGCATCCCTTTGGTGTGCTAGATGGGTATGTGCCCCTGCGGGGCGGCGAGCTGCGGCTGTATCGGGCGATCCGGGAGGGCGTTCCGGTGGTGGATGCGGCGGTTTACAAGCTGATCCGGATGACCGGAGGCGTGGATGTGAAATGCACAGACGCGGCGGCGCAGCGGGCGCTGCGGGAGTTTTTGCGGACAGTGCCAACAGGACGCGGGCAGCGGGGCATCAACGCATTTTTGGAGTGCTATCTGGATTCGCTTTTGACCTGCGGCCGGGCCATTGGTGAAATCGTGACGTCGAAAAACGGGCGGGAGATTGGTGCATTGCTGTGTGGTCGGGCGGAAGACCTGGAAATTTACGAGGGAGACAATCCGCTGAATTTTCAGCTCTGCGGAGCGGATGAGCACGGGAGAATAGGTCCGCTGCCCCGGCAGGAGCTGCTGCTGTTTACCCCATTTAACCCGGAGACGGAAAACCCTTATGGAGTATCGCTTTTGCGCTCCATGCCGTTTTTGACAGATATCCTGATGAAGATTTACCACACGGTGGGAGTCAACTGGGAGCGGTGCGGCAATGTGCGGTTTGCGGTGACCTGTAAGCCCGGAGAGGACGGACGGGGGCAGGCGGAGGAGCGCAGCCGGCAATTGGCGGAGGAGTGGTCTGCCGCTATGCAGGACGCAAAAAGCGGACGTGTGCGGGATTTTGTGGCGGTAGGCGACGTGGAAATCAAGGCCATCGGCGCGGATGAGCAGATTTTGGACAGCGAGGTGCCGGTGCGGCAGATTTTGGAGCAAATTGTGGCCAAGACGGGGATCCCTCCGTTTATGCTGGGGCTGAGCTGGAATTCTACCGAGCGGATGAGCGCCCAGCAGGCAGATATGCTGACCACCGAGGTAGCCGCCATCCGGCGGACGCTGAATCCCGCTGTGGAGAGAATTTGCAGTCTGTGGCTGCGAATGCACGGCTACGGATGCGGATTTGAGACGGTTTGGGAGGATGTCAATTTGCAGGACGAGGTGGAAGACGCCCGGGCGGCACTTTATCTGGAGCAGGCGCGGAAGCTGAGGATCGAGAACGACGCGGCGGAGAAAAAGGCATGACGCGACGGACGATTGATTTACATAATGGTTGAAAAGGGGCGAAAAAATGGATGTGCGAAAGGACGCAGGAACGGCGGAGCGGTGGGCGGCCGGAGAGGATGACATGGGTCTGATTAACCGCTTTTCCAAAGGGACGCTGACGGCGGAACAGGTATACACCTTTGCGGTGCGGCTGTGCGACAACGAGGTGGACCGGGACTTTGAACGGTTTGACGAGGCGGCGCTAAACGCGCTGGGAGATTTGTTTGTGGGGAAAAGCGGGGTGTTTGACCACCAGTGGTCCGCGCTGGGGCAGACGGCAAGAATTTACCGGACGGAGCTGGTTCGCGAGGCAGGCCGCAGCACGGCGGCGGGAGACGGCTACTGCTATCTCAAGGCGTGGGCCTATCTGATGAAGACCGAGAAAAACGCGGACCTGATTGCGGAGATTGAGGGCGGCATTAAAAAGGAAGTATCTGTTGGGTGCGCGGTGGGGCGGAGCGTTTGCTCCGTATGCGGCGAGGAAAGCGGAAGCTGCCAGCACCAGAAGGGGCAGAGCTATGGCGGAAAGCTGTGTTATGTGGAGCTTCGGGAGCCGAAGGACGCCTATGAGTGGTCTTTTGTGGCGGTGCCTGCACAGAGAGAGGCCGGCGTGATGAAGCGCTTCGGCGGTCAGCTGGGCACGGAGCTGGAGCAGTATGTGGGACAGCGGAAGGAATTTCAGGAGGCTTGGGACACTCTGCGCAAGCAGGCGGAGCTGGGGCGGAATTACCTTTCGGCGCTGCGCCGGGAGGTGGTGCGGCTGGCGCTGGTGAGCGACGAGGCTTTGGACGGAACGGTGTTTCGGTCCATCGCGGACAAGCTGGAGGAGGCGGAGCTGCTGGAGCTGAAAAAAGCCTATGAGGCACGGGCAGAAAAGGTGTTTTCCGTGCAGCTTCGCCGGGCGGACCGGGGCGCGGAGCGGGGAGACGGTGAACTGTTTCGGGTGTGACGCGATCCCCGCGGCATAGGGAAAGGGCCGGAAAGCGTTGGCGGTGACGGATATATCAGGCGGCTTTTTGGTGTTTTCAGAGTAGATAATTTTTGAGGAGGAGCACGATGAACATTTCTTTTGAGGGAATCGGACAGTGGGGGGCCACATTTTCCTGCACTGAGGTGCGGGAAGGCGAGCTGGTGAAGGTCAGCGGGAACGGAGCCGTCGGCCCCTGCGGTGAGGGGGAGAGCTTTTGTGGACAGGTGATTTCCATGGGCAAGGGCGGCGACGCCTGCGCTGTGCAGCTTGGCGGGTTTGTCACCGCTGGTTACACGGGAAAAGCGCCGGGTTTGGGCTGGTGCGGCCTAAGCGGCGACGGTGACGGCGGCGTAAAGACGGACGCAGAGGGGCGGCAGTATCTGGTGGCAGAGGTGGACGCGTCGGCGGGCACCGTCACCTTCGCACTTTAAGAAGGAGGAAGAAGTATGGCTTATCATTACGAGAATATCAAGCTGGAAAAAGGCATGTACGGCAGAGCGGGCAGCAGCTTTTCCAAAACGCTGGAGGAGCTGGACCCCAGTGAAAATTACAGAGGCACCCCGGCAGAGGGGCTGGACGCGTTTCAGCGCCAGCTCAAACGCTTTGACATCAAGGTGAAGGGCGCGGGCAGCGACATGGTGGAGAAGTTTTTCAAGACTAGTGATTCCGCTGTGCTGTTCCCGGAATTTGTCTCCCGGGTGGTGCGCCAGGGGATGGAGGAAGAGAGCATTCTGCCTGCCATCACCGCCACGGTGACCAATTTCGAGGGAATGGACTATCGCTCTATTACCTCCGTGCCCACGGAGAAGGAAAAAGAGCTCAAGCGCGTGGAAGAGGGCGGCGCGATTCCCGCCACCACCATTCGGACGCAGGAAAATCTGGTGCGGCTGCACAAGCGGGGCAGGATGCTGGTGGCCTCCTACGAGGCAATCCGGTTTCAGCGGTTGGACCTGTTTTCCGTGACGCTGCGCCAGATCGGCGCTTACATCGGCAGAATGCATTTGCAGGACGCCATCCGGGTGCTGTGCGACGGCGACGGGAACAAAAATCCGGCAAAAACTTACAGTATCGGGACAGAGCCCATTTCCGGGACCAAGGGAACTCTGAGCTATGACGCACTGCTGGAATTCTGGAGCCAGTTCGACCCCTACACCATGAACACTATTCTGGTGGGCGGGGACGTGATGCTGAAGCTTCTGAAGCTGAGCGAGTTCCAGAATCCCCTGACCGGTCTGAATTTTCAGGGGACCGGCACGCTGACCACCCCGCTGGGCGCGACGCTGCTGAGAACCAGCGCCATGCCCGCGGGCAAGCTGATTGGCCTTGACAAGGGCTATGCCTTGGAGCAGATTTGCGCCGGAGACGTGTTGGTGGAGTATGACAAGCTGATTGACCGGCAGATGGAGCGGGCGGCCATTACCTCTATTTCCGGATTTGCGAAGCTGTTTACCGAAGCGAGCCGGGTGCTGGAGATCTGATAAACTCCAGCGCGAAAGCAGCGGAGAAGGGAGACGCGAGAATGCAGGAGGAAATTTTAACGCTGGCGAGGACCCTCTCCGGCGCGGGAGAGGATGAAGAAGCGGCGCTGGTGCTGCTGTGCAAGGCGGCTGAGAAGGCGTGGACTGGGAGACTCCGGGAAGACGTCGAGCCGGAGGAATGCCGGGAGGCATTCCTCTGTGCGGCGGCACTTTTTGCAGTGGCAGGCCTGTCGGCGAGCCGGGGCGGTATGCAGTTTACAGCGGGAGATGTGTCCGTGACGGAGCCGGAGGGCGGCAAGAACGCGGAGGCCCTGCGCCGGGAGGCGGAGCGGCTGATGGAGCCCTATGTGACGGCGGCGGAGTTTCGCTTTCGGGGGGTGCGGGGATGACGGGACGGTTGGACCGCATCTTCCGGAAATACGGACAGGCGGTGACGGTGAACGGCACGGCGGCACGGGCGTTTTTTCAGTCCGCAAGAAAATCGGAAAAAGACGCGCCGTTTGAGGTTACCTCTCTGGGAACTATGGATGACCGACGGTGGACCTATCTTGGCAGAACAAAAGCAGAACTGGGGGATCGGGTGGAATTTCAGGGGAGGACCTACACGGTGCGCAACTGCGAGGAAATACGCCTGAGGGACGAAACCGTTTGCTGGTGGGCCGTTCTGACGGAGCGGAGAAAGGCAGCGGAATGAACGGACTGAATCAGGTGCGGGACGCGGTGATCAACGCGCTGAAGGGTGTGGGAATTGCGGCGATGTCCGCCTATGAGGGCGCGGCAAAGGAATATGAAGGGCCGGTGGCATCTGTGGACGTGGCGGCGGCGGAGGGAAAATCCGTGGGACTGAGCGGATATCTCGGCGAGAAGCGGGATGAGACGGGCAGTGTCCGGGAGCTGTATGGAATGCAGATGGACGTGACGATCTCCCTCGGCGTGCGCGCGGCGGAGGCGAGGGACTGCGAAACGGCCATGGAAATTGCCGCCGGTGCGCTGATGGAAAAGCTGCCCGCAGGACTTAAGCTGGAGAAAATGAGCTGGAACGGCATTGCGTGGGACAAAGCAACCGGAATGTTTTTACGGAAGGGGAGCGCGGCTTGCAGGGCTGTGTTCCTGGCGGAGGACTCCGGCGACACGGGAACTTTGCTGGACTTTATACTGAAAGGGACGATCAAAAAATGAACATGACAAAGCATGAGCGGCCGGGGGTGTATTCCTCTTATGACGCGTCCTCCGTGGTATCCGCCGGTGGCGGGACCAAGACCGTGGGCGTGGCCGCGAGAGCGGCCAAGGGCGACGAGGGCGCGGTGGTGACGCTGACGGGATATTCTGAGGGCGTCGGGGCATTCGGTGAAGACACGGGCACAGCGGGAATGAGCGCAATTCTGCGGCTGCTGTTTTTAAATGGCGTTTCCAAGGTGGCGGCGGTCCGGGTGGCGGACGGTGGCACGGTTTCGGACTATACGGCGGGGTTTGAAGCGCTGGGCGGTGCGCATCATGGTATGCGACAGCACGGACGCAGAGGTTCATCAGGCGCTGCGCACGGCGGTGGAAACCTCGTCTGGGGGACGCAGAGAGCGAATCGCGGTGGTGGGAGCCGGCGGAGCGACGGCAGCGGAGCTGACGGCCCACGCGGCGGAGCTGAACAGTGAGCGTGTGGTGCTGACCGGGCCAGAGGGAATGGCTGGTGAGGGTGTGCCCTCGGGTGTGCTGTGTGCGGCGGCGATGGCAGGCGCCATGGCCGGGGGAAGCGACCCGGCGGCCCCCCTAAACGGGGCGGCACTGTACGGTTTGAGCGGACTGAGCGCGGCTTACGGAGATAACGACATTGATGTGTTGGTGCGGGGTGGTGTGACGCCGCTGGAAAGCGTGGCGGGAGTGATTTCCCCGGTGCGGTGCGTGACCACCAGAACCACCACGGACGGAGCGGCGGACGCCACCTGGCGGGAGCTGAGCACCATCCGGATTGTGGACGATGTGATTCCGGCGGTACGTTCTTCGCTGCGCAGCAAGTTTTCCCGCACCAAAAACACGGCGCAGAATCGGGGGGCCATCCGTTCGCAGGTAATCGTGGAGCTGGAAAAAAAGCTGGCGGCGGAGATCATTGACAGCTACGGCGAGGTACGGGTGAGCGTATCGGCGGACGAGCCCACCGTGTGTCTGGTGGAATTCAGCTTTGCCGTGGCCCACGGGCTGAACCAGATTTATCTGACGGCCCACATCACGGTGTGAGCGGAAAACAAATATCTGAAAAGGAGCAAAAGCCATGGAGGTTATGGGATTTCCCACCAGCGCGGACATTTATCTGGAGCTGAACGGAAAAAAGGTGGCGGTGGTGCAGAGCTACACCGCCAAGGCCAGCAAGACCAGCAAAAACGTGGAGGCATTTGGAGAGCGGGAGCCGGTGGGGACTATCGGGGGACAAAGCAAGTATACTTTGGAGCTGACCCGCCTGTACGCCACCGACGACGCGATTTCCGACGGAATCAATTTTTACGAGCTCAGCGATTTTTCGCTGGTAATTTGCAAGCCGGACCGGAAGATCATTTACTCGGGCTGTCAGTGGAGCACGATCTCCGAACAGGGCGAGCTGGACGCCATGGTGGCGGAAAAAATTACCGTGGTGGCTTCCCGGCGTATTGAGACGACGGCATGAAAACGGCGCCGGACAGACTGACGCCGCTTTCGGCGGGACGGCTGCTGGGCATTTGGCGGGATGTGGCCGCACAGGAAGAAAACGAGACAGTACGAGGGCTTTTGTGCAACGCCCATGTATTGGCGGAAAGCTGCTTTCTTGGAGAAGAGCGGCTGTTTGAAAGCGCGGAGGCGGTTCTGGCGGATATGACGGCAGGAGAGATGGAGACGCTTGTGCGGCGGCTGGCGGGGGAGGAAACCGCTATGCCCGCCGGAATAAACGCCGGGTTTGACCCGGAACGGTTTCGGGCAATGCGGGGTGAGCGGGCATGAATTACATAGAAGACGCGCTACGGCGGCAGGCGGCAATATTTGCCCTTTTGCTGGGCGGCGGGCAGCGGCGAAAGGAAGACGAGGAGAAACAGGCCGGGAGAAACGGGGAGACAGCGGTGGAGAGCGGCGGAGACGGCGCTCTCCGGTTCCGCTCCTTCGACGAGGAGCCGGAAGAGAGAGAGGGCTTTCCGGGAGAGATGGCGGCATGGAATCGGCGGCTGGCACGACGCGGGGAAGGGCGGCTTCATCAGGCGGCGGGGATGCGGGAGATGACAGTTGCGGAAATTCCCACAGCGGGGAGCATGGGAGCGGAGAGCCCATTTATGGGAAGTGGACTGGCAGAGACTGCGCGGCTGAACGCTGAAAAGAATGCGGTTCGGAAGAGAAACAGCATCGGCGCGGGACAAGGGGTTGGCGGAGCTGAAATGATTTTCCCGGAGGAGTCCTTCGGAAACGGGGGGACGCATGCTGGAACTGCGGGGACCGCTCCGGTGGCGGACGGTGGAGTGTCTGCCGGGACCATGCTTGTAGTGGAAGGCGGAATGTCCGCCGGAGAGCTGTCCCGGGCGTTTCAGCGGGACGCAAGGCGGTATGACGGCGGGTATCCGCTGTATTGAGACAGGAGAGGTGAGATGGTGTGGAACTGACGCCGATGCGGTATAAGGACTATGTATGGCCCCACAATCCGGAGACATATTCCGTCACATGGCAGAGAAAAATTGCGGTGCATAAGGTGCCCTTTGGACGGTACTGCATGCAGGAGTTGGGACCGGGGCACCGGGTGATGCGGGGGCAGGGAGCGTTCATGGGAGCGAACGCCTATCAGGAATTTCAAAAGCTGGCGGCGGTATTTGAGCGGGATGGTCCGGGGCTGCTGGTGCATCCCGTCTGGCAGGCGGCGGAGGCATATTTTGTGTCTTTGCAGCTGACGGAGGAGCCGCAGCCGGATTTTGTGGGATATGCATTTGAGTTTTGGGAGGATTGCCGACAGAACGTATCTCTCACGGCGGCGGTGACCGCTGCGGAGAGTACCGGCGCGGGGGAGACGGGAAAGAGCGCGGACTCCGCCGTATGGTACACGGTGAAAAAGGGAGACACGCTGTGGGGGATTTCAAAGCGGTACGGTGTGACGCTTCAGAGCCTGATTGCGGCAAATCCCCAGATTAAAAATCCAAATCTCATCTACGCGGGAAATCAGGTGCGGGTGAAATGAGGGGAAGAATTACGACGTGCAACCACGGAATGTTTGATTTACCTGCGCTGTTGACCTGGGACGTATGCTATACGGGGACTGTGCCCTGCGACAGCTTTACAGTGACGTGTCTTTACACGGCGGAAATGGAGCCGGTGCTGCGGCAGGCGGCGGGGTTTACGCTGATGGACGGGGAAGCCGTGCTGCTGCGGGGCATTGTGGATGAATACGAGATTCGCCAGACGGAGGAGGGCCTCAGCGCGCTGGTTGCGGGACGGGGCTATGCCGCCCGTTTGCTGGACAACGAGGCACGGGCCGCCGCATATCAGGGGGCGACGCTTGAGGAAATCGTCAGAAACCATGTGACGCCCTACGGGATTCCCTGTGATAAAACGGCAAGCCTCAGCAGCGGCGGGGAAATGTACACTGTGGCGGCGGGAAGCAGCCAGTGGAAAGCGCTGGAGGACTTTTGCAGGACCTATGGCAACTTTACACCAAGCTTTGACCGGTTTGGACGACTGTGGGCAGACAAGGAAAAAACCGGAAAGACGTTTGAAATTACGGATTTGACAGACGTTTTGTCACTTGTGAAACGAGAGGATCACTACGGAGTGCTGTCGGAAATACTGGTAATCGACAAGACGAGAAACCAGACGTACAGCGTGCGAAACGAGGAGTGGATTGCCCGGGGAGGGCAGTGCCGCCGAGTTTTGTACACGCCGGGGCAGAGCACCTGGGCCAAAATGCGGTATACGGGGGAGTATCAGATTGCGAAGTCTAAAGAGGACGAGATTTCCGTGGAGGTGACGCTGGCGGGGGGATTTCTGGCGTTTCCCGGCGACTTGGCGGTTTTAAAGCTGGCGCGGATGGGGCTGACGGGGACCTATCGCGTGGTGGAAGCCAGAACCCGGGCCGACGGCGGCGGAGAATCCGTTACACTGACATTGCGTGAGAAATGACCCGGAGGGAGAGGAGCAAAAAGCGATGTGGTTATCAAAACAGACAAAGCCGGGGGTATCCGCGTCTGGGGCTGATCTGGGCGTGACGAGTATTTCGGGAGAAAGTGCGGGCGTAGTCACCAGAGGCGAGGTGCGGGCGCTCCCAGTTTACGGGCCGGGAGGATATGCGTGGCGGCCCGCTGCGGGAGAGACGGTGCTGGTCATCAAGGGCGGAACCGGAGGGGAGGAGTCCTGCGTGGCGGGTGCGAAGCAGACAGTTGCACCCGCCGGGCTTCGACCCGGCGAGGTATACATCCACGCAGATGGCGGAAGCGTATATCTCAAAAACGACGGGACGGTGGAGCTGCGGGGCAGAATTGTTCTGACGGGACAGGTGGAGGTAACCGGAGGGCTGCGTGTGAACGGTGAGATTTACAAGCCCTGCACATGCGGAGGAGAATCGGAATGACGGAGCTGAAAATCAAAGACGGAGACTATGTGGCCGACGGCGTGGGCGGAACGGTTCGGGTGAAGGGCCGGGACGCGCTGCTGCAAAGAGTGCTGTTCAGGCTGACGGCAAGGCGGGGCGGGTTTCCGTTTTTGGAGGATTTGGGCAGCACATTGTATGCGCTGGGAGGCGAAGCCCCTTCTCACAGGCAAAGCGCCGCGGAAGCGGCGGTGGCACAGGCGCTGGCGGAGGAAAAAAATCTGCGTGTGGAGCAGGTGGGGCTGGAGGGCGATCATCTGGCGGTGCGGATGAACTATGAGGGGGAGGAACTGAATCTGCAGCTTACGGTGCGGTGACAGAAAAAAACATGAGAACAACGGATGAAATTTATCAGGAGCTGCTCTCGGCGTTTCGGGAGCGGTCTGGCTACGGCGCGGAGGACGCCTGCGATCTGGCAGTACGGCTGTATGCGGTGGCGGCGCAGGTGCAGGCGCTGGAATGTCAGGCGGACTGGGTGCTGAATCAAAGCTTTCCACAGACCGCCCAAGGTGCTTATCTGGAAGACCACGCGGCCATGCGGGGGATTGCCCGTCAGGCGGCGACGCGGGCGGCGGGGACATTGCGGTTTTCTGTGGAGGAAGCGCCGACACAGGATTTGAGCATCCCCATGGGTAGCGTGTGCATGACGGAGGGCGGGATGCGATTTCAGACCACCCGGGCGGCAGTGCTGGCGGCGGGGACGCTGACGGCGGACGTGCCCGCAGAAGCGCTGGAATCTGGAAGCGGCGGCAATGCCGCGGCGTGGAGCATAACGGTGCTGGCGGTATGTCCCATGGGAATTACCGGGTGCACAAATCCGGCGGCGTTTTCCGGCGGGGCCGACGCAGAGAGCGACGAGGCTCTTCGCGCAAGGGTGCTGGACAGCTTTGAGCGGCTGCCAAACGGGGCCAACGCCGCCTTTTACGAGGAACAGGCATTGCGGCATCAGGGCGTAGCCGCGGCGGTGGCGGTGGGCCGGGCGAGAGGTATCGGCACGGTGAATGTGTACATCGCAAAATCTTCGGGGGCGCCGGACGCGGCGCTGCTGCGAGCAGTGGAAGCTGATTTGCAGGCAAAGAGGGAGATTGCCGTGGATGTACGTGTGCTGGCCCCGGAGGAGAGCCGCTTAAATGTCACGGTAGAACTGGACGTGGGTGAGAATGGGAACTTTGCGGCGGTAAAAAGCGCGGCGGAACAGGCAATTGCCGGATGGCTCACGGGAAAGCTGCTGGGAAAGCCCATTCTGCTGGCAGAGCTTGGCCGGCTGATCTACGCCGTGGGCGGCGTGAAAAACTATCATATTCTGTCTCCTTCCTCGGACAGGCAGGGAAGTGCCACGACCTTGTACATCCTCGGAGAGCTGCGCGTGACGGAAATGGGGGCGTGACATGGCGGGCTATGAGTCGCATTTGAAAAACCTGCTGGCGCCTTTAGGCATATATGATCTTCGGGACGGGACGCTGAGCGAAAGTGAACTGTTTGCCCAGGGCGCGGGTCTGGATGAGTGTTCGGACCGTCTTGAATATATCGAGCGGGAGGCGCTGACCGGAACGGCGGAGGGCGAAGGACTGCTTCGCCGGGAAGAACTGTTTGCAAGGCGGCCTGCGGCAAACACCGTTGCCCTCCGGCGGAGCGCCATCGCGGCACTGATGCAGATTGACGCGGACAGCTTTTCACTGGACGCAATCAACCTTACCATCAGCGGCTGCGGGATCAAGGCGCTGGCACAGGAGATGGGGGGAGGCCACATCCGGGTGATTTTCCCGGAGGTGGGGGGAATTCCGGAAGAATTTACGCAGATTCAAAAAATTGTGCTGGACATCATTCCCTGTCATCTGGAGACGGAGTTTTACTTCCGCTATATGCTCTGGTCGGAATGTGAGGACTATGGGTGGACATGGAGTGCGGTGGAGACAGCGGCACACACGTGGCACAGCTTTGAATTGGCGGTGTAATATGGAACAGGAGTGGAGCGGACGAATCACGGCACTGGAAGAGCGTGTATCTTCCAACATTCGACGGATCGGCGCGCTGGAGCAGAGTCAGGAGACGCTGCGGCGGCTGGCCACGGCGGTGGAGGTGCTGGCGACAAAGCAGGAGACGGTGGCCGACAGTGTGGCGCGGCTGGGAGAGAAAATGGATGCGCTGGAGCGGCGGCCGGGAAAACGGTGGGATGGACTGGTGGACAAAGTCCTTCTGATTTTGGCAGGGGTATTTGTCACCTTCCTGCTGACGAGGGGAGGCACTATATGAAGGGAAAATTGACGGCATCAAAAATCATTGCGCTGGGAATTTTGGGTCTGGACGCGATTTGCACTTGCGTGGTGCTGTATTTTTGCTATCTGGCAATCCGCAGCCAGTTTACCGGGACGCTGCCGTATCTTACCACGCTGATTGGAGCGCTGCAAGCGTCCACGGCGGTGGTACTGGCGGCGTATTTTGGAAAAAGCAAGGCGGAAAACACCCGGGGCGGTATTATTTATGACGCGGCGATGGGAATGGACGAGGATTTCTGAGAGGAGAATTTTATGAGAGAGTTGCTGAGAAAGCTCAGCTCGCGAAAGCTATGGGCGGCTGTGGCCGGAATCGTCACAGGCCTTGCCATGGTATTTGGGCTGGATGAAAATGTGATTTCCACGGTAGCGGGAGCAGTGGTGGCAATTGCCTCGGTAACGACGTATATCGTTACCGAGGGCAAGGTGGACGCTGAAAGTGTTAAGCGGGCAGTAGACGCAGCCCGGAACGCCGCGGACGCGTTGAAGAGCGCGGACAAAACATGACTGGGGCGGAAAAACTGCTGACCGTTGCGCGACGCGAGCTGGGAACGAAGGAATCCCCGGCTGGAAGCAACCAGGTGAAATACAACACGGCCTACTACGGAAGGGAAACGTCCGGAGACAGCTATCCGTGGTGCTGTGTATTTCTTTGGTGGTGCTTCCGAGAGGCGGGGCTGAGCGGGCTGTTCTATGGCGGCGGCAAAACCGCCTCCAGCGGCGCTCTGGCAAATTGGGCCCGAAAAAGAGGGCTGTTTGCGGAAAAAAACTATCGGCCCGGAGATGTGGTGTTTTTTCAATTCAGTGGAACCGTTATTGAGCACATGGGCGTGGTGGAACGGATAAACACCGACGGAAGTCTTGTGACGATTGAGGGAAATACCGGGACACTCAGCGACGCCAACGGCGGAGAGGTGCAGCGGAGGACACGGGCTGCGCGATATGCGGTGGGGGCGCTTCGCCCCGAGTATGAGGAGGAAAAAATGACCCAAAGCGATTTTGACACGATGATGAACGTATGGCTGCAAAAACGAGGGGAACTGCCTCCCGGCGATTTCTCGGAGGAGGCCCGTGCATGGGCGGAGAAAAACGGGATTGTACGAGGCGCTGGCGACGGGACCTATCAGTATAAAAGCTGGTGCACCAGAGAGCAGATGCTGGTGTTTTTGCAGAGGTTTTTGGAGACGCTTAAACAGTGAGCTTTTCACAAAAAGCGCCCGCCGCCCATATGGGCGGCGGGCGCTTTTATAACGCGCTTAAACGCGTCTTTTGGCATCGCGGAGGTCCTGAATCAACTGACGGATGTGGGCAATCTGCGCGTCGGTGAGACCGGAGACATCGATGACCGCATCAGGCTGCCGCCCCAGAAGCGCATCGGTAGAGACGGCAAAAAAATCCGCCAGTCGCTCAAGTAGCTCCACGGAGGGCTGAATGTTGTTGTTTTCCCAGTTGGAGACGCTCTGCTTGGAAACGCCCAGCCTTTCGGCCAGACGCGCTTGAGTGATTCCGCTTGCCAGCCTCAGCCGGTGAATTTCGTCGCACAACATCGGGAGTTCCTCCTGAATCCAAAATTACAATATCATTGTAAAATTCAACTTGACAAAATGAAAATATAAAAGTATTGTAATATTGGATATATGAGAAAATTATGTTATTTTACGCCATAGACGGGCGATTTTGCACAATCTGTGCGTACTGTTCGGAAAGAAGGGGCCAGTCAATGATCCGCCACCATGCGTCCAGATAGTCGGCACGGCGATTTTGGTATTGCAGGTAGTACGCGTGTTCCCACACATCGCAGCACAATAGGGGCACAAGAGGCAGGACGGTATCCTGATTGGCCACGTTCTGAAGAGATAGGATTCCGTTTGCATCGGCGCACAGGCAGGTCCAGCCGGAGCCGAAAACGGAGAGCGCGGTACTTTTCAGAGCAATCCTGAGGCCGTCGGTGCTGCCAAAAACAAGACGGATGGCGTCTCCCAGCGGCGGCTGGGGGGACGAGGGGGGCAGGGCGTGAAGCGTGCGGAAATAGATGTCGTGGTTAAATACGCCGCCGGCGTTATTACGCACACCCTGACGAATCTGCGCAGGCAGATCCATCCAATGTTCGCAAAGCTGTATCAGGGACCAATCCTGATAGGCGGGGTAGGGTTCCAGCAGCTTGTTCAGATTGTCCACATAGGCCGCAAAATGCTTGTCGTGGTGAAAACACAGAAGCTTGGCGTCAAGCTCCGGCTCCAGCGCGTCGTAAGGATAGGGCAGCGGAGGCAGGACAAAGGGATAGTGCTTTTCTTCCATGGGCGTCATCCTTTCCACATGTGTTCATCAGAGCAGTATACGCCGGAGAAGTCGAAATTATGTGCAGACCGGCGGCTGGAAAAATGACGCCTCGGCAAAAATTTCGGGACTTCGACAAGAAAAATAGGGTATTCTGCTAGGCAACATATCAAGTGGGAGAAGATGATTTTATGACGGACGACGAATTGGATTTCTGCATTCTGTGCGGCCCGCTGGCAGACGCCGTGGAGCTGCTGGATGAAGGAAATGCCACGGCGGCCCGGGCAATTATGATGCGGGTTCTCAGACGGGCGCAAGAGCTGTGCGAGCGAGATCAGGGCATAAAATGACAATGGATGAAAAAAGCGTTCCCGGAAAGTTTCACTTCCCGGGAACGCTTTTAATTTTTCGGTGCTAAACGCCTACTGCCCCAAGTATTTCCGAACCAGAACCTGCAGCAGTTCGTCCCTGTCAATTTTGCGGATCAGCGTCCGGGCGTTGTTGTGGTTGGTGATATAGGTGGGGTCCTCGGAGAGAATATAGCCCACAATCTGATTGATGGGGTTATAGCCCTTTTCCTCCAATGCCTGATAGACCGTTGACAGGACATGGCGGATCTCCTCGTCCTTTTCCATCGCAAGATTAAATTTTCTGGTGAAATCGTCCATGAAGACACCACCTTTCCCCTTATACGTGTTTTATTATACTCGACTTTTTCCGGGCTGTAAAGAGCAAAGAAAAACTTTGACGGAGATTTTGCGGTCCCGTCTCAGCGCAGCGCCGCGTCCAGCTCGCTCTTCAGCAGGGCCAGAATTCCGGTTACCTCCGCGTCCGCCTCGGCGGCGGTGAGACTGCGGTCCTCCGCCCGGAAGGCAAGGTTAAAGGCCACGCTCTTTTTGCCCGGGGCGATTCCCACGCCGGTGTATACGTCAAACAGAGAAATCTCCTTCAAAAGGCCCTTGGAGCCTCTGCGGATGCACTCCTCCAGCGCGCCCACAGTGACGGCCTTGGCGCACACCACCGCGATGTCTCGCGCCACGGCGGGGAAGCGGGGCAGGGATTTGTACACGGGCTGGGCCCCCATGGCGGCATAGAGTGCGTCAAATCGCAGCTCGGCGGCGTACAGATCGCAGTCCACACCATAGTTTACCGCAACATCCGGGTGAATCTGGCCCAGAATGCCAAGAGTTTCCCCGTTCAGCAGAACTTTGGCGCAGCGGCCGGGATGGTAGGAGGGGTTGCTGTTTTCGGCCTCAAACACCGCGCCGTCAATGCGCAGGCCCTCCAATACGGTTTCCACCGCGCCCTTCACGGAGAAGAAATCTACCTCGGGACCAAAGGAGCCAAGAGACAGAATCTTCGGCTCCTCCGCCACGCCGCTTTCATCCGGGCCGGTTTTCTTGGGGAAATAGGTGCGGCCCAACTCGTAGAGGTACGCGGCCTTGTTGCGGAAGTTGTAGTTCCGGGCCAGAATTTCCAGCATGGAGGGAAGTGTGGTGGTGCGCATGATAGAGGTGTCCTCTCCCAGCGGATTCAGTATTTTCAGAGAGCTGCGCAGAGGGGAGTCTGCGGGGAGCTTGATTTTATCATAATAGGATGGGCTGATGAAGGAGTAGGTGATAATCTCATCGTACCCCAAGGACCGGCACAGTGCGCCGACGCTTCGTTCCGCCAACTGGACGGGGGTATAGCCCCCGCCGTGGGCGGACGCGCCGCCGGACAGTGTGACGGGAATGTTGTTATACCCGTGGAACCGGGCTACTTCCTCGGCAAGATCGGCCATACCCTCCACGTCGCTGCGCCAGGAGGGAACGGTGACTTCGTCGCCGTTCAGTTCAAAGTCCAGCGTCTCCAGAATGGTCCGCATTTCGCTTTCAGCAACGTCTGTGCCAAGCAAAGCGTTGATCCGCTCCGGCTCCAGTTTTAAAACCGTGGGGGCGGAATCCCTGGCAATCACGTCCATAACGCCGTCCACCACTTCGCCCGCGCCCAGCAGTTCCACCAGCTCGCAGGCACGCTGCACCGCCTTCATGGTGTTCATGGCGTCCAAACCCTTTTCATAGCGGGCGGAGGCCTCCGAGCGCATGTTCAGCGCCACGGCCGTGCGGCGGACGGATGCGCCGTTGAAGTTTGCGGATTCAAACAGGACCTGCGCGGTGTCGCCCACAATTTCGCTGTTTGCTCCGCCCATCACGCCTGCCACGCACACGGGCTTTTGCTCGTCGCAGATGCACAGCATACTGGGGGTCAGCTTCCGGACGTTTCCGTCCAGCGTCTGAATCGTCTCCCCCTCCCGGGCAGTGCGGACGATAATTCTTCCGCCCTCCACGCAGGAGAAGTCGAAGGCGTGCATGGGCTGGCCGTATTCCAGCATGACATAGTTGGTGATGTCCACGATGTTGTTGATGGGCCGCACGCCGGAGTTGCGCAGCCGCTCCCGCATCCATGCGGGGGACGGCTTGATTTTCACGTTTTTCACCATCCGGGCGGTGTACCGGGGGCACAGGTCGCCATCCTCGATGTCGATGTCCGCCAGCTCCGCGATGCTGCCGCCGCAGCCCTTGATCTCCGGAGTGTGGAGCTTTAGTGGCTTTCGGAAGGTGGCGGCGGCCTCCCGCGCAAGGCCGATGATGCTTAGGCAATCGGGCCGGTTGGGCGTGATTTCAAACTCCACCACATGGTCGTCGCAGCCAATCAGCTTTGCCACGTCGTCGCCGGGCTGCACATTCTCCTCCCGGAGAATCCAGATGCCGTCGGTGATGCAGTGGGGGAACTCGGATGGCTGGGCGTGAAGGTCGTCGGGCGTGCAAATTTTTTCCGCCGTTGCATCGTAAGCTACCATATCCCCCTCGTGGAGGTTTTGGCAGTCGTCGTCCAGCATGGCGGTGCTGCCGCCAAGGTCCAAAACGGTGTGATACAGGCCGTCCGGCTGGGGGGCGCACTCCAGAACCTTCGCCGCGCAAACGGACCCGAACAGCTTATGTCCCGGCTGAATATCCGCCGGAATGGAGGGCTCCTGCCCTTTTAGGGGGGTATAATCTCCTAAAATCGCCGCGGGTTTAATCACCGCGTAGGGGTAGTCGTGCTCGGCGGTGAGGTTCAGTTCCTTCAAAGAACACAGCATTCCCTGAGACTCTATGCCCCGAAGCTTGCCGCTTTCAATTTTCACGCCGCCGGGAAGCAGCGCCCCGTCCTTTGCCACGGGGACAAGATCGCCCACATGGATGTTCCACGCGCCGGTGACAATCTGGACTGCTTCATCGCCCGTGTCCACCTGTAAAACCCACATATGGTCGGAGTCCGGGTGGCGCTTCATCTCTGTAATTTTGCCCACGACCACGTTTTTTATTTCCGCACCAAGGTCGGTCGTGACCTCCTGCTTGGAGCCGGAGAGGGTCATCGCCTCAGCAAATTCCCGGTCGGAGGCGTCCACCTCCACAAATTCATTCAGCCATTTTCTGGACAGTAACATCGTATCCCTCTCCTCTTCTCAGAATTGTTCCAGGAACCGCACGTCGTTCTCAAAAATCAGGCGCATATCGCTGATTTTATACTGGCCGAGGGCCAGCCGTTCCAGTCCCATGCCGAAGGCAAAGCCCGAATAAACCTCCGGGTCGATGCCGCAGTTTTGCAGCACCTTGGGATGGACCATTCCCGCGCCCAGTACCTCGATCCAGCCTTCGCTCTTGCAGGTGGGGCAGCCCACGCCGCCGCACTTGTGGCACTGAATGTCCATTTCGCAGCTCGGCTCCGTAAAGGGGAAGTGGTGGGGACGGAAGCGGGTGACGGTGTTCTCGCCGTAAATCCTGCGGATGACGGCGTTCAGCGTGCCCTTCAAATCGCCCATGGTAACGCCCTTGTCCACCACGATGCCCTCGATCTGATGGAACATGGGGGAGTGGGTGGCGTCCACCTCGTCCTTGCGGTACACCCGCCCGGGGGACAGCACCCGAATGGGCAGCTCCCGGGATTCCATGGCGCGAATCTGCATGTTGGAGGTCTGGGTGCGCAGCAAGACATTGGAGTCCTCCGTGAGATAAAACGTGTCGGACCATTCCCGTGCAGGGTGGTCGGCGGGGGTGTTCAGCTTGGTGAAGTTATAGTCCGCCAGCTCCACCTCCGGCCCGTCCAGAATTTCAAAGCCAAGGGCGATGAAGATGTCTTTGATTTCGTCCAGCACGCTGTACATGGGGTGCTTGTGACCCATGCGCAGCTTTTTGCCGGGGATTGTCACGTCCAGGGCCTCGTTTTCAAGGCGGGCTTCCATGGCCTTGCGCTCCAAAAGACCTGCCTGCTTCTCAATGGCAGTTTCCAGCTCGGCGCGCACCTCGTTGGCAAGCTGGCCCATCACCGGGCGCAGCTCAGCGGACAGACCGCCCATCTGCTTGAGAAGAGCCGTCAGCTCACCCTTTTTGCCCAGATACTTCACCCGCAGCGCTTCTAAGTCCGCGGTTGCCTGCGGACCGGACACGGCTTCCAGCGCGGCTTTGCGGATGGCTTCCAGTTGTTCCTTCATACTTGATGCTCCTTTACCCTTTATATTGCAGAAATCACGTATTTCAGAGGGCGGACGGCATAAAAAAACGCCCCTCGTCCCCAGATTGGGACGAAAGGCTCAGCTCCCGCGGTACCACCCAAATTCGCGCGGAGTGCCGCGCGCGCTTGAACCCCTGTAACGGTGGGCCTCCGGCCATGTCTCCATGGCGGCTCCCGGGCGAACCAAACGACGCGCCGCGGGCCGGCTTGCAGCCGGTGACCAGCCCTCTCTTGGCGGCGGAGAATCGTTATTTTCCCGTTCAACGCTGTTTTCAACTACCACTTATAGCATGAAACCCAAGGAAATGCAAGAGGGAAATCCCCCGCCCGGCGTATTTTGCGCCAAACGGGGGAGTTTATCAGTCTGAAAGGTTTTCCATCAGAATCTCGGATACCGCGCCGTTTTTCATATAAAACGTAATGTGGCTTCCCAGCAGTTCCCTGTCCCCGGGCCAGACCCACGCGCCGTCCCCGTCCTCGGCGCGGATTTTGTCGGTATAGTCCGCTTCCCGATAGACGGCCAAAATATCGGATTTTTGATCGCCCACGGACACGCCCCACCATGTTTTTACAGTTGGGGAGGTCGTTTCCATGCGGCTGACAAAGCTTGCTTCGCCGCCTTCGTCGGAATAGGTGATATATTTCACATCCACGCCGCCGTAGGAAAATGCATAAATTTTTTCGCCGTTGTCGCCGGTTCCAACGGATGTAGGCTTCTCCGGAAAATCCTTGTAGAGCCACGGGTATGTGCCGCTCTTTTTCCCCAGAGTGAGACATTGCTCGTTTGCCACCAGACAAAACGCTGCGGTCGCGCCATCCTGACCAAGCTGGGTTGCTTGCAGCCACGCGGTTTTCAGAGCATCCAGCAAGACAGTCTCCGCGCTGGTTTTGGGCTGATAGGCGTTCAGAAGCGCCTCAAGCCGCTCATCTTCCTGCGCCGGATGCCAGCTGTAAATGCTCCAGGCGGGATCGGCTATCACGGAATCCCGATATTCCCACGGACTGTCCGGGAATACGGACAGAGCTGCAAACCATTCGTCCGGATGGTTTAAGAGCCGGAGGGCAAAATAGTCGCCCGGCGCATCGGAAAACGCCCCGTCGGCATGGAGCAGCCAGCAGGCCAATTTGAGAGCCGGCCAGTCTGCCATATCTTCCTGTTCCATCGTGGACGGATAGCCATAGGAGAAGCGGAACACCGTCTCCGCCGTCTCGTCCAGTGCATCGGAGGAGCAGAAGGTGGAAAAGCGCCAGCCGTCCGGCGTTTTGATGTAGTCCAGCGTCTTCTGAGAATATCCCACGGTGGCAAAGGGATACTCATAGCTGTCGATGTAAAAGGTTACGGTCACGGCCCAGCGGTCGGGCTCCACCCGCTCCGCGCTCGCGGCTTTGCCCAGCAGATAAAGATTGCTGCCTCTGGCAGCGTCGGCGGCGTAAAGCCGTCCGCCGATGTCCCGATAGCCCGTGCCGCCCCCCATCAGTTTGTCCGCCAGCTCTTGGGTGAAGCAACTGCGCACACAAACGTCCAGATCGGCGTAGGTTTTCAGACTTTCATACGCCACCGCACGGTAGGAAAGCCCCTCCTGCTTGGGGTCGTAGGGCTTGCCGTCCTCCGCCACCGGGTCGCCCGAGGTGGGGAGGGAGCATAGATCAAACCAATCGTAAACCTCCGCCGCCTGTTCATAGGCCGCCAGTACGTCCGCCTCCGTCAGCTCGGACGGAGCGGCTTCCTCATGAATAGAGGATGCGGAGGAAGTTCCTCCGGCAACTTTTCCGCAGGCGGACACGGACAGTGCCAGCGCGGCGAATAAAATCAGCGTCAAGGCACGTTTTCTCATCAAGAGAGCCTCCTGTCTTGTTCAATTGAGTAAGACACTTCCATTAAAAGACGCTGGAGAGAGCGGAAAAGTTGCAGGCATTTGTAAAAGAGACGCTGAAATTTTTCGGTCAGCCCAAACCCCTTGCAATTCGGCGGGGGGACACTATAATTAAGATCAACGGAAATGCATCTCCCGCCGTGGGATTAGAAAGCGGGAGACAAGGGTTGGGCGTTGCGCCCGGAGAGGAGAACCCCATGAAAACGCAAGAGCTTACCATGGAATTTGTCCGGGAGGCGCTGCCGCCCCGGAAAACCGACGGCCATAAGGGCGACTTTGGAAAGCTGCTCATCGTGGGCGGCGCGGTGGGATACACCGGCGCACCCTATCTTGCGGCGCTGGGGGCCGAGCGCTGTGGCTGCGGACTGGTATATCTGGGCGTACCGGAGTGTATCTGGCAGGCGGAGGCGGGCAGATGCGTCTCCTCCATGCCTTTTCCCGCGCCGGACAAAAACGGAATGCTCTGTGAGAAGGCGCTCAGGCCCCTGCGGGAAAAGCTGGAAGAGTGCGGCGTGCTGGCTCTCGGCCCGGGCCTCGGCCGCTCAACGGACACGCAGAAGCTGGTTCTGGGTCTGCTGGAAACGGAAAAGCCCGTGGTGCTGGACGCCGACGGCATAAACGTTCTTTCCGGGCATATGGATAGTCTGGACGCGCGGCGGGGCCGCGTTACGATTCTCACGCCCCACGACGGGGAGTTTGCCCGTCTGGGCGGGGACCTGACGGGAGACCGGGCTGAAGCCGCCCGGGACTTTGCCAAGGCCCACGGCTGCATTCTGGTGCGCAAGGGCCACCGCACGCTTATCGCAACGCCTGAAGGCACGGTGCTTCAAAATCCCACCGGAAATTCCGGCCTTGCCAAAGGCGGCAGCGGGGACGTACTCACCGGAATGATCGCCTCGCTTTTGGCGCAGGGGGCAACGCCTTTGCGGGCGGCAGCCTGCGGGGTCTATCTCCATGGGCTTGCCGGGGATCTCGCCGCCGGGTGGCTGACGGAATACGGCATGACGCCCCGGGACACGGCGGAGGCGATTCCCAGCGCGTTTCAAACAGTTTTAACGGAACAACATTAAGGAGGGATATCCGGGTGCGCAAACCGACGGCTTGTGTACCGATGATAACGCTCTGCCTGCTGCTATGTGCTTGCGGCGGGGGAGAAAAACAGACGGCTCAGGCCGCGCGGGCGCCCTATCAGGAGATGGAAAGCGCCCAGATGACCGCAGAGGTCACTGCATTTTACGGCGACGAGGTGAGCGCCTTCACCCTGCGATGCGACTACGCCCCGGAGACGTCCACCGTGGAGGTGCTGGCTCCGGAGACGGCGGCGGGAGTGAAGGCCCGCATGGATGGCGACGGGCTGACGCTGCTCTATGAGGACGACTGCCTTCCGGCAGGCCCCTTAAGCGGAGAGGAACTCAGTCCCGCGTCCTGTATGCCCCGGCTGATGAGCGCCCTGCGGGATGGCTGGCTGCTGGAGGAAAATGAAGAGGACTGGGGCGAGGATGCCTGCTTACGCCTTGCGCTGGAGCAGACCGGAGCGGAGGGGGGCAGGATTGTCTCGACCTTGTGGCTGCGGGAGGAGGACCATGTCCCTGTCCGGGGAGAAATCGCCGTGGATGAAAAAATAATTTTGCAGGCGGAGTTTACGGACTTTCAATTCGGTGCTATACTGGAGGATAACGGAGGGGCCGGAGAATAACTGCGGCAGAAGACCCCGACAAATGAAAATTTGAAGGTGAGCGTATGGAAAAGTTCCTGAAAAGGACCTGGGCGGAAATCGACCTGGATGCGCTGGCGCACAACTACCGCACCATTCGGGAAAGGATGGGGCCCAAGTCGAAGTATCTGGGCGTGGTGAAGGCGGATGCCTATGGCCACGGGGCCGTGTGGGTTGCGAAGAAGCTGGAGCGCCTTGGCGCGGAGTATCTGGGCGTATCCAATCTGGAGGAGGCGCAGGAGCTGCGCCACAACGGACTTACGCTGCCCATCCTTCTGCTGGGATACACCCCCGCCGATATGACGGAGGCGCTCATCCACAGCCGCGTAACGCAGGACGTTCCCTCCCTTGAAATGGCGCGGGCCTATTCCGCCGCGGCTGCCGCCTGCGGCAAAACCCTGACGGTCCATTTGAAGCTGGACACCGGAATGGGCCGGTTGGGCTTCCGGTGTGATGAGGCTTATTTTGAGAAGAGCCTTGAAGAAATTTTGGAGGCGCTGAAGCTGCCAAACCTCGTCTGGGAAGGGGTCTTTATGCACTTCTGTGTGTCTGACGAGCCGGACAAGGAGGAGAGCCGGGCCTTTACTCGAGCGCAGTATGACCGTTTTTCGCATATGGTGAACGAGGTGGAGAGCCGCGCCGGGATGCAATTTTCCATCCACCACTGCTGCAACTCCGGCGGTGTGGCGTTTTACCCTGAGTATGCGTGGGATATGTGCCGCCCCGGCGTGATTCTGTTTGGGACGGAGCCGATGAGCCGCACGATGGGCCTGAAGCCGGTGATGACGCTGAAAACCACCGTTGGCCCGGTGAAGGACTATGCACCGGAAACCTCCGTCAGCTACGGCAGGACGTATTTCACCGAAGGGGAGCAGCGCATCGGCGTGCTGCCTATTGGCTATGCCGACGGGCTTCAGCGCTGCCTTTCCAACAGGTGGGAGATGCTGACGCCCAAGGGCCCCGCCAAAATCCGGGGCCGCGTGTGCATGGATATGTGCATGGTGGATCTGACGGATTTGCCGGATGTGCATACCGGCGACGAGGTGGAGGTCTTCGGCCCCAACAACCTCGTGGAAAAAATGGCGGAGGCTGCGGGCACCATTACTTATGAGCTGACGTGCGACGTTTCCAAGCGGGTGCCCCGCGTCTATCTCGAAAACGGAGAGATGACCGACCGCCATTTGCAGCTTTTGCTCTGAGCAGCCCTGTCGATTCAGGCACCCGCGAAGCCCCGCTCCACCGCTCCAAAGCGCACCCCGGCCCGCCCGGCCGCATAGAATAAACCGGGGCCGGTCGAACCGGAAAAACGGCGTATAAATTTTCCGGCTGCGTGGGAGAATGATAGTGGCCACGCTGAAAAAGTGTTTTCAGCGGCGGGTACTATTTTCGGCGGAGTGTGAACTTTGTGGATACGAGTGTTGTGAAACGCGGCGACATTTATTACGCCGACCTTAGCCCGGTGGTGGGTAGCGAGCAGGGAGGCGTCCGGCCTGTGCTGATTATTCAGAACGACACCGGCAACAGATACAGTCCCACCGTCATCGCAGCGGCGATTACCTCTCAGACGGGGAAAGCCCGTCTGCCTACCCACATAGACCTTCCTATGTCGGATAGCCGGGGCCTTTCCAAAGATTCCGTGGTTCTGCTGGAACAGGTGCGGACGCTGGATAAGCGGCGGCTGAGAGAACACATGGGCCATGTGGATGAACAGGTGATGGAAAAGATTGACACCGCAATTGCGGTGAGCTTCGGCCTGCAGCATGACCAACTGGTCTAGGCGGGTATTTTAACTTCAAGCTGGCGGAATGCCGGAGAAAAGAATACATAACGGTATTCTTTTCCCTGGCGCCGCCTGTGACGGGAGGGCTTGATGAAACAAAAGAAAAACAGATGGTACCTGCGGGCCGGGGCGCTGATGTTGGCCTCCATGGCGGCGATGATTACATTTTCTGCGGCGGCAGAGGCGGGGTCTCAGGGGGATCCGCTGGTGACGCTGAGCTATCTAAACGAGACGTTTTTGCCCAAAATTCTTTCACAAGTGCAGGGAAAGGGAACAGGAAGCGTCGGGACAAGCTTTACCGTGGTGGATTTGTCCAAGGGTGGGAGCCTGAGTCTCTCCGTGGGAGCGGAGGTGCTGCTCCGAGCGGGAACGGCTTCTTGCGGTGCGGCGTCCTCTCCGGGCCTCGTGGATGAAACCACCGCTGAGGTTCTTGAAAACGGCGGCGCGCTGGTGAAAAACCATCTGTACATGGCAACCGTGGAAGGGCGGACGGTAAAAGCCGGGTCCGACGGGGTGAAGCTGCTGGTGCGGGGAAGCTACTCCGTAAGCTGACGGCGCAGGTTGACAATTAAAAACAAGCATACATAAAAGCCCGCCGCCCGCGCATAGGATAGCGCAGGCGGCGGTTTTTTTGTGCCCTTCGTGGGCCGGTCCCGCGCCGCCCGAAGGGAGAGGAAGCCGCCATGGACAAGTATCCGCTGTATCTGGACGGCAGAGCTGCCGGGGAGCTGAGCGTGACCGAAGCCGGAATGTACGCCGACTACCGCGCCGCGTGCCGCATTCCCGGCCCGGCATTTTTGCGGGCATATCTTGTGGGGGAGCAGGGCGAAATGCTTTTGGGGGTTCTTGCGCCGGAGGGGGGGGCCTATTCCATCCGCCGCAGGCTGAGCCGCCGGGAGACGGCGGACCTTGGAAAGCTTCTGCGGTGCGATGCGCGGCGAGAGGGAGAGCGGGCATGGGAACGGGTTCCCGCACCTGAGCGGCTGCTGAAATCCCAGTGGCTTTCCCATATGCTGCAAGGCGTTCCCGGCGTGCTGACCCAACAAGGGGAGAAGCGGCTGCTGGTGGCAATCCCCTATGATCCGGCAAAGCCCTTTCCGCTGGCTCCGCTGTTCTGCTTTGCAAAGATCTGCCGGATTGAGGGGGCGCTGCATGTCGTCTATGCCTTCGATTCGCAGGAGCGACCGGTCATGCCCTGAGCCGTTGATTCATAAGGATGCCCTGCAAAAAATTTTTATAAATAACAATTGACGTATACCACAACGCTTTGCGTTGTGGTATACTGTACTTTAAAGAATTATTAGCGGCGGGGCCTGCCAGTTTTGCTTCCGGCCCCGGGCCGGAATGTACAGGTCCCGCCAGGAGGAAGGAGAACGCCCGATGAAATGCCCCTATTGCGGGTTCGCAGAGAGCAAGGTTGTGGATTCCCGCCCCACTGACGACGGAGCCAGCATCCGCCGCAGGCGGGAGTGCCTGTCGTGCAATAACCGGTTTACCACCTATGAGACGGTGGAAAGCCTGCCCATGGTGGCGGTGAAAAAGGACGGCAGCCGCCAGAGCTTTGACCGCAGCAAGGTTCTGGGCGGCATGATCCGCGCCTGTGAAAAGCGGCCCGTGCCGTTGGCAGAGCTGGAGCGCATTGCCGACGAGGTGGAGCAGGAGCTGCAAAACGGACTGGACCGGGAAATCACCACGGAGCACATCGGCGAGCTGGTGATGGAAAAGCTTCGTAAGCTGGATCAGGTGGCCTATGTCCGCTTTGCCTCTGTCTATCGCCAGTTTAAGGACATTGATACCTTCATGTCGGAGTTGAACAAGCTTTTGGCAGAGCAATAAGCCTGGCACCATGCCATGGATAACAGCCAAACCATGATATGCCCACGGACAGCCGGACATTGATAGACGGTGGAAGCCCGACCTGCATGGATATGTGGCATCTTGGATATGACTTGCGATCCATTTTTACCCCAATTTAATTGCAACAAGCCTGAGGATACACGTTTTTTACGTGTATCCTCAGGCCTTTTTATTGCTGATGGAATTGGTATCCTTTATCTATCAGCCCTTATCTATTTATTGAAATTATATACTACCTGTGCTTATTATTCCGATAACACTTGCTTGGAGTGTGTTTGCGTTTAAGAAACACGTATTTAGCCCTGCTACGCGCTTGATAAAAGAATCTGCGATGGCAAAGTGATTGCCGCGTTTCGCACCTCTTACAAATTGAAACTAAATGAAACGTAATGGGAACGTTTTGGTTCAAACGTGTTTCGCTTAAAATTGTACCGATGCTAATTTTTGAAATAAGGACAGGATGTGCTGGATAGAAACAGTGGATAAGCAAAATGCAATATGCATAATTGCTAAAAATTTAACTAAAAATTTATGTACTTCACAAATTGGACATATTTTTAGAATGTTGTGCAGACGGAACAAAATGCTGGTACACCTTTTGCTACATGAAAACGAAACAGTGTTTACGCCAGGGCCGCTATGTCGGCCCGACGAAAACAGCGATTGATTTGACGGAGGTATTATTATGAACAATAGACCCATCCTCGGGGTCCTGCTCGGAAACTCTGCCGGAGTAGGCCCGGAGCTGGTTGCAAAGTTGGCTGTGCAGGACATATATAAAGCCTATTGCCGCCCTGTTATTATCGGAGATCTGCGAATGTTTGAACGTGGTTTGCAGGTTATCGGCGGTGACGTTCCTTACTACCCAATCAATGATTTGAGCGAGTGTGACTGGGAGCGCGGCTACCCTGTTTTGGATTTGAAGAACCAAGACCCCTCGCTGGTTCCTTTTGGCGAGGCCGTTCAATATTGCGGAAAAAGCGATCTCGATCAGATGGATACTGCAATCGAATTGTGTAAAGCCGGAAAAATTGAGGGGTTTGTGTTTGGCCCATTCCACAAGGGCGCTATGAAGATGGCCGGAATGCATGTGGAGAGTGAGCACACTTATCTGGCAGACAAATTCGGTGTGACAAGTCCCTTTGGCGAGATCAATATGATGGACGATCTGATGACCGTTCGTGTTACCAGTCACATTCCGCTGAAAGAGGTCAGCGAAAATCTGACGGAAGAGACTCTGCGTGAAGCCATTACGTTGGGCGAGATCACCGGTGAGAGCTTTGGTATTCGGCCTCGCATAGCGGTTGCCGCGTTGAATCCTCACTGCGGTGAGTTTGGTTTGTGTGGCCGCGAAGAAGTGGATATACTGGCACCCACAGTGGAAAAGGTCGTTGCCGAGACCGGCTGGGATCTCACTGGTCCCTACTCTGCGGATACGCTGTTTATCCGTGCGCTGAATCACGGGGAATTCGATGTTGTGGTGACGCTGTTTCATGATCAGGGACAGATCGCACTGAAACTCGTCGGATTTGAGCGTTGCATCACCGTTGCGGGCGGTCAGCCCTATCCCGTTGCTACCTGCGCACACGGCACTGCCTTTGACAAGGTGGGGACCGGGAGCGCCACTACCACCTCTTTTGAAAGAGCAGTTAAGGCGGCTTCTAAAATGGCGTTGGCCAAACGCACAAAATAATTGAAGGAGCAAGGAATTGTGGAAAAGAAAAAGTTTAATACGCAGGCTTTGGTTCCAATTGTCACTGCTGTTTTTGCCGCTGTATTTATTTTTCTCGGCATTAAACAGTATGGATTTTGGAACAATCAGCCTATGCCCGGCTTTTTCCCGGTCATCATTGCAGTGATTTTGTTGGCATCGAGTATTGCCTCGATCATTCAAATAGCAAACAGTAAAGATCAGTCCTCCACAAGGTACAACAAAAATGAGCTGATGGTCATTCTTGGCGGAGCCGGTATTATCATTGGAACCTATGTGGTGGGTCTGATCGCCAGCTGCTTGATCTATCTGTTCATCTGGCTGAAGTTTGTTGAACGCGCCTCCTGGAAAACTGTGGTCATTGTTGAAATCATTCTGGCCGCGATTATTCTGGGCGTATTTGTATCATGGCTGCAGGTCCGCTTTCCGATGGGCTTGTTCCAGTATATTCTGTAAGGAGACCTGATTATGGAGAATTTTACATCATTACTGTCGGGCTTCCACACACTGATGACTCCCGAAAATATCGGAGTGTGCATGCTGGGCGCGATTCTGGGCCTCATCGTGGGCGCCATGCCGGGGATCGGTTCGCTGGCTGGCGTTGCGCTGCTGCTGCCGCTGACCTATAAGTTTAATCCCACCACCGCCATTATCATGCTGGGCGCTCTGTATTATTCCAATATGTACGGCGGTTCTTTCAGTGCCATTCTATTGAACATTCCCGGAGATTCTCCGGCGATTACCACTGCGCTGGACGGCTATCCCATGGCCAAGAACGGCCGCCCCGGCCCCGCGCTGGTCACCGCCAACCTCTCCAGCTTCATCGGCGGCACCATCGGTATTCTGATTCTGACCTGCACCGCCTCCGGGCTTGCCAATCTGGGTCTGAAGTTTGGCTATGCGGAGATGACGCTGGTGTTGCTCATCGCTATGACCTCTATCAGCTGGCTGATTGGCGAAAATCCCATGAAGGGCATCGTCATTACAATGTTCGGCATTCTGATTGCCAGTATGGGCATGGATACACTGTCTGGAGCACCCCGCTATAACTTTGGCAGCATGTATCTGCTGGGCGGGATTCCTTTCACCTCGTTTGTCATCGGCTGCGTGGGATTTGCCCAAGTCATTAAGCTGATCAACGAGCGGGAAGCCGACGACGCCAAGCGCGGTAGCCAGGAGCGCGCGGTGAAGCTGTCCATTAAAGACAGTATGCTCACAAAGCACGACCTAAAGCGTATACTTCCTCCGGCGCTGCGGTCCGGCATCATGGGAACCTTCATCGGTGTCCTGCCCGGCTCCGGCGCTACCACCGGGTCCATGGTCGGCTATGCCATGCAAAAGAAGTTCAAGAGCGAGCAGCCCATGGGTACCGGCGCAATTGAGGGCATTGCCGCTTCCGAGGCTGCCAACAATGCGGCTGCCGCCGGTGCGTTCGCCCCGCTGCTGGCTCTGGGCATTCCCGGCTCTGGCACCGGCGCGGTGCTGCTGGGCGGACTGATGATGTGGGGCCTGAATCCCGGCCCGCTGCTGTTTGATACAAACCCCGAATTTTGCTGGGGTTTGATTTCCTCTTTGTATCTGGCGAACCTCTTTACTCTGCTGGTGGCGATTTTAGTCATTCCGTTCCTGATCAAAATTTTGAGTGTTCCCGTGAAGTATATGATCCCCATTATCACCTGCGTGTGCATTGTGGGCGCATATTCCACCTCCAATTCCATGTTTGGCGTGATTGTCATGTTCATTTCCGGTATTGTTGGATATCTGCTGGAAAAGAACGGATTCCCCACCGCGCCCATGCTGCTGGCTTTCGTGTTGGCTCCTATGCTGGAGAAGAACATGCGCAAGGCGTTCATTGCGTCTCAGGGTGGGCTAAAAGTATTTGCGGACTCTCCCCTGAAGCTGGTGCTGCTTGCAGTTTTCCTGGTGCTGGTTTTGACGCCTATGGCGAAAAATATCCTGCGCAAGCTCAAAGCAAAGAAGTCTCAGGTTCACGCCTGATCTTCGATATTACCCTGTTACCCCAGAAAAATTAACATAAGGAGAAACTATCATGAAAAAGGTTCTTGCATTCGCTCTTGCATCCCTGATGGTGATGTCGCTGGCCGCCTGTGGCGACGCTTCATCTGCATCTTCCGGTTCCGCTGGTTCCGGCAGCGCCCAGCCCGAGGGCTTCGTCCCCACAAAAAGCGTCACATGGGTATGCACATCTTCCGCTGGCGGCGGCTCCGATATCTTCACCAGAAAAATCGGGGAGATCATGACCAACGAAAATCTGGCCAACGGACAGACCATCATCGTCTCCAACGAGACAGACGGCTCGGGCGAGGTTGGCCGCAATAAGGTTGCGACCATGACGAACGATGCAGATTACACCCTGCTGACCTTCAACTCCGGCGATCTGACACCCATGGTTAAAAACACGAATAACCGTTCCAGCAACTTCCGCATCCTTGCCATCATGGCAGTTGATAAGCAGCTGCTGTTCTCCTGCCCTGCTTCCGACTCCAAGACTGACTATGCCAAAAACGGCGGGGACCAGTCGGATTTTGCCGCTGCCATTGAAGCTGCCAAGAACGGCACGTTTGTGGTCATCGGCGGTTCCAAGGGCGATGATATTGAGACCTATAACAAGCTGATCAAGGAAGTGGGCCTCACCGAACAGCAGATGGGTTACATCACTTATGACTCCACCTCTGACGCAATCACTGCGGCATTGGGCGGCAATGTGGACTTCGTGATCTCCAAGCCCGCAGCAGCTTCTCAGTATGTGGAATCCGGCGATCTGGATCCCGTTTTGGCGCTGGCTGAAGAGCGTTACTCCGGTAACCTGGCGGATGCTCCCACCCTGTCCGAAATCGGTGACTACGAGAACGTGGAAGTTCCCGTGTGGCGTGGTGTTGCAGCTCCGATTGCTATGAGCGACGCGGCTGCTACTTATTGGTCTGACGCTCTGGGACAGGTGTCCAAGACCGAGGCATGGAAGAATGAGTATTTGGAAACCAATCAGCTGATTGATCAGTACATGAACACTGACGAGGCAACTCGGTATGTCACCGCTTACGAAACCGTTTATATGGCGGATAACGGCTTGAGCTAACTTTCAATTTATAGTATGATTAAGCGGGTCTGCTTTTTGCAGGTCCGCTTAATCAAATGATTGTGGCAATTGCTGTGGGAGGTAGGGTGTCGTATGGTCAGAATTATCATTTTTGTGCCGTCCCCGGATTTAATTGAGCAGATGGAAGCAAAGGTGGAAAAGATCCGCAGCAGTGAATTGCATATTGACGTGGTTCATCGTTTCGGCACCCCGGAGATTCTCAATCAACTGGGGGGCTATGATGTAATCGTGGCGCGGGGCATCACCTATCGCAAAATTTGCGAGATCTATTCGGGAAAGCATGTGACCTGTCTGGATTTCGATGGGACGGATATTCTGGAGGCGCTGATGCTCTGCCGGGACAGCTTTCACCCTTCCGTCATCGGGTTATGCCTGAAACGCGGCGAGCTTAAAAAGATATTGCCCGGCTTAAATGAACTGTGTCGGGCGGACGTGCGGCTATACGATGTTCTGGATGAAGATAGCGCGTACGCGGCTGTGGACGCCTGCCAGAGGGATGGCGTGGACGCCATTGTCAGCGGCGGAACTGTCAGCAATATCTGTCGGGAGCGCGGAATTCCGTGTACCTATATCCATATTCAGCCCGAAACGCTGGACCGCGCTGTGTCAGAGGCAATGAAAGCGGCCCGCAGCATCAATACCGAGCGAACAAAAAGCAATATCATCCGTATGATTCTGGACAACAGCGAAGACGCGGTGCTTGCCGTGGATGAAACCGGCTGTATTCTGGAAGCGAATACAAAGGCATATCAGCTTTATCACTTGGATTTTGCGTCTGGCTGGCAAGGGCGGTTAGTCAGCGAAATCAATTCCCAACTGACCTTTATCGGCTCCTCCAGCAATCCGTGCCGAGACGGGGACGAGGGCATTTTGAACCTGAACGGGCAGAAATACTACGTGAAATACAAGCTGATCTGTGGAGAGGCCTCCGGCGTGGGCACGCTGATCACCACCAGTGCCGCTTCCAAGATCATGCAGGAAGAACGCCAGCTACGCAAGGATCTCACGTTCAAGGGCCTGACCGCGAAATACTCGTTTCGTGATTTAATTGCCTTCAGTCCTGCCATGCGCAAACGCGTTGAAATCGCCAAAAAATTCAGCACAGCCAGCTCCAATGTGCTGATTACCGGAGAAACCGGAACTGGCAAGGAGCTGTTTGCGCACAGTATTCATACGGCCAGCAATCGGGCTGATCAACCCTTCGTGGCCATCAATTGCGCCACACTTCCGGAAAGCCTGCTGGAAAGCGAACTGTTTGGCTATGAGCCGGGTTCTTTTTCCGGCGCTTCCCGCATGGGAAAAACGGGCCTTTTCGAGCAGGCCCATCACGGAACTATTTTTTTAGACGAGATCGGTGAAATTCCGGTTGCTTTGCAGGCAAAGCTGCTGCGGGTGCTTCAGGAGCGGGAAATCCGAAGGATTGGTAGTACTGCGGTCATCCCGATTGACGTGCGGGTGATCGCTGCAACCAATGTCAATATTCAAGAGCAGATCGCGCAGGGCAAGTTTCGGAGCGACCTTCTGTTTCGTCTGAACGCTCTGGAAATTTATATTCCGCCGCTGAGGGAGCGGCCGGACGATATTTTGCCGCTAATGGAGCATCAGCTTTGCATTTTTGCCGCCGAGCAGGGCAAGATTCCGCCTCGGCTGACATTGCGCGTGCAGGAGATTTTGCGCCAGTATTCCTGGCCGGGCAATGTGCGTGAACTCAGAAATGTCTGTGAACGGCTGGTGGTACTCAATGACGCACAGGCTATCAGTACGGACACGTTGGAAGAACTGAATTTGCTTTTTGCTGATGGACAGAGGTCGGGGGGCTTGGAAACTTCAGGGCAGGCTCCGTCTGCCGTCCCTACAGCTCCAACGCCGCCTTCGCTGTATTTGCCGATCCCTGTGAAAAAGAAGGAGCTTGCCCGGGAATTGGGCGTCAGCCGGACCACACTCTGGCGGATGATCAAGCGGCAGGAAGAGAAAAACAAATCCGCTGATTCCGAAAAGTGAGCCTGCCACGGGGCAAGGCGGTAAACTCTATCTAGAGAAAGAAGGTAACTATTTGCAGCGCGATCATGATTTCAGTCAAGGAAGTATGGCAAGGAATATCACCGACATGGCTGTTCCAATGATCATTGCACAGTTGATCAATGTCCTTTACAACATAACAGACCGTTTTTTTATCGGGCGTATCGGCGGCGGACAATCCTTGAGTCTGACCGGCGTCGGTATTGTTTTTCCAATCATAAATATCATTACTGCGTTTACAAATCTCTTCGGCATGGGCGGGGCGCCTCTTTGTTCAATTGCGCGTGGGCGAAAGGATGATGAGGCGGCAGAGCGAATTATCGGATCTTCATTTTTTATGCTGGTCATTACCGCGCTGATTCTGACCTTTATAGGCGTTGTATTTCAAAACCCGCTGCTGCGGCTTTTCGGAGCCAGTTCCGAAACCTTTCCATACGCAAAGGAATATTTCTCTGTGTATATTTGGGGAACAGCGGCGGCTGTCATTGGGCTGGGGATGAATAATTTTATCAATTGCCAAGGCTTTGGAAAGGTGGGAATGGTTTCTATTGCCGCAGGCGCGGTGATCAATGTGATTCTCGACCCGCTGTTGATCTTTGTGCTTGATTTGGGAGTGAGAGGCGCTGCCATTGCCACGGTTGTGGCCCAGCTAGTCTCTGCGGTTTGGGTGCTGCATTTTTTGACGGGGCGGAGAGCGCTGCTCCTGCTGCGCAAGGAACATATTCGCTGGCAGCCTGCCGTGCTGTTGCAGACCGTGCAGATGGGCTTTGCAAATTTTGTTATGGCGTTTACAAATGGAATCACGCAATTCGCTTATAACCGCGCGCTGATGAATCTGGGCGGCGATGTGTTTGTGGGCGCCATGACGGTGATCTCCTCCGTGCGGGAGATGGTGATCATGCCCGTGCATGGTATCACAGCCGGGTCACAGCCGGTTCTTGGCTATAATTATGGGGCTCAAAAACTTGACCGGGTAAAAAAGGGGATTGCCTTCACAACCGGTGTGTGCATTGTGTATACCGCGGTGGTCTGGGGTGTGTTGTTTTTGTTCCCGCAGGCGGCGATCCTGCTGTTTACAGATGATCCAAAGCTGTTGGAAGTCGGTGTGGATATGCTGCACATCTATTTTTGGGGCTTTTGTCTAATGGCACTTCAGTTTTCCGGACAGGCCACCTTCACCGCGCTGGGAAAGGCCAAGTATGCCATTTTCTTCTCCTTGTTCCGCAAGGTTGTACTGGTGATTCCTCTGATCTGGCTGCTTCCTCGCTATATGGGGGTATCTGGTGTGTTCTGGTCGGAGCCAATTTCCAATTTAATCGGTGGAGGCGCCTGTTTTGCAACAATGCTGTGGATGGTGAAAAAGAAGCTCTGAGCGGAAGGCGGGGACCGCCTTTTAAAAGCTCTCTTCCACAAATAAATCGGAGTCTGGCATGAGCTTTTTTGAAGCTTCTTCGTAATGAGCCTGCCTGCTCTAAGCGATGAACTGGCATAGGTCTGGCGACCGCAGTCATGGCGAGACCTTCAGATCCAGCCATGATTAAGGTTATAATTTTCTGCGACGGGGCGTCCAGCTTGCATTTGAAATTTATGTTTTAAGAATAGACATCTAGGCGCGGACTAGGAGGACAGTATATGAAAACAATTACCAACCTGATAAAAGATGTTCCCATTCCCAAAATGGTGCGGATACGGGAGCTTTACGATTCCACCAATATTCCAGAGGAAAAAATTGCGGCAACGGTTACCTCCGAGCTTTCCAGAGAGGTGATTGCGGAGAAAATACAGCCCGGAATGAAGATTGCCATTACCTGCGGAAGCCGCGGCATTAACCACTATGCAATCATGACCAAAGCCATTGTGGATTTCGTAAAGTCCCGGGGTGCGGAACCCTTCATTGTGGTGGCCATGGGAAGCCACGGAGGAGCTACCGCGGAAGGCCAGAGCCAAATTCTTGCCGACTATGGCATCACAGAGCAAACGATGGGCTGCGCGGTGAAAAGCTGCATGGATACAGTTCAGATCGGTATTTCCGAAAAACGGCATCAGTCCGTTCAGATTGACAAAAACGCGGCGGAGGCCGACGGGATTATTCTCTTAAACCGGATTAAGCCCCATACGTCTTTCCGCGGCAAGTATGAAAGCGGCCTGATGAAAATGATGGCCATCGGCCTTGGTAAGCAAAAGGGTGCCCATGATCTGCACAGCCAAAGTCCAGCGATTATGCACGAGCTGGTAGAGGAATACGGCCTTACGATTCTGAAAAACGCACCGATTATCGGTGGAATTGCAGTGATCGAAAACGCTTATGATGATACCTATCTTGTTAAGGCGTTGACTCCTCAGGAGATTATTGATGAGGAGCCGAAGCTCAAGGACCTCTCCTATAAGACCATTGCCCGTCTGCTTTTTGATAAATGCGACGTGCTGGTTGTGGACCAGATCGGCAAAAATATCAGCGGAGACGGGATGGACCCCAATGTAACAGGGCGCTTTGTCCAGCCCAAATACTGTTCGGGGGGGATCGATGCGGAAAAGGTGGTTGTTCTTGACCTTACGGACGAAACCCACGGCAATGCGCAGGGCATCGGGCTGGCGGAAGTGACGACCCGGCGGCTTTATGAAAAGATGAAGCTGGAGATGACGTATCCAACCGGTGTTACCAATACGTTTTTGCATTTGATGAAGATTCCCATGATCATGGACAATGACCGTGAGGCATTGCAGTTGGCGCTTTGCTGCTGCCCGGATGCCGAAGATCAGAACAACATGAAGATGATCCGCATTCACAATACGGCCCACATTGAGTATATTGAGATTTCCGAGGGTCTGCTGCCACTGGCCAAGGCAAACCCGAATATTGAAATTCTCTCTGAACCCTATGAACTGATATTTGACACACAGGGCAATCTGTTTTAATGAGGGGATGCCCGCGGATCGCGGGCCATCCCTTTCCCGCCGCCGTTGGACTGATGGGCTTAACGGCACAGGCATACTAAAAGGAGGCGTGCATTTATGCACAACGCAATGATCATTGATTCCAAAGACAATGTGGTAATCGCCATTGAGGCAATTCAGAAGGACGATGATATCATCTATGTCTGCAACGGTGAAACACTGCGCTTTCCGGCTCTGGAGGATATTACAATTTACCATAAGGCGGCCTGCCAGAACATTCCCGAGGGCAAGTCCGTCTCCAAGTACGGACAGCATATCGGCATCGCCGCCTGCGATATTAAAAAAGGTGAGCATATCCATGTTCATAACGTCACCAGCCGCCGGGAAAATCTCGACGGCTGACAAGAGGAGATATCAATGAATTTTTTTGGATATCAGCGTCCGGACGGGCGGGTGGGCATTCGCAATCATGTGCTGATTCTGCCGGCCAGTGTCTGTGCATCCGATACTACACGAATTATTGCCAATCAGGTTAACGGAGCCGTAACCTTCAACAATCAGCAGGGCTGTTCTCAGGTTGCCCCCGATCAGCAGCTTACAATGGACGTGATGGCCGGTTACGCCGCGAACCCCAATATCTACGGAACCGTGGTTGTATCCTTGGGCTGTGAAAACTGTCAGATGGATTTGGTGGTCAAGGCCATTGAAGAGCGCACTAACAAGCCCCTGCGTCAAATCATCATTCAGGAGATTGGCGGAACGCTTAAGGCCGTGGAACAGGGTGTCCGGTACGCAAGAGAGCTGGTTCAGGAGGCGTCAATGCTTCAAAAGCAGGAGTTTCCCATGTCCGAGCTGATTCTCGGCACGGAATGCGGCGGCTCCGATCCCACCAGTGGTCTTGCGGCGAATCCCGTCATTGGGCGTCTGAGCGATCTGCTGGTGGCAGACGGGGGGACCTCCATTCTCAGCGAGACAACGGAGTTCATTGGCGCCGAGCATATTTTGGCAAAGCGCGCCAAAACTCCCGAGGTTCACGACCGTATTTTAGAAATTGTACACCGCTATGAAAAAGCGCTGCAGTTGATTGGGGAAGAAGTAAGAGAAGGAAATCCTTCCCCGGGCAACAAGGCGGGCGGCATCACGACTTTGGAGGAAAAGTCTCTGGGCTGTATACATAAAGGCGGGCACGCACCTGTCAGCGCCGTCTATGACTATGCCAAGCAAGTTGCGACAAAAGAGGGCCTGGTGATTATGGATACCCCGGGTAACGATCCCGCCTCTGTTGCAGCGATGGCGGCTGGCGGCGCGCAGGTAGTGGTTTTCTCCTCAGGCCGTGGCAGCCCCACGGGAAATCCCATCGTGCCGGTCATCAAGATTACCGGCAACAAGCTGACCTTTTCCAAGATGAAAGACAACTTGGATTTGGATGCCTCCCCGCTTATTTATGGGACCAAGACACTGGAGGAGTTGGGTGACGAGCTCTATCAAATGGTCAGAGAAGTCGCCTGTGGAAATCAGACCAAGGCGGAAGCGCTGGGCTTTACCGAAATGGCAATTGCCCGTGCTTGCAACTACGTATAAGACGTTTCATTGAAATTGATTTTTGAGTGAAACAGATAAAAACAGAGTTTTTTATAACGCAGTTTGGAGCTGCCGGGAACATCCCGGCAGCTCCCTTTTTATTGGCATACAAAAGACCTCCTATCGTAGCTTTTATTCTACGACAGGAGGCGTTTTTTGCGGCGTTTACCGTCACGTCTTTCATTGTGTTAAGGCTGCTGGCGCCGCATTGGACTGCGTATTTCACTTCCCTATAAAGAAGACCGTGATAAGCATCGGTACCCAAAGCGAACTTGACGCCGCTTTTCATGACCTTCTCCATGCAGGAAAAGGCGGCATCCCGCATCCGGCGGCAGCAGTCCACACTTGCCGGAGAGAGAAACTCCTCCCCGCTGGGGTCCAGAAGGATGCCGGAAGTCAGATCCAGCCGGCAGCCATACTTGGTCACCAGCTCAAGCCCTGCGTCATCAATGCAGTAGGCGTGCTCAATTACGTCCACGCCTTCTTCAACGCAGTCCACCAGACCCTGACCGCCAATGCAGTGAGAGACAACAGGCAGATTTTTGCCAGCAGCTTCCTCTACAACAGTGCGGATTTCTTCGCGGGTGAGGAAGTGGGGGATAAAGGACCCGTTTATGGGAGGCATTCCCGGTGTTGCAAAAGTTTTTAATAAGTCAGCCCCTTGGAGCATATTCTCCCGGGCGGTACGCCGGAATTCCTCAGCCCCGCTGTGAGGCACCCCCACAAAGCCGTGACCGTGGATGCACCTCATGCCAATACCCGCGCATAGCTGATTCGGTCCGATTAAGCGGTTGTGGGCAAGCTCAAAAAGGCCCATTTTGCCGTTCTTGGCCGCTCCTGTGAAAGCGCCCTCCACATACCCGAACAGTTCCGACTCCAGCAGATCTTCCGGCAAAGATGCGCAGTTGATGGCAACAAAGGGCTCGTTCCGTCGACTACTGGCGTTGTGTACCGACTGGGCAAACAGCTCCTTTTCTACGCCGGTCTCTCCTAAAATCAGAAGGCTGGAATTGGAGCTGCTGCAACTTTGCGCCACCCGGTGAATTTCCGAAAGAATTTTGATTCCTCGTTCCACCACCTCCTGATAATGGGTGTCCGGAAACCATGCGCAGAGCTGTTGACCCAATAGCTCCTGCTCAGTCACTCCCAGCAGGTTATAGCAATAATTGTTGGCAAGGGTGAACATTCCCTCGTGATCGGTGGAGACGACCCCCGGAAAAGAGTAATTCATGATGTTGGCAATTTGGCTGCTTTTCAGCCGCTCGGCCGCGTGATCTGGACCGTTTGAAGCGCATCGTCAATCGTGGAGTTGATTGCTTCTTTCCCGGATTCGATCAGCACCGATGGAATATGGCGTCTTCATGTAGGGCCGCAGCCAGATTATTATTAAACTGATCGGTCATGATCTCACAGGAGATTTCATCCCAATCATAACGCTCTTGAAATACTTGTTCAATTTTTCCGCGTAGTTCCTCATACGGCGCGAGAAATACCAGATGAATCATTGGATGGCCTTTCTCCGCCGCTCGGCAGGGGTATTGATTATCTATTCGGCTATTTTTACAACCTTGGAGGAATGTGCCGCCTTCTTATTGGTCTACAAGGTGGGCAATCTCTTCGCTGCAAAGGCGTACCGCGTCGTTTAAATAAGTCTGCATTGATTCCTGCGCTCCGACCGCCAAACGAATATTGCATTTTAAAGACGGTAAAAGAATCTTTACCGCATCTGCTGAACCGATTGCCGCCGCCATGGCAGGCGTGACTTCACCCAAAAGTCCGTTTGCAACCAAAACCCCTATGGGACCCAGCAGAATATGCATACGCGAGGCGTTGTATACGATGGCATTCTCGCCAGTCGCACCGTCGTCCGCGCCGCCTTTGAACATGGTAGCGGTGGCGGCGGCATTTGTCCCTAAGGCACGAATTGGAATGTCTGGATTTGCCTTTTTGAGTTGCTGAATCAAAGCGCCTCCAAGGCCGCCTCCTTGTCCGTCAATGACGGCTATTTTAATGTTTTCCTGTTTCATAAAGCTAGTCCATTCTCCGGATACGTTAGAGTGCCGGTATTTGTATTTGTTGAAATTTACACTGCTCTCAGCAAATCAATCCATATTATATATTATCATATAAATATTAGTATGGAACAACATATCCCCAAATTATAAATTTTATTGCTAAAATATTTGCATTTTCCCCATTGACAGATTTATGCAGGCTTGCTATGCTTACATATATGGTCTGAAGGCCATGTCAGGCGGATAGAATTCCGTTCTCTTTCCAATGGCTTGCTGACGCAAATCTTTTGTACAGACGGCTTATATGGAAAGTTTGTGTTTTGCCAGAAGGCATACCTAACATGGGTATGCCTTCTTTTATTTTGCGTTCGTTGGAAAAGGCAAGTTGTTTGGTGTAGCGGCTGTTCGCAAAACACAGTTGCAGCGGACAGGGCTAATTTGCCCCGCACGACAGATTTGGAGGTCACAATGAATTTACAGGACTTTTTTGCACAGCACCCGTCTGGCGCACTGGCCTTTTCGGGCGGCACCGACTCTTCGCTATTGGCATGGGCGGCCATGCAGTACGGCAAGGACTGGCACGCCTATTACGTCAACTCGGCGTTCCAGCCATCGTTTGAGCTGGCCGACGCCCAAAAGATTGCGGAACAGTGCCACATTCCCCTGACAGTCATCGAAGGAGACATTCTGGCGGATGACACTGTGGTCGCCAATCCGGAAAATCGCTGCTACTACTGCAAACGTGTCGTTTTCGGCATGATCTTGCGTCAGGCCGCCACGGCGGGATACAAACTGGTAATCGACGGCACAAACGCCTCCGACGACGCTTCTGACCGTCCGGGAATGCGCGCGCTTCAGGAGATGGAGGTTCTTTCGCCCCTGCGGGAGTGTGGGCTGACCAAAAGCGACGTGCGGGCAATGAGCCGGGAGGCGGATCTGTTTACGTGGAACAAGCCCTCTTACGCCTGTCTCGCAACGCGCATCCCAAGCGGGACAGCCATCACGGCAGAAGCGTTGAAAACCGTGGAGGCAGGGGAGAATGTCCTTTTTTCCATGGGATTTCAGGACTTTCGCATTCGGCTTCGCGGCGACGCCGCGCTGCTCCAGATTCCCGCCAGTCAGTTTTCCTACGCGGTGGAAAAAAGGCAGCAGTTGCTGGAACGGCTCTCCACGCTTTTTTCCACTGTCTCGTTGGACCTGCGCACGCGGTAAGGAGGATTCAGTATGAGTTCCGGTCATGATATCATAACAGTTTTGAAAGAAGTACAAAGCGGCGCACTTTCTCCGGACGATGCGTTGCTGCGGCTGAAGCTCGCTCCGTTTGAGGATCTGGGCTATGCCAAGGTGGACTATCACCGGGCCATCCGTCAAGGCGTTCCCGAGGTGATTTACGGGCAGTCAAAGACCACCGAACAGATTCTTGGAATACTGTCCTCCATGCAGAGGCAGGGCTGCTCCAACATTCTCGTCACCCGCATCTCTCAGGAGGTGGCGGACACGCTGGCCAGGTCCTTTCCGCTGCGTTACGATTCGCTGGCGCGTCTTGCAGTGGCTCTCCCAGCCGAAACGCCGGGCCGCGGCTCCGTAGTGGTAGCTACTGGCGGCACCAGCGACATGGGCGTTGCCGAGGAGGCCGCCATCACCGCCGAGGTCCTTGGCAGCCGGGTGACGAGGTTGTATGACGTGGGTGTGGCGGGACTGCACCGTCTGCTCTCCAATCTTGAGCCGCTGATGACCGCCCGGGTGGTTATCGTCGCGGCTGGAATGGAAGGAGCGCTTGCCAGTGTGATTGGCGGTCTGGTTGACTGCCCGGTCATCGCTGTCCCAACCAGCGTTGGATACGGCGCTTCATTCGGCGGGGTATCGGCGCTGCTGTCCATGCTGAATTCCTGCTCCAGCGGCGTGAGCGTTGTGAATATCGACAACGGCTTCGGCGCGGGCTTCCTCGCCAACCGCATCAACCAGATGGAAGGAGTTTCCGAATGAAAACGCTTTACCTTGAATGCAAAATGGGCGCGGCGGGCGACATGCTTATGGCCGCGCTCTATGAACTGCTTCCCGACCAGGCGACCTTTATGGAGATGATGAATCATCTGATCCCCGGCGTGCGTGTGACCGCACGGAGAGTCAACACCTGCGGCATTGCGGGAACACATATGGAAGTGGATATTCGTGGCCTTCAGGAGGATAGCTGCGACCTTGCCGACGGCTGCCTTAAGAGCCTCATTCACGAGCACGAGCATGAGCATGAGCATGAGCACGAGCACGAGCACGAGCATGAGCACACGCACGCGCATCATCACACCGCCCCGTCTGACATCGCAGAAATTTTGGAACATCTCAATGTGCCGGAAAAAGTTCGCCGGAATGCTCAGGCTGTCTATCACCGAATTGCCGAAGCAGAATCGCTGGCACACGGCGTCCCTGTCACGCAGGTGCACTTTCATGAGGTCGGCGCGTTGGATGCCATCATTGATGTGACGGGCGGATGCCTTGCAATGGAGCTTCTTCACCCGGACTCTGTTCATGTCTCGCCGGTCCATCTGGGATCCGGACATGTTCGGTGCGCGCATGGCGTCATGCCCGTGCCCACTCCGGCCACCGCCTTTCTTCTCAAGGGAATTCCCTGTTATTCCGGGGAGATCAACGGAGAGCTCTGCACCCCCACCGGGGCATCGTTGTTGGCGCACTTTGGAGAACAGTTCGGTCCTATGCCCGTCATGATTCCGGAAAAGGTGGGCTACGGTGTTGGAAAGAAAGAATTTCCCGCAGCCAACTGCGTTCGCGCATTTCTGGGCCAATCCGGCGATCCTGAGCAGGCAGGCATCGTGGAGCTGTGCTGTCATATCGACGACATGACGGCAGAGGCGTTGTCCTTTGCCTCCGACCGGCTCATGTCCCGGGGGGCTTTGGACGTCTCTGCGGCGCCTCTAGCCATGAAGAAGGGCCGCCCCGGAGTCTCCCTCACCATTTTGTGCAGGACTGCGGACGAAGAGCGGATGGCGCAGGCTGTTTTAGAGGAAACCACCTCCAACGGCGTTCGGGCCCGGCGCTGCGCCAAATATATTTTGGTTCCCAGCTTGCGGACCGCACAGACAACCTATGGACCCATCCGCATCAAGTGTGCCGACGGCATGGGAATCCATCGGGAGAAGCCGGAATACGAAGATGTCGCCTCCGCTGCGAAGGAGAGCGGCCTTCCCTTCCAGCAAGTCTGGAACGACATCGTCCGGCAGTTGTAAGCCGGATACGCGTTTGGCAGATTCGCCCCCCGGAGCGTGCTGCCAAGAACCGGACTGAGGCTCAAATGGCTTTTAATTGTCAAGGACAGATTCGTAAGTCATTCCGACTCGACCGGAACCGGTGAAATTTGACGCCAGTGGAGGGGCTATATGTATTTAAGCAAGATTTCCGCCTACTGGGACATCCGTGCGGATGGGTATTCAAAAACCATTCATGAACAGCTAAAGGATGACCGGGCGGCTTTTTTCCGAGATAAGCTGCGGACCTTCGCACCGGAAGGTAACTGTCTGGACTGTTTGGATGTCGGCTGCGGCCCCGGCTTTTTTTCCATTCTGCTGGCGCAGGAGCAGCACCGCGTCACTGCCACAGACTATTCTGAAAAAATGTTGGAACAGGCAGAATCCAACTTTGCCGAGGAAGGCGTCGTTGTAAAAACCGTGCGGTGCGACGCGCAGCAGCTCCCTTTTGAAAACGAGAGCTTTGACTATATCGTATCCCGAAATCTGGTGTGGAATCTGGAGGAGCCCGAACAGGCATACCGGGAGTGGCTGCGGATTCTGCGACCCGGCGGTCGTCTGCTGGTCATGGATGGAAACCACTATCTATATTATTATGACGATTTGTACCGCAAAGCAAATCAGTCAAGGGATGGAACGCACAGCTCCTGTTACGGCGTGGATCCCACGCCGATCAATGAAATTGCCCGAAACCTGCCCCTGTCCCACAAAAGACGGCCGGAGTGGGATCTCCGCACCCTGATTGACTTGGGTGTGGGGAAACTCCAAACGGAGACCTATCCCCTGACTTTCCGTGACTCCGAAAGCGGCGAGGTGAAAAACGTAATCAGCGACTTCCTGATTTGCGCGGAAAAGCCGGGCAGCGCCGAAGCAATCACGCAAACTCAGCGGGAAATTGACGATCACTGGTCGGGGGCGGCGGAGAATTACAGCCGAATCGTCCGAGAAGAACTGCAAAGCTTCCGCGCCGACGCATGGTCAAAACTGATTCTGGAAAGTGCACCCGCGCATACTCCTCTGGATATTCTGGACGTGGGCTGTGGACCCGCGTTTTTTACCATTCTGCTTTCCCGGACGGGACATAGGACAGTGGGGTTGGATGGCGCGGTTGGAATGCTGGCGCAGGCATCTCAAAATGCCGCCGAAGCGGGGGTGCGTCCGTTGTTTTTGCAGGGAGACTGTCATCGTCTTCCGTTTGCTGACGGCTCCTTCGACCTTGTGATCAGCCGGAATGTGACGCATACTTTGCGAGAGCAGGAAAAAGCCTATTGCGAATGGTTTCGCGTCCTGCGGTCCAGCGGCGTCCTTCTGATTTTTGACGCAAACTGGCATCTGATGCAGACCGATCCGGAAATCCGCCGGGAGTTCGCCAGACGAGAGACGCTGTGCTTTCAGACCTATGGCTCGAATTTCAGCGCCGACCACCGCCGTGAGGTGGAAGATCCAGACCAGATTCAAGCGCATCGCCTTGGCAAATGCATCCGGCCGGACTGGGATTTACCGCTGTTGAAGGCTGCGGGTTATCGCGATATATCCGTTCAGCGGGATATTACAGACAGGCTCTGGAGCAGCAAAGAAAAACTATTATACGGTGCGACGCCAATGTTCATGATCCGCGCCGTCAAGTGAAGGAGTACGACAAGGTGGCCCAACGATTAAGCCGACATCCTCTGCTGTTCTATACGCTGCGCCGCCTTCTGGCCTTGGCGCCGGTTTTGCTGGGAGTCACCTTTCTTGCCTACGGCCTGATGTATCTCTCTCCGTCCGACCCGGTGGAGATGCTGCTGCAGGCGCAGGGGATTCCGGTGTCGGAAACCGTCATGGAAGCCATGCGGCATAAGGCCGGTCTGGACAGGCCGTTTTTGGCCCAGTACCTTGATTGGCTGTGGCGCTTTGTGCGGGGAGATATGGGGACTTCACTGGTGGATGGGCGATCCGTGGCGGCGCAACTGTGCCTTGCGCTGCCAAGAACGCTTGCCCTGACGCTGACCTCCGTGCTGATGACCGTTGCCTTGTCCGTTCCGCTGGGTATCCTGACTGCGGTTCGTCAGGGCCTTTTTATAGACTATCTTCTGCGTTTTTTGAGTTTCCTTGGAAACTCTCTTCCAAATTTTTTGGTGTCGCTGCTATTGCTGCAACTCTTTGCCATCAGATTGAAGCTTCTTCCTGTCCTTGCATCAGAAACCGCTGAAGGATTGATTCTGCCGACACTGGCGCTGGCAATTCCCATGACGGGAAAATACATCCGGCAGGTACGTGCAGCGGTTCTGGAACAGCTTGGACGCAGCTATGTGGACGGCGCGATTTCCCGCGGGATCAGGCTGCGGACGGTGCTGTTTCATGATGTCCTGCGCAATGCGATGGTGACCATTATCACACTCATATCCATGTCGATTGGTACCCTGCTGGGCGGCAGCGCGGCGGTGGAGCGGATTCTTGTCTGGCGCGGTATGGGCTATCTGGTGATGGATGCGATACTGAAACGGGACTACCCAGTCATTCAGGCGTTTGTGGTTTGTATGTCCGTGATTTACGTTGTCATCAACTTGCTGACTGATCTGTCATACTATTTTCTGGACCCGCGCATACGCCGCGGACTGGAGGTGTCATAAGATGAATGCTGCAAACCGATCCGCCCGTATACGAATGTATTTTCTCTTGGCTGCGGCCGTCGCTCTATGTGTCTTCTGCGTGCTTTCCCGGAGTATGATGCCAAATGATCCCGATTTCGCGGATTTGGCTCAGGTGAAACTATCTCCCTGTGCGGAGTATCCCTTTGGCACGGATTGGTTGGGCCGGTGCGTCTATTCAAGAATTTTGGCGGGTGCGCCGCTCTCTGTTTTCTCCGCGCTGGCAATCGTGGCGCTGACCGTGGTGCTAGGATGTGCCGTTGGGATGATGTGCGGATACTTCGGTGGGGCGGTGGATGCTGTTTTGATGCGGTTCGTGGATGTTTTTATGGCTTTTCCGGGCATGATCCTTGCGTTGGCGGTTGCCGGAATGCTGGGCGCAGGTCTGCAAAACGTGGTCATTGCTCTGGCCGCCACCGGCTGGCCGCAGTACGCAAGGCTCTCCCGCAGCTATGTGATCTCCCTCCGGCAGGAAAACTTTGTTCTGGCGGCCCGGCTGAACGGGCAGACCAGCGCCGGCATTCTGTTCCGTCATATTCTGCCTAACGCCATGAGACCGGTAATCGTCACCGCGTCGCTGAACGTCGGCGGCACGATTCTCGCGCTGTCGGGCCTCAGCTTTTTGGGGCTGGGCGCTTCCTCCGCCGACTGGGGAAGCGCGATTTCCGACGGCAGAGGACTGATGGGACAAGCCCCTTGGCTTGTGCTGTATCCCGGAGCGGCGATCTGTCTGACCTCCATCCTTTTTAACCTGCTGGGAGACAGTGTGCGGGACGTGCTGGACCCGGTGCAAAACTCAAATATTTACCATGGAGAAAAATATGAAAAAGGAAAAGGCATTTTTACTCGCATTGCTGCTGGCGGTCGAATCTCTGAGCGCCTGCGGCGGTGCGCCCCCAGCTTCAAGCGCGCCGACCGGCGGAGATAGCCGGACTGATTTTGTATTTGGGACCTATGCTTTTACAAAGCTGGATCCGGCTGATGATTATAACGGCTGGGCAACTGTTCGCTATGGAATCGGCGAGACGCTGTTTACGCTGGACGACAGCCTTAACGTCCAAGAGAATCTGGTAACAGACTACTCCCTGTCAGACGACAACTTGACATGGACACTGACTCTGCGGGGAGGCGTGCTGTTTCATAATGGCGACGCGATGGACGGCGCGGCGGTTAAAAGCAGCTTGGAACGGCTGGTGGCAACAAATGACCGCGCCGCTTCCGATCTGATGATTGATTCCATTTCTGCCGACGGAAATACGGTGGCGATTACCACCACAGAGCCCAATCCAATACTGCTCAACGCCCTATGCGACCCATACGCCTGCATTGTGGATGCTGCGGCGGACGGCGGTTCTGGAGATTTTGAAGAGTATCCGGTCTGCACAGGCCCTTATGTAGTGAAACAGTATGTGGAAGACTCCTCGGCCTATTTGGAGCCTTTTGATCAGTATTGGGGCGGAACGCCGGCAAGCAAAAGCGTAACCATCAAAGCGATCTCCGACACGGATACCCTGTCTTTGGCGATGCAGAATGGTGAGATCGACGCGGCCTACGGTTTGTCTTATGACACGCTTAGCCAATTTAAGGGCGATGCCGCTTTTCAGGTCTCTCAGGCCGCCACAACCCGCGTCTACATGCTCTATTTTAATCAATCCCATAAGTTCATGAGCGACGAGAATTTCCGCCGTGCGATCTGTATGGCGGTCGATAAAAATTCCTATGCCTCCGTCCTGCTCAACGGGGCCGGAACCCCAACCAAGTCCGCATTCCCAGACTATCTGAGCTATGGGGATGACAATCTTATGACGGATGTTCCCGTCTATGATCTTGAAGGCGCCAAAGCCTTGCTCAAAAGCAGCGGCTATGTGGATACGGACGGCGATGGCTTTCTGGATAAGGACGGTCAAAAAGTGTCTTTGCGTCTCATTACCTATGGCCGCACGGGGCTTCCCCAGTCCGCTCAAGCCCTGCAGTCTGCCTTGATTCAGTTGGGCATGGACATCAGCTTTGAACAGGTGGAGACTGTCAGCTCCTATCTGACTGCCGACAATTACGACATCTGTGTTTATGCCTATGTCACCACGCCTACCGGCGATCCGCTGTCCTACCTAAGCTATACCATGGGGACCGGAAATGGCAGCAACTTCGGTCATTACAGCAATGCGCAGGTTGACGATCTGCTGACAAAGCTGGCAACGGAATTTGATATGAAAAAGCGCTCAGACTACGCGCTTCAGATTCAGCAGACCGCGACAAACGACAGTTCTTACTGCTACTTGTTCCATCTGAATATGTTTCTGGTCATGAAAGCCGGAGTTACCGGCATGAAGCAAAGCCCTGTGGATTACTATCAAATTACCGCAAAAACGGCCGCTGCATAGCGGCAGGGGGGATCCGTTCATGGAACACACCGGACTTTTGGATATCCATCATCTCTGCGTGCGCTATCCGTGCGGCAAAGAAATTCTGCGGGACGTTTCTCTGCATATGCACGAAGGGGAAATCGTCTGTGTAATCGGCGAGAGCGGCTGCGGAAAGTCCACGCTTTTAAATGCGGTGCTGCGGCTTCCAAAACGGGTCCGGATTTCCTCCGGGGAAGTGATATACCGGGGACATAACCTGCTGAGCCTTACAGAACGGGAGATGCGCTCGGTCCGCGGCACGGGTCTGGGGGTCGTGTTTCAGGAACCGGGCGCTTCTTTGGACCCTATTCGGAAAATCCGCGTTCAGTTCTATGAGGCCATGCGCGCCCACGAGAGAATTTCCCGGAAAGCATCCACGGAAAAAGCGGAAGAAATTCTGGGGCGTATGGAGTTCAAAGATCCCCGCCGTGTGCTGGAGAGCTGCCCCGCGCAGCTCTCCGGCGGAATGAACCAGCGCGTTGCCACCGCGCTGGCCATGGTGCTGAAGCCGGACATTCTGCTGGCTGATGAGCCCACCAGCGCATTGGACGTAACAGTGCAGGCGCAAATCATCAATGAGCTGATGCGCCTAAGAGACGAATTTGGCACCTGTATCGTGATGATCACCCACGACATGGGCGTCGTTGCCAAAATGGCTGATAAGGTAGCTGTGATGTATGCCGGACGCGTGGTGGAATACGGATATCGGGAAAGTGTGCTTCGCGCACCCTCTCATCCATATACCCGCGCGCTGATGGAGGCAATTCCCCGGTTGGACGGAACTTTTCCTAAGGGGATTCCCGGGCAAATGTCGGAGACGTTTCCCGCCCAAGGCTGCGCGTTTGCACCGCGATGTCCTCATACCCGAAAAGAATGTATCTCAAAAGAGATGCAGCAAATTTCTCTGCACGCAGAACATTGGACGCTTTGCCGGGAAGGGGAAAAAACATGAAAATCCCTGTATTGGAGGTGTCACGTCTCTCAAAAACATTTCGTCAGGCCAATTCATTGCCGGTTCAGGCGGTGCGGGGCGTTTCGCTGACAGTCGGTGAACACGAATGCGTCGGTTTGGTTGGGGAAAGCGGCTGCGGAAAATCCACACTGGCAAGGCTGATTACCCGTCTGGATACGCCGGACAGCGGCTCCATCGTACTATGCGGCGCGGATATTACACGCAGTACGGGGACGGCCCTCAAACAAGCGTACCGCAATATGAAAATGATCTTTCAGGAACCCCGTTCTTCCTTTGACCCCAGACTGACACTGGGAGAGAGCATTCAGGACGCGCTGAGGCCGATCCTTCCATCATCGCAAGCTCGCGCAGAAGAATCCGAACGTCTCTTGATGGAAGTCGGTCTGGACGCCGGGTTTACGCGCGCATATCCACGGGATGTCAGCGGTGGGGAATGCCAGCGTGCGGCAATTGCACGGGCAATTGCGTCAAAGCCGCGGCTTCTGCTCTGCGACGAAGCAACCAGTGCGCTGGATGTTTCCGTGCAGGCGCAGATTTTGCAGTTGCTCCGCAGCCTTGGCACAAAAAACGGCATGTCATTTTTGTTTATTTCCCATGACCTTGCTTTGGTCAGCAGCATCTGTCAGCGGGTATACGTCATGTACGGCGGTGAGATTGTGGAGCATGGCGCAACCAATCAGATCATCCACGCACCTCAGTCCGATTATACCCGCAGACTTATCGCATCTGCGATGACTATGGACAAATGAAAAATAGCGACGGATAGAGGTCTTGCTTTTGCCCGAAAAGACAGGAGAAAGGGGGAGCCCTACGAAAGCAGCAAGATGCTGAATAAGAAGCTATGGATAGCGTACAGTGGCGTTCAGTAATAACAACGGGATGTATCCACGACTTTGAAGGCTGATTTTCCCGCCGGAATTGCGGATAATATCTTGGGAACCCTTGATTAAAACGGCATGCACGCTTGGACGGCTGATTTTCCGTCCAAGGCTCGTTAATATTTTTGCCTTGCAGGGCAAAAAGTCCGCCGGATGTTCTCCATATGTCGATTTAATCAGAGGTCCCCTTGCAAAGCACCCGGCGATGTGATAAATTAAAAAGGTTCATCAGATTCATAAGAACGAAGGAGTAACGCCATGTCCGCCCTGAAAGACGAAATCTCCCGGCGCCGCACGTTTGCAATTATTTCGCATCCCGACGCCGGTAAAACCACCCTTACGGAAAAATTTCTGCTGTACGGCGGCGCCATTGCTCAGGCCGGCGAGGTGAAGGGCAAGCGGGCCAAGGCCGCCACCTCCGACTGGATGGAGATTGAGCGCCAGCGCGGCATTTCCGTCACCTCGTCGGTGATGCAGTTTCAGCACGGGGGCTATTGCATCAACATTCTGGATACCCCGGGCCATCAGGATTTCTCCGAGGATACCTACCGTACGCTGATGGCGGCGGATTCCGCCGTCATGGTCATCGACGGGGCCAAGGGCGTGGAGCCGCAGACCCGCAAGCTTTTCCGCGTCTGCGCTCTGCGGAATATCCCCATTTTCACGTTCATCAACAAAATGGACCGTGAGACGAAGGACCCTCTTGCTCTGTGCGAGGAGGTGGAGCGGGAACTTGGCATCGACACCTATCCGGTCAACTGGCCCATCGGCTGCGGCAGAGAGTTTGCCGGGGTCTATGACCGGGAGCGGAGCCGCATTCTCTTTTTTCAAGGCGAGGGCCACGGGAAAAAGGCGGAGGCCACCGAGGTGGATTTGGAAGACCCGAAGGTAGGGGAGCTGATCGGCGAAAGACGCTGGAGCACCCTGCGGGACGAGGTGGAGCTGCTGGGCGCGGGCCGGGAATTTGATATGGAAGCCGTCCGCGCCGGAAAGCTCAGCCCCGTGTTTTTCGGGTCCGCGCTGACCAACTTTGGCGTGGAGCCTTTTCTGGCGGAGTTTTTGCGCATGACCACCCCGCCCCTGAGCCGCACGGCGGACTGCGGCGAGGTGGACGCGTTTTCCCCTGATTTTTCCGCTTTTGTCTTCAAGATTCAGGCCAACATGAACAAGGCCCACCGGGACCGGCTTGCCTTCATGCGCATCTGCTCCGGAAAGTTCGAGCGGGACGCGGAGGTCTATCACATGCAGACCGGCAAGAAAATGCGCCTCAGCCAGCCCCAGACCATGATGGCTGCTGAGCGGGAGATTGTGGAGGAGGCCTACGCGGGCGACATCATCGGCGTGTTCGACCCCGGCATTTTTTCCATCGGAGACACCATTACCGTGCCGGGAAAAAAGTTTAATTTCTCTGGCATTCCCACCTTTGAGCCGGAGCATTTCATGCGGGTCAGCCCTAAGGACACCATGAAGCGCAAGCAGTTCATCAAGGGCACGGAGCAGATTGCGCAGGAAGGCGCCATCCAGATCTTCAAGGTCCCCGGCGCGGGCATGGAGGAGGTCATCGTGGGTGTGGTGGGCACGCTGCAATTCGACGTATTCGAGTATCGCATGAGAAACGAATACGGCGTGGAGCTGTATATGTACGGCCTGCCCTACGAGCACTTGCGCCGCATCTCGGCCAGCCCCGTGGAGGACCCGAAGGAATTGACGCTGTGCATGGGCGCGGAGGTTCTGGAGGATTTCCGGGGCAGACATCTCATCGCCTTTGGCGGCGAGTGGTCCGTGGGCTTTTTGCTCAAGCACAACCCGGGACTGGAGCTATCCGAATCCGTTTCGGTGTAAGAACGGCGAAAAGCATTGCGCTACGCGGAAATGATTTTCTAGATAGGCGGGAAAACCTCCTGCTGGGAAACGGCGGAGCTGCTTACGTCTAATTTGATAAAATTTAATTTTTCTGGAATAAAATGCGCGGGAGAGACTGAAAAATGTTTCTCCCGCGCATTTTTTGCGCAGTCTTTCCTTGTGCTTTCTACGCCGCGCCCCGTCCGTCATCCGTTGACAGCGGGCGGGGCGCATGGTATGTTGAGAGCAAACAAGACGGCTTTTTTTGGAAGCCGGGAAAGGAGCGTATCCATGGAAGAACAGAATGTCAAGCTGACAAAGCTGGCAAAGTGCGCCGGGTGTGGTGCGAAGGTGGGCGCGGGGGTGCTGAGCCAGTTGCTGGAGGGCATCCGGGTCCACAGCGACCCAAATCTGCTGGTGGGCTTTGACAAGAGCGACGACGCGTCGGTCTATAAGGTCAGCGACGAACTGGCTCTTGTGCAGACGGTGGACTTTTTCCCGCCCATCGCGGACGACCCCTATCTCTTTGGCCAGATTGCGGCCACCAACGCCCTGTCCGACGTGTACGCCATGGGCGGAGAACCCAAGCTGTGTCTGAACATCATGGCCGTGCCGGAGTCCATGTCGAAAGAAGCGGTGCACCAAATGCTTCGGGGCGGGTATGACAAGGTGTACGAGGCGGGGGCACTCATCACTGGGGGCCACAGCATTTTGGACGACGAGCCGAAATACGGCCTGTGCGTCACAGGGTTTGTCCATCCCGACAGGGTGCTCACCAATTCAGGGGCGAAGCCCGGAGACGTGCTGCTTTTGACTAAGCCCATCGGCATCGGCGTGCTGTCCACGGCGCAGAAAGCGGAGATGCTCTCCTCTGAGGGGGAGGAGCTGATGTACCGGCTGATGACTACCTTGAACCGCTCCGCACGGGACGCCATGGTGAAGTACCGCGTTCACGCCTGCACCGATAACACCGGCTTTGGCCTGCTGGGCCACGGCTTTGAGATGGCGCAGGGCAGCGACGTGACCATGACCATAGACGTGGGGACCATCGACCTGATTCCCGAGGCGCTGGAGCTGGCGAAAGTGGGGATTCTCCCCGCCGGGATGTACCGCAACCGCACCTATGCCGAGCCGGGGGTGGACGTGGGCGACACGGAGCTTGCCAAACAGGACCTGCTGTTCGACCCCCAGACCGCCGGAGGGCTGCTGATTGCCGTGGCGCAGGAAGACGCGGACGCGCTGTTTGAAGAGCTAAAGGGCTGCGTTCCCAGTGCCCAGCGGATTGGCGTTGTCGAGCCCTATACTGGGGAAAAGCGCATCAGACTGCGCTGAAATCCGTCTGACGGGGCATACTTGCAAAAAATGTGCGCTCCCCCAAAAGGGCGGGGAGCGGAGGGGGCGCGTGACATGAATCAGGAATACCTGCGGGCCATTCCCAAGGTGGACGAGCTTTTACGGGAGCCGTCCGTGCAGGCTTTGGCGGAAAGATACTCCGCCCGGACGGCGACGGACGCGGTTCGCGCCGTGCTGGAGGATTTGCGGCGGGAGCTGCTGTCTGGCGGGCGGGACACACCGCCGGACAAAGCGGCGCTGTGCGCGGCGGTGGAGGCGGTTGCGCGGGATACTGCGCAGCCGTCCCTGCGCAGCGTGATCAACGGGACCGGCGTTGTATTGCATACAAATATGGGCCGGGCGTGTATGTCGGAACGGGCGGCGGAGGCCGCCAGAGCTGTTGCCCGGAGCTATAACACGCTGGAATACGATGTGGAGGGCGGCTGCCGGGGGCATCGCTGCGCTCATGTGGAGGGCCTTTTGACCCGCCTTACCGGCGCGGAAAGTGCGCTTGTGGTGAACAACAACGCAGCCGCCGTTCTGCTGATTCTCTCCGCCATGGCGGAGGGAGGCGAGGTGGTCGTCTCCCGGGGCGAGCTGGTGGAAATCGGCGGCTCCTTCCGGGTGCCGGAGATCATGGAAACCTGCGGCGCGCGGCTGCGGGAGGTGGGAACCACCAACAAAACCCGTCTTGGGGACTACGAAAAAGCCATCGGCTCGGACACCCGGGCGCTGATGAAGGTCCACACCAGCAATTTCCGGGTGGTGGGCTTTACCGAGACCGTGTCCCCGGCGGCGCTGGCGGCGCTTGGTCGCAGCCGGGGCCTTCCGGTCATCGAGGACTTGGGCAGCGGATCGCTGGTGAATCTGGCGCGGCTGGGTCTGCGGGACGAGCCTACGGTGCAGGAATCCGTGGCGGCGGGAATGGACGTGGTTTCCTTTTCCGGGGACAAGCTTTTGGGCGGACCTCAGGCGGGAATTATCGTGGGGCGGGAGGAATCTCTCTCGCTCCTGCGGGAGCATCCCCTCTACCGGGCGGTGCGTGTGGATAAAATGACCCTGGCGGCACTGGAAGCCACTCTGCGGGCCTATGTGGAGGAAACGGCGGAGACAGAGCTGCCCACCCTCGCCATGCTGGCGGCATCGCCGGAAATGCTGCGGATGCGCGCCCAGCGGCTGTGCGCCCTGGCGCGGGAAGCGGGCGTGGACGCGGAGGTGGTCCCCGATGAGGATCAGGTGGGCGGGGGCAGCGTCCCCACCCAAACGCTGCCGAGCTTTGCCATGGCGGTGACGCCGGGGCGGGGCGGCGTGGACGCGCTGGAGGCCGCCATGCGATTGCGGGAGAAGCCGGTTATTGGCCGAGTGGCCCATGACCGGTACCTGCTGGACGCGCGGACGCTGCGGGAGGATGAGTTTTCCTGCATCGTGGACGCGCTGAGGGAGAGCTTGCAATGAAGCATGTGATTATTGGCACCGCGGGCCATGTGGACCACGGAAAAACGTTGCTGATCAAGGCTCTCACCGGGATCGACACCGACCGGCTTCAGGAGGAGAAGAAGCGGGGCATCACCATTGAGCTGGGCTTTGCCCATCTGGATTTTGACGATGGGACGCAGGCAGGCATTGTAGATGTGCCGGGCCATGAGAAATTTATTAAAAATATGCTGGCGGGGGCGGGGGGCATCGACCTTGCCATGCTGGTGGTGGCCGCGGACGAGGGCTTCATGCCCCAGACCATAGAGCACCTTGGCATTCTGACGCTTCTGGGCATCAAGGACGGCCTTGTGGCCGTGACCAAGGCTGACATGGTGGACCCGGAGTGGCTGGACATGATGCAGGAGGAGATCGCCCAAAAGGTGAGAGGTACTTTTTTGGAGGGAAAGCCCGTCCTCACCGTCTCTGCCTATACTGGGCAGGGCATCCCGGAGCTGAAAGAAGCCCTTCACACGCTGGTGCTGGATGCCCGGGAGAAAAACCTGCGGGTGGCGTTTCGCCTGCCGGTGGATCGGGTGTTTTCCGTGGACGGCTTCGGCACCGTGGTGACAGGCACCCTCATTGAGGGGGCCATGCACGAGGGAAATCCGGCGGTGCTTGCCCCCTCCGGAGCGGAAACCCGCATCCGGAATTTGCAGGTTCACGGGAAAGACGTGGACACCGCCTACGCAGGCCAGCGGGTGGCGGTGAATCTGGCGGGCCTGAAGCGGACGGACGTGCAGCGGGGCGACGCGGTGGCAAAGCCCGGAAGCCTGCGCATCTCGCTGATGCTGGACGTGCGGCTTCAGAACCTGCGCGCTTCCCAGCGGGTGATTTTAAACGACTCTCAGGTTCACCTGTACCATGGCGCGTCGGTGCTGCTTGCCAAGGTAGTGCTGCTGGACAGGGACGGGCTGGTCCCCGGTGAAAGCTGCTATGCCCAGCTCCGGCTGACGGAGCCGATTGCCTCAAAAAACGGGGATCGGTTTGTAGTTCGCTTTCTCTCGCCGCTGGAAACCATCGGCGGCGGCACAATTTTAGACGACGCGCCCAAGCGGCATAAGCGGAGGGACCCCGCTGTGCTGGAGGCGCTGCGCATCCGGGAGAGCGGCTCCGGCGGCGACCGGGTGGTGCAGGTGGCGGCGGAGTTCGGCACGGCTCTGCCCCAAACCGACAAGCTGGCGTCCAAGCTTGGAATGGACTCGCAGGAGTTGGAGGAATTGCTGAGGGAGCTGGTATCGGCGGGGCGATTGGTGGAGCCGCTGCCGGGCCGGTTTGCATCGTCCGGCGTGATGGACGGCGTGCGGGATGCCTGTCGGGGGCTTTTGGAGGACTATCACCGAAAAAATCCCCTTCACGCCGGGATGAAGGCCGCCGAGCTGCGGCAAAAGCTGTTCAAGTCTATGGACCAGACCGGGGCGGACGCACTTTTACGCCAGCTCTGCGCCGAAGGGAGCATCCGCCGGACGGCGGAGCGGTACGCACTGGCGGAGTTTTCCGTCCGGTTCACGAAAAAGCAGAGCGCCATCCGGGAACGGCTGCTGGAGAGTTACCGCAAGGCGGGCATCGAGCCGCCGACCACCGAGGAGATGCTGGCCCAATTTTTACAGGGAGAAGCCGCAGACGCAAAGCAGGTGTTGGACAGCGTGCTTACCGGCGGGGAGCTGGTGATGCTTTCCCCGCAGATTTGCTATCACAAGGACGCGTGGCTGCGGGCGCGGGGCGCGGTCCGGGACCACCTCGCGGTGCAGGAGACGATCACGCTGGCGGAGCTGCGGGACGCGCTGGGGACTTCCCGGAAATACGCTCTGGCGGTGCTTGAATATCTGGATCGCTTCCACGTGACGAAAAAGGAGGGCGACCTTCGCCGTCTTGCGGATAAAAGCTTTTTGGCGGATGACGGACTGTAAGGCGGAAGCTGCGCTGCTTTTATGCCCGCAGGGGGCAAACGCCTGATTTTACGGGACTTTGAGAGGCGCTTTCCAACCAAAACGCCTGCTCCGAGCTGTCCATAAGACGGAGGGGAACGCGTTTGAGTTGGGTATTGCCATTTCACAAAGGACGTGCTACAATAGCGCCGTCGACCGTGGAAGCGGCGATTTTCGTGGGAGTAGATGGGTGCTGGTGTGCCCCCCGGTCTTCAAAACCGGTGAGGGTGGTGAAGAGCTGCCCAGGTGGGTTCGATTCCCACATATTCCCGCCAGGGGACGCCGCGCCAACGCGCGGCGTCCCCTTTTTTGGATATTTTGGAACAATTGGGTTAAAAAGAAGATTGATTGATGACTTTATCCCAAACAAATTTTGCGGATACGCGTAGCGGGAACCGCGCCCGCGAAAGGAGAATCCATGGATTTTCGGCAGTTGGAGGCGTTTTCCCGGGTGGTGGAAACAGGCAGCTTTTCTCGGGCCGCGGAGGCGCTGGGTGTGAGCCAACCCACCGTCAGCTCTCATGTGACGGCGCTGGAGCGGGAGCTGGGCCTGACGCTCATTGCCCGCACCACACGGGAAGCCGGCCCTACGGAGGCGGGACGGCTTCTGTCTCAATATGCCGGGCAGATGCTGTCCCTGCGGCGGCAGGCGGACGAGGCCCTGCGCCGGTTTGCAACGGATTTGTCCGGCACGGTGGTCATTGCCGCGTCCACGATTCCGGGGCGGTATTTTCTGCCCCGTCTGCTCTCGGCGTTTCAAAAACAGCACTCCGATGTGAAATTCGATCTGCGCATCACAGACAGTGCGGGGGCAGTGCGTCAGGTGACGGAGCGGGAGGCGGAGCTGGGTTTTTGCGGCACGCTTCCCGGCGGTAAGTACGTTGCCCGGGAGTTTGCCAACGATCAATTGGTGCTGGTGGCTCCCAATCTTCCCAAATACCGGGTCTGGCGGGAGGAGGGGGTTTCCCTGCGCCGCGCCGCCCGGGAGCCTTTTGTGATCCGGGAGGAGGGAAGCGGCACCCGCCGGGAGACGGAGCTGTTTCTCCGGGCTATGGGCGTGGACCCCGCCAGCGTGAATATTGCCGCACAGGCCGCCTCCAACGAGGAGGTGGAACGGCTGGTGGAGGAGGGAACCGGCGTTGCCATTCTCTCCAAAAGCGCGGCGGAGGAACGGGAAAAGCTTCTGACGCTGGAGCTGCCCGGTATCCGGATTCGGCGCAAGCTTTACCTTCTCCGCCGGAAAAACAGCGTACTCTCTCCTTCCGCGCAGGTGTTTTACAGCTTTGCCGAGGGATTTTACCTCCCTGGCCCGGAATTGACGCCTTGAAATTGTGCAAAACGTAGAAAAATATGAGATGATTTCATGAAGACTACTGCAATCTGCTGATAAAAACACTGGAAAACTGTGAAAAAATCAACAAAGTATAAAGATTCCGATGGGAAAAATCAAAAAATTTCAAATTGTTGGCTCCGTCAATTTGCTGAATTGAATTTATAGATGAAATTTATAAATGCCCTTTTTTTCTTGCGCCCCAAGAGATGGGGAGATTACAATGGGTATAAAGACGGGGCAAGTGTCCGGTTTGGAAAATTGAATGATTTGAATGACGGTTGCAGGAGATCTGCCCATTGGAGGCGGGGCCGAAGGTATAAGTATTGCTAGCTTGCCGGCGCGATATGAACATCTCAGGCGAAAGGACTGCAGCCCGACAACCCTCTGGAAAGCGAAAGCGCCGAAGGAGCAACCCGCATTTTGCGGGGAATCTCTCAGGTAAATCAACAGAGTCGGGCAGCATAGGTTTGTGCTGTCCGATTCTGTTTTTGCTTTGAAAAGGAGGAGACGGCTGTGATCAGCGAGCGGCAATATTTGATTCTTACAAATAATCCCCTGGTAAAAGCATGTATGGCTGAGCGATACGAAATTCTCCTTGCGGAGGAACGGACCCTTCGGGAAATTTTGGTGAAGGCGCGGGATATGGTGTATGCCGGGCATACTCTGTATACCCACCCTCTGGCCGGCAGCGTGAAGCCCAACGAAACGCCCTATAAATCCGTGGTGGTGTCCAAAACCCCCGGGGAATTTTCGGCGGAGCAGGCGGGACTGATTGCGGGCAGCATCGAGGTATGCGACAAGCTTACGCCCCGCCGCCGCACGCTTACGCAGAGCGTGCTGGAGGATTTCCAACTGATCGACTATACCCTGCTCTCCGGCGCTCTGGGCTTTGACGCTGCGGCAGGACTTAGTAACGCAGGCAAATAAAAATGAAAAGAAGGAGGTGCTCACTTTGAAATTGGAATTGGGCTTTATCCAGATTCGGGACATTCAATTTTCAAAGGAATGCAAGGTAGAAAACGGGACGCTTTCCGTCAATGCCGATGAAGTCATGGATTTTATCTTCAAAGACGACGACGTGAAAGCCTGCATCAAGTCGGCGAGATTTGACATCGCAAGACCCGGCGAGAGCGTGCGCATTACCCCGGTGAAGGACGTGATCGAGCCCCGCGTGAAGGTGGAGGGCCCCGGCGGCGAATTTCCCGGCGTCATCGCCAAGGTGGATACCGTTGGCTCAGGAAAAACCCATGTGCTGAAGGGCATGGCCATTGTCACCGCGGGCAAGATCGTGGGCTTTCAGGAGGGCATTATTGACATGACCGGCCCCGGCGCGGACTATACCCCGTTCTCAAAGCTTTTGAATCTTGTGCTGGTGTGCGAGCCAATGGAGAGCGTCCATCAGCACGAGTACGAGCACGCCGTCCGCATGGCGGGCCTGCGGGCCGCCACCTTTGTGGGCGAGCTTGGCCGCGACGTGACCCCCGACGAGACGCAGGAGTTTGAGACCTACGGCGTGAAGGAGGGCATGGAAAAGCTCCCCGACCTTCCCCGTGTGGGCTATGTCCACATGCTCCAGAGTCAGGGCCTGCTCCACGACACCTATGTTTACGGCGTGGATGCGAAGAAGATTATCTCCACCCTGCTGAACCCCACCGAAACCATGGACGGGGCCATCATTTCCGGCAACTGCGTGTCCGCCTGCGACAAGAACACCACCTATCACCACCAGAACAACCCCGTGGTGGCGGATCTGTTCGAGCAGCACGGTAAGACCATTAACTACGTGTGCAACATCATCACCAATGAAAACGTGTATCTGGCTGATAAGCAGCGCTCTTCCGACTGGGCCTCGAAGCTTACCCGTCTGCTGGATCTGGACGGCGTGGTCGTCTCCGAGGAAGGCTTCGGCAATCCTGATACCGACCTGATTATGAACTGCAAAAAGACCGAGCAAAAGGGCATCCGCACCGTTTTGATTACCGACGAATACGCCGGACAGGACGGCAAGTCCCAGTCCCTTGCGGACGCAGACGCCTTGGCCGACGCGGTGGTCACCGGCGGAAACGCCAATCAGGTGGTGATCCTTCCCAAGCTTGACAAGGTCATCGGGATGCTGGATTACGTGGACAAAATCGCGGGCGGGCACGTCGGGTCCCTGCGGCCGGACGGGTCCATCGAGGCGGAGCTTCAGGTCATTACCGGCGCTACCAACGAAATGGGCTTTAACCGCCTGAGCGCCAGATAAGGAGAGGAGGAGAAAAGCATGAGTTATCGCGTCGTACACTATATCAACCAGTTCTTTGCCAACATCGGCGGCGAGGAAATGGCCCATGTGCCGCCCGAGCTGCGGGAAGGCCATGTAGGCCCCGGCCTTGCCTTCAATCAGGCATGGAAGGGCGAGGCGGAGGTGGTGCAGACCATCGTCTGCGGCGACTCCTATTTTGCCGAACATGAGAAGGACGCCAAGGCACAGGTGCTGGAATGGGTCAAGGCGGCAAAGCCGGACTTGTTTATCGCCGGTCCCGCCTTCAACGCCGGACGGTACGGCTATGCCTGCGCCAACATCTGTCAGGCCGTTCAGGACGAGCTGGGGATTCCCGTTCTCACCGGCATGTACGAGGAAAACCCCGGCGCCGACCTGCGCACCAAGGTTTTGATCGTCGCAACCACCAACAGTGCCGCCGGTATGCGCAAGGCCGCGCCCGCCATGGCTGCACTTGCTATGAAGCTGATGCGCGGCGAGGAAATCGGCGCTTCCTGCGAGGATGGGTATCTGCCCAACGGCATCCGCCGCAACTTCTTTGACAAGGAGCGCGGCTCCAAGCGGGCCGTGGATATGCTGGTGGCAAAGCTTTCGGGGAAGCCCTTTACCACCGAGTATCCCATGCCGTCCTTTGACCGTGTGGCCCCCAACAAGGCCGTGAAGGATTTGAGCCACGCAATCGTTGCGCTGTGCACCTCCGGCGGCATCGTTCCCAAGGGGAATCCGGATCATATCGAGTCCTCCAACGCCTCACATTACGGGGAATATAACATTCAGGGCGTGGAGAAACTGACGGAAGAGACATACGAAACCGCCCACGGCGGCTACGACCCCGTCTACGCCAATCAGGACCCCAACCGCGTGCTGCCCGTGGATGTGCTGCGGGAGTTTGAGCGGGAGGGAAGAATCGGCAAGCTGCATGATTTCTTCTACACCACCGTGGGCAACGGTACCGCCGTGGCCTCGTCCAAAAAATTTGCCGCCGAATACGCGCAGAAGCTTCTTCAGGCCAATGTAAGCGCGGTCATTATGACCAGCACATGAGGTACCTGCACGCGTTGCGGTGCAACGATGGTAAAAGAGATTGAGCGGGCGGGTATTCCCGTTGTGCATATGTGCACGGTCACGCCGATCTCCATGACGGTGGGCGCAAACAGAATCGTTCCCACCATTGCGATTCCCCATCCCCTTGGAAACCCCGCGCTGGCCCACGAGGAAGAATACGCTCTGCGCAAAAAGCTGGTGGCCCGCGCTCTGGAAGCCCTGACCACCGAGGTTGAGGACCAGACCATTTTCGAGGTCTAACAAAAGTTGAACATCGCCTCCGGCGGCGGCAAAG
>NZ_DALZOY010000014.1:69206-88915 GCF_032018205.1 Oscillibacter sp. | reverse complement strand
GACCTCATTCCTTATGAGACTGCAAACCAATTTGCGCATAATTCTTGACACTACCCATTTCTACCGCAATATCTTCTCTGTTGTTCCGCGTTCCAAGGGGAAGCTGGTTGCCAAAATGCTCAAAGCCATCCACGCCCAGGAGAGCAAGGCTGCGGCGCTGGCAAAGGCCAGAGACGTAGTTGCCGCGCTGAAGGACTTGAAACTGAAGGAGGCCACCAAAAAGGTGGCGGACAGCGTGGAGGAGACGCTCAGCTACATGGCGTTTCCCTTTGAGCATTGGACGCGTATCCGCACCAACAACGCTATTGAGCGCCTCAACCGTGAGATCCGCCGCCGCACCCGCGTGGTGGGGGCTTTCCCTGATGGGAACTCCGCCCTTATGCTGGTCTGTGCGCGGCTGCGGCATGTTGCCGGTACCCAGTGGGGAAACAAGACGTATATGAATATGAAGCATCTGGAGACAATCATGGACGACGGCTCATTGGCTGGTTGATCTCATTCCACATAAGACTGCAAACCAATTTGCGCATTATTCTTGACACTATCGGATCAGAAAAAATGTTGCCGTTTTTTATTTTCAGACACTCGCATTACAAAGGAACTTAAAGCTGGCGATTCCACGCCACCAGAAGCACGAAAGAAGCAATCCGATGCAGTAATATTACATAGGTAGGCAGAAAGCCGAAAATAAAACTGATCTTGATTCAGATGCAAGAAAGCACACGATTTTTAAAATCGTGTGCTTTCTTTATGTGGGTGGTTATAAAAGGTGTTGCTAGGGAGACGGCACGTAAGCCGCCGCGTCCGCGCGTTCTTTCACGCGGTGGTGTGTTCACTTCATGTTTCTCCCGTGTCCGGCGACTATTGCCCTGCCGTTTGCATACGGCGCAGAACGGCCTCCCGGTGGGGCATGGCGGGCATGGCGCCCCGTTTTTCCACGCAGAGGGAGGCCACGGCGTTTCCAAAACGGGCAAAGGATTGAAAATCCTGAAAGGTGATCTGTTCCAGTGATTTTCCGCTCTCTGAAACGCGGGTCAGGAAACCACCCCAAAAGGAATCGCCCGCACCGGTGGTATCCACCGCCCGAGTGGGAAAGCCGGGGACCATAACGCTCCCCTCTTTTGCGGCGACCAGTGCGCCTTGGTTGCCGATGGTCACCACCACGCAGCGAAGCCCTTGCCGCACAAGCTTCTCCGCTCCTTCCCGGGGATTGGAGCAATCCGTCAGATATTCCACCTCGTCGTCGGAAACCTTTAAAAGGTGCACAAGAGGCAGAGGAATGCGCATTTGCTCCATGGCGGCGTCTCTGCTTGTCCACAGCAGTGGGCGGTAGTTTGGGTCGTAAGCAATGATTGCTCCGGACTTGCGGGCTAGAAGCACGGCCTCCATCGTGGCGCTGCGGGCGGGCTCATCTGTCAATGAGAGGGAACCAAAATGCAGGATGTCACTGTGGGAAATCAACTCGCGGTCCAGCTCCTCGGGAGAAAGCTGCACGTCCGCGCCCGGCTTTCGGGCAAAAGAGAAACTGCGCTCTCCACTCTCGGAAAGCTCTACAAACGCCAGCGTGGTGAAATAGCGCCTGTCCACCAAAAGGGCGTGGATATCGATACCGGTCTTTTGCAATGTGTCCGCAAGAAACCGGCCCTGAATATCGTCGCCAACTTTACCGATGAAAGCAGTCCTGCGGCCAAGCTTTGCGGCACAGGTCAGAACGTTTGCCGGTGCGCCGCCGGGATTCTGCTCAAATACCGCCATGCCGGCGTCAGAATCCGGCAGAGGAGTATAGTCAATCAAAATTTCGCCCAGTGCTGTGATCTGTGTGTTTTCCATCCGTCTCTCCCATTTTTCAAACGGGGCGGAAACCTGCGTCCCGTGGAAAGTAAAACGTTTACGCGATTTGTCTTATCTTATCAGCTTTTTGCACAAAAAGCAAGAGAGAAAACCGGGGAGGAGGGAAGACAGTTTCTGATTGGTGCAATGAAAATCGGCGATGAGAGGCGAAAGGTAGGGAAATTAATCGCCTAAAAAACGGGTTTGGTTTCCATAATAAAATATTTATGGAAACCAAAAGGTTTTCGACAGAAAAGAAAATTTGAGTCATGGTATGATCGCCGCAGGGACATGCATAACGGGTCTTTTCAGGCGTTTACAAGGAAGTCAGGCCGCAGGCGGGTGCCTCTGGGAGGAGGACAACCTTAGAAAGCGGCTGCTGCCTTTTGGGAGTTTGGCTGCGGCTGAATGGAGAAAAGACCTGATGTAAGTAAGCGGCAAACCCCATGCCGCGCTCAATTTCCGGAATTGATATAGCTAATGCAAAGGAGACTTGGGAGATGGATATCAAAATGCAGACCGCAGACCGCAACTTACTGCTGGAGCTTAGCGGAGAGTTGGACCACCATGCCGCCAAAAACGCCATCCGGGATCTGGAACTGGCGGTGGACGCGGCGCTTCCCCGCAGGCTTTTGCTGGATTTCGGCGGCGTGACCTTCATGGACAGCTCCGGCATTGCACTGCTGCTGCGGGCAAAGCGGTGCATGGACGCGCTGGACGGAAGCATGCAGGTCTGCCACGTGCAGCCCCAGGCAAAGCGCGTGATGGACGCCGCCGGAATCGGACGGCTGATTCACATAAAACAGGAGGGAACGGTATGAGGAAGAGCGTGAATTACATCCGGCTGGAGTTTCCCAGCCGCAGCAGCAACGAGGGCTTTGCACGGATGGCGGCGGCCTGCTTCGCCTCGCAGATGGACCCCACGCTGAACGAGGTAGAGGATATTAAGACGGCGGTCAGCGAGGCGGTGACCAACGCCATCGTCCATGCCTATCCCGACTCTATCGGTAAGGTAAGCCTGAAGGCAAAAATCTGCGAAGGGAATATCCTGGAAATTTCAATTAAGGATGCTGGAAAGGGAATCCCCAACATTGATAAGGCGCGTCAGCCCATGTTTACCACCGGCGGTGAGGGGCGCAGCGGCATGGGCTTTACCATTATGGAGAGCTTTATGGATGCGTTGACCGTTCACTCCACGCCGGGGAGGGGAACCACGGTGACCATGCGGAAGAAAATAGCCAGCCGGGCCAACGGACAGCGATGAGTGCTCAGGCGACGCTGGACCTGCTCCGGGCGGCGCAGGAGGGTGACCAGCGGGCCTGCGAGCAGATTGTGGAGGAGAATAGCGGCCTGATTTGGAGCATCGTCCGGCGATATTACGGCCGGGGCGTGGAGGTAGACGATCTCTATCAACTGGGATGCCTTGGTTTTTTAAAAGCGGTGCAAGGCTTTGATTTTACTTATGGAACCTGCTTTTCTACATATGCGGTGCCAAAAATCGCGGGAGAGATCCGCCGCTTTCTTCGGGATGACGGGGCTATCAAAGTGGGGCGGACCATCAGAGAGCGAGCGGCGCTGCTGTATGGCGTTCGGGAGCGGTTGCGCTTTGAACTGGGAAGGGAACCGGTACTCTCAGAGCTGTCGGAGAGTACGGGGTTGACCCCGGAAGAAATCGCTCGGACGGAATTGGCTACGGACCTGCCGGACTCCCTTCAACGGGAGACGGAAGACGGTCTTGCGCTGGAGGGAATGCTGGGAACTGAGGCGCCGGAGGACGGAATTGTTGAGCGTCTCGCGGTGCGGCAGGCGGTGGAGGCGTTGCCTGAAAAAGAGCGGATGACCATTCTCCTGCGCTATTTCCGGGGCTTTACCCAAGAACAGACCGCCAGAATCCTGAAGGTGTCTCAGGTGCAAATTTCCCGGCTGGAACGGCGGGGACTGGAGCGGCTGCGGCGGGCCTTTGAGCCGTGGCGTCCAGAAAGATAAAAACGTATATAGAAACGGACAAACCGTTTCAATCAAAAGCTGCGGAAGCGCACGAAAGGTGCTTCCGCGGCTTTGTTGCACGCCTCAAACGGGCGGCAGCCCCGGCCCGCGGTGCTCCAGACGGGGATTCTGCCCGGCAATGAAATAGTCCTCGTCCTGAAATTCGGTCATGGTGCCCCAGTAGCGCTTCGGCATGTGGGTCTGGCGGCAGCGGGGATTTTCGCGCTCCTTGATGGCAACGGTATCGTAAAACCGCTTCCATAGCCGCCGAAAGGCGGCTTCTGTTTCGTCCGGTGCGGCGGCCTCAAACCGTTCCAGAGGAGCAATGACAGCCTTCCCGCGGGCGTAAAACAGCGCCTCACGATGAGTGCGGTCGTAAAGAAAAAATCGCTCGTTGGGAAAACGGCTGCAAAAATGGGAGCGGAGCAGCGGAAGCACGCGGTTTTTCGGCTCAATTTCCCCGCCTAAAATACCGGAGTACTCGGAAAAGCGGACAAAGCCCCGCAGAAGCTGGGCCTCCCCCTCCAGATGGCGCACCGCCTTCAGAACGGGCAGCAACGTTTCGTCCGCCAGATTCCGGAGAAAACCCGGTCCCTCCCGAAGCAGTTTGGCGGCCAAACGGTAGAGATACATCTCCCGATGCGCAAGGCAGGTGAGAAAGCCGCGCCGCAGCAGAATGACTGCTTCGCCGGAGAGAAGCGCCGTCTTGCGCAGGACACGGTCCGCGTGGCTTTTGTCTGTTTCGATGCGCCGGGTCTGAAACAGAGTCGGGCAGGCATCTTCCTCCGGCGTGATGTCCGACGGAAGTTCCCGATTGGCGTAGCTTTCAAAAATGCAGCAGAGAAAGCCCTCAAAGCTCCCGTCGTAAAGATAGATGACCTCCATCATATACCCCTTTCACGCGCCGAACAGGGAAAGCTGCTCCATCCGGGCGCCGGGAAGGCCGGGCTGCTCCGCTGCAATCAGATTACGGAGCAGGCTCTCCGGCGTAAACCGAAGTCCCTCAGGCATCTGCCCCCGGCAGGTGAGGAAATACTGTGCCCGCTTCATCACCACGCCCAGTTTTCGAAGGTCCTCCGTTCGCAGAGTTCCCGCTCTTCGGGAAACCAGAATGCGCTTGGCGGAGACGACACCGACGCCCGGAACCCGGAGCAGCGATTCATAGTCCGCCGTGTTCACTTCCACAGGAAAAAACTCCAGATGGGCCAGTGCCCAACTGCACTTGGGGTCCACCAGCGGGTTGAAGTCCGGCGTTCCCTCGTCCAGAAGTTCCTCCGCGCGAAACCCGTAAAACCGAAGGAGCCAGTCCGCCTGATAGAGCCGGTGCTCCCGAAGAAGGGGCGGCTTTGTGTCCCGGGAGGGGAGAAGGGTGTGCGCAACCACCGGAACGTATGCCGAGAAAAAGACCCGCTTGAGGCGATAGCGGTCATACAGTCCCTGCGTCAGGCGCAAAATCCGCAGGTCGGAATCCGCCGTGGCCCCCACGATCAGTTGTGTGCTTTGCCCTGCTGGGGCAAATTTCGGCGCGTGACGGTATTTGACCAGCTCTTCCTTACATTGAACGCCGCGGGTTTGAATCTGCCGCATGGGCGCGAGAATCGCGCTCTTCGTTTTGTCGGGGGCAAGAGACTTCAGTCCTGCCTCCGACGGCAGCTCAATGTTAACGGACAGCCGGTCCGCCAGGAGGCCCAGCCGCTCCACCAGCTCTGGCGCGGCTCCGGGGATGGCCTTGGCATGAATATAACCGTTAAACCGATAAGTCTCCCGCAAAATTTGCAATGCGCGGATCATTAGTTCCATCGTGTGGTCGGGATTGCGCAAAACACCGGAGGAAAGGAAAAGTCCTTCAATATAGTTTCGCCGGTAAAATCCAATGGTCAGCTCCGCAAGCTCCTCTGGGGTAAACGAGGCCCGGGGCGTATCGTTGCTGCGTCGGTTGACGCAGTATTTGCAGTCGTATGCACACTGGTTGCTCAGCAATACCTTCAGCAGCGTGACGCACCGCCCGTCCGCCGAAAAGGAATGACAGCAGCCCATGGCGGACGTGGAGGTGTTGCCGATGAAGCCATCCTTGTATCCCCGTCGCGCACCGGAGGAGGTGCAGGCAGCGTCATATTTCGCCGCGTCGGAGAGGATGGTCAGTTTTTCAAGCAGTTCCATGGCATGCTTAGCGCGTTTCCGCGCGCCGGAGGGACCGGGAAGGACGTTCGATGGCGTCAATCACGCGAAAAAGCAGATGCGTCAAGAATCCCGTACCCACAAAAATCAAAAACAGGGTGTATCCGGTCATATAGGAGCCTCCTTTGGAACTTTTGTTCTAATTTAAGATGATTATAACTAGAACGAATGTTTTTGTCAAGAGAAAAAACAGAACAAAGGTACGAAAGATTTCGGAAACAAAAACTCTGCGAAAAAAAGAAAAAGCCCCGCCACAAGGCGGGGCGGGATTATTCCCATGTTTCCCAGATTTCCGGATGGTAGCCCACGGTGGCGTCCTTTCCATTGCGAACGATGGGCGTTTGAAACAGCTCCGGGTTTTCAAGAAGCTTTACTTCCTGTGCATCCGGCGTGATATAGGGCATGAAGAGGGCTTCATAAGCCCGGCATTTGGTGTTGACCAGCGCCTCGTAGCCAACTTTTTGCTTGACGGACTGGTACTCTCTGGGGGATAATCCCTTGGAGACAACATCAATGTACTGATACTTAATGCGGCGCTCTTTAAACCACCGCTCGGCCTTTCTGCTGTCAAAGGACTTGGAGGAGCCAAAGATCTGAATATTCATGGAAGTTCTCCTTATTATAAATAAGAATTGACGCGGACGGAGGCGTTTTATGACAGAAAGCGCAAAGAGACTAAAGGACCTGGTGGACGGCAGCGACAACATCGTTTTTTTCGGAGGCGCGGGGGTGTCCACGGAGTCGGGTATCCCTGATTTTCGCAGCGAGGACGGGCTGTACCGCCAGCAGTATGATTACCCGCCGGAAACTATTTTAAGCCATACCTTTTACGAAAGCAAGCCGGAAGAGTTTTTTCGATTCTACCGGGCAAAGCTTCTCGCCCCCGACGCGAAGCCCAACGCTGCGCATCGTAAGCTGGCGGAGCTTGAAAAGCGGGGGAAGCTGAAAGCGGTCATCACCCAGAATATTGATGGACTTCATCAGGCCGCGGGAAGCCTCACAGTGCTGGAGCTACACGGCAGCGTTCTGCGAAATTACTGCGAAAGCTGCGGAAAGGCCTATGAGTTTGCCTTTATGCTCAGTTCTCGGGGCGTTCCCCATTGCGCGGCCTGCGGCGGGCGTGTGAAGCCGGACGTTGTGCTCTATGAAGAGGGGCTGGACATGGATACGATGGAACGGGCGGCCCGATATATTGCCGAGGCGGACATGCTGATCATCGGGGGCACATCCCTGAACGTGTACCCGGCGGCGGGTCTGATCCGGTGGTATCAGGGGCACAAGCTGGTAATCATCAACAAATCCCCCGTGGCGGCGGACTTGTCCGCCGACCTTGTGATCAACGACTCCATCGGAGAGACACTTGACCAGATATGAAAAGGGCCAATTTGCAGGCAAACCTGTCAGATTGCCGAAAAAATGAATATAACAATTGTATAAGCTGCAATATTTGGGGAAATAGCCGATAAAAAACCAATAAATTTCATTGAAAATGAAATTGCTGTATGATATGATTGCATTATATCGCGGGCACGAAACGTCGCTGCGGTATATGATTTATATTGGGAACGGTTTGCTTTGCGGACAGATAATCCAGTATGCGCGGCGCTGGAGCGCCGCGGTGAGGACTTTGGCTGTCTGTGAGGCGACAAAGGAGGCGGCGGAATGATCTGGTCGGAAAAAGGGGAGAACGTCTACTCTCAGATTACACCCAAGATTCGGGCTCTGGAGGAGCAGTGGGAGAAAAAGAACTACATAGATCCCGGACTGTACCGAAAGTACAACGTGCGCAGGGGCCTGCGGGACGAAAATGGTCAGGGTGTGCTGACGGGACTGACCCGCGTGGGTGAAATTCAGTCGTACTCCGTGGATCAGAACGGAAAGCTTCTGCCGGAGGACGGTGTGCTGTATTACCGGGGGATTGACTGCCGGGAACTTGTCCGGGGGTCTGAGGGGCGAAGGCTGGCCTTTGAGGAGTCGGCATATCTGCTGCTGTTCGGCGAATTGCCCACTGAGGTCCAGCTACGGGATTTCTGCGTGCAGCTTGCCACTTATCGGACGCTGCCCAGCAACTTTCTGCGGGACGTGATTTTAAAAGCCCCGCCGCAGGATTTGATGAACACCATGCAGCGCGCGGTGCTGACGCTGTTTTGCTATGACGATCAGCCCAATGACATCAGTCTTGGAAATGTGCTGCGCCAGAGCTTGCAGATGGTTGCCATTATGCCGCTGCTGGCGATTTACGCATATCAGGCATATCGGTTTAACAAAGGAGAGGGCCTGTTTATCCACGAGCCAAGGCCCGAGCTGTCCACGGCGGAGAACTTTCTCAGGATGCTGCGTCAGGATGGACGGTATACGGATTTGGAGGCCCGGGTGCTGGATGTGGCTTTGGTGCTTCACGCCGACAACGGCGGAGGCAACAACTCCACATTTACCAACCACGTGGTCACCTCCTCGGGAACGGATACTTATTCTGCCATTGCGGCCTCCATGGCGGCCCTGAAAGGCCCGCGCCACGGCGGGGCCAACAGCAAGGTGATGGAGATGATGGCGGACATCAAGTCCCATGTGCGAAACTGGAACGACGACGGGGAACTTGAAAATTATCTGGAGCGCATTTTGAACGGAGAGGTTTTTGACGGGAGGGGACTGCTGTACGGATTGGGACACGCGGTCTATACCCGGACGGACCCCCGGTGTGAGGTGTTCCGGGATTATGTGAAGACCCTTTCCACGGAGAAGGAACGGGGGGAGGAACTAGACCTCTACGAGCGGGTGGAGCGGCTGGGAAAAGGCTTGCTGTCCGTGCGGCGGGGGAAGGACGCTATTTCCACCAATATTGATTTTTACAGCGGATTTGTATTTGAGATGTTGGGTCTGCCCAAGGAGCTGTATACGCCCCTATTTGCGGTGGCCCGTATTTCCGGCTGGAGCGCCCATCGGATGGAAGAGCTTTCCGGCGGCGGAAAGCTGATCCGTCCGCGATATGAGTGCGTGGAAGAGCACAGGGCATATACGCCTGCGGCAGAGCGCTGAGCCCCGCGTAGAGAAAGTGGGCATACGCGCCGGAGGAGCGGAGAGCCGCCCTCCGGCGCGGCCGCGGCAGGAGAAAACAAAATATTTGCCGAAAAGGGAAATTTGAGGTTGACATTTTTCAAGCTTCTGGCTATAATAATCAAGCAGTCTTTTTTTGGCATGGATTCGCGGCTGTGCTGGAACTGGTAGACAGGCCAGCTTGAGGTGCTGGTGTCCAATCGACGTGTGGGTTCAAATCCCGTCAGCCGCACCATTCCCCTCTCCGCTAACGCGGGGAGTGGGGACTGCAATTTCAGATGAATATGCGCGAGTGGTGGAATTGGCAGACTCGCTAGATTCAGGTTCTAGTGTCCGCAAGGACGTGCGGGTTCAAGTCCCGCCTCGCGCACCAATATCTGTCTGAGGACGGAAGTTCTCAGACAGATATTTCTGAAATTTTTTGTTTTCTTAAAATCTAATAAATGCGCGCGAGTGGTGGAATTGGCAGACTCGCTAGATTCAGGTTCTAGTGTCCGCAAGGACGTGCGGGTTCAAGTCCCGCCTCGCGCACCAACAGGAAGTCATGTATGAGGATTTGAACCCATACATGGCTTTTTGCTTATTTTAAGATAAAATGAAGCAAGGATTAATTATAATTTTGGAGGAAATTTAAATGAAATATGAAGGCGCTTGTAGATAAGGTAGAATAAGTTGCGCAAATTGAAAAAGGGATAAAAAGAGACATGGTTTGCAGCACTCTGTTAGAATGAAGTCACGACACACCATTCTGAAAGGAGACAGCAAACCATGTCGGAGAAAATTGTACAGTTAAATGAGAAAGTAATCAAGGGGCAAATCAAGGAATTAGTCCGTGGGAGCGTAGAAGAGACGCTCAACGGCCTGCTGGAGGCTGAAGCGGGGAAACTAACACAGGCGGCCAAATACGAGCGCAGCGAAGAGCGTCAGGGATACCGCAGCGGACACTACAGCGCAACCTTACCACCACATCCGGCGACGTTACGCTCAATGATTGCCGTCTCAAAGGTTACTCCTTTTAGACGAGGCACATTCAACGCCACGTCTCCGGATGTGGTGGTAAGGTTGCGCTGATAGTGGCCACTTCGGTATGCCTGCCTTTGAGCATTGGACGCGTATCCGCACCAACAACGCTATTGAGCGCCTCAACCGTGAGATCCGCCGCCGCACCCGCGTGGTGGGGGCTTTCCCTGATGGGAACTCCGCCCTTATGCTGGTCTGTGCGCGGCTGCGGCATGTTGCCGGTACCCAGTGGGGAAACAAGACGTATATGAATATGAAGCATCTGGAGGCGACTATGGACGACGCCGAGTTGGCTGGTTGATCTCATTCCTTATGAGACTGCAAACCAATTTGCGCATAATTCTTGACACTACCGTTTTTCATGTATCCAAAGCCGATATTTATTGTTCGGGAGGGGCCGCCACCTTACAGTGACGGCTTGGCATAGCTGATGTTCTAAGGCCATATAATTTCAAAAATATATATCAAAAATCGGATACCTTTTGCGCCCATTTTTCATAAGACACCGTTCGAGGATTTTCTCGGATAGGTGTCTTTTTATTTACACCTTTTTCGCACAAGTCATTGTATGTCTTATTGACTCCCCAGTGCCGTTCTCTTCCAACCTCCGAATTTTCACCTGAACACATTGAAAATTTGGAGGTTAAATGCATGAGAGAATATACATTGATTATAAAAGGGGAGAGAATCCCTGTTTCTTACGATGTCTATAAAGTCTATTATCAGGAATATGAACATGAGAGATACCTGAAGAATAAATCTGCCAAGCATGAATACTCGTTGGAGCAATTCATTGAAGCTGGCGTATCCATTGAATTTATCTGCCAAGACACTATTACCCTTGTGGAGGATGAGGTCCTGAAAACTGAACAGATTGTTCGGCTTTACCTCTGCTTGGACAAGCTGAGCGCAGAGGAGCAACAAATCATCCGTGGCATCTTCTTTGAAGAAAAGACTGAAAAAGAATTAGCTATGCAACTACAAATATCAACTTCAGCAGTTGGATATAGGAAACGTAAAATCCCGAAAGCCTTGTTTCAGAAAATGAAAGGCTACTACAGGTAGAAACAATACTTCACTCCCTCCTGTAAGGCACACAAATGCCCCACAGCGGCTTTTTCCTGTTGAGGTGGTGTATTTCCTTGCATTCGTTCTGCAAGGCCTTTTGTGGGGTAAATATCCCCTCTTGTTGTATCATTTTTTTTAGAAACATAGGAAAAAGCCTGTAGATACGCATATCTACAGGCTTTTTGCCTTGGAGCTTGTGGTCGGAATCGAACCGACAACCTGCTCATTACGAATGAGCTGCTCTGCCATTGAGCCACACAAGCGTATTTAATTTTACCACTCGGGAATTTTCTTTACCCTAACTATACAGTATTGCAAACAACCAGAAATCTGCTCATTACGAGTGAGCTGCTCTACCCCTGCGCCATCCCGACATTTACTCCAATAAGAGGCTGGTTGCAACCCCTGAATTGACCGCCCGACACCACACAAGTTACATAAAGCTACCGGATGGCGAAATGCAGAACCTAATGTAGAATAGCACATTTTTGCAGGAGCGTCAACACAATTCTCCGAAAGCTTTTAAAAGAAAACGGAGAAGATACTGTTAAGAATGAATATCAAAAACAAAACCGAATAATACGAATTGTAATTTTTGCAGGAAATGGTGCGAAACTCAATGGGCGATTTGACCATCGGGATAGAAGCGCGGCCAGGAGCATGACTGTATTTTGCAAAAAACACTTAAATTTGCCATTGACAGACAGGAAAAACATAGAAGAAAAACAAGAAACACGCTTTCCTGGAAAAAATGAAAATTTACATAAGCCATACTATAACTTCTGACTACAAAAAGTTATCCACATTTTCCACAGGGTTTTCAACAATGAAAAATCCCTGTGATATCAATGAAAATTGTAAAATTAGATAAAAATTGAAAAACGGCAATGCACAAAAGGAGAATTTTGAAATCCAAAAATGATTTACATAATACTTGTGGGTTCGAAAATTTCTACATCAACTCTAAAAATTTCAAAAGCATTTTTTAAAACTGATAGAAAAAAAACGTGCCATGCAAAAGAGAAAGTTGACTCCCTTTACAGACACGACCGGTGAATGCACGGGTATTCATGGAAAGGCTGTATATTTGAGTAGTTAGAAAAAAGCCGCCGGACAGTCGTCCGGCGGCGGTGGAACATGAGCCAAGGTTACCGGCGGAAAGACGGGGCTTTTGGATCAGGCGTCCAGCGCACGGGTGGCATAGGCGTTCAGGTCCATGCCTGCCCTGCGTCCTGCCAGGAACTCGTAATATCCCTGAGCGCCGATCATCGCACCGTTGTCTCCGCAAAGGCGCAGGGGAGGCAAATAAAGCTTGCAGCCCGCTTCTTTGCAGGCGGCCTCCAAGTTCGCGCGGATAACGGAGTTGGCCGCCACGCCCCCGGCGGCGCACAGGGCCTTGTGCCCTGTCAGTGCCAGCGCGCGCATAGCACGAGGGACCAGCTCACCGCTGACGGCGTTTGTAAAGTCCCGGGCCAGCGCGGCCCGGTCCAAGGGCTGACCGGACTGCTCGGCGCGGTGGGCCAGATTCACCACCGCGGTTTTCAGCCCGGAAAAGCTCATATCCAGCTCCGCGCCGTCCACATGGGCGCGGGGAAGGGAGTATACGCCCCCCTGAGACTGCCGGGCCAGCTCATCCATCGGCTTTCCGCCGGGGTAGGGCAGACCCAGAACCCGGGCGGCCTTGTCAAAGCACTCTCCGGCGGCGTCATCCCGGGTGGAGCCAAGAATGCGCAGGTCGGTATAGTCCCGCACATCGGCAATCAGCGTATTGCCTCCGGAGATGGCGAGGGCCACAAAGGGCGGCTCCAGCTTCGGAAAGGCCAAATAGTTGGCGGCGATGTGGGCGCGGATGTGGTGGACGGGAATCAGGGGCTTGTCCCAGGTAAAGGCCACGGACTTGGCAAAGCTCAGCCCCACCAGCACCGCGCCGATCAGTCCCGGCGCATAGGCCACGGCCACCGCGTCAATGTCGTCCCGTCCGCAGCCGGCTTCACGCAAGGCCTGCTCCGTCAGAGCGGCAATGACCTCCACATGCTTGCGGGAGGCAAGCTCGGGGACCACACCGCCGTACAGTGCGTGCATTTCCGCCTGCGAGGCAATTACGTCGGACAGTACACGCCGCCCGTCCGCCACCACCGCCACGGCGGTTTCGTCGCAGGTGGATTCAAAAGCCAGAATATTCATCGGTTCCTCTCTTTTCAGCAGGGTTTACTGGTCCCAGGGCACCACCGGCAGAGGAGGGGCGTCGGGATTCAGGGGAATGCGCATGTACTTTGCGTATTTTTCCGCTCCAAAGCGGCTCTCATAAATAAAGCGGTGCTGAAGCATCAGGTCATCGTCACTGATCGGCCCGTCGGCCCAGTAAAGGGTTTTGTAGCGCACGCCGAAGGCCTCGGAGTCATAGCCTGCCAGAAGGGCGCGGTTTCGGGCGTAGAAGCCCAGCCGCCGTTTTGCCATGGCGGTGTCCGGGGCCTCCGCGGGAGACTCCGACTCGGCGAGAATTACCCATCCCGCATAAAGCTCTTGCATCAACCGCAGAATCTCTCCGCCTGCGCCGCCGCCGCGCCGGGTGGGGGAGACGCACAGATAATCCAACAGCGTCCAGCCGGGCACGCCCATCCACAAAAAGCAGGCGCCTGTGATTTCGCCGTCCTCCACCAGTACCAGCGGGTCGTAGCACCCGTCCTCCAGCATCTCCGTCATGGCCCGCAGAGGCTTTAGCTCTGCAGGCGGAAAGGCGGGGCGCAAAAGGGTTTCATAGACCGTCTTCAGCTCCGGAAGCGTCGCCGTTCTCAGTTCCATAGTCAAACTCCAATTTCATGATGAGCGCGTCCTCTTTTGGAAGCTCATAGTAATTTTTTCGCCGCCCCACGGTGCGAAAGCCGTGGTGTCCGTAGAGCACGATGGCCGCCGTGTTGCTTGGGCGGACCTCCAGCGTTAAAAACGACAGGCGGTTTCCCTTTGCAAAATTGATAAAAACCTGCAAAAGCTGGGCGGCCACGCCCTTTTGCCGGTCCTCCGGCCGGACGGCCACGTTGGTGATATACCCCTCGTCCAAAATCACCTGTAACCCCGCGTAGCCCACCACCCGGTCGGATTCGTCCAGCGCGGTGAGGAAGGCGGAGCAGGCGTTGTCCAGCTCCTCCGCTAGCATGTTTCGTGACCAAGGGGCGGAAAAGCATACCTTTTCCAGCCCCGCGATCTCGTCCAGATGTTCGGGGGACATGGGGACGATGCGCACCTGCTTTTTCTGTTCCATAGAAGGTTCTCCTTATTCAATGCATCGGGCCGGGACTTGCGTCCCTCAGCCCTTGGCCTCCAGCCAGTTTTTGCCCCAGTGGGCGTCGGCGGTGAGGGAGACGGACAACTGAGCCACGCCCTCCATTTCCTCTTTCAGCAGAGTAGAGGCTTTTTCCGCATCGGTTGCGGGACACTCCACGATCAGTTCATCGTGAACCTGAAGCACCAGCCGCGCCTGCGGCAGCTCCGCCTTCAGCCGCTTCCAAACGGCAATCATGGCCAGCTTCATGATGTCCGCAGCCGTGCCCTGAATGGGCATGTTCAGCGCCACTCGCTCACCGAAGGAGCGGAGGTTGAAGTTGCTGGAGGAAAGCTCCGGCAAATCCCGGCGGCGGCGGTACAGCGTTTCCACATAGCCGTCTGCTCGGGCCTGCTCCACCACCCGGTCCATATAGGCCCGCACGCCGGGGAAGGTGGCAAAGTATGCATCCATATACGCCTTGGCCTCCTTCTGGGTGGTGCCGATGTCCTGACTGAGGGAGAAGGCGGAAATGCCGTATACAATGCCGAAGTTCACGGCTTTGGCCCGGCGGCGCATTTCGTGGGTCACGTCCTTCCGGTCCACGCCGAACACGCGAGAGGCGGTTTCCGCGTGGAAATCTCCCCCGGAGAGGAAGGCGGTGCGCATTCCCTCATCGCCGGAGATATGGGCCAAAAGCCGCAGCTCAATCTGGGAATAGTCCGCGTCCACAAGCACGTTGCCCGCCTCGGGGACGAACATCCGGCGGATTTCGCTGCCAAGGTCCGTCCGGGTGGGGATATTTTGCAGATTCGGCTCCGTGGAGGACAACCGCCCGGTGGCGGTGACGGTCATCTGGAAGTTGGTGCGCACCCGTCCGTCCGGGTCCAGCGCTTTTAAAAGCCCGTCGGCATAGGTGGATTTCAGCTTCGTAAGCTGGCGGTATTCCAGCACCGCGTCTGCGACCGGATGCTCTCCCCGCAGCTTTTCCAGCACGTCGGCGTTGGTGGACCAGCCGGTTTTTGTCTTTTTTCCATGGGACAGGCCCAGCCGGTCGAAGAGGACCTCGCCCAACTGCTTGGGGGAGTTGATGTTAAATTCCCCGTCCGCCAGCCGGTAGATGTCGGCTTCCAGCTCTTCCGCCCGTCGGCTCAACAGTCCGGCGAAATCGGACAGGGCCGTGGCGTCCACGCGGCAGCCTGCCAGCTCCATCTCCGCAAGGCAGCGGCACAAAGGAAGCTCGATGTCCTCAAACAGCTCCCACTGTCCCCGCTCCCGCAGCTTTGGCTCCAGCGCGGAATACAGTGCATCCACCGCGGAGGCATGGCTGCAAAAGGCTGCTTCCGCCGTCGCCCGGTCCCCCAAAAGGGCAAAGGCGTCGGGGTCCAGATGCAGGGGCTTTGGCAGCTCCTCGTTGAAATAAGAGACGAACAGCCGTCCCAGGTCATAGCTCCCGGCGGTGGCGTCCAGCAGATAGGCGGCCAGCGCAGTGTCGAAAATAAAACCCTCGGCGGGCAGGCCGTTTGCCAGCAGCAGTCGCATCAAATCCTTTACGTTGTGAGAGACTTTCCTGATGCTGCCAGAGAACAGGGAAGAGAGGAGCACGTTCCAATTTCCCTGATAGCGGTCAAAAAACAGCTCCGCCGTCACGGCGGTGTCGCCCCCCGTCTCGCAGCAGACGACCACCCCGGTAAGGTCCGGCAGGGCCAGCAGGGACACATGGTCTGCGCAGTGCCAAAGCTCCAACAACTCTCCCGCCTTGACGGTGGTTTCCACTTGTTCCACTGTAACGGTGAAGGCTTTTTCGCTCTCTGATGGGGCGGGAGTATCCTGTCGGAGGCCGAACCGCTCAATGAGCTTGGAAAATTCCAGCTTTAAAAACAGGGGATAAGCGTCGGGTCCCGGAGCCTTTGCCGCATTTGCCGCCGGGTCAAAGTCCAGCGGCGCGTCTGTTGCGATGGTGGCCAGCCAATAGGAGTGGCGGGCGGATTCTTCCCCCTCCGTCAGCCGCTTCAGGGCAGCGGGCTTTGCGTCAATCTCCGGCAGCTTTTTGTAAATCGCGTCGATGGAGCCGTATTTTTGAATTAGGGCCATGGCGGTCTTTTCGCCCACACCCGGAACGCCCGGGATGTTGTCGGAGCTGTCGCCCATCAGGGCCTTTAAATCAATCATGTGGATGGGGTCAAAGCCGTATTCCTCACGGAAAGCCCCCGGAGTCATGTCTTTGGTGGTGGTCTGGCCCATACGGGTGGAAACCAGCTTCACTTTCGTGGTTTCCGTGATAAGCTGAAGAGAGTCCTTGTCCCCCGTCACCACCACGCAGTTCCAGCCTGCGGCCTCACACCGGCGGGACATGACGCCCAGCCAGTCGTCGGCCTCCCAGCCCTCCGCTTCATAGCGGGGGATGTTCAGCGCGTCCAGCACCTCTTTTAAAACCGGAACCTGCATTCTAAGCTCTTCCGGCATGGGCTTGCGGGTGGCCTTGTAGTTTTCGTCCGCTTTGTGGCGGAAGGTGGGGGCGTGGAGGTCGAAAGCGACGCAGACCGCGTCGGGCTTTTCCTCGTCCCGCAAACGCAGAAGCGTGGTCAGAAATCCGTAAATCGCGTGGGTATACAGCCCGTCCCGTGTGGTGAGGGGGCGGATGCCGTAATAGGCGCGGTTTAAAATGCTGTTGCCGTCGATGGCCATGAGCTTCATAGAGGGGGCCTCCGCTCTTTTAAATTTACGGCCGCGCTTTGCGCGCCGAAGCTGTCTAAAACCATAGTATACCGCATTTTACCCATAGTGGCAACCGTTTGAGCTTTCCTCAAGAGAAAAAACACCGTGGAAAGAACCTTTTGCCGCCCGTGCAGCCGGAGAAAACAGCGTGGGGAACAGTGCTCATTTTCTCCAAAAACGCAAAAAAGGGAAAATACTCTTGAAATCCCATAATTCCTATGGCAAAATAGGAGAAAGACGGGAGGTGCGCCATGAGAATATCTACGAAGGGTCGCTATGCGCTGCGGCTGATGATGGATCTTGCCTGCCGCCCGGGCAGTGATCCGGTGGCGTTGAAGGACGTGGCGGAGCGGCAGGAGATTTCGCTGAAATATCTGGAGCAGATTGTGGGGCTTTTAGGCAAGGCGGGTTTTGTCCGCAGCGTCCGGGGTCCACAGGGAGGCTATCGCCTTTCACGCGCGCCGGAGAATTATACGGTGGGGGAGATTCTCCGCCTGACGGAGGGCAGCCTTGCCCCGGTGTCCTGTCTGGAGGATGCGGAAAACCTGTGCGAACGGTGCAGCCAGTGCGGGACAGTGGATTTCTGGTCCGGCCTGTACGCGGAGATCAACCGTTATATCGACAAGTTTTCTCTGGCGGATCTGGTTGCGGCGGAAGAGCGGAAGTCGAAATTTTGAAAACAGCGTAAAAAGACAGCAGCAGCCTGCCGGAAGTATTCGGCAGGCTGCTGCTGTATATCCGCGCTGTCAGACAAATTTGATGTCCATTTCCTCCGTGTCAAACACGGCGGTGCAGTTGTGGGCGACGGTTTCGATATTTCGGATGGCGCTGCCGATGGTCAGCCGCACGCCGGGGTAGACCGTGCCGCCCTCAAGACGGCAACGATGGAGCTGGCTCAACGCTTCCGTCAGCTCCTGCTGACGGGCAAGCAAGTTTTTTTCCCGCTCGGTCATCTGAACCAGACTGCCGTGGGCCGCCTGAATTTCCGCGGCGGAGCGGCGGTCCTCATGGCCCTGCTCCTCCATCCGTTTTTTCAGGTACATGGCTCGCTTAAGCAGCTCTGAGGCTTTGTCCCGCAGGGACGCAAGCTCTTTCCGGTTTGTGTGCAGCTCCTCCCGGATTTCGGGCTGAACGCCCAGCGTAATTTCCGTGCTCCGTCCGGATTGGGAACCAATGGAGTTGGCCTTGATGCGGTTGACGGCCACCACCTGTCCGCCAATAATGCTGCCCCGGCTGCCTGCGGCCACCACCGAATCGCTGCAAAAAATGCGGGAGGTGAGAATGTAGTCCGATTCCAGACACTCCGCATAAACCGTGCAGTTTTCAAGATGCCTTGCCCGCACATTCTTTCCCCGGATAACGGCCTGATTGTTGCCGGAAACGCCCGCGGAGATCACCACGTCGCCTCCCGCCTCCACAGAGGCGGCTTCCACCATGCCGCTGATGGAAATACTGCCCGTGGCCTTCACAGAAAACTGTTCCCGCACGTCGCCCTGAATGGTCACGTCGCCGCGAAAATCAATATTTCCCGTGGAATAGTCCACGTCAGAGGTGATATTCAGAATGTTCTTGACATGGAACTTGCCGTCCCGAAAGTCCAGAAAGCCATCCATGTCGGCAAGAAGCTTTGTGCCGTCCTCGCTGAGGACGGTGCTGCTTCCTGCGGGGACCGGGGCGGGATTCACCGCCTTGGGAGGAATGGCCGCGCCGTCTACCCGCGTTCCGGCGACACCCTCCGTGGGCGGGTAAATGTCGCAGATGACCGTGCCCTTTTCGATGACCTGCACGCAGGACTGGGCGCGATAGTCCACGGTGCCGCCGTCCTCATTGCCTGTAAAGCGGGAGAAATCACGGGGGAAATGCTCCTTCGTCCAGCCGTCCTTCCCCTCTGTGGGAAGGGTTCCCCGCGCCACGGGACACAGGCTGAAATAGGGCTTTTTTGTAAAGACGGAGAACAGGGCACGCTGGTCCACGCCAAAGGTGACATGGGCCTCCCGCAACAGAGCCTGTCCGTCGGCCACGGTAAGTCGCTTGCCTTTTCCGCTGGGGGGCAGCAAAAACAGCCACGCCGCCATGCCGTCCTCAGAGAGAATGATCTGCGCCATTTCGTCCACATCCGGGGGCTCGGCGGGGATGGGGACAGGCGCTTCTCCGTCGGGTGCGAAAGAAGCGGGGGATTCTCCTCCGGGCGCAGCGGGTTCTCCTTCCGAAGGGGAAGGAATGGGAGCTTCCCCGCCGGACGTAGCGGGAGAAGTCTCATCCAATTTGATGGGGGCTACCTGTGCCGCGGCCCGGTTCTGCGCTTCCTGCGCTGCGCGGGCCTGGGTAAACACTCGCTCCATCGTCAACCAGCGCTGGGCCAGAGGAAGCAACTCCCTCAAAATCCTGATCGCACTTGTTTTCATGGCCTTTGAAGGTATGTCCAGACCGCCCTGCGCCGGAGCTAGGGACGACAGAGCGGGCAGTCCCGGCTGGCCCCATTTTTTCCAGACCTCCGCCAGCGGGCTGTCCAGCGGGATAGGGATAGCATCCTCCTCAATGGAGGGCGGCGACGGCTCTGGAGGCGCCGCTTGCGGCTCCTCCGGCTGCGCCGGGG
>NZ_DALZOY010000014.1:0-69196 GCF_032018205.1 Oscillibacter sp. | reverse complement strand
GCCTGTCGGGACTCGTCTCCGGTGTCTGTTCAATGGAACTTGCCTCCGGCAGTTGCTCGTCGGGGCCCGTCTCCGGCGGCTGCTCGTCACGACTTTTGTCGCGCGCGCCAAAGCCGCCAAAAAACCTTTTAAATTTCCCAGCGCTGCTTTCCGACATCATGATCACTCCCGTTTTTTCATCTGCGTCGCCCCGAATTACGCTGTGGGGAAACGGCTGTGTGTTCATATTCACAAAGAAAAATGTTACAGAATCACACAATTCGGTATAATTCTACCACAAAATGTTTCCGAGGTCAAATGGATTACCGTGCTAAGCTAGTAAAAGATGGAACTTTATTGGTTTTTTAGTTCAATGAGCGCGCAAACGGCCCCGCCGGGAATCGGCGGGACCGTTTTTCTTCAATCCTTCAGTTTGGCGCAGTCCGCCTCTTCACCGGAGAGCATTCGCAGCCCGTGATCCAGCGTGGGCAGGACGGATTCCAGATTTTCCTTTGCGGCTTTGGGGCTGCCGGGGAGGTTTACAATCAGAGTTCCGCCCCGGATGCCCGCCGCCGCCCGGGACAGCATGCCCCGGGGCGTGATGGCCATGGATGCACACCGCATGGCCTCGGGAATGCCCGGTGTGGGGCGGTCGCAGACGGAAAGAGTGGCCTCGGGCGTCACGTCCCGGAGAGAGAAGCCTGTGCCTCCGGTGGTGAGAATCAGGCGCACGTCTCCAGCGTTTGTCCACTCCCGCAGCACGTGGGCAATTTCCTCTTGTTCGTCCGGAACGATGCCGGTTCGCAGGACCTCATACCCAGCGTCTTTCAGCATTGCGGAAACCAGCGGGCCGCCTTCGTCGGGGCGCTCGCCGCGAAAGCTTCGGTCGCTGACCGTTAAAACAGCGGCTTTCCAGTTCATTAAACTCCTCCTTGTGGCGCACGGTGCGCAAAATGCATCGGATTCAGGCTTTTTGCAGAAGCAAAATATCCTCCGGTCTGACGGACACGGCGACGGTGTTTTTTTCATCATGCGCCGCCCACGCGGCTTTGTCAAGCTCCATTCGCAGCAGCGGCGCATCTTGCTCCGAGCCGAGAGGGCGCAGCAGCACAATGGTTTCAAATACATCGTCAATCACGTTTACCACGGTGCAGGAGAAGGCGTTTTCTGCACCTTCGGCGACAAATCGGACGTGATGGGACCGAATGCCCGCCACGCTTGTCTTCGGAGGAACGCTGCGGCCGCAGGAAAGGGTTACGCCCCATTCGGGAAGGAGAACCGTTCCATCTCCGGGTATGGCGGCTGTGAAGTTTTTACAGCCGGAGAGCCGGGCGGCGGACTCGGTGCCGGGAGAGCGGAACAGCTCTTCCAGCGTTTGTACGGTCTGGCTTTTTCCGTTATCCATTACGCAAACCTTGTGGCAGTTGCGCCAAGCTTCGCCCCGGTCGTGGGTGACCCACAAAACCGAGCCTGGGAAGGCGGCGAGGGTTTCCGCCAGTTCCAGCTCCAACTGATATTTGAGATAGCTGTCCAGCGCGGAAAAGGGCTCGTCTAGCAGAATCGCCCGGGGCTGAGAGGCCAGAATGCGGGCCAGCGCCGTGCGTTGCTGCTGCCCGCCCGAAAGGGCAGAGGGGCGCTTTGCGGCCACATCCTCCAGCCGGAACTGGCGCAGCTTTTCTGCAACTGCACTGTCCCGGTTTGCCTTATCCTTCACCGCCACGGCGATGTTCTGGGCGGCGGTCATGTTGGGGAACAGAGCATACTGCTGGAAGAGATATCCCACTTCCCTCCGCTGGGGAGGCAGGTCGATTTTGGCGGCGCTGTCAAACAGCACCCGCCCGTCCAGCTCGATGCGGCCTTCGTCGGGACGGAGAATGCCCGCGATGCACTTAAGCGTCACGGACTTTCCGCAGCCGGAAGCCCCCAGCAGCGCAAGCGTTCCATTTTCCGCGGTGAACTGCGTATCCAGAGAAAAGGCTCCCAGTCGCTTGCGGATATCCACACGAAGCATCAGCGTTTTCCCCCTCTCTGCCGGGATTCCAGAAGGTTCACCGCCAGCAGTACCACGGCGGAGATGGCAAGATTCACCAGAACCCATCGGGTGGCGCCCGCGTCGTCCCCCGTGCGCCAGAGCTGATAGACGGTGGTGGAAATGGTGGCGGTGCGGCCCGGAGTATAGCCCGCAATCATGGACGTTGCCCCGTATTCTCCCAGCGCTCGGGCAAAGGCCAGCACGGTTCCCGCCAGAATCCCCTGCTTGCAAAAAGGCATCCGCACCCGCCAGAAAATGTAGCTGCCCGAAAGACCCAGCGTCCGTCCCGCGTCCGCCAGCGTCTCGTCAAAGGATTCAAAGGCCCCCCGGGCGGTGCGGTACATCAGGGGGAACGCCACCACGACGGTTGCAAAAATGGCGCTCCACCAAGTCATCACCATTTTCACGCCAAACTGCTCCAGCACCCAGCTTCCCAAAACCCGGTTGGGTCCCAGCAGGCGCAGCAGCAGATAGCCCACCACCGTGGGGGGAAGGACCAGAGGCAGCGTCAGCACCACGTCCAAAACGCCCTTTACAAGCCGAGGCAGACGGGCGATGTAATACGCGGCCAACAGGCCCAGAAAAAACACCGCCACGGTAGAGATGGCGGAAATTCTCAAAGAGTTATAGAGAGGATACCAGTCCATGGGAGCTCCTTTCTGCGGGAGGCTCCCGCAAAGGCTTTCAACGCGCCGGGGAAAAGTTGCAAGGAAAAATGTTGGAGAGCGGCGCGGGGAAACTGTTGTCCCCGCGCCGCCCGGAAGTCTTAAGTGAATTATGCGGCGGAGAAGCCCACGGCCTCAAAAATGGCCATGGTCTCGGGAGTGGAGAGATAGTCCAGGAACGCCTTCGCCTCAGCGGCGTGCTGAGAGCCGGAGAGTACGGCGGCGGGATAAATCACCTGACCGCACATCTCGGCGGTGGCGCTGTCCACAACGGTAAGACCGGCGGAGTACGCGTCGGTGGCGTAGATCACGCCGCAGTCAACAGAAGCCTCGGAAACCTGAGTGGTGACTTCCTTCACGTTGGAGCCGTAAGTAAGCACACCGGCGGTGTTCAAAGCGGTCTCATCCAACTGATAGAAGGCCAGAATCTTCTGGGTGTACTGGCCCACGGGCACGTCGCTGTTGCCCATGGCCATCAGGATATCGCCGGCCTTCAGGTGCTCGGCAAGCTGGTCAAAGCTCTCAATGCCCTTGGGGTTGCCCTCGGGAACCACCAGCGTCACCTTGTTCTCCAGCAGGTTGATGCGAGTGGCGGTGTCGATCATGTCCAGGCCGTCGGGATTCTTCTCGGCGTCGTCCTTCAAAGTGCCGTCCAGCGCGTTCATCTGCTTCTGTGCGGCGGAGATGAACAGGTCGCAGTCCGCGCCCTCCTTGATCTGGGTCAGCAGGGTGCCGGAGGATTCATAGGTGGGGACGACAGTGACGTTGGGCGCCACGGTCTTGTAGGCTTCGATAATCTGATCGACCGTCTCCGTCATGGACGCGGCGGCAAAGACGGTGATTTCCACCGGCTCGCCAGCAGGGGCGGAGCCAGCGGCGGAAGAACCCGCGGGAGCGGAACCGGAGCCGGAGCTGGAGCCGCCGGTGGAGCCGCAAGCGGCCAGAGCCAAGGCCATCGCCATGGCCAATGTGAGTGCAAGAACTTTTTTCATGTGTACAAACCTTCCTTTCATATCTCGGCGGCACCGCCGCCAGGGGCTGCGCCCCGAAGGACGCTGTATTTCTGAACTCCCAAGGGAGATTACAGACCGTGATACTCAATTAAGGCCAACGGGATGAAAAGGGAACGCGCCCCTGTGGGCGCGAAACGCCTTTATCTTCCGAAGGGACAAATGGGCCAGTGGCAGGGCTTGCAGCCAAGGCACAAGCCGCCGTTGCCAAGGGCCACAATGTCAGGCCGGGTGACGGGTACGCCCGCCGCCACGCGGGGAAGCACCAGATCGAACACCGTGGCGCCCGCAAACATCACGCAGCCGGGCAGGCCCATGATGGGCACTCCGTCTGAAAAATAGCCCAAAAGAAACATGGCGCCGGGCAGGACAGGCGCGCCATAGGTGACGATTTCCGCACCAGCCGCCCGAATGCCGCCGGGAGTGTTGTCGTCGGGGTCCACGCTCATGCCGCCGGTGCACAGCACCAGATCCACGCCCTGTGCGCGGACCTCCGCGATTGCGGCGGCCACATTTTCAACCCCGTCGCCGGAAAAGATCTGGGCGACGGTTTCGATGCCCACGCCCGCCAGCTTCTTCTTCACAGCGGGAGTGAACCGATCTTCAATCAGGCCGCTTTTCACTTCGCCGCCGGTGGTGACAATGCCGGCGGTTTTCAGTTTGTAGGGATGAACGTTCAAAATGGGCGCGGGGCCTGCCGCTGTTTCCGCGTCCTCCAGCGTAGACTCCGGCACAATCAGGGGAATGACCCGCATGCCTGCCAGTTTGTCCCCGGAGCGCACCGCCGTGCCGCCCTTGCGGGTGGCAAGCATCACGTCGGGGACGGAATTCACGGCGAAAAGCCGCTCCGCGACCACGGTAAAATAGCCGTCGCACTCTGCGAACAGCTCAATTTTGCCCTCTTTAATGTCCTCTGTCCGGGAAATGTTCTGCCCCATGGACAGGCCGCACAGCCGCAGGGCCGCGTCGTCCTCGTGGAGCATTCCGGCGTTCAACTCCCAGACGTACAGATTTTCCTTCCCCATGGAGAGAAGTACGGGGATGTCCTCCTCCGCCACCACATGGCCCTTGCGAAACCGGGCGCCCTTGTATTCACCGGGGATAATCTGGGTCAGGTCGTGGCACAGAACGTGGCCCACGGCCTCTCTCGTTTTAATAAGCTTCATGCACCCGCCTCCAGAATTTCGATCTCGTCTCCGGCGCGGACGCTTCCTTCCCGCACCACCACGGCGAAAATTCCCTCGGTGGGCATGACGCACTTGCCCACGGCCCGCTTAATGGCGCAGTCATTATGGCACTCCTTGCCGATTTGCGTGACCTCCACCTCGGTTTCCCCGATACGCAGATGGGTTCCCACCGGCAGGTGCTTTAAATCAATGCCCACGGTGTTGATGTTCTCCGCAAAAACACCTTCATCCAGCGGGATGGGGCTGGCGGAGCGCATAGAATCCACACTTTCCTCCGCCAGAAGGCTGATTTGACGGTGCCAGTCGCCCGCGTGGGCGTCCCCCACGATGCCGTGGCGGAGCTTTAACTGAATTTCGGAAACAGGGTGCTTCTGGGTCCCTTTCTGTTCACTGATGTTAACGGATGTTACCTTCGCCATATGCTTCCTCCGCGGCGTAGTCGCCGCTTTTCCCTCCGCTCTTTTTCAGAAGACGGATGTTTCCAATGCGCATGTCCTTTTGGACGGCCTTGCACATGTCGTAGATGGTCAGCGCCGTGGCTGAAACGGCGGTGAGCGCTTCCATTTCAACGCCCGTGACCCCGCCGCATGCCACGGCGGCCAGAATTTCCACCCGGCTGGGGCTGTCCTCCAGACGAAAGGAGATGTCAATTTTCGTCAGGGGCAGGGGGTGACACATGGGAATCAGCTCCCACGTCCGCTTGGCGGCCATAATCCCGGCCACCTGCGCCACCGCCAGAACATCGCCCTTTTTCATGGTTCCGGCCCGGATTTTTTCCAAAACCTCAGGCGAAACGAGAATTTCACCGCCAGCCAGCGCTTCCCGCGCCGTGACGGCTTTTCCTCCAACGTCCACCATGTGGGCGCGGCCCTGTTCGTTGAAATGGGTCAACTCCTGTGCCATGTGTATACCTCTTAATATACCAGATGCAAAGCATCTTCAAAATCATGGTTTGCTTTCGCCAAAGGCGAAAGCGCGTGGAGTGGAGCTTGCGACTCATCGCGTCTCCCGTCCACCTCGCGGAAACCTCCGGTTTCTGCGAAAGCGCAGGCGCAGCGGAGCGGTGTTTGCTTTCGGCAAGGCCGGAAGCAAACGGAGCGGAGCTTGCGACTAAGCTCAGCCGCCGATCTCGTTCATATTCCGCAGAGTGTCGCTGCCGCCCTCCGTCAGGTGGTGCCGTTCCGGCTTTTGGGCAATACCCCGCCGGATGGCTTCCTCCAGCTTTGGTCCGTGAAGTCCGCGAAGCGGCAGCTCAGCATCGCTGTGAAGACAGGGTTTCAGCTTTCCGTCCGCCGTGACGCGGATACGGTCGCAAAGGCCGCAAAACCGGTGGCTCATAGGTCGAATAAGCCCCACGGTACCGGCCCAGCCGGGCACGCCGTAGCGCGCCGCCGTGCCGGAGGATTTCAGGGGCCGCAGGGCGGGAACCTTCTCCAAAACCGTCTCCGCTGGGATAAATCGACTTTTTTCCCACTGGGCACACTCTCCCATAGGCATCAGCTCAATAAAGCGGATTTCCCAGGGCTTATGCTCCGTCAGGGACACGAAGTCGACGATCTCGTCGTCGTTAATGCCGCCCATCAGGACCACGTTGCACTTCAGCTTTGTAAATCCTGCCCGCTCTGCCGCCGCGATACCTGCCAGCGCGTCGTCTAGAAGGCCCCGGCGGGTAATATGAGAGAAACGCTCTGGACGAAGACTGTCCACACTGACGTTCAGGCGATCCACGCCCGCATCCCGCAGGGGTGCGGCCAGCTTCGGAAGGAGACTGCCGTTGGTGGTGAGGCACAGCTCTTCCAGCCCTTCAATCGAAGAAAGGCCCCGGCAGATTTCCAAAATGCCACCGCGAACCAGCGGCTCACCGCCGGTGAGCCGGATTTTTTTCACGCCGCAGTTCACTGCTGCATCTCCGATTTCCACGCACTCCTCCACCGACAGAATCTCCCGGTGCGGACGCTTGTAAACGCCCGCCTCCGGCATACAGTAGCGGCAGCGGTAATTGCACAAATCTGTTACCGACAGCCGCAAATATCGGATTGTGCGGCCGCAGCCGTCGGTCATAAGCACCTCCGTGATACTGAATAAAGGTGAACGGAATCAGTGTAGCATTTTTGGTAAAGGAAGTCAAGAAAAGATGATTTTCTGTCGCCTTGACGGGAAGAATACATATGTGCTATTCTTCTGAAAGAAGAACGAAAAAGGAGGAAGGCTGATGGATTGGGCGCAGGTGCTGGGGATGCGTCCCGGCGTCACTGCCGTGATCGGTGGCGGCGGGAAAACCACCCTTTTGCGCACGGCGGGAGAAGCGCTTGCAGCCGCCGGATTGAATGTGCTGCTGTGCGCCACGGCAAAGATCTATCCTTTCTCCGATTTGCCCTGCGTGACGGAGCCGGGGGAAGCGCCGCTGCTGGCGGCACGGACGCAAGGCAGGCTGATTTGCGCGGGGACTTTGCTGAATAATGGAAAGCTCACCGCCCCGGCGGTGCCCATGGCGCGGCTAAAAGCCCTGTTCGACTATGTGCTGGTGGAGGCCGATGGCTCCGCCCGCCTGCCCCTCAAGGCCCACGCGCCCCACGAGCCGGTGATTCCGCCGGAGGCGGAGGGGATAATCTGCGTGGTAGGGGCCTCGGGGTTTGGAAGGCCCATCCGGGAGGCGGCCCATAGGCCGGAACGCTACGCGGCGCTGGCGGGTGTGGGGGAGGACGACTTGGTTACGCCCCGGATTGCCGCCGCCGTGCTGAGGGCGGAGGGGCTGCACACTGGGATTTTAGTCAATCAGGCGGAGCTGGCGGCGGTTCAGGCACGGGAATTGGTCCGATTGATGGACTGTCCCGCCGTGGCCGGGTCGTTAAAGCTGGAGAAAATATTTTAACCGCTGCTGCGGAAATGGAGGATACCAATGCTGACAGTAATTCGAGGTGCGGGGGATATCGCCACGGGAATTGCCCTGCGCCTGTGGCGCAGCGGCCTTGCGGTGGTGATGACCGACCTGCCTCGCCCCACGGCTATCCGGCGGACGGTCTGCTTTTCGCAGGCTATCGTGCTGGGCAGAGCTGAGGTGGAGGATGTGACGGCCGTCCGGGCTGAGACGGCGAAGGAAGCGCTGGCCCTACTGGAAGAGGGCGTGCTCCCCGTTTTGCCGGACCCGGCGGGAATGTGCATCCCGGACCTGCGGCCCGACGCGGTGGTGGACGCGATTCTTGCAAAGAAAAATCTTGGGACAAAGCTGACCGACGCACCGGCGGTGGTGGCGGTGGGCCCTGGCTTTACGGCGGGAGTGGACTGCCACGCGGTGGTGGAAACCATGCGGGGCCATACCCTTGGCCGCGTGTATTATCAAGGCTCCGCCCTGCCCAACACGGGGATTCCCGGCCTGATCGGCGGATTTTCCGGAGAGCGGGTTCTCCGCGCCCCGGCGGACGGAGTGTTTCACCAACTGCGGGATATCGGGGCCATGGTGCAGGAGGGAGACATTGTTGCCGAGGTGGAGGGGCTTCCCATGCGGTGCACCCTCACCGGCGTGCTGCGGGGAATTCTGGCGGACGGAACGCCGGTGTTCAAGGGGATGAAGGCCGGAGACGTAGACCCCCGGGGGAAAAAAGCCAATTGCTTTACCGCCTCAGACAAGGCGCTGGCGGTGGGCGGCGGCGTGCTGGAGGCCGTGCTGCACCTGACCAATGGGTCAAAAGTTTCCATGGTTCCATTTTTTGAGACGAGAAAAGCGTCTTCCGAAGATTTTGAGGGATAGGTCCGTTGTGTGCGGGTAATATAAAGAGCGGCCCCGGGGAATTGAGTTCCCCGGGGCCATTCATCTTTTCTTTTTATTGGGCTGACCGCAGGGCGCTCGTTCTAGGGGAGAAGGCTTTCCCACGGGCGCAAGGTGCTGCCGCCGAAATTTCAGTCATACGCGTGCCGAAAAACCGGCTTAATAGGCGCTCTCCATCTCCAGAACCCGCTGATAAAGCCAGTTGTTCACCGGCACGGACAAGCCGTGCTTCGCGGCAAGGCGGCGGATGGTGCCGGAGAACAGCTCCACCTCGCTCTTGCGATGGGCCTTTCCGTCCTGCCGCATGGACGGTTCCCCGTCGGCAGGAAGGGCGCAGATGATGGAGTCCCATTCCTCCACGTCCTGCTCCGACAAGGAAATTCCCTCTGCGTTGGCCACCAGAACCACCTCCCGCATGGCGCCCAGCATGGTGTCCCGAGCGGGGCCGGGGACCTGTAAGCCGCCGTAACCGCACTCAAATACCATTGCCGCCTGATTGCAGCCCGTGTTGCATACCAGCTTGCTCCACAGGTGGATGCGGATGTCCTCCGGCAGGACGTAGGGGAAGCCCGCCCGGTCGAAAAAGGCGGTGAGCGCCCGCAGGCGGCTGTCATCCTGCCCGGCGGGAACTCCTAGCGCCAATTCCCCGAAGTTGGAGCAGATGACATGGTTGCCCTCTTTCCGGGTGGGCATTTTCTGGGCCACGCACCATACCACTTTCTCTGCGCCAAAGGTGTCGGACAAAATCTGTTCGCTGAAAACGCCGTTGAGGGCGGAAATGATCACGGTGTCCGGTCCCACCAAATGGCGGCAGCGGTCAATGGCGTCCTCCAGTCCGCTGAATTTCACCGCGAACAGCAAAAAGTCCAGCGGCTCGCGCTCCTGTGCCGCATCGGCGTATTGAAAGACACAGCGTTCGCCGTTGAGGGTTACGCCCTCGTCCCGGTATTTGGCGGTGCGCTTTGCGTCCGCCAGAATTTTCACGTTTTCATAGCCTGCGCCTCGGGTGAGCTGATGAGCAAAAATCACGCCCAGTGCACCCAAACCCACAATGCCCGCGGTTTTGATCTCTTTCATGACGTTCTCTCCCTTATCAATCATAAAAAATGCGGGAGCCTTCCGGCTCCCGCAATGAAGGCTCAGGATGCAATTGTCTCCCGCCAGCGCAGGTCATACGGCTCGAATTTTACCTTGCTGTATGCGTCCAAGTCCAGCTTTGTGCCGTCCCAGTCGGAGTGAAGTTCGCCAGTTTGCTTGATGAGAATGTCGTAGAGGATGGCATAGGTCACGCCGTCCCGCTCGTCACGCTCCACAATGGTGGAATAGGGCAGGGTTTTGTGGTAGGTCAGCTCCATGCCCTTGTAATCGAAGTGGAAGCCGCAGCGCATCCGGCAGCCGTCCAGTCCCGTGTAGCGGGAGATTTCCTTCAGGTCGTGGAGAATCATGTCGCCGTCCTCGTCGTAAAGGTTTTCCGGTGTGGTGGCGGTATAGTCAAAGCGGAACTGGATATTGGCGCCGGGAATTTTGCGGAACCGCTCCAGATAAGGCACCAAATCCGCCTTGGGATAGTCCTTGTACAGCACGCAGTTGATGCGGAAGGGGACCGCCAGACGGCCCAGCAGCGCGTCGTTGGACTCCACCACGTATTTCTGCATGTGGCGAGAGACGTTGAGGCAGGTAATTTTCTCTCGGTTGCGGCGGGTAAATTCCACGATGTCGCTCTCGGACTGGAACTCGGATATCGGCAGGGTGGTGTTGATATAGACCTTGTGACTGGAGGGGATGCAGTCCAGCATCACCTGCAATGCGTCCAGATCCGCCAAAGGCTCGCCGCCGGTGAACACGAAGTCGCACTCCGGGGTGATGGCATGCATCTGCCCAATGCTTTGGCAGATTTTTTCCACGGAAAAGCCCGTCAGATCGGCGTACTCCTCCTTGTTGATGCAGAAGGGGCAGTGGTTGTGGCAGTCATACGGGACAAAGACGGTGACGGTTGCGCCGCCTTGGCGCGTCTTGTAGGGATGAATCATGTCGATCGGCCTTTCGTAAAGAATCAAGGAAACAGAGGCATGAAGCCTTCTGAAATGTTCATACGTATACGATTAAATATTCTACTGCATTATTGGGGTGAGGTCAAGGGAAACGGCAAAAAAACAATCATGAAAAAAACAGAAAACCGGGAAAATTCTGTGCAAAGCCTGTGGAAAACGGCAATTCATCTGCGGAAAATCCGGATGCCGGCGACAAATGCCCGCCGGCGGTGCCGTTTTGGCCGGGTAATTCTTTAAAAATTACACAGACTGTCTTTTGACAAATGTGAAAGGAGGGAGAGCATGAACAGGCCAAGAGCGGCGTTTTTGGCGATCATGGCGGCGGCACTTCTGTTTATCTGCCGGGAGGATGCGGCCGTTCCGGCGACGGCGTGGGCGGAGCTCTCCGAGACAAAATTCGTGGCGCTGACCTTTGACGACGGTCCAAGAGCCAACACCACGGGGCGGCTGCTTGACGGCCTGCGGGAGCGGGGCGCCAACGCCACCTTTTTTTTGGTCGGCAGTAAGATTTCTGGAAATGAGAAGCTGGTGCGCCGTATGCGGGACGAAGGGCACCAGATTGGAAATCACTCCTGGGACCACAAGGAGCTCAAGGACGTGCCCGCCGCTGTGCTGGGCGGGGAAATTGATAGCACCGACGAACTGCTCCGCACCGTCTGCGGAGACGGGGACTATTGGATTCGCCCGCCTTACGGGCTTTTGGACAAGGGCGGGCGGGGCAGCGTTTCCACGCCTCTGGTTCACTGGAGTGTGGACCCGGAGGACTGGAAGCTGCGAGATGCGGAAAAGGTCACCGCCCATGTGCTGAAACATGTCCAGCCGGGAGACATCATCCTGCTGCATGATACCTACTCCACCTCCGTGGACGCGGCATTTAAAATTATCGACGCGCTGGAGGAACAGGGCTATGAGTTCGTCACCGTGAAAGAGCTTCTGGCACTGTACGGAGTGGTCCCCCAAGAGGGGAAGTTTTATACCAGTGCGCGGTAACATATCCTGAAGCGGCGTTTGGAAAAAAACGTCTGCCGTGAGATACTCACGGCAGACGTTTTTTCAAGAGAAATCAGATAACGTTCAAAGCGAGGGTCAGAACGATAAACACGCCGCCAATCCACTTGGTCGCCCGGGCCAGCTTCGCGTCGGCGGTTTTTGCCTTGTTCTTCGCCAAGAAGGAGTCGGCCACACCGCCGATGGAGCCAGACAGGCCTGCGCTCTTGCCGGACTGGAACAGTACCACAAGGATCAGGCAAAGGCCGCACAAAAGCTGCATAATCGTTACAAAAAGCTGCATTTCAAGATTCCTCCAAAAAATCATTTCCGCAAAAGAACTGCGGAACATATATTCACAGACTTGAATTTTACCACAGCTTCTGCGCATTGGCAAGGGATTTTTTAAAAAAGGAGGCTCTTTCTGTGGGAAAAGACAAAAAGTCAAAATTCTGTGGAACATCTGTTTGCATTCTGACAACGGATGTGTTATACTGCTTAAAAAACAAAGGCAGACTGACCCCGGCGACATGCCGGGAGCGGGGCGGGCTGTGCCGTCCCCACAGCACAATGAAAGCGGAGGTGCTTCCATGGAGAAACTTTCCAAAATGCAGCAGAGGATTTATGACTATCTGGCGTCCTCCATCCGGGAACAGGGTTATCCGCCTTCGGTGCGGGAGATCGGGGAGGCGGTGGGCCTGCGGTCCCCCTCTACGGTCCATTTTCACCTGAAGCATCTGGAGGAGGCCGGTTACATTGAAAAAGGCGCGGGCAAGGGCCGGGCCATTGCCCTGACAGGCCCGTTCCAGCGCGGGACTTCCCGGAATCCGGAGGCGCCGCCGCCCAAGCAGGTGCCCATTGTTGGAAATGTGGCGGCGGGAAGTCCCATTCTGGCACAGGAGTGCGTGGAGGAGTATCTGACGTTTGACCCGGAGGGGCCGGAGGACGAGCATTTTGCCCTCCATGTTCGAGGAGAGTCTATGATCGATGCGGGGATTCTGGACGGGGACTTGGTGATTGTGCGTCGCAGAGAGACGGCGGTCAACGGGGAGATTGTGGTGGCCATGATTGACGACGAGGCCACGGTAAAGCGGTTTTCCCGGAGGAACGGGCGTGTCTGGCTTTTGCCGGAGAACCCGGAATACGCCCCCATTGACGGGACCCGCGCCCAGATTTTGGGCAAGGTGACCGCCGTAGTGCGGCGGTACTGAGGAGCGGGGGTTCTCCCCGGAGCGGGCGTAGCTACCCGGAAGAATGCCCTCTGAGCGATGCTAACTTCATCTTTAGGAACAGGGAGGACAAAAGCCAAAAGGCTTTTGTCCTCCCATTTTTACGTTTTCACGGTAAAAAAAGGCCCGAGAAGGCATGAAAGTCTTTGCACGGCAAAAGAGATATAAGGGGCAAAACGATGACGGCGGTCTGGATGACGCCTGAAAAGCCGCGCGCCCCCGCGCCCCGAACAGGGCCGGCTCAGTCTTCCCGCAGATTTACCGTGCACTCCGCCAGATTGTAAAAAGGATTGGCGGCGGTGGGGGTGAGATGATCCACTACGCCGCTTTGAAGCAACACAGAAATCGTTTTAAAGCAGACGGGCAGGATGGGAGCCTGCTCCTGAAGGCGGAGGCAGACCCGCTCCAGCGCTGCGGAAGGATTGACGGAGCTGCGGCAGGCGGCCAGCAGCGCATCCAGCTCGGGGTCGGAAAACCCGCCGTAGTTCAATGCACCTCCGGTGGAGAGAAGCGGGCGGAGGTCCCAGTCCGCCGTCAGCTTCACCTCGCCGTAGTAAAGATCAAAATTGCCCGCCGCCAGCGCTGCGGAATATTCCTCCCAAGGCAGGACCCGAACGCTGACCTTCAGGTCAAAGGCGGAGAGCTGAGAGGCAACGTGCCGCGCGGCAGCTACTTTGAAGCTGCTCTCTTCATTGACAATCATGTCAAGGGACAGGTGCTCGCCGCCGCTAAGGCCCGCGGAGGTCATGGCCCGCTGAAACGCGGTGTAGGAATAGGTCTTCTCAAGTTCCGCCGGATAGTCGGCCGAGACGGGGGAAATGGGAAACTGAGCGGCTTTTGCATGTCCGGATAGAAACGCGCTGACGGCCCGTTCCCGGTCAAGCCCCAGATTCAGCGCCTGACGCACCGCCGCGTTGGACAGGACGGAGGAACGGACATTGATTCCCACGTATTGGAAGACGGTGGAAGCCGCCTCGTAAAACTGGATACTGCCGGTGACACTGATGGGATTGGAGCCGGTAAGGTCCGAAGTCAAAAGCTGCGTTTCATGTGAAGTAAACTGGAAAAGCATCACATCCGGGTCGTCCGCCGCCCGCAGAACAATGCGCTCTACCGGTTGTTTACCGCCCTGCCAGTGGGAGTTGGCGACAAGGGCGGCGTCTGGTTCACCGGAGACAAAGCCGTAGGGCCCTGTCCCCACGGGCACGGTGTCCGCCGTGCCGGATTTGACAATGGGAATATCAAGCAGAGCAGGAAACGCGGTGTTGGGAGAGGATAGCTGGATGCTTACAGACCCGTTCCCCGCCGTGATGGAGGAAACATCCCTCAGCCGCGCGCCATACCGACCGGAAGACTGCGCTCGGCGCAGTGTGTCGGCTACATCATTGGCGGTGAGTGGCGTGCCGTCGGAAAACAGCACGCCGGGGCGGAGGAGGAAGGTATACGCGGTTCCAGCGGGGTCCTGCGTATAGGAGGTGCAGAGAAGGGGCTGAGGCGCAAGCGTCTCGTCCAGCTCAAAGAGTCCCTCGCACAAAAGCGCAGCCGCCGTCTGCTGAACCCCGTCCGCACAGGTAATGGGGTCCAGACTCAGCTCCGGATACCACGGCAAGGCCAGTTCCTTCGGCAAAACAGTGGGAGCCGCTTCAGAGCCGGACGGGTCCGTGTTCTCACCGACCTGACCCGGGGGAAGCTCTTCTTCGTCCGGGCTGGGCGAGGGAGTACAGCCGCCCAGCAGCAGTGCCGCACAGAGCAGGGATATTAAAATTTTTTTGAAGCGCTTCATAGCTCCCTCCGTTTCCGCCTGCGGCTTATATCAGTGAAATCAGGGCTGCCTGTGCACCCCGCTGCCCGCCGACCCGGCGATAGGACCAGAACAGATCAGGGCGGCAGTGGGTGCAAAGGCCGCTCACATCAATATGTTCCGGGGAAAGGCCCGCTTTCAGCAGCCATTGGCGGTTTAGCCCTGCCAAATCCACATGCCATTTAAGGCCCCGCTGTTCAAGATAGGGCGCGGCGTCCTCGCCCAAAGCTGCGGTCATGGCCTGCGGCACGTCGCCGTCGGTTTCAAAGCAGCACTGACCGATGCACGGCCCGATAGCCGCCACCATTCGGTCCGGGTTTGCGCCGTACAGCCGGGTCAGCTCCCGGACCGTCTTTTCAAGGATGCCCAGCGCGCAGCCCCGCCATCCGGCGTGAACCGCGCCCACACAGCCTGTTTCCGGGTCGTGAAGCAAAATAATCCCGCAGTCGGCGGAGAAAACGAGAAGGGGAATGTTTTTTACATTGGTCACCAGCGCGTCGGCGGTGAAGTCCCGCTCCCGCCACAGGCCCATGCCAGCCCGTTCCTCCGTGACGGGAAGGACGGTGGTTTCATGAACCTGTCGGGCCAGCACCACATTACGCATATCCGCACCCACCGCGCCGCAGAAGCGGCGGTAATTTTCCTCCACAGCCGGACGGTCGCTCTCCCGGCTGGGACCGAGGTTGAGGGTGTCGCAGGGGGGCTTGCTCACGCCGCCCTTCCGGGTGGAAAAGCCGTGGGCGATACCGCCGCATCCGTCCAGCAGGGGAGAGGTAAAATAAACAAGGCCATTTTTCTCATGCGTTGTCAAGGGCATGTCAGTCCTCCTTTTGGGTGTTGGGTTTGTTTGAAGGTGTATCGGAGTCTGCGCTTTCCGGCTGATTGGCGTTTTGGGATGCTTCGGCGTCCACCTTGCTGTCCACCCAAAGGCCCAGCACTTTTACAAGGCCACAGAGCAGTAAAACACCGCCCAGGCAAAGAAAGAAATCATGAACAATGGCCATGGAGAACAGGATAGAGCCAATGCCCGCAAGCATCAGGACGATTCCCAGTAAAATATTCCGGATATCCGCCAGCAGATGCAGCGCAGTGCCTTTTGCGTCGTCTTTCATAAAACGCTCCTTTCAAGAAAAGCCGTCCCCCGCCCTCCCGGCAGGAGAACAGGGGACGGCCTGAATCGCGCTGCAATTCGTCAGGAGTGATACTCCGCGCAGTCGCAGTTTTTAAACTTTTTCCCGCTGCCGCAGGGGCAGGGATCGTTGCGTCCGATTTTTGTAACCTTGCGAGGCTGCTTTTTGGGCGCGGTGCTGTCGCCGCCCACGTTTTCGGTCATGCCCTTGGCCACCCGCTCCCGCTTGACCTCTTCGTTGGTCTTGATGCGCACGGAGAACATCCGGCGCACCGTCTCGCTCTGAATGGCGGAAATCATCTCCTCGAACATGGTGAGGGATTCCTGCTTATAGGCGATGACGGGGTCTGTGTTGGCGTAGGCCCGCAGGCGGATGCCCTGCTTCAAATCGTCCATGGCGTCGATGTGGTCCATCCAGTATTCGTCCACCACGCGCAGCATAATCACCCGCTCCAGCTCTCTGGCAATACTGGGAGTGAACTCCTGCTCCCGGGCCTCGTAGGTCTTTTCCGCTTCGTCGTAAAACAGCTCGGAAAGGGCCTGCTCGGTCTTCTCCGTCAGCTCCTCCTCGGTGAAATGGAAGGTGTCCTTGGGGAAATACAGCCCCTCCAGCCCCGTCAGCATCTCCCGGAAGCCCGCCTCGTCCAAAGCGGTCTGCTCGCCAAAGGCCTGCGCCACCTGATCGGTGATGGCGGAGCGCGTCATGCCAAGGAGAATCTCCTTGAGGTCCTTGCCGTCCAAAACCTGCTTGCGCTGGCCGTAAATGATTTCCCGCTGCTTGTTCATCACATCGTCGTATTCAAGCACGGACTTTCTGGACTGGAAGTTCCGGGATTCCACAGTGGTCTGGGCATTTTCAATGGCCTTGGAGAGCATTTTGCTCTCGATGGGCGTGTCCTCATCCAGATCCATTCTCTCCATGATGCCGGTGATCCGGTCGCCGCCGAACAGGCGCATCAGATCGTCCTCGAGGGAGATATAAAACCGAGTTTCGCCGGGGTCGCCCTGACGGCCCGCGCGGCCGCGGAGCTGATTGTCAATCCGGCGGGAGTCGTGGCGCTCGGTGCCGATAATGAACAGGCCGCCAGCATCCCGGACCTTTTCCGCTTCATTGGAAATCTCAGACTTGTGGCGGGCGAGGGCCTCGGCGTACCGCTTCCGGGCGTCCAGAATCTCCTCGCTGTCGGTTTCGGCGTAGCCGGTGGCCTCGCCGATCAACTCGTCGGACATACCGGCTTTGCGCAAATCCGCCTGCGCCATATACTCGGCGTTGCCGCCCAGCATGATATCGGTGCCACGGCCCGCCATGTTGGTGGCCACGGTGACGGCGCCCAGCTTGCCCGCCTGTGCGATGATCTCCGCTTCTTTTTCGTGGTTCTTGGCGTTGAGGATGCTGTGGGGAATCCCCTCGTGGCCCAAGAGCTCACTTAGGATCTCGTTCTTCTCGATGGACACCGTGCCCACCAGTACCGGCTGGCCCTTTTCATGGCACTCCTTGATCTGCTGGATGACGGCGCGGTATTTCCCCGCCTCCGTCTTGTAGACCACGTCGTGGTTGTCCTTGCGCTGATTGGGGCGGTTGGTGGGAATCTCGATGATGTCCAGATTGTAGATGGTGCCGAATTCCTCCTGCTCGGTCATGGCAGTTCCGGTCATGCCGGAGAGCTTTTCGTACAGGCGGAAATAATTCTGGAAGGTGATGGTGGCCAGCGTCTTGTTCTCGCTGGCAACGGTCACATGCTCCTTGGCTTCGATGGCCTGATGCAGCCCGGCGGAATACCGCCGTCCGAACATCAGACGACCGGTGAACTCATCCACGATGATGACCTCGCCGTTTTGCACCACATAGTCGATGTCCCGCTTCATCACGCCGTGGGCCTTGATGGCCTGATTGATGTGATGGGACAGGGTGGAGTTTTCGGGGTCGGACAGGTTTTCGAGGTGGAAGAACTGCTCCGCCTTTTCAATGCCGTTGGCGGTGAGCATGGCGGTCTTTCCCTTTTCGTCTACAATGTAGTCGGCGGACTCGTTCTCGTCGTCCTCCTCCTTGCTGTCGACCTCGGCCACAACACGCTTTTTCAGGCGGGAGACAAACATCTCCGCCATGTCGTACAATTGAGTGGATTTTTCACCCTGTCCGGAAATGATCAGGGGGGTGCGGGCCTCGTCGATCAGGATGGAGTCCACCTCGTCCACGATGGCAAAGGCGTGGCCCCGCTGGACCAGCTCCGCGGAGTAAATGCACATATTGTCACGGAGATAGTCAAAGCCCATCTCGTTGTTGGTGCCGTAGGTGATATCGGCGTGATAGGCCGCCTGCCGCTGGGCGGTGGTAAGGCCGTGGACAATCAGGCCCACCTCCAGCCCGAGGAAACGGTGAACCTTGCCCATCCAGTCGCTGTCGCGCTTGGCGAGATAGTCGTTCACCGTAACGATGTGAACGCCTTCGCCGGTCAGTGCGTTGAGATAGGCGGGGAGGGTGGCGACCAAGGTCTTGCCTTCGCCGGTCTTCATCTCCGCGATGCGGCCCTGATGCAGCACCACGCCGCCTACCAACTGCACGCGGTAGGGACGCAGGCCCAGCACGCGGTCCGCAGCCTCCCGCACGGTGGCAAATGCCTCCGGCAGGATGGCGTCCAGCGTCTCGCCGTTTGCCAGACGCTCTTTAAACTGAGCGGTCTTTCCCCGCAGTGCTTCGTCGCTCAGCGCTTTGTACTCGTCGCTCAGTGCCTCGATTTTATCGACGATGGGATAAATCTGCTTGAGCTCGCGGGAGCTGTAATCTCCGAAAATTTTCTTCATGAAGCTCATAGGTGATTAAAGATCCTTTCTGACCCGGCTTTTTGGGAGAAAAAGTCGGAATGATATTCCTTATATAAATAGGCAGTCGCCAAAAGCAACGATAAGCATACCACACCTTTTTAAAAAATGCAAAGAAAATCAGGCCCAACGAATAAAATTTACATTTAGGCAGTTTCTATGTACGACACTGCAAAAATGGCGGAAAATACTTACACTTCACAGCTTCCCCGCTCCGCCAGCGCCACCCGGCCAGTAATGGTCAGGGCGGGGACACGCCCGTTTTCCCATACTGAGGAAACGGTGATGGTCCCCCCCGGCTGGCGAAGGTCCACAGAGGCGCTTTCTCCCGCCTGAGAGGCGAGATACGACCCCACGGCGGCGCTGCCGCTGCCGCAGCCGGACTCCCACACCGCTGTGTCGGTGGAGCGGACATAGACCAGCGGGGTGATGGAGCCTGCGGCTCCGTCATAGAGCATAATACCGCAGGCATCTGCATCCAGCGTGGCGCACAGGGGGCGGATGGCGGATTCAGCCGCTTCACGGGAAAGTGTCCCGGCGGGGGCGATGCAGTGGACAATGCCGTCAAACACCACGGCGGGGACGGAGAGCCCACCGGGAAGCTCCGCCGTGGTAATCTCCACGGGCAGGGGCATGTTGACGGTGCCCCACAGCCCGTCCTCCCTCCGATCAAGACGGCAGGTGAGAATGCCCTCGTGGCCGGAGACTTCCAGCGGAACCTCGGAAGCCGTCAGCCCGTCCCTGTCCGCGGCATAGGCCGCGGCGGACATGGAGGCGTTGCCGCAAAATTCGCCGCCCATCATTTGCAGGCGCAGCGCCGCGCCGGGGAGAGTGGCAGGCTCGATAAAGCCCACCTGCTCCACCTGAGGCCGATCAACCATCAGTTTTGCGGCCACCTCAGGCTGCATGTCACGGGGAACAGGGGTGGAAACCAGCAGGGTGATATTTTTGGTGGGGTCCCAAATTGTATAATCGAGTTTCATAAACGAATCCCTCCGGTTTTCATAAGTTCGGGCAGCCGCAGGCTCCCGTATTTTACAGAAGTATTTGTACAGTATAGCACGGACAGAGGTCAAAGCAAACCTTTTCACCCCAAAAATGAATTTTTCAATTCCTTTTTAGAAAAATCGGTGGTATGATATCTTTGTAGAAAAATTGCGGCGATTTGTGCCGCCGCCCTTGCAATTTGGAAAAACAACGGAACGGGAGGCAATCATGTTCAATGGCTTTACGGACGAAACGGTAGATTTTATGTGGGGCATCCGCTTCAACAATGAAAAGCCGTGGTTCGAGGCGCATAAGGAAATTTATTTATCCAGCTTTTACCGCCCGATGAAGGAGCTGGGGGACGAGCTGTACGACTGGTTTTCAGAGCAGAGACCGGAGCTTCCCCTCCGGGGCCGCGTTTCCCGTATCTATCGGGACGCCCGGCGGCTTCATGGGCGCGGCCCCTTCAAAGACCACCTGTGGATCAGCGTAGAGGCCCCGGCGGAAAGCGTGTGGACCGTGCAGCCCTGCTTCTGGTTTGAACTGGGGCCGGATGAATGGAGCTATGGCCTTGGGTATTACGCGGCCAGCCCCTCCACCATGATGAAGCTCCGCGCCCGCATGGAGCGGGACCCGAAGCCCATGGAGACGCTGACCCGAAAACTGAACCGGCAGCAGGAGTTTTCCTTGGAGGGCGAGGAGTATAAGCGGCCCAAGGAAGGCGCGCCAAGCGAGTTGCTGGCCCCATGGTATTTGAAAAAGAGCTTTTCTATGGGTCACCGGGATAAGCTGAACGAGAGTCTCTTCACGCGGGAGCTGGTGGACCGTCTGAAAACGGGCTATGAATTTCTCCTGCCCTATTACGACTATTTCGTGACGCTGGAAAGCGACCCCGATCCTCGGGAACCCGACTGAACGGAACTTACAAACCCGCGAAAAGGCGCGTATCATGCGGCGTATATTATACAGGCGCGCGACTTCTAATAAGAAGCGTACCGCACATTAGAAACGGAGGAAACATCCATGAAAGACTATCCCCAGAGAGAACAGGCGCTGGCCCTGCTGCGCAAGTATAACGGCGAGCCTTTCCACATTCAGCACGGGCTGACGGTGGAGAGCGTGATGCGGTGGTACGCCGTTGAGCTGGGGCATGGCGAGGACGCGGATTTTTGGGCAACTGTTGGCCTTCTGCACGACGTGGACTTTGAAAAGTGGCCGGAGGAGCACTGCCTGAAAGCGCCGGAGCTGCTGAAGGAAATCGGCTGTGGCGACGAACTGATTCACGCGGTTTGCAGCCACGGCTATGGGATTTGCTGCGATGTGGAGCCTGTGGAAGAGATGGAAAAGGTTCTCTTCGCCGCCGACGAATTGACGGGCCTGATCGGCGCTGCGGCCCGGATGCGGCCCAGCAAAAGCTGTCAGGACATGGAGCTTGCCAGCCTGAAAAAGAAATACAAGGATAAAAAGTTTGCCGCCGGCTGCTCCCGGGACGTGATTCAAACCGGCGCGGAGCGTCTGGGCTGGGAACTGGACGAGCTTTTGGACAAGACGCTTGCGGCAATGCGCGCCTGCGAGGACGCTGTAACCGCCGAAATGGCGGCGCTGTAAGGCGTGCTTCCCAAAGAAGCGAAGAGTAAAAAACGAAGGCCCGGACATTTGTCCGGGCCTTCGGCTTTTCACGCGGAGATTATTCGCCCATGGGCGCGCCGCACTGGGGGCAGAACTTGCTGTCGGAGGAGGTCCCGCAGATGGGGCAAGCCTTGTTGGTGTTCTGGGCAGCTTCGGAAGCCTCTTCCTTCACAGGCTTGCTGGCTTCCAGATCAGCAATCTTTGCCTTGGAGGCGGACACCGCGTCCACCAAATCCTTCACCGCGGGAGGAATCTCACCACTGAATTCGCTGACATACCACTCGCCGATGGCGCGGAAGTTCTTGTCAATCTCCCGCTGCTCGCTGGCAATGGACATGTTGATTTTCGCCAACTCCGCGGCGTCCTTCGCCTTGTCGGCGGCGACAGCGGCAACGGCCTGCGCCTTTTTTCCAAGATCGTTCAAAAAGTCAAATGCCATGTTGAAAACCCCTTTCATTTCCCGCGCTTTCGCGCTGTATCCGTTGGAGTGCAGTCCTTAGACCAGGTTTCTTGAAGTTAGTATACATGGTCGGCAGATAAAACGCAACCGATTTTTCCAAAATTCACAGTTCGTTTTCAAGTGGATGCAGCTCCATGTAAGATCAGCCGGGCCAGAGTGTGCGTGTCACGTCTCCGGCTCAATCCAGCCCCGTGCCCGCTCCACGGCCCGGTCCCAGCGTTTTAGTTCCTCCCGGCAGACAGCCTCGTCCCGCACGGGCAGAAACACGTGCTGGCTGCGCCGCAGGGCGGAGAGCTGCTCAGGACTGGTCCACACGCCCGCAGCCAGTCCCGCCAGCGCCGCCGCGCCAAAGGCGGTGGTTTCCACCTGTACGGGCCGGTCCACCGGCAATCGGAGCGCGTCCGCCTGAAGCTGGAGCAGAAGGTCGCTGACGGACGCGCCGCCGTCTACTCTCAAGGAGGTGATGGGGCGGCCTGCGTCGTCGGCCATAGCGGTGATTAAATCGCAGACCTGGAACGCGATGGAATCCAGCACCGCGCGGCAGAGGTGGGCTTTCCCGGTACCCCGGGTAACGCCCAGAATGGTTCCCCGGGCGTACATGTCCCAATAAGGCGCGCCAAGGCCGGTGAACGCCGGGACCACCAAAACTCCGCCGCTGTCCGGTACGCTCTCCGCCAGCCGATCACATTCAGAAGCACTTTTAATCAGCCCCAGTTCGTCCCGCAGCCACTGGATGGTGCTGCCCGCGTTGAACACGCTGCCCTCCAGTGCGTAGCAGACCCTGCCGCCAAGGCTCCACGCCACGCTGCACACCAGCCCCGCGTTTGAAATCACCGGTGCGCCGCCCACATTCATCAGGGTGAAGCAGCCGGTGCCGTAGGTGTTTTTTACCTGTCCCGGCTGAAAGCAGCCTTGACCGAACAGGGCGGCGGGCTGATCACCCGCGCTGCCGCAGATGGGAATGCCCTCAAGGCCCTCCAGTCCGGGAATCCCCTCCGCCACCGTGCCGTATTGCTGCGAATTGCCCACCGGACGGGGCAGGAGATTCATGGGCACGTCCAACTCTCGGCACAGCTCCTCGTCCCACTCAAGCGTGTGGATGTTGAACAGCATGGTGCGGGAGGCGTTGGAGTAATCCGTCACATGGACCCGCCCGCCGGTGAGGTTCCAGATGAGCCAGGTGTCCACCGTGCCGCATAGAAGCTCACCTCGCTCTGCTCTTTTCCGGATACCGGTGAGGTTGTCCAGCATCCATTTGATTTTTGTGCCGGAAAAATACGCGTCAATTAAAAGACCGGTTTTTTCCGCCACTGTTTTGCCAAGGCCCCGGGCTTTCAGCTCATCGCAAAGGCCCGCCGTGCGGCGGCACTGCCAGACGATGGCGTTATAGACCGGTTTGCCGGTCTTCTTGTCCCAGAGGATGGTGGTTTCCCGCTGATTGGTGACGCCGATAGCGGCAATGGCCTTGGGGTCGATGTGGGCGGCGTCCACCGCCTCTTGCAGCGCCCGCTTTTCCGTTTCCCAGATGTCACGGGGGTCGTGCTCCACCCAACCGGGCTGGGGATAAATCTGGCGGAAGGGATGCTGGGCGCGGGAGACAATTTCCCCCGCCCGGTTAAACAGAATCGCCCGGGAACTGGTGGTGCCCTGATCGAGCGCAACGACAAAGGGTTCCATGGCAAAACCTCCTGTGGAAATTTTACGCGCCGTGTGCTATGATGCCTGTATGAGAGGCATTATAGCACAGAGGGGAGCGCGTTGCCATGGTAAAGCAGGAATTTACCGTTCTTTCTCGCGATGGAAAAACCGAACTGCATGCGGTGGAGTGGCTGCCGGAGGGAAGGCCACGGGCGGTGCTGCAAATCGCCCATGGGGTTTCGGAATATGTCCTGCGCTATGAGGAGCTTGCGGCGTATCTGACGGAGCGGGGATTTGCCGTGGTGGGAAACGATCATTTGGGGCACGGCGCGTCTGTTGCAAGCGGCGCGCCCCGGGTATATTTTGGCCCGGCGGGGAGCTGGGAGACGGTTGTGGACGATCTATATGCCCTCCGCTGCTTGGCGGGCCAAAAGTTTCCCGGTCTGCCCTATTTTCTGCTGGGGCATTCCATGGGGTCCTTTCTGGTCCGGACGTACCTGATCCGTTATCCCGGCACGGTGGACGGCGCGATTCTAATGGGCACGGGGCAGATGCCTAGGGTACTGACGGCGGCGGGTCGGGCAATTGCCGCTGTCGAATGCCGGAAAATCGGGGAGACGCGGTCCAGCCCCCTTGTTCAGAAATTGGCCTTCGGCACCTACAACAAGGCGTTCGCCCCTAACCGGACGGAGTTTGACTGGGTGTCCTCCGACGAGACGACGGTGAATTTTTATAAGGAGGACCCCCACTGCGGCGAAAATCCCAGCGTGGGGCTGTTTCGGGAGATGCTAGGGGGCATTGCGTTTATTACCAACCGGGCCAATTTGGAGAAAATGAACCTGAGCACACCGGTGCTGTTTGTCTCCGGGGAAGAAGACCCGGTGGGCGAGCGAGGACGGGGCGCACGGCGGGCATACCGCAGCTTTCAAAGAGCAGGCGTTCGGGATACGGAACTGAGGCTCTATCCCGGCGCGCGGCATGAGATTTTAAACGATGTTTGCAGGCGAGAGGTTTGCCGTGATCTGGCGGACTGGCTGCTGGCCCGGCTTCCCGCTGGGAGGGAGGCGTGAGCGCTACGCCTTTCCCCGCAGCGCCGCCACGCTGTGGGTGACGGAGAGAATGCGGAGGGTGCACACCGCGTCGGCTGTGAAGATCAGCAGTGCGAGAAAGGTAAGCGGGGGAGGAATACGGTCGATGATCGCCTCCAGCAGCGGATGAATCAGCAAAAGCGCCATGGAGGCCAGAGCGCCCCACGCAAGGGAGAACAGGATGCAAACCCGTCCCTGAAGGTTCCCCCGGACGTGGGAGTAGTCCCAGAATTTCACGCCCAGCATCGCCTCGCAGGCCCAGTGGTAGAGAAATTCCACTGCCGTGGCCGCCGCGGCCCCCGCCACCGGGAGCCACAAGCCCGCCCGCATGGATGCGGGCAGGGCCAGCACTGCCATGGCCCCCAGCCCGTACACCGGGCACAGGGGAAGAAACAGAAGGCACCGCCGGACAGGATGCGGATCTCCGGTGGTGCGGCGGGTGTAAACCCGCTCTAAAAAGCAGCCCACAAGGCTGTAAAAAATGAAGACCCAGAACCAATATGCCAAATGAAAACCCTCCGTCTGTTTTTTTCAGTTTGTCCGGGGGAGGGAAATTCATGCGGCGCTTTTAAGAAAAATAAAGGGCGAGGAGGAGCGGTATGGAAGAGTGGCAAAAGCTGCGGGGAGAGTGTCTGGAGTGCCGAAACTGCGGCCTTGCACAGACCCGCACCACCGTGGTGTTTGGCGACGGCTGCGAGACGGCGGAGGTGTTGCTGGTGGGCGAGGGACCGGGGCAGAACGAGGACGAGCAGGGCATTCCCTTTGTGGGGAAAGCGGGGCAGCTTCTGGACGATATGCTGGAGATCATCGGACTGGACCGGACGAAAGTCTATGTCGCCAACACGGTGAAATGCCGTCCGCCCCAGAACCGGGACCCTCTGAATGTGGAGATGGCGGCCTGCCGGGACTGGCTGAACCGGCAAATGGAGCTGCTGCATCCCAAAATTCTGGTGTGTCTTGGCCGTATTGCGGCCAAGGAATTGATTAAAGCTGATTTTCGCATCACTGCCGAGCATGGGCAGTGGTTTGTCCGGGACGGCGTGCAGATGACGGCGCTTTACCATCCCTCCGCCTTGCTCCGGGACCCGTCGAAAAGGCCGGAGACGTTTGAGGATTTAAAGGGCTTGCAGGCAAAAATCCGGGAGTTGTGTCCGGAAACAGACATTTGACCTTGGAGTGCGGTTTGCAGAGAGTTCAATAGTATCCATGAAATGCAAGCGGACTGATGGCGGAAAAATGAGCGCTATGTTCACTATTATGTGCAAAAAAAACCCGGCCCCGGCGAACGGTTTACGTTCGCCGGGGCCGAGTTTTTATGGAAATGTGGGCAAAACTCACTCCATGGAGATGATATAATAGTACACAGGCTGCCCGCCGGAAAGGATTGCCACCTCCGCGTCGGGACAGGCGGACTCAAACAGTTCTGCGGTTTTCCGGGCGTCTTCCTCGGATACGTCCTCTCCGAAATACACGGAGATGAAGGAGCTGCCTCGCTCCTGCGCGTCCTGCGCCAGCTTTTCCGTCAGCGCGGCAATAGACTTGTCAGTGCCGAACAGCCGCCCTTCCTCCAAAGCAAGAAAGTCGCCTTCCTTAATGTCGAACCCGTCAAAATCGGAGTCTCGGGCCGCATAGGTGATCTGGGCAGTGGTGACGGAGGAAAGGGCTTCGGACATGGCGGCGGTGAGGGCTTCGGCGTCCTGCGCCTCAAAGTCTACATTCATCATGGCGGTGACGCCCTGAGGAACGGTTTTGGTGGGGATGACCACCACGTTTTTCTCCGTCAGGGCGGCGCACTGCTGGGCGGCCATAATGATGTTGCCGTTGTTGGGCAGGATAAACACAGTTTCGGCGGGGATGGCGTTCACCCCGTCCAGAATGCTTTCGGTGGAGGGGTTCATGGTCTGCCCGCCGGACACAACGCCGTCGGCGCCCAAATCCCGGAACAAAGCTTCCAGCCCCGCCCCGGCGCACACCGCCAAGAAGCCGTATTTCTTCTCCGGCGGGGCGATGCCCCGGGGGGCCTCCTGCTCCGTCTGCGCTTCAAGCTCGGCTTCCACAGCGTCCAGATCGTCGGTGCTCTGGGCCTGCCGTCCGGCGGCCAGCGCGTCCGCCTGAGTGCGCATATTTTCGATTTTGGCCAGCTCCAGCGTGCCGTATTTCTGAGACTCCGTCAGCGCCGCGCCGGGAATGTTGGTGTGGACGTGGACCTTGAAGGCCTCGTCGTCCTCACCGATGACCAGACTGTCGCCGATGCTGTTCAGATAGGTCCGCAGGGGGTCCAAAGAAATGTTTGCCGAGGCCTTGCGCACGATATACACCGTGTCAAAGGCAAAGGTGATTTCATCGGAGGAAAGGCCGCCGAAATCTGCCTTCTCCTTCTCCGGTGCGCCGGCGTCGGACAGCTCGGGCATCGGCTCGCCCCGCAGTTCGGCAAGCATTCCGTCCAGAATGAGGAGGAAGCCCTTGCCGCCTGCGTCCACCACGCCGGCCTTTTTCAAAACCGGATTCATGTCGGTGGTCTGCGCCAGCGTTTCATAGCCTACGCGGATGGCGGAATCCAACATGGCTTCCAAATCCATCCCTTCCGCCGCCGCGTCCACCGCCCGCTTGGCGGTGAGCCGGGAGACGGTGAGCACCGTGCCCTCCGCGGGCTTCATCACCGCCTTGTAGGCGGCAGAAACACCCTCCTGCATGGCGGCGGCAAACGTGGCCGCATCGGCGTGCTCCCGGCCCTTCAGCCCCTTGGAAATTCCCCGGAACAAAAGAGAGAGAATTACGCCGGAGTTCCCGCGTGCGCCCCGCAGCAGGGCGGAGGCGGTGACGGAGGCGGCACGGTCAACGCTTTCCGGGTCGCACCGGCGCAGCTCGTCCACGGCGGCGGCAATGGTCATACTCATATTGGTTCCGGTGTCTCCGTCGGGGACGGGAAACACGTTCAAATCGTTAATCGCCTGCTTCTGGGCCGACACCGCGGCCGCTCCGTGCAGCACCATCCGCTTGAAAAGCGCGCCGCTGATTTGTTTGTTCATCTGTTTTGAGCCCTCCCTCGGTCACAGAGTCATGGAGTCGACGCACACATCGACCGCCTTGACCTCCACGCCGGTATTTTTGGTGACCATATACCGCACCTCGTTCATAATGGAGCTGCACACCGCGGGAAGATTCACGCCGTTTTCAACAATGATATGAAGCTCGATGGAGACGGTGCCGTCGTCATTGGCGGTGACGCTGACGCCCTTGCTCATGGCCTCCCGCCGCAGGAGATGGACCAGACCGTCCGTCATGGAGCGATAGGCCATGCCCTTCACGCCAAAGCAGTTGGTGGCGGCAATGCCGGTAATGTTGGAAAACACGGCGCTGCTGATGGTGACGGCGCCCTGTTCGGAATTCAATTGGATCATAAGCGCATTCTTCCTTTCCATAGGTCGGTCCCCCGGGGAACCCCGACCGAAAATGTGCCGTTTCGCATAGTCAGTTGGTTATTATATACGATTTTCCGCAAAAGCACAAGAGCAACCGGCACAGATTTCCCCGCTCATGGATATCGACAAGATGATTTACAGCCAGTGCGAGCTGCGGGGCGTACGCCACTACACGGTGTCGAGCATGCAGGCGGCTGCCAAAATCATCAACTCCGGACGTATGAACGACCAGTTTGAAAAGCGGATTTCCGCGGCATATCCCATGGATCGGTATGAGGAGGTATTGGAACAGGAACGCTTGCCTGCTTTTGGAATAAAACGGGCTGTGCCACGGTTAGAATACTGTAATTGTCGCTTCAAAGAGATTGCACGCTCGGTATACCCGCGTCCGACGCGCGGCTTCTTCTTTCTGAACGGACCCCGCTCCACCTCTTTTTCCGCCGCCGTTTTGGCGGCTCCGCGCGCCCCGCGGGAAAAAAGAGGAAAAGTACGGATTTCATATTGAAAAAATGCGCGCCTTGTCGTACAATTGTAAAATATAAAATTTAAGCGGCCTGTGGGCCGGGAGGGACAGGCGAGGACATGAAAAGGGGCGCGTTGTATGTGGCGGCATGTTATGCCGCTTGGGGAGTTTTGCCCCTTTTTTGGAAAACACTGGGAGCGGTGGACTCCGTATATGTGCTGTCGGCCCGGATTTTCTGGTCCATGGCCATGATGCTGCTTTTGCTGACAGTCCGGCGGGAGTGGGGCTGCGTCCGCGAGGTGCTCGGCAGGCGGAACGAGACGTTGCGTCTTGCCGGAGCCGGAGCACTGATTACGGTGAACTGGGGCCTTTATATCTGGGCAGTCAACAATGCCCACATTCTGGATGCCAGCCTTGCCTATTATATGATGCAGCCCCTGTCGGCTGTTTTGGGAACGGTGCTGTTCCGCGAGCGGCTGACGCGATTGCAGTGGTTTGCCACGGCGTTGGCGGCGACGGGCGTTGTGATCGCCTCGTTCCGCTTTGGCGTGTTTCCCTGGGTGGCGGTGGTGATCAGCGGGAGCTTCGCGCTGTACAGCGCGGTGAAAAAGACGGTGAAGACGGACGCCAATGCGGCCCTCTTTATTGAAACCGCCGCCGTGACGCCGCTGGCCCTTCTCTGGATTGCGGTGGCGGACGCCCGGGGCGCCGGGGCTATGGGGGTGCTCCACGGGGCGCAGTGGCTGTTGCTGCCTCTTGCCGGAGTGGTGACCACGATTCCGCTGATGCTGTTTGCCATTGGCATCCGAACCACGTCCTTATCCCTGTCCGGCGTACTGATGTATTTGAATCCCACGCTGCAGCTTTTGCTGGGTGTGCTGGCGTTTCACGAGGAATTTACTCTGACCCACGGGATTTTGTTTGGCTTCGTGTGGACGAGCCTTGCAATTTTCTTGATTTCCGACCATTTGAAACGGAAAAAAACGATGAAGGAGAGCGAACCATGCGAGTAATCACCGGCTCCGCACGGGGCAGACGGCTGAAAGAACTGGAGGGCATGGATACCCGCCCCACAACAGACCGGGTGAAGGAGGGCCTGTTCAGCGCCCTGCAATTTGAAATTGAGGGGCGCAGGGTTCTGGATCTGTTTGCCGGAACCGGCCAGCTTGGCATCGAAGCGCTGAGCCGCGGCGCGGCAAGCTGCGTCTTTGCGGACCGGCGGGCCGACGCGGTGAAGCTGATCCGGGAAAATCTGAAGGTCACGGACCTGACCGACCGGGCCAGAGTGGTGACGGGGGACTCTTTGGAGATTTTGTCGACCCTGAAGGAAAAGTTCGATTTGATTCTTCTGGACCCTCCTTATGAGGCGGGGCTGCTGGAGGAGGCACTGGAGCGCATTGTCAGGTTTGACATTTTGACGCCCCATGGTATAATTGCGGCGGAGGCTCCTGCTGAAAAAATTCTGCCGGAGCCAGCGGCCCCCTATCGGATGGGCCGCACCTACCGCTACGGAAGAATTGCCGTGACGCTTTTCCGCAGAGCGGGAGAGAGCGAGGAATCCGCCACATGAGAACAGCGATTTGCTCCGGCAGCTTCGACCCCATCACTCTGGGGCATTTGGATATTATCAGAAGGACGGCGGCCTGCTTTGACACGGTTTGGGTCTGCGTCAGTCCCAACGCGGCAAAGAAAAATCAGATGTTCTCTCCAGAGCAAAAGCTGCGGCTGGTGGAGGCGTCGATTGCAGAATACCCCAACGTGCATGCTGAGCTGTGGTCCGGCCTTCTGGCGGATTATGCAGTCCGCCACGACGCGGACATCATCGTTAGAGGTGTGCGCAACGGCACGGACTGGGACATGGAACGGGAGCTTGCCCGCATCAACGAGCATCTTCGTCCGGGGCTGGAGACGCTGCTTTTGCCCGCAGCGGCAAAATATGAACATTTCAGCTCGTCCATGGCCCGGGAGATGATTCGCTATGGACAGCCTCTGGAGGAGTATCTTCCTCCTGCGGCGGCCGAGCTGGTGCGGAAGATGAGAGAAGAGACGAACGAAGAGGGAGCGTGAAGCCGATGGCCAACAATACAAATGATGTGAGCCGCCTGATCGATATGCTCTACGAGCAGGTCGAAGACGCGAAATCCCCGGCGCTGAAGCCCAATATGAGCATGGTGGACCGGGATGAGCTGTTGGATTTGCTGGACGAGCTGCGCGCCCAGCTTCCCATCGAAATCAAGCGGGCACAGGAGCTGCTGGCCGCCCGGGACAAATTCGTGGAGGATGCGAAACGGGACGTGGAGCGCATGATGCGTCAGGCGGAGCTGGAGGTCAAGGCCAAGGTGTCCGACAGCGAGGTTCTTACCGCCGCCCGCCAAAAGGCGCAGACCATCGTCAACAACGCCGAAGAGCGGTCCAAGCGCCTTTATCAGGTGGCCAACGAATATGCCGAGGACGCGCTGGCACGCACGGAAGAAGCCATCTCCATGGCGCTGGACGAAGTGAAGCAGTCCCGCATCCGCTTCCGCAGCGTCTCTGCCAACAAGATGCAGGAGCAGCGCCGCCGCTTGGACAATCCCGACGAGGGGAAGGACGGCGATCCCCAGCAAGAAGAACCCTGAAAATTTGTGAGAAATCACAATAAGAACACATGGAATTTTACACCAATTCCCGTATCTGGTGTGTGAATCTTCAAAAAAAGTTCCCCAACACAACATATTGTGTTGGGGAACTTTTTTGCTTTATGTCAACAAATGCAACTCTTTGGAACATCTGTTTCAAAATACAGAAATTTCGACAAAAGTTGGCAAAAGAACCTGATTTCATCCACGCAGAGATTCCAAAAAACCTCTTGCAATTCCTTGGAAGTTTGATTATACTCAGAGATGCGAGTGGGGATAAGTGGTGATAATAGGTGATCAGTGGTGAATAGTTCACCTCAATCCCACAAAATGAAGGGGAGGGACCGCGCCGATGACGGGAACCAATCAGCACACAATCGACGCCAAGGGCCGTCTGGCCATCCCCGCCAAGCTGCGGGAGGAGCTGGGAGACGTGTTTTACGTCACCATCGGCCCCGATCCCTGCCTGACCATTTATTCCGACGAGAGCTGGGCGCGGCTGACCGAGAAATTCGAGACTCTGCCCTATTCCAAGGCCCGCGCCCTGCGCCCGCTGTTTTCCAACGCCGTCCGCTGCGAGCCGGACGGGCAGGGCCGCATCCTGATTCCGCAAAAGCTGCGGGAATATGCCCGCCTGAAGAAAGACGTGTCTGTCATCGGCGTAAGCTCCCGTGCGGAGATTTGGGACAGCGCCACCTGGCAGGAGCTGGAGAAGCAGGAGCTGGAAAGCGGCAACATGCTCTCCGCCATGGAAGAGTTGGATTTCTGATATGGAGTATTTGCATAAGCCCGTGCTGCTGAACGAGAGCATTGAGGCATTGAACATCCGTCCCGACGGAATCTACGTGGACGGGACCCTAGGCCGCGCCGGGCACTCAAAAGAGATTGCCCAAAGGCTGACAACCGGGCGGCTGATCTGCATTGACCGGGACGGGGCCGCCATTGACGCCGCGAAGGAGCGGCTGGCCCCTTGGCTGGACCGGGTGACGCTGGTCCGGGGCAATTTTTCCGAGCTTGCGGAGATCCTGAGAGACTGCGGCGTTTCCGCCGCGGACGGATTGCTGTTTGATCTGGGCGTGTCGTCTCCCCAACTGGACGACGCGGCCCGTGGGTTTTCTTACATGCACGATGCGCCGCTGGACATGCGGATGGACGTTTCCGCCCATCTCACCGCCCGCCGGGTGGTGAACGAGTGGAGCGAAGCCGAGCTGCGGCGCATTCTCTATGACTATGGCGAGGAGCGGTACGCGCCCGCCATCGCTCGGGCCATTGTCCGCGCAAGAGAGGACAGGCCCGTTGAGACAACGCTTGAGCTGGTGGAGCTGATTCGGTCCGCCATGCCAGCCAAGGCCCTTAGGGAAAAGCAGCACCCCGCCAAGCGGAGCTTTCAGGCCGTCCGCATCGCCGTCAACGGCGAGCTGGATGCACTGGAGCCCATGGCCGAGGCCGCCGCGGAGGCCCTTGCCCCCGGGGGAAGGGTGGCCGTAATTACGTTTCATTCTCTGGAAGACCGTATTATCAAGCGGGCCCTGCTGGCGCAGGCCCGGGGCTGCACCTGCCCGCCGGAGTTTCCGGTGTGCGTTTGCGGCAATAAGCCGAAGCTGAAGATTCTGACCCGCAAGCCCATTGTCCCGAGCGAGGAGGAGCTGGCGGAAAACCCCCGCGCCCGCAGCGCAAAGCTCCGTGTGGCGGAGAAATGCGGGCCGTGACGGCGCGGAATGCGAAAGGAGCGGACGGTATGAGGCCTAGATTTGAGGAGATTTATACCCAGGGAACTCTGACTCAAACAGAGATTTGGGTGGACCATGAGACGGGCGTACACTATTTGTTCCACCGCAACGGCAGCGCGGCGGGCTTAACGCCGCTGCTGGACCGGGACGGGAGCCCGGTGCTTGCGGAGAAGGAAGACTGAAGGGATGGGTTTCCCTAAAAACGCGCAAGGCGCGAGGTGTGTGAAGTACAAAGGATAGGAGGAATGGGCATGGCGGCTGCGGCGGCGCGGGATTTGCGCTATCCCCGGCGAGGGGCGACAAACGGAAATTTGGCGTATGATCTGGACTTTGAGCTGCGGGAGCGCCAGTTGTCCCACGCGGGGGAATTGCCCCGGCGGCGAGAGGAGTCTGCGCCTGCCCCGCGGGTGCGCTCTGCCACTTCGGTGCAGGTCCGGGAACGGCAGCACATTTCCTTTCTGGCGGTGCTGAGCTTTGGCGTCGTGGCGGCGCTGGCAGTGATGACGCTGCTGTGCTACGTGCAGCTTACAAGCCTGTCCAGCGATGTGGTGGCTTTGAACAAGGAACTGTCCCAGCTTCAGACCGAAAAGGTGATTCTCACCGCGCAATACGCCCAGATGTTCGATTTGGGCACGGTGAAAAAGGCGGCGGAGTCCGCCGGTATGGCCAAGCCCGGAAGCGGGCAGACCTATTATCTGGACCTGAGCGGCGGAGACAGCGCCGTGGTTTACAAGGAAAAAGAGGCGGGACTGCTGGAGCGGCTTGTGACCTCGCTGAACCACGGCGTTTACGCAGTGGTGGAATATTTCGACTAAGACGCAATACAGTGAACAGGGGGAGTAAGAAGGAGGACCGCTCCTTCTTACTCCCTGAACATTACCGGGACGCGAAAAGCGTCGAGCATCGTTTTCAGGATGGAGGATATCAATGACAAAGCCAGGCAAACGTAGAAAAAGCGACGCCGCCCGCTGGGCCAACCAGACTGTCCGCAATCGGACGGTACTGATGATGAGCCTTCTGGGTGTTGCGGTGTTTGTGGCGCTGCTGTTCAAGCTGTACAGTCTGCAAATCGTGCGGCATGAGGAGTTGCAGGAAAAGGCCGTGGCCCAGCAGACCCGCAGCGCAGTGGTCACCGCTTCCCGCGGCGCGATTTACGACAAAAATGGGGAAATTATGGCGGTTTCAGCTTCGGCGGAGACGGTGTGCATTTCTCCACGGGATATTGAAAACAGCAAGGACACGCAGGACCGGGAGTTTGTGGCTCGGGGGCTTGCCCGCATTCTGGAACTTGATGAAGCCGCCGTTCTCGACAAAATGGCGGATACGAACTCGCAGTATATTGAGCTGAAGAAAAAGGTGGAGCAAAAAACCGCTGACGAGGTGCGCCGCTTTATCAATGGGGAGATTGACGATCAGGGAAATGCGCTGACAAAGCTGGATGAGGATGGGAAGACTGTCCTTATCAGCGACCCCTCCAAGCGCCCCGTCCGGCTTCAGGGCATTTTTCTCAACGCCGACTCCAAGCGCTACTACCCCTATGGAACGCTGGCCTCTCAGGTCATCGGGTTTGTCGGCAACGAGAACACAGGGCTATACGGACTGGAGGCCAAGTACGAAGATGTGCTGGAGGGAACCTCCGGCCTGACCGTCACCGCCAAGACCAACACCGGCGAGGATATGCTATATCAATATGAGCAGTATTACGACGCGAAAAACGGTGACAGCCTGATGCTGACGCTGGACGTAAGTGTCCAGTCGGTTCTTGAAAAGGGAATTGAGTCCATGGTGGATAAGTTCGGGGCGAAAAACGGCGGCACCGGCATCGTCCTGAACGTGAAAACCGGCGGGATTCTCGCTATGGCGTCCTATCCCACCTTTGATCTGAACGATCCTTTCACCATTTACGATAAAAAGCTGAAAGCGCAGACCGAGGAGGAACTGGTAAAAGCGCTGGCTGGGCTTACGGAGGGGAGCGAAGAATACACCGCCGCCCGCAGTCAGGTAAACCGCGCGGCGCTGGGCGAGCAATGGCGCAACCGCTGTATCAGCGACACCTACGAACCCGGTTCCACCTTCAAGCCCGTCACGCTGGCCACGGCGCTGGAGGAAGGGCTGGTAAACCTGAATTCCACCTTCAACTGCACCGGCTCCATCCGGGTGCCCGGCTGGAACAAGCCCATCTACTGCTCCAACCACAGGGGCCACGGTTTGCAGGATCTGATGAAGGCCACCGGAAACTCCTGCAACCCCGCTTTTATCACAATGGGTCTGAAGATCGGAACGGAAAAATACTATCAATATCTGAAAGCTTTTGGCCTGATGGAGAAAACCGGTATTGACGAAATCAGCGAAACTACCGGCCTGTTTGCCAGCGAAAAGGACTTTGGAACCAACGTGGTGTCTCTGGCCTCCTATTCCTTCGGCCAGACCTTCACGGTCACGCCGCTTCAGGTCATCCGCGCTCAGGCCGCCACCATCAACGGCGGGTATCTGCGCACGCCGTATTTGGTGGAGCAGGTGGTGGATGATCAGGGAAACGTTAAGTATCAGCACGACTCTACCCCTGTGCGTCAGGTTGTCAGCAAGGAAACGTCCGACACCGTGCGCAAGTGCCTTGAATACGTGGTGGCCTCCGGTACCGGCAAAAACGGGCAGGTGGTTGGCTACCGCGTCGGCGGAAAAACCGGCACCGCAGATAAGACCGGCAACCCCGACAAAGAGGTCGTCGTGTCCTTCATGTGCTTCGCCCCGGCGGACGATCCCGAGGTCATTATGCTCATCACCATGGATACCCCCAGCCGAAACACCGGAGTATACGTCTCCGGCGGCAACATGGTGGCGCCCACCGCAAGCTCCGTCATGGGTGAAATTCTTCCCTACGTGGGCGTGGAGCCGGACTATACCGCCGAGCAGATGGTGGGCGCGGACATCACCGTGCCCAACGTGGTGGGCCAGACGGCAGAAGCGGCAAAAGAGCGGATTACAAATCTTGGCTTTACCTGCCGCACCGTGGGCGATGGGGCAACCGTTACCGACCAGACGCCTCTTGGCGGGTCCATTATCCCCGGCAGCGCGTCGGTGATTCTGTATCTGGGCGAGGAAAAGCCCAATACGCCCAGCACAGTTCCCAAGGTGGTGGGCATGACCGCTGCGCAGGCAAACGCGGCGCTCACCAACGCGGGGCTGATTATGCGGGTGTCGGGAGCCACCGCCGCCAGCAGTGGAAATGTGTTTGCCCTGAACCAGTCTGTGTCGCCGGGGGCGGAAGTTCCGGCGGGAACGGTGGTCACCGTGCAGCTTGGCGCGCAGGGTAGTATGGCGGACTGACAGCTTTTGCATGGTTTTGAGCACCTTCTCCCGTATACTTTGCAAATCGCGCCGGATATACTGTGAATGGTATATTTGCAACCATTTCACACTGTAAAGGGGCGTATTCAGATATGAAATTAAAGGATTTGCTTGTCGGCGCGGAGGTGCTGGAGCTTCACGCGGACGAAAACATGGAGATCTCCGGAGTCAGCTATGACTCCCGGAAGACGAAGGCAGGGGACCTGTTCGTGGCCATCAGCGGCTATGCCATGGACGGCCACGCCTATATCGGCAAGGCACAGGCGGCCGGCGCAGTGTGCGCCATATGTGAAAAGGAGCCGGAGGAAAAAATATCTTACGTGCTGGTAAAGGAGTCCCGGCGGGCGCTGGCGATTCTGGGGGCCAACTGGTTTGGCCACCCTGCGGAGCAAATGGTGATGACTGCGGTTACCGGTACCAACGGGAAAACCACCACCACCTATCTTCTCAAAGCCATTCTGGAGCAGGAAGCGGGCGCGAAGGTGGGTCTGATTGGAACCAACCAGAACATGATCGGCGGGGAGAGCCTCCCCACAGAGCGGACTACGCCGGAGAGCTTTGAACTTCACAAATTGTTCCGCCAGATGCTTGACGCGAGCTGCACCCATGTGGTGATGGAAACGTCGTCCCATGCGCTGTATGAGGGCCGGGTGCACGGAATCCGGTACGACGTGGGCGTGTTCACCAACCTGACGCAGGACCATCTGGATTTCCACGGGACCATGGAGGACTACTGCGACGCGAAGGCCATCCTGTTTCAAAACTGCGGCGCGGGCATTTACAATGCCGACGATCCGTGGTCCGGACGGCTGCTGCAAAACGCCGACTGCGAAAAATACGCTTACGCGGTGGAGGCTGAGGCCGACCTGCGGGCCGAGGAAATTGAGCTGGGGGCGGACCATGTGGCCTTCACTGCCGTGACAAAAAACGGGCGGGTAAAAATTTGGGTTGGCATTCCGGGCGAATTTATGGTATATAATACGCTGGACGTATTAGCGGCGGCACTGAAGCTGGGCGTCCCTCTTGAAAAGAGCGCGGAAGCGCTGCGCCGGGTCCCTCATGTGAAGGGCCGGGTGGAGGTGGTTCCCACGCCGGGACGAGACTATACGGTTCTGATTGACTATGCCCACAGCCCTGACGGCCTGAAAAACGTGCTGACCGCTGTGAAAGGTTTTACAAAAGGGCGCACTGTGGCCGTGTTCGGCTGCGGCGGGGACCGGGACCGGACAAAGCGACCCCAAATGGGAAAAATTGCGGCGGAGATCGCGGACTATGTGATTGTGACCTCCGACAATCCCCGCACGGAGAAACCTGCCGCCATCATCGACGAGATTCTTGCCGGGCTGGAGGGAACGCCGACGACCTATGCCGTGGTGGAGGACCGAGTGGAGGCCATCCGCTTTGCCATGGACAATGCCAGAGAGGACGACGTGATCGTTCTGTGCGGCAAGGGGCACGAGACGTATCAGGAAGTGAACCACGAAAAGCGCCACATGGACGAACGGGAAATTGTGGCGGAGCATCTGGGAAGGGCGCGCTGAAGCGCCCGGAACAGGACGCGCACCGGCTGAAAGACGGCTTGACGCATGACAAAAAGTGGCGCGCGTTTTGTATGGAGACTGCATGAGGGAAGGGCCCGGCCCCGCCGGGTAAGGGGAAGGCACATGGATATTGCAAATTTGGTGGCGGCGCCGGTGAGCTTTTTTCTGACGCTTGTCATTGGAAAGTTTCTGATTCCGGAGCTGCGGAAGCTGAAGGCCGGACAGGAGATTCGGGAGGACGGCCCCAAATGGCACGCGGGAAAGGCCGGAACGCCCACCATGGGTGGCATCATGTTTATCATCGGCACGGGCGTGACGGTGGTGGTCTTAGGCTGGCGGCAGATGCTGGCGGGCGAATTCGTCCATCTGTATGTATACCTGTTTGCGCTGGTGTTTGGCCTGATCGGCTTTGTGGACGATTACCGCAAGGTGCGCCAGCACCAGAACGAGGGGCTTACCGCTCGGCAGAAATTCATTTTGCAGTTGGCGGCGGCGGTGGTGTTTTTAAGTATCATGCGCTATGAGGGCCTTTTGAGCAACCGCCTTTATATTCCCTTTGCAGACGTGACGCTGGAGCTGAACTGGGTGATGTATCTGGCCTTTGCGGCCTTTGTCATCGTGGGCTGCGTCAACGCCGTGAACCTGACGGACGGAATCGACGGGCTAGCCACCGGCGTTACCTTTGTAGTGATGATGTTTTTTGCCGGAGCCACCGTCGCGGCCTTTGGGGGCTTAAGCCTTGTTTCCTCGGCCTTGGCGGGAGGGCTGGCGGCGTTTTTTGTCTATAACTGCCACCCGGCAAAGACATTCATGGGCGACACCGGAAGCCTGTTTCTGGGCGGCGCGGTGGCGGCGCTGGCGTTTGCAATGGATATGCCGCTGGTGCTGATTCCCATAGGGCTGATTTATATTGCGGAAACGGCGTCGGTCATTATTCAGGTGGTGTATTTCAAAGCCACCCACGGCAAGCGCTTCTTTAAAATGGCGCCGCTGCACCACCATCTGGAGCTGTGTGGCTGGAGCGAGGCGAAGCTTGTGACGGTGTTTTCCCTTATCACGCTGGCGGGCTGTGTCGCGGCGTGGCTGGGGATTCAGGGGAGAATTTGACGCGTCCGCCAAATGGAGAAGGGGGAGTGACCGGTGGTCCGGGAACGCAAACCAAATAACGCACGGCCCCGTTCTCCCCAAGGGGACCGGGACCGGGGATTCAGCTCCGTCCGTCGCCCCGCCGTCAGCCGGGAGACGCTTTTGGCCCGCCAGCGGGCCAAGGAGGAGCGCTTGCTTCGGGAGCAGGAGGGGCGGGAACTGGCCAGAGGGCCGATTGATCTGCCCTTCTGCCTTTTGGTGCTGCTGCTGACCGCCATCGGACTCATCATGCTGTTTTCCGCCAGCTTTCCAAGGGCCTATTACGAAAGCGGCAACCCGACCTATTACGTGTCGAAGCAGGGCGTATTCGCCATTATGGGTGTGGCGGCCATGGCGTTTGTGGGAAAAATCAACTACCAGAGGTTCCGTGGCATTGCAAAACCCTTGATATTTCTGGCCATTATTCTGCTGGTGCTAGTGATTATTCCGGGAAACCCCTTCGCCCTCACCGTCAACCGCGCCACCCGCTGGCTGGGTATCCGGGGTACGGCGCTGCAATTCCAGCCCTCGGAGGTGGCAAAGCTGGCGGTGGTGCTCTATTTTTCCGACAGCGTTTCTAAAAAGAAAGAGCGGATGCAGACCTTTCGGTACGGCATTCTGCCCTACGGCGTGATTCTGGTGGTGCTGGCGGGGCTGATGATGCTGGAACCCCACCTGTCCGGAACGCTGCTGATCTTAGGCGCCGGGGCCGCCATCATGCTGGTGGGCGGCATCGGCTGGGGCTGGGTCGGCGGCGCGCTAGGCGTGGCCGCGGCGGGGATGTATGCCGTGGTTGGAATCGTCGGCTATGGCGCGTCCCGCATCGCCATGTGGCACAACCCGTTCATCGACCCTCGGGGAGACGGATATCAGTTGTCCCAGAGTCTGTTGTCCATCGGCTCCGGTGGGCTTTTGGGCGTTGGCCTTGGCAAGAGCCGGCAAAAATTCATGTACCTGCCGGAGGAGCACAACGACTTTGTGTTTTCCATCGTGTGCGAGGAACTGGGGCTGATCGGCGCGGCGGTGATTATGCTGCTGTTTGCGGCGCTGATTCTGCGGGGGTATTGGATTGCCCTCCACGCCCGGGACCGGTTCGGAAGTCTGCTGGTGGTGGGCATCACCACGCTGTTGGCTTTCCAGACCTTTTTGAACATGGGGGTGGTGACGGGGCTACTGCCCACCACCGGCGTATCTCTTCCCTTTTTCAGCTACGGAGGGACGGCGCTGACCATCCAGCTCTTTGAAATGGGGATTGTATTGAGCGTGTCCCGACAGATGAAGATTTGATGCGGGACACGCGGACTTTAAGGAAGTGTTTTAAAATGGGCAACGCGCCCGAACGGGTCATTTTCACCTGCGGGGGGACGGCGGGACATGTCAATCCCGCCGTCGCTCTGGCGCAGTTGATGATCGCGCGGAAGCCGGATACAGAGATTTTATTTGTGGGTGCGGAGCGGGGCCTTGAAAAGGACCTGATTCCAAAGGCGGGCTTCGCATTTCGCACGGTTCACATCTCCAGCTTTCACCGCTCGATGAAGATGGCAGAAATCAAGCACAATTTAATCTCCGTGGGAAACTATCTCCGGGCGCCCAGAGAGGCGCGGCGTATTCTGCGGGAATTTCGCCCCCAGGTGGTTATCGGCACCGGGGGCTATGCCAGTTTTCCCATGGTAAAGGCGGCGGCAAAGCTGGGAATCCCCACTGCCGTCCATGAGTCCAACATGGTCCCCGGGTTGACCACCCGGCTGCTGGAGCCGTTTGCCGACCGGATCATGGTGGGCTTTGAGGAGTGCCGGGGGCAGTATCGCCATCCGGACAGGGTGGTGGTCACGGGAACACCGGTGCGGGGCGATTTTTTCACCCGGACCAAGCAGCAGGCCCGGGAGGAGCTGGGGATTCGGGACGAAAGGCCTCTGATCGTTTCCTTCTGGGGTTCGCTGGGTGCGGCGGGAATGAACGGAGAAATGGCCACGTTTTTGGCGCTGGAAGCGGCAAAGGAGCCGTTTCACCATATTCACGGGGCAGGCGGAGGCTACGACGCGCTGCTGCGGGCGCTGAAGGAGCGGGGCGTGGACCTCAAGCGGCACCCGTCTCTTGAGGTGCGGCCCTACATTTATGATATGGACCGGGCCCTCCGGGCGGCCGATCTGGTGCTGTGCCGGGCGGGCGCGTCCACCATCAGCGAGCTGACGGCGCTGGGTGTTCCGGCGCTGATCGTACCCTCTCCCTATGTGACCAACAACCATCAGGAGAAAAACGCGCGGGTTTTGGAGCGGGCGGGCGGCGCCTGCGTTCTGCTGGAGGACGAGGCAAATGGGCAGGTCCTGTTTCAAAGGTCCTGTGAAATTCTCCGGGACGACGCCCGGCGCTTCTCCATGTCCGCCGCCATGGAGAAGCTTGGAATCCCCGATGCGGCGGAGCGTATCTATCAGACGGTGCTGGAGCTGCTGTAACCCCCTAAGGCTCCCCACGCATACGATGGACTGTTGAACCATTCTGTATGCGGAGGGAATTGCATTATGAGTCAGATCATCGTAAAGGGCGGGAGGGCTCTTTCCGGCTCCGTTCGGGTGCAGGGCGCAAAGAACAGCGCACTGCCCATCCTGGCGGCCACGCTTTTAAACCGGGGGGAGACGGTGCTGAAAGGCTGCCCCAGACTGCGGGATGTGGACGCATCGGTCCGCATTCTCCGGCATCTTGGCTGCGAGGCCCGCTGGGAGGAGGATACGCTGACGGTAAATACCGTGGGCATGAATTGCTGCAACATCTCCGACGCGCTGATGCGGGAGATGCGCTCCTCCGCCATTTTCCTTGGGGCCGTGCTGGCCCGCTGCGGTCAGGCGGACCTCAGCTACCCCGGTGGCTGCGAGCTGGGGCCAAGACCCATTGATTTACATTTGGCGGGCCTCCGGGAGCTGGGGGCTGACATCCGGGAGGACGGCGGGCGGCTCCGCTGCACCGCGCCCCACCTTGTGGGGCGGGAGGTGGTATTGAGCCTGCCCAGTGTGGGCGCCACGGAAAATCTGATGCTGGCTGCCTGTGGAGGAAGTGGTGTCACTTCTATTTACAATGCGGCCCGGGAGCCGGAGATCGAGGATTTGCAGGACTATCTCTGTGCGTGCGGCGCAAAGGTTTCCGGTGCGGGCACTTCCACCGTCACGGTAGAGGGCGGCGCGCAGCTTTCCGGCTGTACGTATACCGTGATGCCTGACCGCATTGCAGCGGCTACTTATCTCTGCGCGGCGGCAGCCGCCGGGGGCGAGGTGCATCTGACAGGCGCGAAGGAAGGGCATCTGTCCACTGTGACGGCGGCGCTGCGGGAGGCGGGCTGCACTGTGACAGCGGACGAAGCGGGCATCACGCTGCGCAGGCGGGGGGCGCTGCGGGGCATCCGTCCCATTCACACCGCACCCTATCCCGGCTTTCCCACGGACGCACAGGCTGTCTTGATGGCGGCGCTGGCCCGCAGCCGGGGAGCCACGGTGTTTGAAGAGAACATTTTCACAAGCCGCTTTCGCCATGTCGACGAGCTTTCCCGCATGGGAGCGGATATCCGGGTGTCCGGCCGCGTGGCGGTGGTCAACGGCGTGGAAAAGCTCCACGGCGCGTCCGTGCAGTCCACGGATCTGCGGGGCGGGGCGGCGCTGTGCGTGGCGGCGCTGGCCGCCGAGGGCGAAAGCGCCGTGTCCGGTGTGGAGCACATTGACCGGGGCTACGAGGACCTCGCCAAAACGCTTGGAGAACTGGGTGCAGACATTCGCCGGGACGAGGAAAACGGCGGAGAATAGAGACAGACTGGAGTACAGCAGATGGCCAGACGAAGAAATTACAACAGAAAGCGAAGGGGGAGATTCGGACTCCTCTATAAGCTGCTGTCCGTTTTGGCCATCTGCGTCGTGATTGTGGTGGCACTGACGCTGTTTTTCCGAGTAAATACCATTGCCGTCACCGGTGAAAGCCGCTATTCCGAAGCGGAGATTATCGAGGCCTCCGGACTGAACACAGGCGACAATTTGCTGCTTCTGAATAAATACGCCATTGCAAAGGATCTTCAGAGGAAGCTGCCCTATATCGCGCTGGTGCGCATCAATCGGGTCCTGCCCGATACGTTGGCAATTGATGTGACGGAGAGCGACGCGGCGCTGGCGGTGGTGCAGGAGGGATATACGTGGCTTGTGAGCCCCGAGGGCAAAATTGTGGAGCAGCGGGCGGTAGGAGCCGCCGCCGACTTTGCGAAAATCGAGGGCTGCGAGCTGCTTTCTCCCGCCGTGGCCACCTTCATTCAGATGCCCACAGAGCGCCTGACGCAGCAGGAGAGCCTGCTGGCGCTGATGGGCGCGCTGGACGAGCAGGAGATGATGGAGGAGGTGGACTCCATCCGGCTGGATGACGCGGCGGTGCTGACCATGGAGTATATGGAACGGTTCCGTGTGGAACTGCCCTACGGTGCGGATTACTCCTATAAGCTCCGCACCCTGCGGGCAATTCTTGACAGCGGCAGAATTGAATCCAACGAGACGGGCGTCCTCCGCATGACGGGTGACGGCGGTCAAAACGTGTTCATCAAGGACTGATTGGAAAAACTGCCGGAAAAACTGCCGGAAGACTTGACCCGGAGCGCAAAGTGTCTTATTATTAGTAAGAATAGGGCTATGCGTGCCAATTTACACAGGCAAGGAGGAGATTCCTCCCGATACGAACGACAGCAGGAGGCAGCTTTATGGCATTTGGATTGGAAACCGGCCCGGACGCCGTGGTAAACATCAAGGTGATCGGCGTCGGCGGCGGCGGAAATAACGTGGTTAACCGCATGGTCCGTTCCGGCACCAAGGGTGTGGACTTTGTGGCCATCAATACGGACAAGCAGGCGCTGAACGTGTCCAGCGCTACCTATAAAATTCAGATCGGTGAAAAACTGACCCATGGGCAGGGCGCGGGTTCGGACCCGGAGGTGGGCCGCAAGTCCGCCGAAGAGAGCCGCAGCCAGATTGCCAAGGCTCTGGAGGATACGGACATGGTGTTCATCACTGCCGGAATGGGCGGCGGCACCGGCACAGGCGGCGCGCCCATTGTGGCGGAGATCGCCAAGGAACTGGAAATTCTCACCGTGGCGGTGGTGACCAAGCCCTTTGGCTTTGAGGGCCGCCGCCGGATGCAGCAGGCGGAAAAGGGCATCTCGGAGCTGAAGGACAAGGTGGACTCTCTGGTCATCATCCCCAACGAGCGGCTCAAGCACGCAACAGACCAGAAAATTACATTTGCCAACGCCTTTGAAATCGCGGATGATGTGCTGCGTCAGGCGGTGCAGTCTATTTCCGATTTGATTCGGGATACCGGGTTTATCAACCTGGATTTTGCCGACGTGACCACCATTATGAAGGGCGCGGGTCTGGCCCACATGGGCGTTGGCCGCGCAGCGGGCAAGGGCAAGGCCGAGGAGGCCGCCAGAATGGCGATTTCCAGTCCCCTGTTGGAAACTTCTATCGCAGGGGCCCACGGCGTACTCATCAATGTCACCGGTTCCATGGACATTGGACTGGAGGAGGTGGAGCAGGCTGCCACGCTGGTGCAGGAGGCTGTCAATATGGACGCCATCACCATTTTCGGCGCGCAGTTTGACGAAAACCTTGAGGATGAAATCCGAGTGACCGTCATTGCCACCGGCTTTGAAAAGGTTGCCGCTGAGTCCCCCGCGCGGCAGGCGGCCCCTGTTGCTCCGTCCGCAGCCTTTGCGGCCCCCTCCGTGGAGGCGCCCGTGGTCCCGGTAGAGTCTGCCCCTGCGGCGCAGCAAATCATGGCAGAGGCGCCCCAGCCTCTGAGCACTGTGGACGATCCCAAGCCTCAGGAGCCGGAGGACGATCCTTTCGAAGACATCTTTAAGATTTTCAGCAAGCGGGACGACTGACACGCCGATCTCGGCGGGTCGGACAACCCTTCGTTTAAAGAAACCTGCGCAGGATCGCATACCCATGCGGGGGCGAAGTATATGCCGGGCCAGAAAGACACAAATTTACTTAAATCCGCCAGAAGGTTCTCAAAGGGCCTTTTGGCGGATTTTTTACTCACTGACTTGTGAAAAAATTAGCAAATTTTAGGGAAAACGCATAACTTTGCAGAGGATATTTTCAGAAACCGCTGAGGCACGGCGCAGGGAGCAGTTTCCATGGCAGTACCGCCGGTATTTTCAACGGCAGAAATCTGCCGGTTTGCAAACAGTAAGCATGCCGGCGAAAAAGAAAAGAAATAAAGAGAGAGAACGCCGGCTTCTTTTCTGAAAGCCCGGCACGCGCCGGGCTTTCAGAAAGGGGCGATTCAATGGATGAAACGGCTGAGAAAACAAAAAATTCAAAAAGCGGCCGCGCGGGCGGGGCGGCGCTGGGGCTGGCGGCTATGCTTCTGGCGTCCACGCTGATGATCCCGGTGGCCGCAGCGGACCTTTCCTCCGCCCGGACGTTGGTCCCCGTGGGACACACTGTTGGTATCAAATTGTTTTCAAGGGGCGTTCTGGTGGTGAAGCTGGCGGAGGGAAACACACCCGCCAAAGCCTGCGGTCTCACAGCAGGCGACGTTATTGTCCAGTGCGCCGGAAACCAAATTACCTCCACGGAGCAGTTTCAATCTCTGCTGCAAGATGCTGCGGGGGAAAGTGCGAAGCTGGAGGTCCGCCGGGGAACAAAGCTGCTGGATTTAAGCGTCACCGCGGACGACAATGACGGAGACGGAAAATTCGCCATTGGCGCATGGATTCGGGACAGCATGGCCGGAATCGGCACCATGACCTTTTACGACCCCGAGAGCAACACCTTCGGCGCGCTGGGCCACGGCGTTACGGACGTGGACACCGCCGCCCTGATGCCCTTTTCTTCCGGCTCGATTCTGCCCTCCACCGTGAAAACGGTAAAGCGGGGCGAAACGGGCGCGGCGGGAGAGTTGAAGGGAAATTTTGACATGACGGTGGATACCGGCGACCTTTACGCAAATACCTCCAACGGCGTGTTTGGGACCCTGACGGATCAGGAGCTGATGGAGCGTCTGGGGGACAAGGCACTGCCTGTGGCGGAAAATGATCAGGTTCACACAGGAAAAGCCACGATTCTTGCAAATGTGGACGGAGACACAGTCAAGGAATATGAAATCGAAATCACAAAAATTCTCAGCACTGATCCTGCGGGCCGAAATCTGCTCATTACGGTGACGGACCCCGAGCTTTTGGAAAAAACCGGCGGCATCGTGCAGGGAATGAGCGGCTCGCCCATTCTTCAGGACGGACGACTGGCAGGCGCCGTGACCCATGTTTTGCTGGGCGATCCCACCCGGGGTTATGGGCTATTGATACGAAATATGCTGGAAAACACGTAATAATCAAAAAAATCTGTCGACTTTCTCGTAGTATCTGCATAACCGGAAAAATAAAAATGCCAAATATTTTAAATTTTGCTCCCCAACCCTGATTGTTCGCAAAAGAAAACCAAGAATGAGATCCGATTTTTGAAAAAAATAAATCACGAAGAAGGACTAGCATTCAGCTAAAAATGGAGGTAAGCGGCAAGAGCCGTGGATGCCAATGCCGCACGCCAACTCAAGTGTCTTTAACAGCAAGAGAAGCTCCCGGATGTACAATCCGGGAGCTCCTTTTGACATGCTTAAGATAATAAAAGACCGCCTAAGTGCGGAGTATGACAGCAATAAAAGAAAGAACAAAATTGGATATTTTTTTACAAGAAACAATTTGTTTCCATTTGTTTCGACATATGATATAATCACCCAAAGGCGCTTGTTTCAAGAATTTTTTCGGCGCGCAGGCGGTAAAAATTTTAAAAGCAGCGGGTACAAATTTAAAAGTTTAAAGTAGTGGAGAGGTATTCATGAAATCGATCAAGCTCAGACTGGTGGCAACATTCACCCTCATCATCCTGCTGGTTACAGCCGCATTGGGAGCCGCTGCAATTTATGTAGTCAGCAAGGATCTGCTTTCCGACGCGCGAGAGGATCTGGGGGCTATCGCACAGGCGCAGGCCCAGTATATTTCCTCCGAGAACAGTGCGCAGCTTTTGTATATGGACGGGCTGGCGCAGGTTCCCGCAATCACCGACAGCGCGGCCACTCTGGACGAAAAGATAACGTATTTCGAGGCCGAGGCCAAGCGCTCGGGGTATATTCTCTTTGGTTTCGCGGATAAAACCGGCAAGGCTGTCATCCTGAATAGCAGCCGGGAGACAAACGACGTGTCCGACCGTCCCTTTTTCCAGTCGGCTATTCAGGGAACCCCCACTGCTTCTGATTTGATGTTTAGCAAGCTGGATGGAAAGCCAGTGCTGGTATATGCCGCCCCGGTGTATGAAAACGGCCAGATTATCGGTGTTTTGTACGGCAGAAGAGACGGAATGACTCTCAGCAAAATCTGCGAAAATGTCACTTATAAAAACACCGGATACGGATACATCGTCAATAACGAGGGCGTCAAGGTGGCCCACAAAAATACCGACCTTGTGCTTCGGCAAGATAACGACATTGAGAATGGAAAAACCGACCCCGCGCTTGAAGCCTTGGGCGCACTCACGCAGCAGATGACCACGCGCCAGAAGGGCGGCGGCGAATATACATACAACGGCAAGGAAAAGCTGGTGGAATTCACCCCCATCGAGGGCAGTCCCTGGATTCTGGCGATGACGCTGGAAACGAACGAGGTGATTGAGCGGACGCATGTCCTCACGCAGATGCTGGTGCTGCTGTGCGTGGTGATGGCGGCGATAGGCGCGGTTGTCACATGGTTGATCAGCGGCTCAATCGCAAAGCCTATCAAGTCCATCACAAAGGCCGCGCAGCAGATTGCGGACGGAAATTTCGACGTTCAACTTTCGGTCAAGTCCAAGGATGAGATGGGCCGCCTTTCCGATGCATTCCAGCTCACCATTCAAAGACTGGTCAATTATCAGGGCTATATTGATGAAATTTCCGACGTGCTGTCCTGTGTGGCCGGTGGCGATCTGACGGTTGCGCTTCAAAGAGAATACGCGGGACAGTTCAAAAAAATTAAGGACAATCTTCAGGCCATGCTGGACAATCTGGACGGCACGCTGCTGCAAATTCATCAGTCCGCGGATTTTGTGGACGGCGATGCGGAGCAGGTTTCCATCGGTGCGCAGGCCCTTTCAAGAGGCGCGACGGAGCAGGCCAGCGCCGTGGAGCAGCTTTCCGCCTCCATCGAGGAGGTCACCGGGCAGATTCGGCAAAACGCGGAAAATGCCAGACTGGCACAAGAGAAGGCGGAGTTTGCGGGACGGGAGCTGCACAGCAGCAACGACCACATGCAGGAAATGGTTGCTGCCATGGGCGAGATTTCCTTCAAGTCCTCCGAGATTATGAAGATTATCAAGATCATTGAGGACATTTCCTTCCAGACCAATATTCTGGCGCTGAACGCGGCGGTGGAGGCCGCCCGTGCTGGGCAGCACGGCAAGGGCTTTGCCGTGGTGGCGGACGAGGTGCGCAATCTGGCCGGGAAATCGGCCGTGGCCGCCAAGGACACCACTGCACTCATTGAACAGACGCTGGCGGCAGTGGAAAACGGAAGCAGGACTGCGGACGTTACCGCGAAGGCAATGGAGGCCAGCGCCAGAGAGACGGCCGAGGCTGTTGATCTGATTGACAAAATCGCCGCCGCCTCGCAGGAGCAGGCCATGGCGATTGTCCAGATCAATCAGGGTGTGGGGCAGATTTCGTCGGTGGTCCAGACCAATGCCGCCACAGCGGAGGAGAGCGCTGCCGCCAGTCAGGAGATGTCGGAGCAGTCTGCCTTGCTGAAGGGCCTGCTGGCCGGGTTTAAGCTGCGGCAGAATCGCGCCCCCGGAGAGCGGGATTCCGCGCCCAATTCCCAGAGCGCGGATGTTTCCTGCTGATATTTCCGACACGGCTTTCGTCGAGGTGATGGCCTTTTTCTTCGAAATATGCTGAAAGACAAACGGATTTGAAATGTTCCTGCCGAATTTACCGCGACAGATGCATAACGGGTCGAATAAAAAATGCCAATTATTTACAATTCCGTCTTGCAAAGACTGTCCGTTTATGGTAAATTATAGAAAACCCAATCCGAACTTTTGGGAAACCGGAAGAAATTTCAATGAAGAGATGGAGGACAGGTTGCGTTATGGAGATCTGCAGGAAAGTAGTTATAGCCGACGCCAATGAGAGCTACCGCGCGATGTTAAGGGAAACAATCGAACAGACGGGAGAATTCACGGTGGTCGCCGGCGTAGGCGACGGGAAAAATGCGCTTCGGCAGGTGCGAGAGCAGCTTCCGGATTTACTGCTGCTGGACGTGGTGCTTCCGGAGCTGGACGGCTTCGGCGTGCTGGAACAGCTTCGTAGAGAAGAGATTCCGACGCGAACAATGATGATCTCCTCCTTTTTTACGGAACAGGTGGTGGGAGAGGCTCTGGAAAAAGGCGCGGCATTTTTTATGCCGAAACCTTTTGAAAACGGCGCACTGATGGAGCGGATGCGCTCTGTCTGCCGGCCTGTTCAACCGGTATCCCATACAAAAAGTTTAAAGAACATGGTCACGGATATCATTCACGAGATCGGCGTCCCCGCCCACATCAAGGGGTATCAGTACCTGCGGGAGGCCATTTTAATCGCGGTGGACGACATGGACGTGATCAACGCTGTGACAAAAGTTCTCTACCCGGAGGTGGCCCGGCGTTTTTCCACCTCACCCTCCCGCGTGGAGCGTGCCATTCGCCATGCCATTGAGGTGGCATGGGACCGGGGCGATTTGGAGACGCTGCAAAAGTTTTTCGGCTACACCGTTTCCAACACCAAGGGCAAGCCCACCAACAGCGAGTTCATCGCCATGATTGCCGACCGGCTGGTGCTGGAGGGACGCAATTTCGGAGGAAGCGCGGGATAATGGGTTTCCACCGCCCGCCTGCTTGACGCGGGTGCGGCAATATGGTATCCTTTCCGAAGGTATCAAAAGCGGAAAGGAAGCGGAACATGACATTTACATTTCACCCCCGGGGTACTTGCTCTCAAGAGATGCATTTCCGGCTCAATGAGGAAAATGTGATTGAGGAGCTGGAGGTTGTGGGCGGCTGCAGCGGCAATTTGCAGGGCATCGCGGCGCTTCTGAGGGGGATGGACGCACGGGAGGCTGTCGGTCGGCTCAAGGGCATCCACTGCGGGATGAAGTCCACCTCCTGCCCCGACCAGGTGGCAATTGCGCTGGAGCGGGAACTGGACCGGCAGGCGGCAAATTTGGAAGAATTGGAAAAATCATAAAAAGCGGCCCGCCCTGTTTTGCGGGGCGGGCCGCTTTTTCGCGTCTTGTCGCTTTTCAGAAAATTCTCTTGACAAGCCGCGAATCAACCGTTATAATGATTTCGTTAAAGCCATAATATAATGGCCCTTAAGTGCTGTGGGTTTCCCGGCATTCTGGAGGGAGGGAAATATAAATGTCTGAAATTCATATCAAAGAGGGCGAGAACATCGACAGCGCCCTGAAGCGTTTTAAGCGCAGCTGCGCTAAGGCGGGCGTTCTCGCGGAGGTTCGTAAGAGAGAGCACTACGAGAGCCCCAGCGTCAAGCGCCGCAAGAAGTCTGAGGCAGCTCGGAAGAATAAGAACAAGCGCTTCTATTAATTCTCGTTTTGATGAAAAGCGCCGTGGAAACCTCCACGGCGCTTTTTTGACGCCTTGGAGCGCCGCCTGCTTAAAAAGGATTATTTCCCAAACAGCTTCCCCAAAAGGTCACTGACCTCGGGATATTGGAAAAATGCCGCCTGAGCGCCTAAGTTTTGGCCAATGCGCAGCTTTTGCAGCAGCGTGTCTCCATCGTCGAACAGAATGAAATGGGTTTCGCCCCGGCAGGTATAGGTGAAGTACCGGGCGCACAGGTCCGGGGAGAAAAACACGGATGGCTGCTCCCGCTCCATCAGCTCCGCCAGTTCCTCCCGCCGCAGGGGGCGGCCCTCACCAGAGGGACAAGGAAGAGGGAAGTCCATCATCAGCCGCTCTAAATCAAGAGCCAGCCGCCCTGTGCCACAGGTGGAAGCGGCATCCCGCAGCCGCTGGGTCAGATTGCCGCCCGACAGGGCCGTGCAGATCGGCACAATCGCTGTGGGCGCGGCGGAGGCATAGGACTCCGGTACGTAGAGCGTCAGCCGGTTTTTTTGGAAAAGCTTTCCCATGGCTCCTGCCAGCAACAGCAGATCGCCTCTGGGATGTGGTGCCTCGAAATCCAGCACCACACCGCCGTAGCTCCGCCGGGAGCACTCCCGCACAGCGGCGGCGGCTAACTTTTCCGGCTCCTCCACCGTGGGCGCGTCGTGGTCGCTGAGGCCCAGCAGACCGCCCTTGGTCTGCACCAGCAGGTTCTGGCGCAGCAGGGCGGACTCCGGTCCGATGCGATAGGCCATATGGACAAAGTGCCGGGTGAAGCGGGACGCCTCCCGAAGCTGCTGCGGCGTGACGGCAAGATAGACCTGCAAGCCAAGACCCCCCTTGTGTGCTTTGAAAAAAATTGGTATACTAAGGATATTGATAAATCAATTCGTAAAATGCTATGAAGGGGGAAGACTGAATATGCCTTTTTCCCTGGTGCCGGACAGGCTGTTTGCGCGCTATGACGAGGTAACGCCCGATTTGCTGAGGGAGCTGGGCGTGACGCTGCTGCTGAGCGATTTGGATTTCACGCTGGCAGAGAAAAGGACACGCCGCCCGGATAGGGCGCTTAAAGACTATATTGCCGGACTAAAGGATGCGGGCATCGGGTTTGTGATCGTGTCCAACAACCGCTCCGGAAGCCGGGTGACGGAATTTTGCGACGAGCTGGGCGTGCCTTATCAGGGCAGGGCGGGAAAGCCGTCTCCCCGGGGGATTCTGGCCGCCATAGAGAAAGCGGGGGGCAGGTTGGCCCACACCGCCATGCTGGGCGACAAGCTTTTAACCGATTGCCTGGCCGCCAAGCGGGCGGGAGTTTTGGCGCTGACGGTGGAGCCCGTGGGCGGAGCCGTGACGCTCTGGCAGAAGGTGCTTCACGCACTTCAGGTCCCCTTTAAGGCCATTTGTTGCCGCAAATTGCGGGAAATTGATAAAAAATTCTTCTGAATTTCCACGAATCAGAGGGAAAGCCCTTGCATTCATCCCGTATCTGGGGTAAAATATCCTAGGTTATTTTGTAAATTTGGAAAGCAGAGAAAATGTCCTCCTGACGGGTCGTTTTCTCGTAGATTTGTAAGGAGGAAAAACTATGCCTACGATTACTGCCGGTGATTTCCGCAACGGTGTCACCTTCGAAATGGACGGCAAGATCATGACTGTGGTGGAGTTCCAGCACGTCAAGCCCGGAAAGGGCGCGGCGTTTGTGCGCACCAAGATGAGAAATGTGGTGACCGGCGGCGTCACCGAGACTTCCTTTAACCCCACTGCCAAGTTTGAGCAGGCGTTTGTGGAGCGCAAGGACGCGGAGTACAGCTATCAGGACGGCGACCTGTACTACTTCATGGACCCCGAAACTTATGACACGGTTCCCCTGAACCGGGACGTGCTGGGCGACGGCTTCCGCTTTGTGAAGGAGAACACGGTGTGCAAGCTGCTGAGCTACAAGGGCAGCGTATTCTCCGTGGAGGTCCCCAACTTTATGGACCTGGTGGTCACCGAGACGGAGCCGGGACTGAAGGGCGACACCGCCACCAACGTGACCAAGCCCGCCACTGTGGAAACCGGCGCGGAGATCAAGGTGCCTCTGTTCATCAGCACCGGAGACAAAATTAACATTGACACCCGGACAGGCGAGTATCTCTCCCGCAGCAAGGACTAAAAGAGGACGCGCCTGAATCAAGAGGAGGATTCCTCTATAAAACAAAAAACGAAGCAGGAAGAAAGGAGCGTGTACACGATGGAAATTACCGAGAGAGTCGCTTATCTGAAGGGGCTGGCCGAGGGCCTGGGCCTGGACACCGAATCCAAGGAGGGCAAGCTGATCACCATGATCATTGATATTCTGGACGATGTGGCCTTGGAGCTTCAGGACCATCAGGACCAGATTATCGAAATCTCTGAGGGCCTGGACGCTGTCAGCGACGACCTGGAGGACGTGGAGGAGATCGTCTACGAGGACGACGAGTTTGAGGATGACGACGAAGACGACGACGATTCCGAGGACTGCTACGCCACCACCTGCCCCACCTGTGAGGAGACGGTCTACTTCGACGAGTCCATTCTGGAAGAGGGCGAAGTGGTCTGCCCCAACTGCGGGGAGAAACTGGAATTTGATCTCACCGACATCGAGGAATGCGACTGCGGCGAGGATCACGAGGACTAAGCGATTTCACAAGCGTAAAAGCGGCGGCTCCTTCAGGAGTCGCCGCTTTTTTATAGTTACCGCTTGTCTCCGGGGCGAAACAGCAATGCCATCAGCGTGGCGAAGATCACGGCCGCGGCAATGCCTCCCGCCGTGGCGGTGAGTCCGCCGGTAAACACCCCCAGCCAGCCCTGCTCCGCCACTGCTTTTTCAACGCCTTTGGCCAAAGAAAAGCCAAAGCCGGTAAGGGGCACTGTGGCCCCGGCTCCGCCCCAGTCGGCAATGGGCTTATAAACGCCCACCGCCCCCAGCAGCACGCCCGCCACCACATAGCCGGTGAGAATGCGGGCAGGGGTAAGCTTGGTTTTGTCAATGAGAATTTGCCCGACGGCGCAGAGAATGCCGCCGCAGATGAATGCTTTCAGATAGTCCATAAAAACCTCCAAACCGAGTTTTTCTCTCCCAGCTTTTCCATGTTTGCCCGAATTATGCGAAAGGCGGGCGGCAGGGAAGGAAAAGACCCGCCTAGCGCTCCGTGCAGATACACACCGCGTGGCACACGCCGGGGATGGACTCCCCCTGAAAGCTGGAGGTGGGGGAGAGCAGCGCTCCGGTGGGCGCAAAGAGAATCCGCCGCCACTTTCCGGCCCGCAGTCCCGGCAGAAGATACCCGCACAGCACCGCCGCCGAGCAGCCGCAGCCGGAGGCTCCGGCGTGCATATCCTGCTTTTCCCGGTCATAGAGCAGCATTCCGCAGTCGAGATAGTTTTTGCTCATATCCACGCCGTCCCGTTGGAAGAAGCCGCGGACGATGCTGTGGCCCAGCTCGCCCAAGTCGCCGGTAAGGATTAGGTCAAAGTCCGAGGGCTTTGTCTTTGTATCCTTGAAAAAGGCGGAGATGGTGTCGTAGGCCGCGGGGGCCATGGCCGCGCCCATGTTGTTCACATCGGTTACGCCCTTGTCCACGATTTTGCCGCAGGTGACGTGGGTGACAAAGGGACCCTCTCCCTCCCGGCCCAGAATGCAGCAGCCGGACGCGGTGGCGGTCCACTGCGCGGTGGGGGAACGCTGATTTCCGTATGGAACCGGCATACGGTACTGCCTCTCCGCCGTGCAGAAATGGGAGGAGGTGACGGCAGCGGCCCGCTCGGCAAAGCCGCCGTCGATGCTCATGGCCGCCATGGCGAGAGATTCTCCCATGGTGGAGCAGGCGCCGTACAGCCCGAAAAAGGGAATTTCAAACTCCCGCAGGCCAAAGGAGGTGCCGATGCACTGATTTAAAAGGTCTCCGGCAAAAATATAGTCCAAATCGCCTGCGTGCAGCTTTGCCTTATCCAGCGCTGTCTGCACCGTTTTTTGCTGCATCCGGGACTCTGCCTTTTCCCAGGTCTTTTCCCCCAGAAACGAGTCCTCGCATAGCTCGTCAAAGCAGGCCGCCAGCGGTCCCTGCTTTTCCAGCTTTCCGCCGGTGGCGGCAAAGGAGAGAATGGACGGGGGAGAATCCAGCCGGACGGTCCGCCGTCCAACGCGTTTTTTGCTCATAAAAAAACACCGCCTTGTGATGATTTTCCATAGGTTGCCCCATTTGGAGAAAAATTATAGCAAACACCTGTAAGAGCGGATTTTGTTATGGAATGATGAAGTGCGACGGAGAAACGATGCGAAAAAAATGTAAAAAAACCGTCGGGAGAAGCTCTCCCGACGGCAAAACCGCGTGTTAAAGAATTGAGCGTATCAAAACAGGGCGGGGATAGCTTTGCTCAGCCAACAAATCAGAATCGGCAGAAGGCAGGCCGGAGTCATATTCATGACCTTGATTTTGGTGATGCCCAGCAGATTCAGCGACAGGGCGATAATCAGCAACGACCCCACGCAGGTCATCTCCGCCACAACCGCGTCCCCAAGCAAAGGGGAAATCAGGGCTGCCAGCGCGGCAATGCTTCCCTGAAAGAGAAACACCGTGACGGCGGAAAACGCCACGCCCACGCCCAGAGAGGAGGCGAATATCACGGCGCTGATGCCGTCCAGCAGGGCTTTTGCAAACAGGGTGGAGTGGTCGCCCGTCAGCCCGTCCTGCAACGCGCCCACAATCGACATGGCGCCTACGCAAAACAGAAGACTTGCAGTAACAAAGCCCTCCGATACGGAGGTAGTTCCGTCTGGAAAAAGATGCTCCGTTTTTTTCTGAACCCAGTCGCCAAGTGCGCGCATCCGTTGGTCTAGGTCCAACAGCTCTCCAAGAAGCGCGCCGAGGACCATGGAGAGAATAGCAATCAGCACGTTCTGCCCCTTCAGGGACCCGCTTATGCCAATATAGAGCACGCACAGAGCCACGCTTTTCATAACCATGTCCTGAAGCCGCTGCCCCAGTGCATCGCCCTCAGCCACGGGCAAGAGCTTGGAAATTCGTGTCAGGCCCAGCCCGGCCACAGAGCCGGCCAGAATGGCCAGCGTGTTGACCGTCGTTCCGATCAGCATACCAATCCCTCCGTTTCCTTCAGCAGGCTGCGTACCACGGCGCTGCCCAGCAGCAGTCCGGCGGTGGCCGGTACCCAGGGGTTGCTGGCGGGAACGCTGCGCCGCCCCGGCGGGGGCGCTTCCATCTGCCGAACGGAGAGAGCAGGTTCCTCCGGGCTGAACACCACCGGAAGATGACGGATGCCCCGGTTTTTCAGCTCTCGGCGCATCACGCGGGCCAGAGGGCAACCGGAGGTTTTTGAAATGTCCTCAATTCGCAGCAGGGAGGGGTCCAGCTTGTTTCCGGTGCCCAAAGCCGAAATGAGAGGAATGTTGAGACGCAGAGCGGTTTCCGCCAGATCCAGCTTGCAGGACACAAGGTCGATGGCGTCCGCGATGTAATCGTACCGGCAGCCCTCGGGGAAAAACCGGTCTCGGTTTTCGGCATTGTACAAAGCGTGGACAGGGTGGAGCTTCAGCGCGGGGTTGATATCCAGCAGGCGGGCAGTCATGGCCTCCGCCTTGGGCTGGCCCACGGTGGAGTGGAGGGCTTCCAACTGGCGGTTCAGGTTGGTAAGAGACACGGCATCGCTGTCCACCAGCGTCAGTTCGCCCACGCCGGATCGGGCCAAACACTCCGCGGCATAACTCCCCACTCCGCCAAGGCCCAGCAAAAGCACATGGGCGCGGGCAAGACGCGCCTGCCCATCCCGGCCCCAGAGCATTTCGTTGCGCAGAAATTGATCTTCCATAGCGTTTTCCTCTTATCTGTCTAAGCGTTCTTTTTTAGAAAAACACGGACCGGCGAAAGCCGGTCCGTGCTTCACGATGCAATTCAGCTCGCGGACACGTATTTGACGCCGCTGGCGGCTTCGCCAGTGTACCCGGCGATGACACCGTCGTACCATGTGCCAAAATCCTGATTCCGCAGGGCGCTGTCCGCCTGTACCTGCCAGTAGGGCAGGTTCTCGCCCACAAAGTACATGATGTGATAACCGTAATCGGTTTCCACCACGCCGGTGTCCCCGGCCTTGCGGCTGGAATCGAAGCACCAGTCGTTGAAGGTGGGCACCATCTGGCCCTGATAAACCTGCTCGTACAGGCCGCCATTGGCCTGAGAGCCGCCGTCAACGGAGTTTTCCTTGGCAAGCTCGGCAAAGGCATCCTCAGTGGCTGCGCCTGCCTTCCACTGTGCCAGAAGGTCTTCGGCCTTTGCCTTGGCCTCCTCTTTCAGCTTGGCCTGCTCTTCGTCATATCCGTCCTCGCCCTGGGCGATCTTGCCGGCTTCGGGCTGGAGAAGGATGTGGCGCACGTTTACAGTCTTATAGTCCTGACGATAACGCTTACCGAAAGACACCACGTAATAGGCAGAGTTGTCCTCGTCGGCCAGAACGGCGGAGTCCCCGGCCTGACGGCCGCTGTCAAACAGCCAATCCATCAGCACGCCGGAGGAATAGGAACCGGCCTCACCATTGGTATAGGACATCTTGTCGTTGTCCTTCGCCAGATCAGACATGCTCTTTCCGGACTTGAACCCGGCGTACAGCTCATCCGCGGACTGCTTGGCCGCTTTCAGCGCGGCGGCACTCTCCTCCTCGGTGGGATCCACACTGTTTCCGTCGGCATCCGTGGTGTCCTCGGCGACGCCGCTGATGCGGACGCTCTGATAGTCCACCACGTCATAGGAGTTCCGGTTGGCGGCGTATTCGGCCTCCAGCTCCTCGTCCGTATAGGTCAAGCCATCGTTATGGCTCTTGGAAAAGTCGCTGGCCAAAATCACACGCTTCATCTCAGCCTCGTAAACACTGCGGCTCATGGTTGCGCCGTAAATCTTCTGGAGGTATTTGACCACGCTCAGGTTGGAAGCGGTGGCGGTGGATTCAAGAGACTCGTTATTGGAGTCAAACTCCGCCTGCATGGCGTCGTTCCAAACGTAGCCCTCTTCCTCCGCCTTGTCATTCAGCGCGTAGATGGCAGACATCTGGTCAATCGCCTGACCGACAAAATAGTCGAACCAGGTCTGCGTATCGTCGCCGGGATAGGGCTGAGAACGCAGGTCCTTGCTGGTGTCCAGCCCCATGTAGGAAATATACGCGCTGTTCTGCTGGACAAAGTTCTGATAGATATTTACAAAATAGTAGTTTAGCTGGGGTACCTTCACGTCTGCCAGCACGGTCTTTTCTGCGGAAGAAGAGCCGCTGGCGGCGGGGTCCTCCGCCGAGGTAAGCTGGGTATACAGCGTGGCTGCGGTGGCGTTTTTCTGGATGATGTTGGATTTCCATACCAGTACGGTCACCACGAGAAGGGCGAACAGGACGGCAATGACGGCGTACATAATGTTGCTGCGCCGGGCCTCCTTCTGCTGCTGCGCCTCCCGCGCGGTTCTGGAATGATTATCGTTTGCGCTCATTTTCGTTTCAGTCCTCTCAAAATCTTAAGTGAAGATGCGGAGAATCCCGCGAATGCACACCGACATATTATATAGGATAAACTGCGAAACTGCAAGCAAAATTTCACGGACGGGCTTATCGGGAAATTTGCCGTCTGTCGGATTTCTCCAGTATAGTCTACGGGGCTGAAAGGAACCTGAAAAAGCGTGCCAAAAGTCCGATCTATGGTTAGAGCGCAAGTAGGGCAAAGGGAAGGAAACGATTTTTGTACAGAATGCGAGTGATGTGCTATACGATATTCAGGAAAACATCTCCTGTACTTGAGAAGAATGTTAACTATAGGCTGTGTTATAAAAAACCGGAAATAGAGATGGCTTAAAAGCTGGCGCTTTCTCTTTGGCTGCACTTCAAGTACCCCAACATAATCCATATAAGCATACCGCCCTGCTGATTTCAAGTTCAGCAGGGCGGTGTTTTTCAAAGCGTATTTATCCTGCGGACCCGGCGGCGCGCAGCGCGGCCACCTCGTCGCCCACCTGCAAAATATCGGGGAGACTGAGCTCCAGAATCAACTCGTCCTGACCGGGGGCGCGAACCACACGCCGGATGTAGGGGGAACGGGTCATAAGCTGATTGTGCGCGCCCACAGTCTCTTCCTCCACCGTTTCCACCGACAGCACCTCGTCCACCATCAGGCCAAGACTGGTCTCGCCGCTGAGCACCAGCACCATCTCGTGAAATTCCCGGATGCGGAAAATCTCCTTGGCGTCCTCCAGCACGCCGAGAACCTTAGGCATATAGTTGCCCCGGACCTCGTCCAGCGTAGCCTGCTTGCAGTTGTCCACGGCTTCGCGGTTCCCCGCCGCGTCGCACTGCTCCACCCGCTGGGCCGTTTCGTGGAGCCTGCGATGAGGGTCTTCCATCCGGGCCAGATGGGCGGAAAGCTCCATACTGTCGGTCTTAAAGCCGTCATACCATTTCCCAAGCTTGCACTTGTGGGGGTCTGTGGCCAATGAAAAAGGTTCCCCGGTTTCAATGGAGCGCTCCAGCGCGGAAACCCAGTTAATGTGATCCTGCTTGCGCGCGTCCAGCATGGCGGTGAAGTCCTCAAATTCCTCCTGAAGGGATTGCAGCTTCAAAGCCGCCCTCAGATTGAAGAGAGTGACGCTGCTGCCCCGGAGGGGAAAAATCCCGGAGATATAGGGCGGCGCGTCCGGCACGGGGGTGTATTTCGGAAGCTCCATAATGGTGGAGACATAGCGGCTGTCCGCGCAATACAGTCCTCCGTTCAGCCGGAACAGGATGGAGGGGCTTTGCACGCTGTCTTCCGCTTGATAAATGCTCATGGCAAAGAATTCCTTTCCTATAAATATAATAAAGGGCCGCGCTCTTAAAAAATTACGACGGAAAGCGTGCCCCAAAGCGGGCGCAGACGGCGCAGCCCGACCTGGTTACATTATGGTCATTGTATCACAAAATCCCCACAATGCAAACACAAGAATCCCGCTGGGAAAAGATTTTCCGGCTTCTTGCACCCAATCTTGACAAAATGGGGCCACGCGGTTATACTAATCTGGATTTATAAAATAGGAAAATTGCGATGAGGAAAAGCAGTACCCGCGGACGGATGCAAAGAGAGGGGACGGACGGTGCAAGTCCCCGTGAAGTCGGCGGAGAAGTCGTTTCGGAGCATTGGCCTGAACAGGAAAGTAAGGCCAACGGGACCTCCCGTTACAGAGGCGGGCGCAAAGCGCCGGGAGAGTGCGGGAAATTCCCGAATTCAGGTGGTACCGCGGACTTTTGTTCGCCCTGAGCCGATAGGCTCGGGGCGATTTTTGTTTGGAGGAGCATATGGAGAGATTTGTATTCGACACAACCCAGGGCGCGGTGCTGGAGGCTGCGGAGGAAGCGGCGCTGATGGATTGGGTCCGGGTGCGGAGCAATGCGACGCGGGCCAGCGTTCCGGTTGGGGTGATGGCAGTGTGCTTCACGGTATATTCTCTTGTGCAGAGGAACTGGGAGGCGGCGCTGTTCACGGTTTTGCTGGCGCTGATCATCATCGGCTTTTTCTGGCTTCCCATGCAGCGGGGCAGGCGGTTTCGACAGGGCGTCCGGGAGGCGCGGGCACGGTGGCTGGATTTGACCGACGCGGTGCGGGCAAGGCCCATGCGCTTTGTGTTCGAAGGAGACGACTGTCGGATGCTGGACGGAAAGGGCGAAGAAATCCGCCTGTGGAAAAGCATCCGCATGGGTGAGGTTCGGGAGAGCGACTTGATTTTTTGGATCCCCGCGGAGGACACCTCCGTTCTGCTGCATAAAAGCGCACTGACCGAGGGAACGGAAGAGGCGTTTCGCGGGTGGCTGAAAAGTCGCAGCAAGCGCTATCGCGTTTACCGCGTGACGGAGCGTCTGCGTCGAAGTATGGAGCGGGTATAAAGCTTCGGGGACGTGAAAGCGCGGCCCACTGTTTGAGTAAGCCTGTATTTGTATAGAATTCAGATATCTGAGTATGAGGAGAGCAAGCCATGAAAAAAGAACTGCCGAAGGTATATGAGCCGCAGCAGGTGGAGTCCCGCATCTACGAGAGCTGGATGGAGGGCCGCTGCTTTACGGCGGAGCCGGACCCTGAAAAGGAACCGTTTTCCATTGTGATGCCGCCTCCCAACGTGACGGGTCAGCTTCATATGGGCCATGCGCTGGACGCGACACTTCAGGACATCCTGACCCGCTTCAAGCGGATGCAGGGATATTCCGCCCTATGGATTCCCGGCGTGGACCACGCGGGCATCGCCACCCAGATCAAGGTGGAAGAGGAACTGCGGGAAAAAGAGGGAAAAACCCGGTACGACCTTGGCCGCGAGAAGTTTTTGGAGCGGGTCTGGGCTTGGAAGGAAAAGTACGGCGACCGCATTGTGGAGCAGCAGAAGAAGATGGGTGTTTCCTGCGACTGGGACCGCTCCCGCTTCACCATGGACGAAACCTGCGCCCGCGCGGTGCGGGAGACCTTCTGCGACCTCTATGAAAAGGATATGATTTATAAGGGAAGCCGCATCATCAACTGGTGCCCCCACTGCACCACCGCTCTGTCCGACGCGGAGGTGGAGTATGTGGATAAGCCGGGCCACCTGTGGCACATCCGCTATCCTTTGGCGGACGGATCCGGCGATCTGGTGGTGGCCACCACGCGGCCCGAAACCATGATGGGCGACACCGGCGTTGCCGTGAATCCGGAGGACGAGCGGTTCAAGCACCTGATCGGCAAGACCTGCATCCTGCCCATCATGAACCGGGAGATTCCCATTGTGGGGGACGAATACTGCGAAATCGGCTTCGGCACCGGCGCGGTGAAAATGACCCCCGCCCACGACCCCAACGACTTTGAAGTGGGTTTGCGGCACAATCTGGAGATTATCCGCTGCATCGCGGATGACGGCAGAATCAACGAAAACGGCGGCCCCTACAACGGAATGGACCGCTATGAGTGCCGCAAGGCCATCGTAAAGGACCTTGAAGAGCAGGGCTATCTGGTGAAGACCGAGGATTACAGCCATAACGTGGGCACCTGCTACCGCTGCCACAACGATGTGGAGCCGCTCATTTCCGCCCAGTGGTTCGTGAAGATGGAGCCCCTTGCGAAGGAGGCTCTGCGGGTGGTGCGGGACGGCGAGGTAAAGTTCGTCCCCGAGCGGTTTTCCAAGACCTATATCAACTGGATGGAAAACGTGCACGACTGGTGCATTTCCCGCCAGCTCTGGTGGGGCCACCAGATTCCCGCGTGGTACTGCGACGAGTGCGGTCATATCAACGTGGGGCGGACGGACCCGGAGAAGTGCGAACAGTGCGGCTGCACCCACCTGACCCGGGACCCGGACGTGCTGGACACTTGGTTCTCCTCTGCCCTGTGGCCCTTCTCCACCATGGGTTGGCCCGAAAAGACGGCGGATTTGAACTACTGGTATCCCACCTCCGTGATGGTCACGGGCTACGACATCATTTTCTTCTGGGTGGCCCGGATGATTTTCTCCGGCTGCGAGCAGATGAAGGAGATTCCCTTCCACACGGTTTTGATTCACGGCCTGGTCCGGGACGAAAAGGGACGGAAAATGTCCAAGTCTCTGGGCAACGGCATTGACCCGCTGGAAATGGCCCAGGCCTACGGCGCGGACGCGCTGCGCTTCAACCTTATCACCGGCAACAGCCCCGGAAACGATACCCGGTTCTACACCGAAAAGTGCGAGGCCATGCGGAACTTTGCAAATAAAATCTGGAATGCATCCCGCTTCGTGCAGATGAACCTGAGCATTGACCGGTGCGCCCTTCCTGCCAATCTGGAGCAGGAGGACAAGTGGGTTTTGACCAAGCTGAACGGGCTGGTCAAAGAGGTCACGGAGAATCTGGACGCCTTTGAAATCGGCGTGGCCTCCGCCAAGGTGTACGACTTCATCTGGGACACCTATTGCGACTGGTATATTGAGCTGACCAAAACCCGCATGAACGGCGACGACGCCCAGAGCCGCCTTGCGGCGGAAAATGTGCTGTGCTACGTGCTGATTCAGGTGCTGAAGCTGCTGCACCCCTTCATGCCCTTTATCACGGAGGAAATCTGGCAGTCCCTGCCCCGGGAGATGGGAGAAGAGGGAAGCTTCATCATGACCTCCCATTGGCCCGTGTATGACGAGGCGCTGAACTTCCCCGCCGAGACGGAGGCCATGGAGGCGGTGATGGACACTATCCGCGCCATCCGCGCCCGCCGTTCGGAGATGAACGTGCCCCCGTCCAAAAAGACGGAGCTTGTTTTGAAGACCGACGAGCCGGAGATTTTCCGGGACGCGGTGCACTTCATTACCCGCATGGCCTATGCCGAGCGCGTGACGGTTTCCACCGCCGCACCGGAAACGCTGGACGGGCTGGTGAGCATCGTCACCCGCAAGGCCGTGGCCTATATTCCGCTGGCGGAACTGGTGGATGTTGCGGAGGAGCTGGCCCGCATTGCCCGGGAAAAGGAAAAGGCGGTCAATGGTCTGCGCATCACCGAGGGCAAGCTGAAAAACGAAAAGTTTGTGGCAAACGCACCCGAGGCCGTGGTCAACGTGGAGCGGGATAAAATTGCCAAGTACAAGGAGCTGATTGCCCGGCTGGAGGAGTCCGAGCGGGCGATGAAGGGGTAAAACGGTCAAAAAGCCCCGTGGCCGAACTTTTTGAGAGTTGTAGCATCGCCTGTGGGCGATGAGATGCAGGGGCATGGGGAACTCGCTTCCCCATGCCCTTGAATTATTGCCTTTTTCTCCGACCACACGTGGGATGCACTTTGGCGGGAGACTATATTAGGTGAAAATTTATCTGGGCGGGAGAGAGGTCGGAAGACGAAAAACTGTGTCCTGCCCGCTTTCGGAAAAAGTGGTGCCGCAGGAAGTCCGCAGAGGGAGTGTGGAGGCAACGGAGAGGGAAGAACGATGTGGCGAGTGCGGTAAGATTGGACTTGCAAATGCGAACATCTGTGCTACAATGAGGATATAGGACCGCAGCCGAGCTTTGGCGCGGAGAAAGGGGGCAGCGCCGTGGAGCGGGTGATTTTACACTGCGATATGAACAGCTTTTACGCCTCGGTGGAGCTGCTGTCCCACCCCGAGCTGCGGGACGCGCCGGTGGCGGTGTGCGGCGACCCCACCTCCCGGCGGGGTATTGTGCTGGCAAAGAACGAGGCGGCGAAAAAGTTCGGCGTAGCCACGGCGGAAACCATCTGGCAGGCGCGGAAAAAGTGCCCCGGGTTGGTGCTGCTGCCGCCCCATCATCATTTGTATCGGGAATATTCCGAACGGGTCAACGCCATTTACGAGGAGTACACCGATTTGGTGGAGCCTTTCAGTGTGGATGAAAGCTGGCTGGACGTGACCGGGTCCCTTCATCTGCTGGGCAGAGACGGGCGGACCGTGGCGGACGGGATTCGCGCCAGAGTGGAAAAGGAGCTGGGACTGACGGTATCCGTAGGCGTGAGCTTTAACAAAGTGTTTGCAAAGCTGGGCAGCGATTACAAAAAGCCAAACGCAACCACGGTGATTTCCCCTCAAAACTGGAAGGACTTTGTGTGGCCCTTACCGGTGGAGTCGCTGCTGTTCGTGGGAAAAACCGCGCAGGCCACTCTGGCGCAGTTTGGCGTGCGGACCATCGGGCAGTTGGCGGCCATGAATGTGGGCCAACTGGAAACGCTGATGGGGAAAATGGGCCGCCAGCTTCACGAGTATGCCAATGGGCAGGAGCATGAGCCGGTGCGGCCCCGAAGCGAGCTGGAGCCGCCAAAATCCGTTGGCAGTGGGTCCACCTTTCAGCGGGATTTGTCCTCCCGGAGGGAGGTGGGCGCGGCGCTGGCCCTGCTTTCCGATGAGGTGGCCATGCGGCTGCGCCGCTGCGGCATGTATGCCGGGGGCGTGGCGGTCACGCTGCGCACGCCGGATTTTCAGGATCGATCCCGGCAAAAGCGCTTTTCCTCGCCAACTCATCTGATGCGGGAGCTGGCGGACGGAGCCATGGAGCTGCTGGATACCTTCTGGAAGCCGCCCGCCCCCATCCGGATGCTCACCGTCACAGCCATCGCTCTGACGGAGGAGGCCGATGCCTATGAACAGACGGACCTGCTGGATACCGCGGCCCCCCGGCGGGAAAAGCAGGAGAAATTGGAATCTGCCATGGATAAAATTCGGGGAAAATACGGAATGGGTGCGGTGCGCTTCGGCGCGTCAAGTCCCGAAAAAAAGGAGGATACGCTGTCATGACGATTGCGGAAGAAAAACAGGAACTTCGGCTGAAGGTACGGGCGCAGGAGCGGGCGCTTTCAGCCCGCTACAAGGAGGAGTCCGACGCAGCGATTGCGGACCGCGTTCGCGCGCTGCCGGATTATCGGGAGGCACACACCGTTTTCAGCTTTTATGGAACCAAGCGGGAGATCAATACCCGCCCCATTCTGGAGGACGCGCTGAAAGCGGGGAAGCGGCTGTGCCTGCCGCTTTGCACCGAGATTCCGGGCATTATGGAACTGCGGGTGGTAAACTCTCTGGACGATTTGGTTCCCGGCCCGTTCGGGATTTTGGAGCCGTCCCAAAACTGCCCGATTCTAACGCCGGACGAGGTGGATTTTGCCGTGCTGCCGTGCTTGAGCTGCGGCAGGGCGGGCCGCCGGCTGGGTCAGGGCGGCGGGTATTACGACCGTTTTTTGACCGCTTACCGGGGCAGCGCGGTGCTGCTGTGCCGGGAGGAACTGCTCCACGAGGACATTCCCGTTGAGCCGCACGATATGCCGGTTCCATGGGTGGTGACGGAAAAGGGACTGTATGAGGACGGTGTTCCCGCGCGGCTTAAGTGAATTTTCGGATGCGGAATCTGCGCCGTTTATTTCCAATTTAAATGGAAAATAGTTTTAAACCGTCTTCACAAATGAAATAGCGTGTGCTAAAATGTAAAATGGCCGGATATTATGGTAGGCCGTGTTAAAAATATGTTGACTAAAGCGTGTGGACAAATACACAATGATGAAGGAGACATTCAGATGGTGCACGAGACAATGGATTTTATTTCCAAGTTTGATCCCGAGGTTGGCGCTTCTATTAAAGAGGAGTTCGCCCGCGAGCGCCGGAACATTGAGCTGATTGCCAGCGAAAACGTGGTCAGCGAGGCGGTCATGGCGGCGATGGGCACCTGCCTGACCAATAAATACGCCGAGGGGTATCCCGGCCACCGGTATTACGGCGGCTGCTACGCCGTGGACGTGACGGAGGAGATTGCCCGCAAGCGTGCTTGCGAGCTGTTTGGCTGCAATTATGCCAATGTTCAGCCCCACTCCGGGGCCAACGCCAATCTGGCCGCGTTTTTCGCGCTGGTCAAGCCCGGTGACACCGTGATGGGCATGAATCTGGCCCACGGCGGACACCTGAGCCACGGCAGCCCCGTGAACATCTCCGGCAAATATTTTAATATTATCCCCTACGGTCTGGACGAAGAGACGGAGCAGATCGATTATGACGCACTCATCAAGCTGGCCGAGGAGCACAAGCCCAAGCTGATTGTGGCGGGCGCCTCCGCCTATCCCCGGTCAATCGACTTCAAGAAGTTCCGTGAGGCGGCGGACGCTGCGGGCGCGTATCTGATGGTGGACATGGCCCACATTGCGGGTCTGGTGGCCGCAGGCGAGCATCCCTCTCCCGTGCCCTATGCTGATGTGATTACCTCTACCACCCATAAGACCCTGCGGGGCCCCCGGGGCGGATTGATCCTGTGCAACGACGAGGACATCTACAAGAAGATTAACTCCGCCGTGTTCCCCGGCACCCAGGGCGGCCCGCTGGAGCACATCATCGCGGCAAAGGCTGTGAGCTTTGGCGAGGCGCTGCGTCCGGAGTTCAAGGAGTATCAGAAGCAGGTGGTGAAAAACGCAAAGGCACTGGCTGAGGGCCTCATTAAGGAGGGCTTCCGCCTTGTCTCCGGCGGAACGGACAATCACCTCATGCTGGTGGACGTGCGCAACTTCCACATTACCGGCAAGGAATTTGAGCATCGGCTGGACGAGGTGCAGATCACCGTCAATAAGAACGCCATCCCCAACGACCCGGAGAAGCCCTTTGTCACCTCCGGCATCCGCGTGGGTACCCCCGCTTCCACTTCCCGCGGCTTCAAGGAGCCGGAGATGGAGAAGATTGCCCATTGGATGGCTCTGACCGCCCGGGATTTCGAGGGCAGCGCCGAGCAGGTCCGCGCGGAGGTCAATGCCCTGTGCGAGGCGTTCCCCATCTATCAGTAAAAACGGCGAGGGCTGATGCCTGAACCAAATGCGCCCCCGGCGGGACCACTGTTCCGCCGGGGGCGCGATTTCATATTTGAAAAGGGAATGTATCGGTTGCTTTGTGGGCGGCTTACAGCCGCTGGGTCCACTCCGGCTCCTTAAAGCCCACCAGAACGAAGTCGGCTCCCACCAGAATGGGGCGTTTAACCAGCATTCCGTCGGTGGCAAGAAGCCGGAATTGCTCGTCCTCTGTCATGGAGGGCAGCTTTTTGGAAAGTTCCAAAGCCTTGTATTGCAGACCGCTGGTGTTGAAAAAGCGTTTGAGCGGCAGGCCGCTTTTTGCGTGCCAAGTACGCAGCTCGTCCTCCGTGGGGTTCTCCGTTTTAATGTCCCGGAAGTCATAGGTGACGCCCCTCGTGTCCAGAAAGGTCCGCGCCTTTTGGCAGGTGGTGCATTTTGGATAGCAGACAAACAGCATAGCAAATTCTCCTTTTTCGGTGATGTGAAGTCTGGAGTATGGCGAAAGGTTCAGCGCTGCCGGTATTTCGCCGTGAATGAGATTCTCTTTCTCCTGTTTGGAGAGGGCTTTGATGCGGTATTCCAGACGAGACGCTGCCGCTCTGCCGTCCGCTTCCCACGCGGCCGCAAAGCGGACGGGACGGCGGGCCGCAGTGTATTTCGCGCCGCCGGGAAGACTTCCCCCGTGCTGGGCGAGACGACGGGCAAGGTCAGTGGTGATGCCGGTATAAAGGCTGCTGTCCCCGCAGCGCAGTATGTAGGTGTAGTACGCCGTTCTTCTCGCCCCCTTGCAATTTTCCGTAACAGTATACCACAGCTTTCAAAAAATGCACAGCGCTTTGACATATGGCAACTGCAAGCAAATTTTTCGCAAGGGAACGGCCCGTTTAAAAATGTGGCAAAGAGCATTGCCTGGTGCGAAAATGTTTGCTATACTGCATTGAAAGCATTGAATGGAAAAAAATGGCGCAGAATAAAATAAAGAAGGTGTTTTTATGGAGTTACAGGAAATCATGCGCCAGCGCGTTTTTGCCGTGGTGGGCAACACGCTGGATTCCGAGAAATATGCCTATAAAATCAAGCAGGGGATGATCGAGAAGGGCTACACGGTTTACGCCGTGGGCAAGGAGCTTCCCTCCCTGAACGACGTGCCGGAGGAAATCGACATCATCGACCTGTGCATTCATCCCGCAAAGGGACTGGAGCTGATGCGGGAATGCAAAAAGAGCTTCAAATGCATTGTGCTTCAGCCGGGGGCGGAAAGCGCCGAGCTGGTGGCCTACTTGGAGGAGAAGGGAATGCCGTATATCAACGGGTGTCTGCTGGTGGGCATGCGGATGTTTACCTGATTTCCGGTTTGCGAACCATCCGCCGATGTCCCCAAATGTTAGCATTTTTGATGGAACGGCTAAATTTTATTTTTCCGGAGACCCTATGCAGGGGTGATGAAATGGGATTAACTTATACCGATATGTATGCGAACATTGGACCCGACCCGAAGGCGGCGGCGTATTTTAACGACCTGCCTGAGGTGATTCAGGCGCAGATTCTGGCGAAGGACCCGCCGCCAAGCTCCTTGGACGCGCTGAAAAAGCTGGTCAAGGAGGCCGACTATATCTTCTGACCCGGGCCGCCTCGTCAAGAGGCGGTCACTTTCATACTGATACTCAGCTTCACTGGTAATTGCGCCCTTGTGCGGACGTCCGCGTCGTTTTGGCGGCAGACCAGCGTCGATACGTTTCTGCTCCCTGTTATGCCGATTTACCCAGTTCTTTATCTGAACAAAATTCAGCCCAAGCTTGTCTGCTATTTTTTGATGCGTTTTTCCCTCGGCACGCAGCTCCATGATAACCGCTTCCAACGTCTTGATATCTGCCCAGTTTCTCTTACTCATATAAATACCCCCTGATGTAGTTATATTCTCCTACATCAGGGGGCTTCTTGTCTATTGTCAGCTTTTACTGGGGTGGCTCAAAAGGGGCATGCTCTTGTTATACATACGGTGGCTTTTGATAGGATATCTCGATATCGGCTTTCGTATAGACGGCGCTGCCCATGTCCGCAAATACCATCAAATAATATTTTACCAGATATTGAAAACAGCACTTTGCTATGACAGGCAAAGTGCTGTTTTTTTGTTCTCGACAAGAAACCTTTCTACTCGACTAATAAAATCATATATCGCAATTCTTTTTAAAAGAAACTCCCAATTCATTTCGGCATCTCACTGTCGCTCACCTCCACTCCAATTTGCTCTCACAACAAAAAAGCAAATTGGAGGAAAAGAGCGATGAAAAACTATAAGGACAGTGATTATGCTATAAATAAATCCAGCGAAGGCATTGTGTACCGCTTTGCCGATCGTATCGTAGAAATTATATTGAAAGATTATCTTGGTCGATTGTAAAATGAAGATGGACACTTGAATAGAAAAGTCCATAGTGATTTTTCCCTAATGGTAGAATGGAGTTCTCACACACCCATCTGCCAAAGGAGGGCAATCACTATGGACTGCCAAGATTATACCACACTACAAGCGCAGCGCAAGCGTGGTC
>NZ_DALZOY010000013.1:0-96346 GCF_032018205.1 Oscillibacter sp. | reverse complement strand
AGCCCTTAACCATTCTTTTCAAGTCCCGCGCCGCCCTCCCGGACAGCTTTGTTAGGATACCAGCATATGCCCTCATTGTCAACACTTTTTCGACCATTTTTTCTCTTTTGCTCATATTTACTATGTTTCCTGCTTATACCTCCCTTCCTACTGTCTAATTTGGCAGTTATGGCCTTTTTTTCAACTTAAAAAAAGAATATGGTCCCGGCACGCTAATTCCGCGCCGGAACCGCCTCTTTATTTAGTTCTCCCGGGGATAAGTTTCCGCAATGGACGCGGAGCCAAAGCTGCTGGCCGGCTCGCCATCCATCAGGTATCGCACCTGCTGCACCGCATCTAAAGAAGTCAGGGACAAGGCCAGCGCGTCCAGTGCGGTTTGCACGTCCGCATTTTCGGGTAAAGCGGATAGGAGGGCAGCAGAGAGGTTCACATAGCACACTCCGTCGCTAAGCTGCGTGGTTAGCACTGTAAAGCCCTCTGGCAAGGCGGAGATCATCCCTCTCTCCGTCGGTCCCGCCTCCAGAGCCGCCACCAGGGCGGAAAGCTGCGTATCCCCCTCGTAGAGGTCCAGCCTGTCCTGAACACCCACAAGTTCTCCTGCCTCGTTTAAAAACCACAGAGTCACTGGCACGGTGCTCACCACGTCTTCCATGCTGCTCAGCAAAAGGTCCCCTCCGGTAAAGTACTGCTGATTCCGATATGCCAGTTCCTGCCCCCGGACCGTGACGGACACGGAGCGAATCTCCGGAAGCTGCGTCAGCGTCAGCGTAATGCAGTAATCCGCGATGGTCAGCGCCACGCCGGATAGGGTGCTATATGGATAGGAGAGGTCCACCGTGGCATGACCGTCGTCCAGCGACGCGGAGAGAAGCTGCGTTCCTCCGGGGAAGGGACTCTTCAGGTCTTCGCTCCGAGGTCCCTCGAGAAGAACCTCCGTCAGTTTCTCCGCGACGGCGCGGGTGTCCGATTCCTGAAATCCCTCCAACAGCACCGGCTCAGACTGAACCGCATCGCCTCCGGCCGCAGCCCGCAAATCCTCGACCATATAATATAATGTATAGCTCTCCGCATCCGCGCCCTGGGTCTGGCGCGTCGCATAAACGCATCCCGGCAGCAGCACCAAGGCGCACAGCAGCAAAAGTCCACGAAATTTCATTCTCCGCTGCCTCCTTCCTCTACCCGCGGCCAGTGGACAGTGAATACCGCGCCGCCCTGCGGACGGTTTGCCGCCTCTACAGACCCACCCCGGTTTTGAACGGTGTCCTGCACAATGGACAGCCCCAGCCCCGTGCCGCCCGCGGCCCGGGATCGTGCCTTGTCCACTCGGTAGAAGCGCTGAAAAATCCGGGGCAAATCTTCCTCTGGAATGCCCACGCCGTCGTCTGCCACCGTCAAAACGGCCTGTCTTCCCTCTCGGCGCAGGGAGACCCGGACCTGTCCCCCGTCGTGGGAATACTTCACCGCGTTGTCCACAAGATTGTACAGCACCTGATGCAGCTCGTCCTTCGTGGCAAGCACCCGGCAGTGCTCCGCAGCATCACAGTGCAGCGCAATCCCCCGCTCTTCCGCCACCAGTTCCATCATCCGCAGCACCTGCTCCAGCACCGGCGCCACATCCACTTCCGACGGCATCGGAACCGCTCCCCCGTCCAGCCGGGTCAAGCGGAGCAAATCCTCGCTGATGCGGCTGAGGCGGTCCGCTTCCCGGCCGATGTCCGCCACAAACTCCCGCGTGGTCGCAGGGTCGATGTTCTCTGTCTGTAAAATAGAATCCGTCAGCAGCCGGATGGCAGCCAGCGGCGTTTTCAGCTCGTGGGACGCATCGGATACAAAGCGCCGCCGAACGTCCTCCGTAGTTTGAAGCCGGTCTGTCAGGCGATTAAACTCGTCGCCGATCTGGGCAATCTCGTCGTGGCCCCGGACGGCCGCCCGGTGGCTGTAAGCCCCCGCCCGCACCTGGCGGATGGCGGAGAGCAGTTCGCTGATTTTCCCGGTCAGCGCCCGGGACATGATAAAGGACACCACCAGCACCATGGCGGTGACGATGATGGAAAGATTCCGGATGTTGCTCTGAAAGCCTCGCAGCAACGCCGCCTGCCCCACATCGTACTCATAGGCATACACCGCGCCAATAATGCGGTTTTGATACAGCACCGGCGCAGCCGTCCGGCTGCGAAACGCGCCGTTGCGATAGCTGGAGGTAAACGCATCGTTCCCCGAAAGAGCCTGCACCACCTCTGTATACAGCGCATAATCTCCCACCGCGCCGTCGGACTCTCTGGTGTCGTAGAGCACCTTCCCCGCCGTATCGGTGACCAGAATCCGACTCATGTCGGCGGCCGCCACCAGCGTCATGGCGGCGGAGACGTTCTCCTCCGTCAGGCTTTCCAGATTCGCAAGGGCAGACACCATCACAGATACGCTGTTCTCCATGGCGGTGGCCTTGGAGCGAAACGCCAGATCCTCCGACACGATCAGCGGATAGGTGTTCAGCAGCACCAGCACCGCCGCAATGAGGAGAATATAGCTCAGCCCGAATTTAATCTGAAGGCTGCCCCGAACCCGCGGCCGCTCTTTTTCCTCAGCTCTTGAAATAGTAGCCAACCCCCCACTTTGTCAGGATAAGCTCCGGCTCCGCCGGATTTTTCTCCAGCTTCTCCCGCAGACGACGGATGTGGACGTCCACCGTCCGATAGTCCCCGCCGTAGGAATAGCCCCACACCACGTTCATCAAGTTTTCCCGGCTGTATATCCGCCGGGGATTACGCATCAAAAGCTCAATAAGGTCATATTCTTTCGCCGTCAGCTCCACGGTTTTTCCGTCCCTGAGCGCCACCCGCTGCTCCGTATCCAGAGACAGGCCCCCCACGGTAATTACGCTGCCCTGCGCCCGCTGAGTTCCCCCCGCCCGGCGCAGCAGCGCCCGCACCCGGGCCTTCAGTTCCATAATGTTAAACGGCTTTGTGAGATAATCGTCCGCTCCGGATTCAAAGCCCATCAGCTTGTCCGCGTCCTCGCTTTTAGCTGTCAGCATGATGACCGGCACGTTGGAAAACTCCCGGATGCGCATGCATGCCTCGATTCCGTCCAGCTCCGGCATCATCACATCCAGAATCACCAGATCGAAGCGCTCGCTCCGGGCAAGAGACACGGCGGCGACCCCATCATAAGCGCACTCCACCTCGTAGCCCTCGTTTTCCAAATTGAATTTCATGCCCTTCACCAGCAACTGTTCGTCGTCCACCACCAAAATCTTCAAACCTCAGCGCTCCTTTTCATTTAACCTACACTTACATACTCCCGCAGGGCGGCAATCTTTCCTTCACCAATTCCGCTGACGTTCAGCAGCTCCTCCACGGTTTCAAAGCGCCCGTGTTCCTCTCGATACGCAACAATCCGCTCCGCCAGCTTTTCGCCGATTCCCGGCAGGGTGGCAAGCGCTTCCCTTCCGGCGGTATTGATGTTGACAGGCCCCGTTTCCGGCTCTTCCTCCGGCAGTAGTTCGGAGGCCGAAGCGGTTCTCTCCGTGCTAACCGTGTAGCGCCCCTCAGCACCCGCACTTTGGGTGTAGAACAACAGCGCCAGCAATAGGCAGAGAAACATCGCTGTCAGAATTAGCAGAATTTTCTCAGTTTTTGTTGGCTGAATTTGTCCTGTCACGGTTGAACTCCCCCGAAATTTTTGTTATACTGAAAAAGAATGCGGAATCAGTATGGTTTTTGTCGGACACGATCCGCCCGCCGCAATATTGTTAGATCCCCACGCAGTGACGTGCCTTGCCCGCGCCCAGAACCGGGCCGCTGAAAGGGCAGCGCCCGAATCCTATCACACACCATAGCTTTCGGCTGCGGCAAAACCGAGAGCAAGATGGCTCAGATGCCAGTATACTTGCCGCTATGCGGCTATTATAGCCATGGCTGCGTTGCAGCTTTATGGTATATATTTTAAATTAAGTATCATAGTTGCTTTGCAGCTATTATACCACAGATTATTGGAGATTGTCACATGAAAATCAAACGCTTCCTCTCTGCTTTTTTACTGCTGATGACGGTGGTAGGCTTCTGTGCCGTCCCTGCCGCCGCCGATGAAATCACCCCGGCGCCCGACCCGGGAATTACAGCCAAGGCAGCGCTGCTGATAGACAGTGAAACTGGCTCGGTCCTCTATCAGAAAAACGAGCATGCCGAGCTGTACCCCGCCAGCCTAACGAAAATCATGACCGCATTGCTGACGCTGGAGGCAATCGATCAGGGCAAGCTCTCTCTGGATCAGGAGCTGACCGCCTCCGCCTCCGCGCTGACCGGCCTTGCCTCCGACGGCAGCTCCGCCGGGATTCAGGTGGGGGAAACCATGAGCGTGGAGAATTATCTCAAGTGTATGCTGGTGGTTTCCGCCAATGAGGCCTGCGACGTGCTGGCCGAGGCGGTCAGCGGCAGCGTTGCGGATTTTGTGAACGCCATGAACGCCAAGGCGGAGGCCCTTGGCTGCAAGAACACCCACTTTGCCAACCCCAACGGACTGCACGACTCCCAGCATTACACCTCTGCCTGGGATTTGTACCTCATCACTCTGGAAGCCATGAAATATCCCGAGTTTATGGCTATTTGCGACATGGGTGTGGCGGAGATTCCCGCCACCAACCTCTCCCCTGTCCGCCGCCTGCGCACCACCAACTACCTGCTTTCCAACTGGCGAGCCGTCGGCTATGTCTACTCCGACGCCCACGGTATTAAAACCGGTTCCACCTCCGAGGCGGGGCACTGCCTCGTCTCCTCCGCCACCAAGGGCAGCCGTACCCTCATCAGCGTTGTTCTGGGTGCGGATCGGGTCGTCGGGGCCGACGGCGTGGCAGACGTGCGAAGCTTTTCCGAAACCCGGCGTCTGTTTGAGTGGGGCTTTAGCAACTTCTCCATGCAGACGGTCCTCTCCGATTTGGACATGCTGGCAGACGTTAAGGTAGATCTCAGCAAAATCGACAGCGTGGCCGTTCATCCCGCCGACCGGGTGGAGCTGCTCCTGCCCAACCATGTAAAGTCTGAGGAGCTGGAGCGGAAGCTGGACCTTCCGGAAACTGTGAATGCTCCCGTCACCGCAGGGCAAGAGCTTGGCTCCGTGGAGCTGTCTTTGGACGGCACGGTATATGCCACCGTCCCTCTGGTGGCGCTGAACAGTGTGGAAGCTTCCAAGCTTCTCACGTTCTGGTTCAATGTTCAGCAGTTTTTCAGCCGCATGGCCGTAAAGGCGGCGCTGATTGTTCTTGGCACTCTGGTTCTTTTGGGAATCGGCTGTAAGCTCACTTTGGGCCGTCGGCGCTACCGCTATGGAAAGCCCTCCCGCCGCGCCCGCGGCTACCGGGGACGGCGCAGATAATCGCATAAAAAAGGCAGTCTCGCGGATATCCGCAAGACTGCTTTTTGCTTTACAGAACTGTGACAAGCTCCTCCATGGGCTTGCGATCCTCGTGCAGACGGGCAGGATGTGCACCTTCTGCCGGATAGCCGATGGGCAATAGGGCGACGGGCGTGCAGCCCTCCATCTCGGGGAACCGCTCCACCAATGCTTGAGGGTCAAACATCCCCACATACGTGGTACCAAGACCCAAATCCGCAGCCTGAAGCATCATCTGGGTGGCCACAATCGCCGCGTCAATCTCGCCGTGGTTCTTGCCATCTCCCTCCCGAACCCATGCCTTTTCGGCCTCATAGGCCACCACCAGCATCAACGGGGGATGAAAATGGCTTCCGGCACAGGCGTCGGCCTTTGCCAGCGCATCTTCGCTTTTCAGCACAAAAATGCGCTGAGGCTGTTTGTTGTGGGCCGTGGGGGCGCTGCGGGCAGCCTCCAGCACCAGATCAAGCTTCTCCGGCTCCACCGGGCGATCGCTGAACTTCCGCAGGGAATAGCGGGCTTTCTCCAACTGTGCAAACTCCATGTCAGGTCCTCTCTTTCGTATCGGCGTCTTCGCGTCTTTATAACGGCTTTATATTTTAATTGTATCACGCCGTCTTTTGCTGCGCAACCGTAAAATACACACGGTCGTGCGGGCCTCTCCCGATCACACGAAAAACTCCCAGGGCCGGAGCGGGCGGATTTTCATAAAGCACTGGCGGCGCGGCGGGGCTGACCCTTCCGTGCTCTCCGGAGCGGAGCTTGCCCGCGTCCGCCCCGCTGTCCGCCTTTTCACGGGAACCCCTGACCGCGGTCCCCGGAAACCGAAAAGCAGTCGGCTTTTCGGGGCCTCGCCCAGCCCTGAACCAGTATATGCCCCGCCGTGGGAAAGCGTCCGCCCGCTTCTCAGCGGAAGCAGCAAAATCAAAAGGATGGAGCGGAGCCTTTCTCCGTCCCGCCCTATGCTATTACGTACATTCCCTCTGCTCACTGTCGCCGGGCCGTCTCATAATCTCCGCCCCGGCGATAAAAGGGGCAGCGCCCCGCATCGGCCCGGAGAAACCGTTCCATCTCGTCCTCATCCAAATCCATGCTGCAAAAGTCGGCGTCTGTCTCCTCATCATAGTTCAGATGGACGCATTCCTCGCATTTTCCGGTCATATCCAAGCTCCATTCTTTCGCCGCGCCCAAAGGCCATCTTTTCTCTCTGTCAGCCCGACTGTCAAATTGGTCGAACCTCAGGTACCAAAGCACCGCCTATCGGGGCGAGACCATATTGTAAATCCCATCAATATGTATTTTGCGCCGAATTACCAGCTCTTCCAGCGCTTCCCGGCTGTCGGCTGGGGCCATCCAGCACATGCCGCACCCAGCCGTGACGCTGCGTGGCACTGGAATCAGCCGCCCCGGCAAGCCTTCTTCCCGGCAAGCTTTTTCCATGGCCATGGCCCCCACGGTGGTGGGGACTGTGACAATGCACACCGTTTCGGCCATCACAACTCTTCCGCCAGCGTCCGCACGGCGGCAGATGCCTGATCCGCCTCCGAAACGGTATTAAAGTACCCGAAAGAAAAACGTACCGCGCCCTGCTCTTCCGTCCCCAGTGCCCGGTGGAGCCGGGGTGCGCAGTGTGCGCCGGGCCGGGTGGCAATTTGGAAGCGCTGCTCCAGCTCGTCGGCCACCATGGCACTGTCCCGTTCCCCCAGATTCAGCGCGACAATGGGAGCGCGGATCTCCGTCCAGAAGTCTCCGTAGACCCGCACGCCGCGAAGCTCCGCAATCCGCTCGTAAAACCGACGGGCAAGGCCAAGGTCATGGGCGCGGACCTTCTCGATGCCTGTTTCATTCAGCCAATCCAGCGCCGCGCCCAGCCCCGCGATGCCGTGACCGTTCAGCGTCCCCGCCTCCATGCGTGTGGGGTACTCTGAAGGCTGGGTTTCGGAAAAGCTCTGCACCCCCGTGCCGCCCACCTTGAAGGGTCGGATTTCCACGCCCGTTCCCACGCACAGGCCGCCGGTCCCCTGTGGTCCGTACAGCCCCTTGTGTCCGGTGAAGCACATCGCAGCAATGCCCCGGGCTTCCATATCAATTGGAAAAAGGCCCGCAGTCTGGGATGCGTCCAGCACGAGCAACAGCCCATGGGCGCGGCAAAACGCACTTACCCTGTCAAGGTCCAGCACATCGCCGGTAAGGTTGGAGGCATGTATGCAGACCACTCCGCGGGTGTTGGGCTTAAGAAGCTTTTCAAAATCGGCGTAATTGATCCTGCCTCCGTCGTCGGCGGGAACAAAATCCACCTCACCCCCCTGCGCCTGCAGCCGGTAAAGAGGCCGAAGGACGGAGTTGTGCTCCCAGTCCGTGGAAATCACATGGTCGCCGGGACCGAACAGGCCCGATATCGCCGCGTTCAGCGCCTCGGTGGAATTTGGAGCAAAGCACACCCGTTCGGAACCCGCGCAGCCAAACAGGGCCGCCAGCTTCTCCCGCGCGTCGTAGATCGTCCGGGCGGCGGTCAGTGCCTCGCCATGGGCGCCCCTTCCGCTGTTGCCAAACCCCTCCAGCGCGGTCAGCACCGCCTGTCCCACCGCCGGGGGCTTGGGCCGGGTGGTCGCCGCATTGTCCAGATAAATCACGGCTTGACCACTTTCCCGGCCTGTGCCAGCGTCTCCACAATCTCGTACATATTTGTGACGCTGCCCACCTCCAGCTTGTCGGTCAGTCCGTAGAAATTCAGGCAGGTGCCGCAGGTACGGATGTCCACGCCCTTGTCCGCCAGCCCCTTGATGTCCTCCAGTGAGGCGGAGCCCTGACAGGTCAGATGTGCGCCGCCGTTATAGAACAGGACGGTTTTGGGAAGACTGGGAAGCTGGCTCACCGCAAATAAAAAGCCCTTCATCAGTGTTTTCCCAAGCTCTTCACTGCCCCGGCCCATCACGTCCGTATCCACCGCCACCACAAAGCTGCCCGAAGAGGGCAGTCCGCACAAATCTCCCGCAGTCTCAAGTGCGATGGGGGAAACCGGACCGGTCACGTCCATCACCACGGCGGAAATGCCGTTCTCCCGCGACTCCACACGCATAGAAAAATGATACCCCGCCGCCATACGGCCCAGGTTCTGTACCGCCACGTCGTTGTTCACCAAAATCTCAAGGATTCCCGCCTCTTTCATGGCTCCCAGCGCCTTTGTGGCCTTCACCACCGGAATGGGGCACTCCTCGCCCACCGCGTTTACCGTTATTTTTTCCATACCGCCGCTCCTTCCGCCCGTCCGGGCTGTTCTTGTCCCTTCATTGTAGACGCAGGCCGACAGAATTTCAACAGTTGCTTTCAATATGTGCACGGTTTTTATAGAAAAGACCGATGCACAGCGAATTTTTTATCAAATTCGTCATATTTCGTGGATTTTCTTGACACCGAAGCCGTCCGCGCATAGAATAGAATCCGTTCACACCCCGAACGGACTTGAATAAATTGTGAGGTTTTCCCATGAAAAAACCCTTTTTGACAAAAGATCAGCTGGAGGCCGTGGCCGCCCAATATCCCACTCCCTTTCATATTTATGACGAACGGGGCATCCGCGAAAACGCCCGCCGTCTGAATGCCGCCTTTGCCTGGAACCCCGGCTTCCGCGAGTATTTTGCCGTGAAGGCCACTCCCACGCCCGCGATTTTGAAAATTCTCCATGAGGAGGGCTGCGGGTGCGACTGTTCCTCCCTCACCGAGCTGATGCTGGCGGAAAAATGCGATATCCGGGGACAGGAGATTATGTTCTCCTCCAACAATACCCCTGCCGAGGAATACGAATTGGCGGACCGGCTGGGAGCCGTCATCAATTTGGACGACATCACCCATGTGGAGTTTTTAGAGCAGTCCATCGGCCATATCCCTGAGAAAATCAGTTGCCGGTACAACCCCGGCGGCATGTTTACACTGGGAGAAACCCGAGAGGGCTTTCAGGTGATGGACAACCCCGGCGACGCGAAATACGGCATGACCCGCGCCCAGATCGCGGACGCATACCAGATGCTGCGGGACAAAGGCGCGAAGGAATTCGGCATTCACGCCTTTTTGGCCTCCAACACGCTGTCCAACGAGTATTACCCCGCCCTTGCTAAAGTTCTGTTCCAGCTTGCGGTGGAGCTGAAGGAAGAGACGGGCTGCCACATCACCTTCATCAACCTCTCCGGCGGCGTGGGCATCCCCTATCAGCCGGACGCGCCGGAAAACGACATCGCCGCCATTGGCGAAGGCGTACACCGGGTCTATGAAGAGGTTTTGGTTCCCGCCGGAATGGGAGACGTGGCGCTGTACTCCGAGCTGGGTCGGTTTATGCTTGCGCCCTATGGGCATTTGGTCACCCGCGCGGTCCATGAAAAGCACATTTACAAAGAATATATCGGCGTGGACGCCTGCGCCTGCAATTTGATGCGCCCCGCGATGTACGGGTCCTACCACCACATCACCGTGGCCGGGAAGGAGGACGCCCCCTGCGACCACAAGTACGACGTGGCGGGCGGTCTGTGCGAGAACAACGACAAGTTTGCCGTTGATCGGATGCTTCCCAAAATCGACCGGGGCGACCTGCTGGTGATTCACGATACCGGGGCCCACGGCTTTGCCATGGGGTATAACTACAACGGAAAGCTTCGCTCCGCCGAGCTTCTCTGGAAGGAAGACGGCACACCGGAGCTGATTCGCCGGGCGGAAACCGTGGAGGATTATTTCTCCACGGTGGTCTGGTAAGTCGCGGGACAGATTTTCAGGGCAGGTTTCTCCGGGCATCTTTTCCGGACAAATTGTCCCTTCAACCCGCTTGCCGGGCATTTCAGCGGCAATTCCTTTATCCTAAATAAAACGCGTGGGACGGATGCTTCATCCGTCCCACGCGTTTTCATTTTTTCTCTGCTCCCTGATGAGAGGATTTACATATATCCGGCGCATGGCTTCATCCCAGACCGCGATCTAAAGCCGCGTTTCAAGGACTTACGCCAGCAGCCCGACCTCTTTCAGCACCACCGCCGCCGCCATGGCAAGCAGCACCGTCAGCGCGCCCTGCCCCACCAGACGGTTTCCGGAGATAATCTCCTTGCCCCCGTCCTGCCGGCAGGCAATCATCAAAAACAGCGTGGCAAGGGACAACGCCGCTCCCGCCACGGCGGCGGCCCCCAGCACGGCCTCGGGAAAGCCCAGCGCCCGCCCCAGAAAATAAAGCAGTAACCCTGCGGCGGAAACAATGCTCCCGGCGTTCATCCACTGTTTTTTCTTCGTAAAATCTTCCTGCATATCCATCTCTCCGGTTTCTGTCATCTTGAAAACGCGGCTGGCCTCTCACTTTCCAAAAATGCTCTCCGCGCTCATTTCACAGGTTCAGTACCCGTTTACAATTGCATCCAGCACCCGGCCCGCCACCGTCCCGGCCACGGACGCGCCGCCGCCTCCGTTTTCCACCAGCGCCACAAAGGCATAGGGCGTGTCCTCATCCCTGAGGAAACCGGTAAACCAAGCGTGGGGTGTTTTGCCCTCTCCCACCTCCGCCGTGCCGGACTTGGCGCAGATATCCATGTTGGGAAAGCGCTTTGTCCCGTAGGATTCCGTCACGTTGTTGGCCATCAGCTCCGCCAGCGTCTCCGCGGTGTCTGCGCTGATGAGCCGCCCGGTGTGGCGGGTCAAATTCAGCGAGGAGGGAAGCCCCAGACTGTCACGGGTCTTTAAAATCAGCTTGGGCACGGCGGCTTTTCCCCCGTTTCCAATGGCTCCCATGTAAACCATCAGGGCGCAGGGATTCACCGCGTCGTGAAACTGTCCTACTCCCGCCCAGCCAAGCTCGCCGTCGGTGATCCCGTCGAAGGAAAAGCTCCCCTTGGCGGTGCGCAGACCGCTGACGGAATAGCTGTCCGTCAGCCCTGCTTTTGCCGCGTAAGCTGCCAGTGTGTCGGCCCCCAGTTCCTCCGCCATCTCCGCGAAGGCAACGTTGCAGGAGTCGGCCAGCGCCTCGGCAAACGTCTCGTCTCCGTGAGTCCCGGAGCAGACAATCGTCTCCTCCCCGATTTTCACGGAGCCTTGACAATTCCATGTTCGTGTGTCGTAGTCCGGCAGCTTTTCAATGGCCGCCGCCGCCGTCACAGTTTTAAACACAGACCCGGGCGTGAAGGTGGAGGATAAAAACCGGTTGAGATACGCGCCCTTGTACCGGTCGTTTTCCAGAATGTCCGCCGGGACATTCAAGGGGTCGTAGCTGGGGGCGGAAACCATGCACAGAATTTCCCCCGTTTTATAATTATAAACCGCCACGGTTCCCGCCTTGCCGTTCAATGCCTGATACGCCTCATAATTATACCGCGCGTCGATCGTCAGGTACATGGAGTTTCCCTGATGTGCGGAAAACGCACCGTTTACAAGGTCATACCCCGTCAGCTTGTCGGCAAAGGCGTTCAGCACCCCGGTTCCGATGCTGCCCTGCAAATCCCCCACCGCGTGGAGGGTGGATTTGCGGACCGTCTCATTTTGATAATAGGTGCGGTTTCCGTCGTCGTCCACGGCGGAAAGTACGTCCCCGTCCCGGTCCAGCACCGTGCCGCTGGTTAAAACGCCCGCGTTGTTGTACAGGTGCCGGTTAAAGGCCGAGGAAGCCCAACTGCCCCCGTGGATCAGAAATTTTCCCACGAAAAAGAGTAGCCCCAGCCCCAGCGCTCCCGCCAAAAGCAGGCAAAGCACCGCCCGCCGTTCAATTTTCCGCATGGCGGTCCTCCTCTCCGTCGATTTCCCGGTTCCGGAGGAACTCCGGTATGGTAAACGAGTCACCATCGTCAAAGTACGGTTTCAGAAAGGCATCCTCCTGCGCAAATCCCGTCCCTGCCGACTCATTCTGCGGGCCGCGTCCCGGTTTGGAACGTTTATGATCCCTCGCAGGTCCCGACTTTTCGTCCCCCTCGGCAGGGTCCCGGCGAAATTCATCCTCCCGCACCGGCTCTGTCCGGCGGCGGGCCTCCTCCGTCAAGCGTTTGCCCGGCCCGCGCTGGATGGCAAAGCTGGCGTTTTCCCGGGTGTCCGTGGCCTTTAGAAAAGCCAGCAACCCCCATGCCGACAGCATGGCAGACCCGCCGTTGGACACGAAAGGCAGCGTCACTCCCGTCAGGGGCAGCAAATCCACAGAACCAAACACGTTCAGGCAGGTCTGAAACACCATCAGCGACCCGGCTGCGCAGGCGGCGATCACATAAAAGCTGGACCGGCCCACTCGGCACGCCCGGACGGCAAACACCGCCAGCGTCACGATGGAGGCAATGGCCAGCACCGCCACAATCAGCCCCCACTCCTCGCACAGCATTCCGAATACCAAATCCGTGTCACCCGCCGGAATTTTATAAAGCCAGCCCCTTCCGGCCCCCATGCCCACAAGGCCGCCGCTGGCGGCGGCGGACATGGTGCGGGTCTGCTGATAGGCCGCGCCCACCGACGCGTTTTGCCACGCGTGGCCCCATGTGGCAAACCGGCTGAGGATATACGGCTTAAACTGCACAATCAGTCCCGCGCCGAATACCGCTCCGCCGCAAATCAGCCCCAGCGTGGCAAAGTCGCCGGAGCGGAGATAGGCAATCACCAAAAACGTGACGAAAAAGACGGCGGCGGTGCCAAAATCGCTCATCAGTCCCAGACACCCGATGCAAACCCCGGTGAGGACGATGAACAGCGTCAGGTTCCTCCGGCGGAACAGGCGCTCCAGCGTCGCGGACCCAGCAAAAATATAAAAGATTTTTGCAATTTCCGAGGGTTGAATGGAAAACGGCCCCAGAATAATCCAGTTTTTCGCGCCGAATACCCGGCTGCCCAGCACCAGCGTCACGCCCAAAAGGCCCATGGCCACCGCTGCGGAAATCCACCGAAGCTTCTGCACCCGGCTCAAGTCCCGCAATGCCAGACCCAGCGCCAGAAACAGCGCCAGTCCCAGCACAACGGCGATAAACTGCTTCAGCAGCGATCCCGGCGCGGAGGACGCGGTGACGGAAAGGGACAGGGTGGACAGGAAAAACGCGATGGTCTCCATCTCAAAGCCCACACATTTCGTGGCCCGCAGGGCGATGTAGTAAATCCACATCACCGCCGTCAGCCCCAAAAAGCTCAACGGCAGGACAACCGTCGCTTTTTCACCCGCCGCAACAATCAACTGAAGACACGCCAAAACCTGAAACACCGTCAGCCACAGAAACGAGGGCCACACGGCGGCGGGTCGCTCCGCCTGCCGCCGCCGCTCCGTCTCTTCCCGCTCGCCCACAGTCTGGGGCAGGAAGAGCAGGGGCACGCCGCCAAGGCCCACAGTGTCCCCCACCCGCACAGGGGCGGAATCGGTCACCACCTCGCCATTTAGCAGCGTGCCGCCCTTGGAGCTCAGGTCATACAGCGTCCAGTCCCCTGCCTCGTCCCGGCATAATGCCGCGTGCTGACGGGAGATGCTGGGATAGTTTAAAATCACGTCCGCCGTTTTGCTCCGGCCCAGAATGTTTTCCCAATGCGTCAGGGGAAGAGCCGTGCCGTTGGGCAGGCTCAGTTGGGCCCAAGTTTCCGGTGTGTGGGGGATGCGCAAAAGCCCCCGGATGGCCCGGGATAAAATCAGCACCGCCAGCACAGGGAACAAAAACCGAACCACAGCGGAAAACCACGCGCCCGCCATGGGCACGGCGGCAAGCGCCGCCGTCACAGCATCCAATATGGATTGCAGGCTGGCCATCTCACCGCCTCCTTTCTACTCCCCTAAGGGCATCATTTTCTGCTTTTGCAGACCTCGCAGCCTTTTCGGCTTCTTTCAGTCCTGCTTCTCCCGGTTTGACTTTTTTCTCATGCCCGGCACGTCTGTCCGGCCCAGCAGATAGTCCACGGACACGTTGAAATAGTCCGCAAGAAACACCAGAGTTTCCAGCTTTGGTTCGCTGGTGTTTGTCTCATAGCTCTGATAACCCCGCATGGACAGCCCCAGCATCTCCGCCATCTCCCGCTGATAAATCCTGCGGCCCTCTCTCAGGTCCTTTAGTCTCGTTGCAAGAATTTTCATGCTTCACCCCTTGACATACAAATATTATGTATGTTAATATTCAAATATCTAGTTAGCAGAGGATGATAATTATGAATGACATTATGCACTGCATCTATGATCGCGCCCTGAATACACGCTTCACGGCCCGCCTTTGCACCGATGAATACCGGGAACTGGACCTTCCCCTCCAGCGGGGACTGGACAAGCTTGACCAGTCCCTCGCCGAGCCTCAGCGTGCCGCGCTCCGCGCCTATCTTGAAACGCTGGAGCAGCAGCGCGCACTGGAGCTGGAGGCCATGTTCCAAACGGGCTTCTCCGTTTGCCACATCATGCTTGAGGGGCTTTAATTGCGCAGCTCCATCAGCTTTTGCTTCAGCTCTCCCTCGATGCGACCAAGCTCCACCTCGGCGGCCCTGCGCCTTACCGCGCTCTCCCGCTGAACGGTCATCACTTCGTCCAGCGTGGAAATCAACTGCTGATTGGTGTGCTGAAGGGTCTCGATGTCCACAATGGACCGCTCCGCCTCCTTGGCAGCAGCCACGGTGCCCATTTTCAGCATATCCGCGTTCTTCTTCAAAAGCTGATTGGTGGTGTCGGTCACGGCGGCCTGCGCGGCGGTGGCCTGACGGGAGTGCTCCAGCCCCAGAGACAACACCATCTGGGACTTCCACAAGGGGATGGTATTCACCAAAGACGACTGGATTTTCTCCACCATCAGCGTGTCGTTATTTTGCAAAAGGCGGGTCTGCGGCCCCATCTGCACGGAAATCATGCGGGTCAGCTCCAAATCATGGAGCTTCTTTTCAAACCGCTCGCACATCTGCACCCGGTCGTTGTACGTCTGCGCGTCCTCCTGCGTGCCGGTGGCCTCCGCTTTTTTGCGCAGCTCCTCCAGCTCTCCGGACCGATAGTCGGCAAGCTTTTTCTTCCCCGCCAGAATGTACATGGTGAGCTCCTTGTAATATTTCAGGTTCAGCTCATACATCTGGTCCAGCATGGCCACGTCCTTCAGCAGGATGATCTGATGCTGCTCCAGCTCTCGGGCGATGCGCTCCACATTCGTCTCCACCTTGGAATATTGGGCCTTCATCGTCTCCATTTTGTTCCCGGCCTTTTTAAACACGCCGAACAGGCCCTTTTTCTCCTCTTCCTCGCCAAAGCCCCGCAGTTCCGCCACCAGCGAGGAAAGGGACTTGCCCACGTCGCCCAGATCCTTGGTTTTCACGGAACTCAGCGCGTTTTCGGAAAAGCCCGCCACGTTTTTCTGCGCCGCCGCGCCATACTGCAAAATCATATTGGAATCTGTCAGGTCGATTTTTTTGGAGAATTCCTCCACAGCCTTCTTCTCCTGTTCGTTTAAAAGGCTTTCGTCCAGCCGGACGGGTTCCGCCGCCGGCTTGGGCGCGGGCGCGGCGGGAGCGACGGGTGCGGAAGCAGCCCCGCTCTCTATGGTCAGCTCGGGAACGGCCTGCGCCGCAGCCGCGGTCGACTCCAGCGTCAGCTCGGGCATTTTTCCAATCTCATCAGCCATGTTTTCTTCCTCCAAGTGTTTATTTGCCGCTTTGCGGCTCTCGCGTCCGGGGCCTGTCCTCCCGCCCATGCAATGTAGGACAGAAACCTTGCTGCGGGCTTATAAAAGCCCCTCCGTCCAACCCCGGCCCTGAATCTTCAATCGGTTTATTATACTCCCGTCCAAACGCCCCGGTCAAGAGAAAGCCCCCTGAAACAGCGCGTTTCAGGGGGTGTTTACAATTCATTCACGACGCAAGCCCGTATACGCCCGCCGCCGCGTCCCAAAACAGGGGCAGTCTGGGCGGGCGATAGGTCCACAGCACAAACAACAGCGCCAGCGCCCACAGCGCCGCAAGGCCCGCCGCCTGCTGCCAGCCGGAGGTAAACCGCCCTGTTCTTCCAAGGCGCCAATCCAGCAAAAATACCGCCGCCGCCGAAACCAGAAACACGGCGATATCCGCCCACAGCGTATGGAATCCCACAATTCCGCTGTACGTGTAATACAGCGCGGGAATCAGCGCCGTCCCAATCCAGAGGGAAACGCCCCGCACCGCCAGAAAGTTCCGGGAGTCCCGCAGCCAGACCTCCGCCATGGAGAGAAGGAAGGCCGGAAAAAACAGCAGCTTCATGTGCTCCCAAACCGATTCGTTCACGGAGCAAAACGCCGCCGCGATGCGGTTTCCCCCCGTCCAGCCCCAGAGAAAATGCAGCGCCGTCCCCGCCGCCACGGTAAAAAGAAAATCCCCCAGCGCCAAGTACCACTGCCGCCGCCGCGTCGCAACGCCCATATCTCCGCCTCCGTTTCAAATCCGCATTTGGAAACAGTGTGCGCAAAGGCGGCAAAACTATGCGCTCAGGCGGGATATTTTGGAACCAGAACCACGGGCGCGGCTGTTTCCCCGCCCTCCTTGGCAAGGTACGTAAAGGAGCTTCCCGGAAGACGCTGCACGGCCGCTTGAGGCCACAGCGTCAAAAAGTCCTCCACGCCGGAAACCTTTTCAAGCCCGAAAGGCGCGTGGCGGTAATGCATGGGGACCACTATCCGGGGCCGCAGAGTATCGCACACGGCCTTGGCCCCGGCTGCGTCCACAGTGAAGGTCCCGCCCACGGGGACCAGCAGCACGTCGCATCTGCCGATGGCCTCCGCCTGCTTTTCCGAGAGCAGATGGCCCAAATCTCCCAGATGGCAAACCCGAACGTCCCCTGTCGAAAAGACGCGAATGGTGTTTTCTCCCCGGAGGGCCCCCTCCTCCCCGTCGTGGAATGCGGGGACCTCCTCCACGGAAAAGGGGCTCTCCCGTCCCGGCAGCAGCGTTACCCCGTCGGTGTAGCTGTGGTCAAAATGTCCGTGGCTGCAACAAACCCCATGGGCCTCCAGTTCCAGCGCCGGATAACCGGGAACGCCGGTATAGGGATCGACGACGATACGATAGCCGTCCTGCTCCAAAAGAAAGCAGGCGTGGCCCAGCCATGTGACGGTCATAAAAATCCCTCCTGTTTCGTTTGCGGACCCTTCCCCTCAGACGCGCCGCGCCACCGGTCAGATGCGGGGAACTGATGTAAATATCCGCTTTGGGGCTAGTATACAGGATTTATTCCGATTTGTCATCCTGTGTTTCCGGCGCGGGCGCTTCCTTTTTGGGCTTTATCTTCCGCTTGCGGTACACCAAAACTGTTCCAATCAGCATAAGGGCCACCAGCGCCACCCACACCCAGGCATAGGCCAGCATCAGCAGGAAGTTTTGCACGAAGTCCGCAAAGCCCCGCGCTCCCGAGGACAGCGCCCCGATAAGGCGACTGAAAAAACCGGTGGCAGGCTGCTCCACGTTGGAGAGCTGATATACCTCGTTCAAAGAGAACTGCACCGTGGAGTAGTCCACCTGAGAATCATAGTGCTTCATCTCCCCGGCCAGTGATTCAATCTGGCTTTCCGCCTCGGAAATGGCACTCTCAATGGTGATGATGTCCTCCATGTTCTCAGCTTTTGCCAGAAGGTCCTGCAACCGCGCAAGCTTCGTTTTCTGTGTCTCCAGACGCCCTGCGGTGTCATAGTACAGTTCGCTCACATCCTCCACATTGGAACTGGTGTAGGTCACATGCGCCAGTTCCCCCGCACGGGTGAGGAACGTGCTGAATTTTTCTTTGGGAACCCGGACGGCGTAGCTGCCGTACCGGTAGCCGGAGCCGCCGTAGCTCACGCTGCTGCTCTGGGTCCAGCCGCCAAGCTCCTCCACCAGAGCCGACAGATTCTTGACCGTCTCATCAAAGGTTGTGGTTTCAAGATTCAGATCGGCGGTGTAAATTAACTTACTCCCGTCACCGCTGTCCTTCTCCGCTCTGAGCTGGCTTTCCGCTTTTCCGCTTTCATCATAGGCCGCAAAGCCATTCATGTCTATCGCCGCTCCGGAATCGCCTCTGGCCGCCTCTGTCATCGCAGAAGGAGCGGCCATGCTGTCCGTTTTCTCGCCATAGGATGCCACGCCGCCGGGCGACGTGCCGCAGCCCGCCGCCAGCACCGTCAGGCACAGGGCCGCTAAAAGCATCGCAAGCTTTCTTTTCATCGTTTTTTCCTCCTTGTCGTTCGCCCATCCGCTTCCGACTGATGTGCGTTTGCCTCTTTAGACGCAGGCGCATGGAAAAAGTTACACAATTTGTTGCGTTTTTTTCACGATGGCGTTAAAATGGCGGCAGTACGCGCGCAAACACCGCGCAGCATGGGAGGAATCGCTCTATGACATATCAGGAAGTATTGGAAAACGCCCGCACCCGCGTCGGTCCCCATTGCAAGGCCTGTCCGGTCTGCAACGGCGCGGTCTGCAAAAACACCGTCCCCGGCCCCGGAGCCAAGGGCATCGGCACCGGCTTCATCCGCAACTATCAGAAGTGGCAGGAGCTGTGCGTCAATATGGACACCATCTGCGAAAATAAGCCCGCGGATACCACATTCAAGGTCTTCGGCCAGACCTTTGACCTGCCGGTGTTCGCCGCGCCCATCGGGGCGATGACACTGCATTATGGCGATCAGTATGACGACCTGGCCTACAACGACCTTCTTATCTCCGCCTGCGCGGCGGCGGGTATCGCCGCCTTCACCGGCGACGGCACCAACCCCGCTGTGGTGGAGGGGGCAGCAAAGGCCATTGCCGCCAGCGGCGGACATGGCGTCCCCACCGTGAAGCCCTGGAATCTGGAGCTGATCCGGGAGAAAATGGAGATGGTGAACACGGGCAACCCCTTTGCCGTGGCCATGGACATCGACGCGGCGGGCCTGCCCTTCCTGAAAAACATGCAGCCCCCCGCCGGAAGCAAAACGGTGGAGGAGCTACGGGAAATCGCGGCGCTTGCCAAAAAGCCTTTTATCCTCAAGGGCATTATGACCGTGGAGGGCGCGAAGAAGGCGCTGAAGGCCGGGGCCGCGGGCATCGTGGTGTCCAACCACGGCGGCCGTGTGCTGGACAACTGCCCAGCCACGGCGGAGGTTCTGCCTGCCATCGCCGACGCAGTGGGCGGCAAGCTGACCGTCTTCGTGGATGGCGGCATCCGCACCGGGATGGACGTGTTTAAGGCGCTGGCTCTGGGCGCGGACGCGGTGCTCATCGGCCGTCCCTTCGTCACCATGGTGTACGGCGGCGGGACCGAGGGCGTTTCCATTTACGTGGAGAAGCTGAAAGCCGAGCTGGCCGACACCATGGCCATGTGCGGAGCCCACAGCCTTGCCGACATCGGGCGGGACATGGTGATGACTCCCCGTGATTTGGAACGGCTCTAATTTTTGCAATAAGGCGGCCCCGGACTCATCCGGGGCCGCCTTTAATTTCAAATATCTTTTTTAGACGGACACTCCGGCTTCCTTTGCGGTAAAGAATACCTCGTACAGATTTCCGGTTTCGCCTGTGTCAAATTCCTCCAGATAGACAACGGAAAAATCGTCAAAATCCGCCGGAACCTCAAAAATCAAAAGGCCGGTCCGCTCTTCATCCACTGCCAAATCATACTCGGGCTCCATCTGCTCCTCGCTCACCATGGTTTCAACGGGATTTGAAAACGCGTTATCCTGATCGTCCTTGTCATTCCACTGGGCCTGAAAATCGGTGTCAAACATGGGGATGGTCTCGTTGAACGTGTTCTTGATTGTCAGTTCCGACACCAGCAGCTTATGGTCCGCCTCAGGGGTATATCCCTCATATGTATCACAAATGTAGACGTTGTTGACCGTGAAGTCAAAAAACTCACTGTGCATCACATCTCCGATGCGGCCCTCTTCATACTCCTCGCTGCTGCTTCCGCCGCAGGCGGACAGCACCAACATCATGGCCAATGCCGCCACTGAAACCCACTTTTTGTTTCTCAATTTCATTTTCAATACCTCTTTTTTCTTTTTTCTCTATATTTCATCGCCCAGCCGCACCAAACTCGCACCGGCAGGAGAAGCACAGCGTCTCTCCCAGTCGACCCTCCACGGTATAGGCGTTTTCCTCTCGAAAACCGAACAGCGCAATTGTCTCCCCCATCACGGCCTCCTTGCTGTAATTCACGTACAGCTCTCGCAGAGGGGCGGACTGCAAATCCTCCGGCAATGCATCCCACACGATGTCGCCGTAATTCCCGCTGTACACATGGCCGTTGCCGTCCAGATCGGACCAACGGACAGTGCGCGGCCCCAGATCCTCCAGATTGTCCTTGGGCAGAAAAATTTTGCGGCATTCAGGGCTGTTAATTTTCTTTGGACAAACATGCACAGACTTCGCCTTGAAATCGGAGGGCCGGAGAATCTTCCGCTCCGCCGGGTCAATGAGAATCCACTCGCTGCGGGCGCTCACAGCGACGGTGCCGCTCTCATCCGTCAGCTCGTAGACCCGGCGCAGATGGGCTCCCCGGATGCCGTCCTCCCATGTGGAGATGGTGAGCATCTCCCGGTTCACGGGCCGCCGGTGAATCCGCAGCGCCACCCGGGACAGTAAAAACACCTGCCCCAACTCGTAAAGCTTTTGATGGGTCAGCCCTCTGGCGTCATAGTCAAAGCCCGCCGCCCCCGCCACAAGGCTCAAGAGCTTCGCCGGGCGCACATATTTGTCTCTGTCGCAGTCGGCAAAGGACAACTCCACCTCCCGGGCGTAGCAATCCTCCGTCAGCCATTGCCGAAATGCTTTCAAGTCCATCTCGCTCCTTTTTACCGTCCGCCCTCAGCGGGCGCTTCATCCTCCGGATTTTCCGTTTCTTTCAGAGTGATCTTCCCCTCAGCACCGGTGCGTTTCTCCGGCAAAGAAGCCGCCGCCTCAGCGGAGGACTGCTCCCGCGCCTGAGCCAGATAATCCCGGTGAGCCTCCTTCGGACTGGGAACAAAGCTCTGTGCAGCCGTCCGCCTTTTGCCCTGACTTTTCACATAGAAGAAGCCGGTAATGGAAAATACCGTCGCGCCGATAAAATTCACTATCAAATCCTTCATGGTGTCGATCAGTCCGATGTCCAGATACCCGCCAAGGCCCAGGTCTTCTCCATTCACCGTCACCTCGGTGATATCCGGAATCACCACCACTTTGTTGCTGCGGCTTGCGTCCAGCGCGACCGTTTTAATTGCGTGGATAATCGTATCCTTCTGCATGTCGGTTCCCAGAAAATAGTCGCAGCCAAACTCGAAAAACTCCCACAGTACGCCGATGGTCATGGAAAAGCAAAACGCCATCAGCGCCATAAATGCCGGCGAGAGGTCAAATGTGAGCCGGGGGTTGTCGTTCAGCAGCACCACCATGGAAAAGCCCACCGCCGCAGCAAGAAAACCGTTAAGCGTGTGCAAAATAGTGTCCCAGAATGGAATCACAATGTAAAACGCATTGACTTCACCCAAAATCTCCGCCGCGAAAATGAAGCACAGCACCGTGATTTCCAGCGGCGGAGGAAGCTCAATCCGCAGCCGCACCTGCACCCAGCTCGGCAAATAGAGCAGCAGCAGCGTCAGTACGCAGAAAAAGGCGCTTTCATAGCTCCCCAGCCAGAGCTGGCGGGCCAAAGCCAGAATCACCAGCGCACGCAGAAAATAAAACACGAGGAAGGAACTTTTGTGTTCCCGCAGCTCCTTGTTCAGGGCCATTTTGAAATTTCGGCGCTCCGCCCGCCGCCGTTCTTTTCTTGGATTCATAACTCCCCCTCCCTGCATTTCCAAAGCCCCATTTGGCTTTGGGCTTAGAAAATCAGAATACCACAAATTTCTTCTTTTTGCAAGAGTTAGGCGGCTTTGTATCCCCGCAGGATGCCAAAGCCGCCGTTTTTCACGTATTGTCCCGTCCGATAGGCTCCCGGATGATCAGCCGCTTCAACGCCTTGCCGTTGAAGGGAATCAGCGGATACAGATAGCCCGGTCCCACCACTGTCTTGTTGCTGGCCACCAGCCAGAGAATCAGCAGGATTCCGCCCACCAGCCCCCACAGATCAAAGATCGCAGAGAGAATTAACAACAGCATCCGCAGCAGCTTCACCGCGTAGCCCAGCTCAAAGCTGGGCTGGGAAAACCCGGAGATGGACACCACCGCCATATACACCAGCACCTCCGGCGTAAGCCACCCGGCCTGCACCGCGAAATCTCCGAAAATCAACGCGCCCAGCATAGAGAAGGAGTTGGACAGGGCGCTGGGTGTGTTCAGACAGGCCAACTTTAAAAGGTCAATCAGAAATTCCACCACCAAAAGCTGCGCCAGCAGCGGCAGGGCGCATGGCTCCGGCTTCGCCAGAAACACCAGCCAGTTCGGCAGGCGGTTGGGCTGGCTGACCAACAGATACCATGTGGGCGTGATGAACAGGCTCAGCAGCATCACCGACATTCTAAGCAGCCGCAAATAGGTTCCCACCAGAGGTGGAAAATAGAAATCGTTGGCCTCCTGCGTAAAGCCAAAAATAGTGGTGGGCAAAAGCATAGCCGCCGGGGTGTTGTCCACCAGCACCACCACGCTTCCCTCCATCACCGTGGCCGCCGCCGTATCGGGCCGCTCTGTATACCTTATTTTGGGAAACGGGTTGTACCACTGCTTGGGACGGATGGCCTCTGCCAGACTTTCCTGTCCCATGGAGAGGGAATGAACGTCCACCCCGGCCAGCTTTTCCCGAACCTGTTCCAGCACCTTTCGGTCCACCCGGTCCTCCATGTAGCACAGCACCACGTCCGTCCGGCTCCGCCCTCCAACCTTGTGGCTCTCCATGGTCAGCTGCGGGTCCCGGATGCGGCGGCGCAGCAGCGCCATATTGGGCACCACGGCTTCCACAAAGCCATCGTGGGCGCCCCGCAAAACCTTTCCGTCCGCAGGCTCATCCACCCCCCGGGAGGGATAGCCCTTCGCGTCCATCAACGCCCCGCCGGTAAGCCCCTCCATCAGAAACAGAGTCTTCCCCAGCAGAACAGAGGTGCAGATATCCTCCAAATCCTCCGTTACGTTTGTCTCTGAGAAAGTGATGAATCGGTCTGCAAATTCCTGCATCTTCCGAAGCGTTCCCACCTGCTCGGGGCGCAGTGACAGCCAGAAGGCTCCCATTCGCTCTAAAATCGTATCCTGTCCATAGCCGTCAATCACCCAGATGCGGGCTTTGCGCCCTCCGATGACAAAGTCCCGCGCCACCATGTCGCAGTTGCGCCCCGCACCAAGCAGCTCGTCTAAGCGGCGAACGTTGTCGTCATAACGGGTTGAAAGCTGTTCCATACCGCACCTCCCTTTTGGGGTCTAGTATGGATTTTGGGAAGAGAAGTTATGTAAAATTCGGGCAAATTCAAAACGCAGGGTCTTTGCCTCTTTCCTTTTGCTCCTCACTTTATGAATGTGTACCCAGCAGAAAAGGAAGATTCAAGAGACTGAGGAATACAATTCCTCAGCCTCTTTCTTTACATTGCCCGGAAGCGATGAACTAATCTTTCAAAAAATCTCTCCAGCGGGTTTTTTCATCTCTTTAAAAATTCAGCCGCAGGAAATTTTAAAAGCTCATACCTTTTTCTCAAAATAGTAGTATGTCTCATCCTCGCCTGCGGGCCGCATACAGGAGGCAAGCATCTTTCGGGACGCCTCGTTCTCCTTAAAGCACTTGGCCACCACCCGCGTCAGATGAACGCCGTACAGCCCCCACTCGGCAGCGGCGCTAAACGCCTCCGTCCCATAGCCGTGGCCGCCGTACTCTTCGGCAATGCGGCAGCCAAGCTCCGCGTCACCCCGGTAGTCAAAGTGGTAAAGTACCGCCTCACCGATAAGCTTTCCCTCCAGCCGGATGGCAAAATTTACTGCCGCGCAGTTGCGGTGATCCCTTTTGGCCACCTCGTAAAAGCTACGCTCCTCCACTGGGCCGCCAAGGCCCGCCACGTCGTCATAGCCCCACCACCGGTTCCGCTCTCCGTCCAGCACCAGCGCGTTGTAGGCGGGAATGTCCTCCTCTGTCAACTCGGAGAGTGTCAGCCGTTCTGTAGTCAGCACCGGAAGAGTCTTTACATGGCACAGCAGCTCATTTTGGGGGGCAAAATGATACTTGGGCGCCAAATGATCCGGCCCGTATTGCAGCTTCGAGGTCCGCAGCCCCCTATCGGCGGCGTCGTCCTCCCTGTTGAGCCAGACGGCGTCCCCGGCAAAGTGCCGGGCAAAGGCCTGCACCATGGCGGGATAGACCCCCGCGTAGGAATACAGGGCCTTTTCAATGTGGATAATCAGGGTGTCGCCGCACCGCTCCGCCAGCGCCAGGGAGAGAAGCTTTTCCCCGCTCATCATTCCCCCGCAGAAGAACCACGGCTTATCCAACTGTCCTACCGTACGCTTTGCCAGTTCTAATTCCGTGGCCGCCCTGGGATCGTCCGCCTTGGCAAACTCCTGCCCGTAATCCTCCCAAAACCGGTTTACAAGCGGCATATCCTCCGCGGTCAGAGGCTTAAATTCCGCGTCGGGGCAGGCGGCGTAAAACTTTTTGATGTGGTTTCGCTGCCCGGAATACCGCCGTCCCGCAAAGTTTTGCAAATCCTCCGCCTTATACAGATAGTCCTGCCAGGTGCGCACGTTGCGCACCCCCACATAGGGATAGCGCTGCAAAAGATGAGGCGCCTTTACTGCCGGAACCACGGAAATCACCGGGGGCACCCCCTTTTCCATGCACCAATCCTCAATGGCGGAAAGGGCTTCGTCCTCGTCCCCCTCCGGGCCGGGAACGGGATAGTCAAATAGAAATTCCCCTTCCAGCTCGTTGCGAACGATCAGACATCCCGCCGCCTCCGCAAAGGCGGGGTGCAGCCTCTCCCCCCACATCAGCTTTGTTCCTGCGGAGTATTCGCAAAGCCCGTAATTGCATGTCTCGTAATATCCGCGCAGCAATGCTCCATGCTCGGCGGCTATCGGCGTAAACTCAAGCATACTTCCTCGATCCTTTCCCGGGTTCTCCGTCGGCGGACATCCGCCCCGCAAACCCTGTTTGTCTGCCAGTTTTGTTCTTTTTGTTAATTTTGTCACACATATTCAAAAAATTTTTGTACATTTTTCACTTATTTCTCTTGACTTCACACTTTGTTAATAGTATATTCTTACCACGAATCCATTTAAGAAAGAGGGGTTATTTGTGGAAAATGAGAGGGGCAGTTGGGGAAGCAACATTGGCTTCCTGCTGGCGGCAATCGGCTCGGCCGTCGGCCTTGGCAACATTTGGGGCTTTCCATACAAGATGGGCAAGTCAGGAGGCTTTACCTTCCTGATCGTCTATCTGCTGCTGGCGGCTTTCGTGGGCTTCACCATCATGATGGGGGAGTTGGCACTGGGCCGCAAAACGGGGACCGGACCAATCGGGGCCTATCACGCGGTATCCAAGCGATTCAAGTGGATCGGCTGGCTGGCAGTCTTTTCTCCGTTCATTATTATGAGCTTTTATTCCGTGCTGGGCGGCTACTGCATTGAGTACATGTCCCTGAATCTGAGCAATCTTGCTTTCCAGAACCCGGCGATTTCCGGCGGCGACCTGTTCCACGCCATGCTGACAAATCCCTTGGGTTCCGTTGTTTACACCATCCTGTTTTTGATTATCTGCTATCTCATCAACCGCGGCGGCATTTCCGGCGGCATTGAGAAATTCAACAACGTCGGTATGCCCTCTCTGTTTGTGATGCTGGTCATCATCATCATCAAAAGCCTGTCCATGCCCGGCTCCATTGAGGGGCTGAAATTCATGTTCGTCCCGGGCTACGCGGTGGCGGGCGGCTTCATCGAAGCCGCGCCCGGTATCAGTACCGTCTTGGCCACTGCGGGCGGGCAAATGTTCTTCTCTCTGTCTCTGGCCATGGGCGCCATGATTACCTACGGCTCCTACCTCGGCAAAAAGGAAAATCTGGTGCGAAACTCCGCCATCATTGTCATTTCCGACACCACCATCGCCATCATGGCAGGCATCGCCGTTATCCCCGCCGCCGTGGCCTATGGCATCCAGCAGGGCATCCCCGTGGGCGAAATCGCCCTTGGTGGCCCCAGCCTTCTGTTTGTCACGCTGCAAAACGTGTTTAACAGCATGGGCGGCGTGGGCTCTCTGTTCGGCGTCATTTTCTATCTGTTGGTGCTGATTGCAGCCATCACTTCCGCCATCTCCCTGATTGAGGTCATCAGCACGTTCTTCCTGGACCGGGCCGCCCAGAAAGGCAGAAAAGCCAGCCGTCCCAAAATTGTCTTTCTGGTCTGTCTCGCCATTTTGGTTGAAGCCACCCTGGTGGCAGTGGACGGCTTGGGCTCCAATGGCGTTCCCGTCCCCTTCAAGGAAACCACGGCTGTCGTCATAGACGGCGTGACCCAATACGCTGGCTGGAACGACTGCTGGCTGGACTTCATGGATATGCTCTCCGAAGGTCTTGCCATGCCGCTGGGCGCCATGCTGATGAGCATTATGATCGGCTGGGAAATTCGTCCCAAGTCCATGCTGGACGAGATTCACTCCGGCGCCGGCAACGGAATGGACGGTTTCTTCTCCGTGTGCATGAAGGTCATCGCACCTCTGGGCATGGTTCTGATTCTCTCCGGCCAGATTTCCGACTTCTTCGGCAAGGACGCCCGGATTGCGGGCTATATCATCGGCATTGTAGTCTACGTAATCGGCGTGGCCGTGGCCGTTACCTCTCCGATGCGCAAAGCAGCACACAAATAAGGCTCACGTTTTCTTTCCTCACCCCGGGGAGCGCTATACTGCGCTTCCCGGGGTTTATGCACATCATGACTTTATTAGAATATCAAGCTTTTCTAAACCGTTCAAATGGCATTTACAACACTCTGAAAATTTCCCCGCTTTTTTGCCCCGTATCCGCGCTGCTTTTTCAGCAGCGCCTGCTACCCGGCGGTCATTTTGCGGCGGTTTTCACCGGCGCGGCTGAAAATCTCGGGGGCTTGCGTGAAACGTGGCACGAAAAGCCCGCAAAAACGCGGAATAGTCTCCAAATCCCGCAAGAGCCGCCGCCCGCATCACAGGTGTTCCCTCCCGAAGCAGCTCCCCCGCCAGCAGCAGGCGCTTCTGGCTGATATATTGGTGCACGGTATAGCCCGTGACCTCCTTAAAGCGGTGCATCAGGTAATACCGGCTGAGAAAAAACCGCTCCGCCAGAACCTCTACCGTCAGGGGCCCATCCAAATTTCCGGTGATATAGTGCAAAATCTCCTCGATTTTTGGGTCGGAACGATAGGCGTCCTTCTCCCGCTCTGCCGTTTTGTCCCGCAGACTGTCCCGATTCACATCAATCAAAAGCTGCTGGCAGCAGGCGTCGGCCATCCGGCCGCAGCCGTATTCCCGGGACCGAAGCGCTTCTTCCAGCTCCTGAAACCGGCGCAGATAAAAGGGGCGGCGCTCTCCGTCCGTCCGCAGGAGGTGAAACCCCCGGCGGCAGGCCAGATCAAAGCAGGCGGACAGTGGCTCGTCAGAGTCGCTCCGTTTGTCCATCCACTCCCGCCCCAGCCACAGCACCATCCGCTCATAAGGCTCTCCCGTGTCAATCAGCGCACGGTGAATCTGATTGCGGGGCACCAGCAGCAAATCCCACGGCTGGAGGAAGTAGGTCACGCCCTCCACCATATAGGTCACTCTGCCGCCCAAAAGGAGAATGAGCTTGTCAAATTCGTGATAGTGATACTCCAGCGTCTTCGTGCTGGTATCCTTCAGGCGAAACAGGCGAAAATCCTCCAGCAGATAGCCTCGCTTGTCGCCCTCCAGTCCCTCCGACATCTCCCGCACCCCCTCCGATTTTATGGACCGTCTTTTTATTTTACAGCACTTTTTGCACAGATACAACCGTCATTTTACCAAAAGGCTGCAATTTTATGCGGAACTTTTTTCGTGGTTCCCAGTCAATCCCCGTTGAAACCGTCGGCTTATTCTGCTATACTATATTAGTTAAAATAAAAAACGGGGGGATTCATCATGAGCCGCGCGGACGAGCTGTTTATCCAAAACTGCCGGGATATCCTGAATACCGGCGTGTGGGACAGGGACCGGGAGGTCCGACCCCGCTGGGAGGACGGAACCCCCGCCCACACTGTCAAGAAGTTTGGAATTGTAAACCGGTATGACCTTGCCGCCGAGTTTCCGATTCTGACTCTACGGCGAACCTACTGGAAAACCGCAATTGACGAGCTTTTGTGGATTTGGCAGAAAAAGTCCAACAACATTCACGATTTAAACGCCAAAATTTGGGACCAGTGGTCGGATGAAACCGGCTCCATCGGCAAGGCATACGGTTATCAGCTTGGCGTGAAGCACCAATACCCCGAGGGTGCGTTCGATCAGGTGGACCGGGTGCTGTACGATCTGAAGCACAACCCCGCCAGCCGCCGGATTCTCACCAACATCTATAATTTTCAGGATCTCCACGAGATGCACCTCTATCCCTGCGCCTACTCCATGACCTTCAACGTCTCGGGAAATACCCTGAATGCCATTCTGAATCAGCGCAGTCAGGATATGCTGGCCGCCAACAACTGGAACGTGGTGCAGTACGCCGTGCTGACGCATATGCTGGCTCAGGTTTCGGGCCTGCGGGCCGGAGAGCTGGTCCACGTCATTGCCGATGCGCATATCTACGACCGGCATGTCCCCATTGTGGAAGAAATTCTCGCGCAGACCCCCGCCGCCGCCCCGCGGTTTTCCGCGGACCTGTCGGTGACGGATTTTTACCGGTTCACAAGGGACAGCTTCCAACTGGAGGGCTATACCCCCGCTCCGCTGGAAGCCAAAATTCCCATTGCCATATAAAGAGGGAGGCTTTTTTTATGAACGCGATTTTATCCGTAGCACAGGATTGGGGAATCGGCAAGGACAATCAGTTGCTGTTTTATCTCAAGGAGGATATGAAGCGCTTCCGCGCACTCACCTCCGGAGGAACCGTCATTATGGGCCGCAGAACACTGGAAACCCTGCCCGGCGGAAATCCCCTGCCCAACCGGCGCAATATTGTCATCACGCACGACAAGGAGTTTACCCGGGAGGGAGCGGAAATTGTCCACAGCGTGGAAGCCGCGCTGAATCTGGTGGACGTGAGCGCGGACGACGTGTGGGTCATGGGGGGCGGCAGCATTTATGCGGCCATGCTCTCCCGCTGCAAAATGGTTTACCTGACCCGTGTGGAGGCCGTGATTCCCGGAACGGATACCTTCTTCCCCAATCTGGATAAGCTGACCGCGTGGAAAGTCGCCTCCCAGTCGGAGCCGATTGAGGAAGACGGCCTTACGTATCGGTACGTGGAATACCTCAATTTGAACCTGTAATCCCTTTGGGGAAGCCTGCGGTAAAGCACCCCGACGGAAATTGGTTGTACAAAAGGCGGACCTCTTTGGAGGTCCGCCTTTTTCGTTGCATTCATTTTCCTTGCTGTATTTTGCGATACCGATGTTTTCGTGTCCATTTTCACGTAGATTTTTTCGCGCCCTCTTTCCCCGTCTCCCTTTTCCCGGAAAACCGCCTTGCCAACAGGGCGGGGGGCGGCTATAATAAAACCAGCAATGCGAGAGGAGGCGGTCCCCACGGCGGATTTAAATACAAGCGTGCAGTTCATCAAGGGGATCGGCGCTCAACGGGCCAAGTCCCTCGGCAAGCTGAATATTTGCACTTTACGGGATTTGATTTCCTATTTCCCCGGGCCTATGGGGACCGGACGCTCACAAAGCGGATTTCGGACCTCCAGCCCGGAGAGCTTGCCTGCGTGGAGGCGATGGTAACCTCTCCACCTACCCTCTCCCGCATCCGCAAGGGGCTTGAATTGGTGAAGCTCCGGGCTGTGGACGACTCCGGCGCGCTGGATGTGACTTTTTTTAATCAGGCTTGGCTGAAAAACAGCCTGAAGGCCGGGGAATCCTATGTCTTTTACGGAAAGGCGGAGGGAAACCTTCTCCGCCGCCAGATGGCAAACCCCGTGGTAGAACCGGCAGACCGACGGGAGCAAACGGGCCGCATCGTCCCTGTTTATCCCCTCACCGCCGGGGTGAGCCGCCTGCTTCTCTCCCGCTCCATCCGTCAGGGACTGGACGCCTGCGGAGACATTCTTCCGGACGTACTGCCGGAGGGCGTGCGTCAGGCGTATCAGCTTTGCCATGCAGGCTTTGCCTATGAAAGCATTCACTTTCCCGCCTCTCCGGAAGCGCTGGATCTCTCCCGGCGGCGGCTAGCGTTTGAAGAGCTGTTTTTGTTCACCATCGGTCTGCGCCGCCTCCGCTCCCGGCGGGATGAGGTGCGCACCACGCCGTTTGAACCTGTTGATATGGCTCCTTTTTACACCGCGCTCCCCTTCACCCTCACCGCCGCCCAAAAGCGCTGCGTGGAGGAAGCCCTTGGGGATATGCGCTCGGGCCGTCCCATGAACCGGCTGTGTCAGGGAGACGTAGGCTCCGGAAAAACCATGGTAGCCGCCGCATGCGTGTACTTCTGCGTGAAAAACAGCCGTCAGGCCGCGCTGATGGCTCCCACGGAAATTCTGGCCCGCCAGCATTACGACGGGCTTTCCCCCCTGCTGGAGCGGCTGGACGTGCGCTGCGCCCTGCTGACCGGGTCCATGACTCCAAAGACCAAACGCACTCTCTCTGCCCAACTGGCGGCGGGAGAAATTGATTTTATCATCGGGACCCATGCGCTGATTTCCGGCGGCGTGGAGTACCAGCGTCTTGGACTGGTGGTGACGGACGAGCAGCACCGCTTTGGCGTGGGCCAGCGGGCGGCGCTGGCCTCCAAGGGAGACAGCCCCCATATGCTGGTCATGTCCGCCACTCCCATTCCCCGGACGCTGGCCCTGATTCTTTACGGTGATCTGGATGTCTCCGTCATTGACGAGCTGCCCCCGGGCGGCAGCACATCGGCACCTCCGCCGTCTCCGGCGGCTACCGCCCCCGGCTGTATGCCTTTCTGCGCAAGCAGGTCGAGGAGGGGCGGCAGTGCTATGTGGTCTGCCCCGAAATTACGGAGAGCGAGGACGGGGACGACGGGCGCAAGGCCGTGATGCAGTATGCGGAAACCCTGCGCGCAGAGGTCTTCCCCGACCTGCGGGTGGCTTTTGTCCACGGGAAGCTGAAAGCAAAGGAAAAAGAGGCCGTCATGTCTGCCTTTGCCGGCGGGGAAACGGACATTCTGGTGTCCACCACGGTGATTGAGGTGGGGGTGGACGTACCCAATGGCACGGTAATGGTGGTGGAAAACGCGGAGCGATTCGGCTTGAGCCAGCTCCATCAGCTCCGGGGCCGGGTGGGCCGGGGCGTCCACAAATCCTATTGCATTCTGATCTCCGACAGTAAAAACGAGGATACCCGCCAGCGCCTGCGCGTCATGACCCAGACGGCGGACGGCTTTAAAATCGCGGAGGAGGATTTGCGCCTGCGAGGACCCGGCGACTTTTTCGGTCTGCGGCAGCACGGCCTGCCGGGTCTGCGGGTGGCGGACCTTGGCTGCGACGCAGCGCTTTTGAAGGAGGCCCAGACCGCCGCGGACGCGCTGCTGGCGCAGGATGTGGACCTTGTCCGCCGTGGCGGCCCGGGTTTCAGAGCTGTTTCACCAGAGCGCAGACGCGCTGAACTGAGGCGGCTCGTAATCCTCTCGAAAGCGCAGGGCAAGATTTGTCCGATCTTCTCCTCATGCTAAAAAACCGGGAACGCTCACCTTGCAATGAATGGTGAGCGTTCCCGGTTCAATTTTACCCGCTTGAGACTTGATGGACCTGTCCGGTGCAAAAGCAAATTCTCAGTTTCCCTCGGCATCCGATGCGCCGGTACTGTGGTTGCGCTCATAAAATGTCGCGGTCAGTTTCACGGTTACCTCCTGATCCTTCACATCCCCGGAACCGTTCTGATCAGAGGAGACTACGGAGATTCCGCTCAAAGCACAGCAGTATTTGCATTGATACAGCGCGGTCAAAATAGCCCTGGCCCCGGAATAACTGCCGGCCGTAAACGTCATTTGTATAGGCCGGGACACCAACTCGTTCCCAAACTGAAGCTCCGCAAACGTCATCTGATAATCGGATGCCGCCGTGAGAATGGCATCCAGTTGAATCATCACGTTGTTAATGTTGTCATAATCCGGAATTTCAACCTCTCCCGATATGTCACCGTCTTCCAATTCTGTCTCCATTTTCTGCATCCGGGCCAGCTTTGTCTGCTCCACAATCAGTAAATCCTGCGCCTGCGCCAACTGGTTTTGCGCATCAGACATCTGTGCGTTCAGGGGATCCAAAAACAGCTTCACATAGCCGGAAAGCAGCAGCACCACCACCAGCACCAGCAGCAGCACCTTTTCCCTCTGGGTAAACTCTCTTCGCATCATGAAGCCGCCCCCCTCTCCGCGTCAGTCTGGGTCGGCTTTTCCACAGCCATTGAGATTGTCATGGCGGCGGTCACCTTTGCACTGTTTTCATTGTCGGTGGAAGCATTGAACACCTGTACGCCAGACACCGCCGCATCCTTCGTCAGATTCTGATAAATATCGGAAATGTCGTTGAGCGTTACGTCGGAGATTTTTACCGTGACCGTGTCCATGTCGACGGTGAAGGACGCGACCCGTGCCCGGTTCAACAGGTTTTTTTCAACAAGCTCCAAACACTTTATGGGGTCCGCTCCCCCGACGGCGGTATTCCTGCGCAAAGACTCGCTCTGATACCGCTCCAAAATCAGATCATACTCCGCAGTCTGTCCTCTGACCTGCTCCACCAACGCCTCCTGCTGGGCAACCTGCGCGCGGATTGCACCAACGGCCTGAAGCCGGTCAATCACCCCGAATTTGGAGAACGCCGCAATCGCCACCGTCAGAATAACGGCGGTGGTTACAGTTGCGGCAAGATTGCCGGGACGCCGCTCCCTTTGCGCCAAATTGATGGAGGTTTTGAATGGATACTGCCGCTCTTTCTTTGTCATCTTTTCTCTACCTCCCGGCCATTTCCAGCGCTGCGCCGATGGCGGCGGGACACTGCCCCGCCAAATCGGTATTCTCCGCGGAGGGAAGCAGTTCCTCCATAAAATGCAGATTCAGGGGAATCGCGTCCCGGACAGCATCCATCAGCGCCTGAATCTTCACCAGCCCGCCGCCAAAATAAATGTCCCGCAGATCTGAATCAGGAGTATTAAACCCGTAGAAATTTACTGCCCGCAAAATTTCCACCGCAATTTTTCTGTACAGCTCACGGCACACGGAAAGCTCCTGTACATTTTTGTAATTGGACACCATGTAATCCGCCGCTATGTGAAAATCCACAGAGACACTGTCCGCAATCAGCGCACCGACGGAAACGCCGCCATACTCAAGCACGCGGGAGGTTTCATATACACCATCCCGGTACATATGAACGCGGATGGCGCTATGGCCCATGTCCACCAGACAATACTCCCGGGGATGGCTGTCCGGGTGGGCACGCTCGTAGGCGGTAATCAGGTTACGGTAGGTCAGATACTCCGGCACCGCCGCCGAAAGCTTCATTCCCGCCCTGCGCAGTGCCGACCTTCCCACGGCAATCAGTTCCTTAGGCGCCGCCGCCGCCAACAGATCCATCGTCTCTGGATTTCCGGCATCGTTCCGGTTGACGCCTGCCACGGCATAGTCGTAAAAATACAATTCCTTGTCCTTTTGAATATAATCGTGAAATTCATAAGGCAGGTTGACCTTCAACTGCTCCGTGGTCATCCACGGCACGGTAATCCGACGAACAAACGCCGCCTCGGGCGACAGCGCCAGCACGCATTTCCGCTCGGAAATGCGCTGGGCCCGCAGCAGTCCCCGCAATTCCTCCGCCAGTGCATCGGGAGACGTAACGCGTCCGTCCCGCACCAGATTTTCCGGCAGCAGCGATGCGCAGAGCTTCTGCACACGCCCGCCCTTCACAACCGCCAGCTTCATTGCGTTTGTTCCGATGTCAAGTCCCAGATAGGTATTGGACATAAAATCCTCCCTGTCAGTCAGGTTTTATGGCAACCGCCGCAAAACGCGGCGGGAACTCTCAAAGTAAAAAAAGGCGCAGATAGGCCGCCATGGCGGGCTCCGCCGCCAGCAGCGAAAGATAGACTCCCGCCGCAATCGCGGGACCAAAGGGAAATGCCTTGGGATTTTCCGGGTCCCCCGCCGTCCGGCTCGACGCCAGCGCAAATAAAATTCCCAGCAGGCAGGAGGCAATCAGCAAAAACAGCACCGACTGCCACGAAAAAAACAGACCGGCAGCAAAAAAGAATTTAAGGTCTCCGCCGCCCATGCTCTCCCGCTTTAAAACCCGGTCCATCACCAGCACCAAAACCAAAAGCGGAACGGAGGCGGCCAGCGCACCGGCAAGACCCCGCAAAGCTGCGGCCCCCACCGCGCCACGGTGAAGAAGCGGCAGAAACATCAGCCAGTCTGCCGCCATGGCCAGCAAAAATCCGTCGGGAATCATGGCGGTGTCGTAATCCACCAGCGCCGTCGCCAGCAGCAGCACGGTGAGAATCCAATACTGAAGCGTTTGAAGCGTCACGTCGTACCGCAGGACAATCCCCACAAACGCGGCGGCGCACAGCAGCTCCGCCGCAGGGCAGCGGACTGGAATTTTCGCGCCGCACCAGCGGCACCTTCCTCTCAGCGCCAGCCACGAAACCACCGGGATCAAATCCCGGGGCGTGAGGACATGGCCACAGCGGTCGCAATGGCTGCGGCCACGGAGAAAGCTTTCTCCCGCCGCCACCCGGTCCGCCATGCAGGCGGCAAAGCTACCCAGAACCAGCCCCAAAAGGGCGGTAATTGTTAAAATATACGCCGTCAGGGCGGCGGAAAGATGGAGCATACGCGAATCCTCCCAATGAGAATGAAAGGCCCGGCGGGCCTGTCCCGAAATTTCGGGACAGGCCGCGGGCGGATGCTTCCCCCAGACCACCGCAACCCAACGGCGGCAGGGAGAACGCCGAAACTATGAAGTCTTAGATGGAGTTAAGCTGTCGGTGCCGCCGCCCACACAGGCCCATTGGTACTGCTGGTGTCTACCTTAATAACATTGCCCACTCCGCGAGCTGTTCCATCCTCGCTTTGCGCTTTATACGCACCAGAAGCGTCAGTGCCAGTAGTCTGGAACTTTCCGGTGGAGGCGTTAAAATAATACGGTCCACCACTACCAAGGCCGCTGTCGTCGCTACTGCTGCTGGCATTTAGCTGATACACGGCATACACGGCCTTCGCCGTGCGCATATTGGCGTCGTCAGCCGCCTTTCTAGCATCGGTCAGCTTAGCAGTAAACACGGGAATGGAAATGGCCACCAAAACGCCGATAATGGCCACAACAATCAGCATCTCCATCAGGGTAAAGCCCTTTTTGGAATTCTTTTTTGCTTTCAGGGATTGCACGGTTGTCTGTAACATGAAATGTTCCTCCTCGTTTTATCTTCTTAGGGTTGTTGAAAACTTATATGATGTATCAGCCGGGCGGGTTGCGTCCCGGCGGAATACCGAACTTTCTAAATTGAGCCGTAAAGGCTGAACATGGGCAGATAAACGGACAGCAGAATAAACCCCACGATGCCCGCCAGACAGCAAATGACCACCGGCTCCAGCAGGCTGAGGGCCTTTCTCGAGGTCAGTTCCACCTCGTTGTCGTAATAGGCGGCCACCGTATCCAGCGTGCCCTCCAGCTCGCCGGTTTCCTCGCCCACGCCGGTCATCTCCACCAGCAGATCCGGGAAAATTCCCATAACGCGCAGGCAGCTGTTCAGCGTCTTTCCCTCCTCCAGCTTCGGAACCTGCTTGGAAAGCTCCGAGCCAATCCACTCGTCCTCCAGCACCTTCGCCGTCACCGTTACCGCCCGCAGCAGGGGAAGCCCCGCCGTCAGCAACGTGGACATGGTGCGGGCAAACTGGGATGCCGTCCGTAAAAGGACAATCCTCCCCAGCAAAGGAATCTTCAGCCGGAACCGGGACTGGGAAATTCGCCCCCGCTCCGTCCGCCCGTACAGCTTATATAACAAGGTACTCCCGGCAATCAGCGTGACCAGCAGCGCCCAAAATTGTGAAAAAAATCCGCTCACAGCGATCAACGCCCGGGTGACGCCCGGCAGCTCCACGCCCATGGATGCAAAGCTGGAGGTAAACGCCGGCACGGCCACCACCATGATGATGATCACCACCGCCACGGCCACGCACAGGGTAAACATGGGATATATCATGGTGGCCTTTACTTTTCCCCTGAGCTTGGACGACCTGTCGTAATAGTCACGCAGCCGCCCGAAAGCCACGTCCAGCGTGCCGGATTCCTCGCCGGAGCGAATGGTTTCGATAAACGCAATGGGAAGATTCTTCCCCTTGTTCTGCAAGCTGCGGGCCAAGCCAAACCCCGCCGCCACATCTTCCGCCGTCTCACCCAAAATTTTTCGCAGCGTCCGGTCCGCAGTTTGCTGAGCAATCAGCTCCACTGCACGGACCACAGGAAGACCCGCGCCCAAAATGATGGAAAACTGTGCGCACATCACTGAAAGCGCCTTTTCGTCGATATTGTTCAGCGTCACATCCTGCTGCATCCGGGACTTTTCCCGCACCTGCGTAATTTTGGTGACCACGGAACAGGTTTCCTTAATCCGGGCTACCGCCGCAAACTCGTCAAACGCCTCCAACACCCCGGAAACCTCCGCACCGTCCTTGGAAATTGCCTTGTATTTAAATGTCTGCAACAGGATTCACCTTGCTTTCCCAATCAGTTCAGCGCATCAGGCTTTTTTTAATGTACTCCGGGTCGCGGGCGGCCTGCTGCGCAGTTTCGGCGGAGATTTTTCCCGACCGGTACAGCCGCAAAATGGCGTTGTCCATCGTGATGCCGCCCTCTGCCGCAGAGGTGGCAATGGCGTTTTCTATCTGAGGGGTCTTCCCCTCCCGAATCAGATTGCGGACGGCCCCATTCACCACCATCAGCTCGCAGGCGCACACCCGCCCGCCGCTGCGGTCGGGAAGCAGCTGCTGAGACAGCACCGCTCGAAGCGTCATGGAAAGCTGCATTCTGATCTGCCGCTGGCGGGCCTCCTGAAAAGCACCCACAATGCGGTCCACTGCGTCTGCCGCGCCGCCGGTGTGCAGCGTGGAAAGAACCAGATGCCCCGTCTCGGCGGCAGTCAGCGCGGTTTCTATCGTGGACAGGTCCCGCATTTCGCCAATCAGCAAAATGTCCGGGTCCTCCCGAAGCGCTGCCCGCAGACCGGATGCATAGCTGGCCGTGTCCCTGCCCACCTCCCGCTGATTGAAAATGCAGCGGTCAGGCGTGTAAATGTACTCGATAGGGTCCTCCAGCGTTAAAATGTGAGCCGCACGGCTGCGGTTTATGCGGCTGAGCATCGCGGCCAGCGTTGTGGATTTGCCGCTGCCCGTCTCCCCGGTAACAAGAACAATGCCCCGGGAAAGCTCTGTCAGCTCCTCCACTTTGGGCGGAAGTCCAAGCCCTTCCAGCTCGGGAATCCGGTCCGCCAGCAGCCGCACCGCTGCGGAGCTTCGTTCCTGCTGGCGAAACAGGTTGACGCGGATTCGCACACCGTTTACGGTGGCGGCGGCATCCAGCTCGCCTGTCTCCAAAAACTGAAAATACCTCTCCCCTGCCAGCCGATGGACCAGCTCGTCGCAGTCCTCATCCGTTAGGGGCTCGTCCCGCATGGAGCGAAGCGCGCCTCCCACCCGATATTTCGGCGGCAGTCCGCAAATCAAATGTATGTCGGAGGCATGATCTGCGGATGCCTGCGCAATCAACTCTTCAATGGTCATAGGTTCTCCGCGGAAACGGTAATTCTCCGCGCCTCCTCAACCGTGGTGGTTCCTTCCAGTACCAGACGCTGGACATTCTCCGCCAGCGAGACAAAGCGTCCCTCCCGGCGGATGATCTCTTCCAGTTCTTCCCGCGATGCGTTTCGATTCACTGCCAAACGCAGTGCATGGCTGAGCGTTAAAATTTCAAACGCGGCAATGCGTCCCCTGTAGCCGGTGCCGAAGCAGCGGGAGCAGCCCGCACCTCGATATACCCGGCGTACCGGGCTGTCGATCATACCAATGTCCATCCATTCCTCCGGATTCGGGTCGTACTCCTGCCGACAGTCGGGACAGATGCGCCGCACCAGACGCTGAGAAATGATGCCGTTCACAGCGCCTGAAATTAAATAAGGCTCTACGCCAATGTCCTTCAGACGGTCAATTGTGGACAGGGCATCGTTGGTATGTATGGTGGACAACACCAAATGCCCGGTGATGGCCGCCCGCATGGCGATCTGCGCGGTCTCTCCGTCCCGGATCTCTCCCACGGCGATAATGTCGGGATCCTGCCGCAGGATTGCCCGCAGGCCGCCCGCAAATGTCATGCCTGTTTTCTCGTTAATTTGAACCTGGTTTGCTCCATCGATGTTATATTCCACGGGGTCCTCCAGAGAAATCAGGTTGACCTGTTCCGTGTTCAGTTCGCGGATCATCGTATACATTGTCGAAGATTTTCCACTCCCTGTGGGACCCACAATCAGCACCACGCCGGAGGGCCTTTGAATCAAATCCGTGTATTTTTCCAGATCGCCGCCCATCAGCCCCAGCCGTTCTTTGCTCAGCAGTTGGGCATCCTTGTCCAGCAGCCGGATAACCACCTTTTCGCCATAGATCACGGGAAGCGTGGACATCCGCAAATCCACATCCCGGTCTTTGCTTCGCACGGCCGCCCGTCCGTCCTGCGGAATCCGGCGCTCCGTGATATCCATGCCGCCCATAATTTTCAGGCGGGAGATGACCGACCCCTGCAAATCCTTGGGCACAGGCATGATGCTGTGCATCACCCCGTCAATCCGCATCCGAACCCGAAGTTCCTTCTCCTCCGGTTCAATATGGATGTCACTGGCGCTTTCCTCCACCGCCCGTTCAATAATGGAATTGACCAAACGCACCGTGGGCGCAAACTCGCTCTCTTCCTCACCGCCCAGAACGCTGGCGGTAAAATTGTCGGCGGACTGGATGGCGGACTGCGTCCCCACCGCGATCTCCCGCTTCATGTCTTCAATTGCCCGTGCCGCGCCCTCGTTGCCGTAAAGCGTGGAAATGGCGCGCTCAATATTCGCCGAGGTGGCAATCATCGGCACCACGCGCTTCCGGGTCGCCGTTTTGACCTCCTCAATGGCCATGAAATTCAAGGGATCGCTCATGGCAATATACAGGGTATTTCCACCCAGCTTTACCGGCACGATGCCATACTTTCGAGCAATGTTCTTCGGCAGCAGTTCCGCCAGCCGGGGCGGAATCTGTATTTGAGACAGATCCACACACTCCACACCCAGTTGCTTTTGCAGGGCGCTCATCAACTGCTGCTCAGTAATGATTTTCTCCTCAATCAGCTCGCTGCCCAAGCGGTTCTTGGTTTTTTTCTGGAACTCCAGAGCGTGCTCCAACTGTTCGGGCGAGATCAGCCCTACGGATACCAGCAAATCCCCCAAGCGGGTATAAGTCATACTTGTTTCTCCTTTATGCCCATTCATCAGCCGTTGAGTGCGCGAAATGTAAATTCAATCGGCTCCGACAACTTCGCCCCGGCAAAATCATACAGCCGATAGATCCCGGAAAAAACGCCGTCGGAATAGTGCAGCGCAAGCGGGCCGCCGATGCCATCGTCATCAGAGTCGAAGTCCTCCGGAACCACCGCCAGCCCCGAATAACCGGGATTGGTCAGCAGCGGTATTTTCTTTGCAGCGCCCGGCGCGTTCAGATAAATTACGCCCCGGTCCCCATCTTCATCCCCCGCGCCCACATAAATCCGCCCTGCCGTGATGCCGTAATTCACATTGGTAAATGCGCTCACCGCGCCTTCTCCGTCCGTCTCCACGTCAGTGGCATACCGCAGTACATCGGACAGCGCCGCTCCAATGGTGTCGGCAACCTGCTGGCTTCCGGAAATAAAGGTGCTTTGCGCCCGAATCCGGACCGCCGCCGCTATGCCTGCGGCGACCATTGTCGTCAGCAGCACCGCCATCAGAACCGCCACAAGCGTTTCCACCAGTGTCATTCCAGATCGGGCTCGCCATGAAAAAGCCGTTTGCTTCACCCGGCTCCACCTCCCCGGGTAGCGTAAGCCGTCAGCTCTCCGGACTGATAATAGCTAACTGAATAGTTCCACTTTTTTTCCGGACTGTCAAGCACAATCGAAATATCTTCTCCGTCAAAACTTCCTTCCCGCTGGCTTTCCACCGCGGACAGCGCGGTTTGGTAGTCCTCGTCCATCTGCCGCGCCTTTTCGTTGATTCGCACAGAAACCACCGTCATCTGCAAAAGCAGAATACTTGCCAGCGCGGCAATCAAAATCGCCGCCAACGTTTCCACCAGCGTCTCGCCGGAGGTCCATCTCTTCCTGCTCATGCCCCGGCCCCCTTTTTAATCACACCCGCACTCCACGAGGTGGTCCGGTAATCGTAGGTTTCGCCGTCCGTATTTTGCGCCGTCCGGGCACGAAACGTCACCGTCATGGTATAATCGCCGGCGGTGAGCACAACCGCAACGTCGCCCGTCTTCTTCATGGAAAGCGTCGCGTTCACGGCGGGCAGGCCCCCCCCCGCCGTGACGGTCAGCGTTCCGCTGTAAGATGCGTCGGTGTTGTAAACTTCGTTGTAAACGCCGGTCAGCAAGTCTGCGTCTGCATCGCTTTCCAGCAAAAACGGGCTCCACGTTCCAAAGGTAACCTCTCCTGTGTCCGGATCCGTTACATCGGGGCTTCGCGTCCTTCCCACAACATGGGCGCTTTTTCCCAGCTCGTCCCTCAGAAGGCGGGCGGCGGACGCCACCGCCAGATAGTTTTGCTGATCGGCATTGCGGCCCTCGCTTTTGGCGGCGCTGGCCGAGGCCCCGCCCAGAATCAAAGAACCCACAGTCAGACAGACCATGAAAAAAAGCAGTGAAATCAGCATGGACGCTCCGCGGCGGCTATGCAGTTTTTGAAAAATCATCCGCATGACCTCCTCCTGCCGCAAACCGGCTGCGTTTCCTGATTTTCTCAATGCCGCCAGTCTCCGTAGAAATCCAGCATCAGAATGCGTGGATACGGATAGGCGCTCCCCTTCAGGGTCTCGGAAAACGGATGCGTCTGTCCGGCGGAGGTATTCAGGGTCCAGCTTCCGCTGCCAGAGTCCCAGTTCCAACCTGAGAAGACGGTCTTGAGCGTCTCCAACTGCGTAAATGTAACAGAGACAACCTTGCCGCCGTCATTGGTCTCCTGAGACACGGCTTCGTTAAATCCGGGCTGCGACACCCAATAGCAATTTACGTACCGATCCTCTTTCGCCGCACCATTGATATAAGCCTTTACATCGTCGGCGGTAAAGCCCTCTGCCGTTCCGCCTGCGTCGACCAAAACCTCCACCGCGGAATAACTGTTCACCACAGACCGGCTGTTCCAAACATGCGCCGTTTTTATAAAGCCCACGGCCATTCCCTTTCCGGCGCTGGCCGTTCCCACAGCAAAGCAATCGGAAACGGTGCCGTTTGTGATGCTCCGGCAGAAGCCCGCCGCTGTTCCGCCTGCGGCTGTTACCGTACCGCTGTAATAGCAGGACGCCACGGTTCCGGATTGCATTAAATCCACAAATCCGACGGCATTGCCCCCTGAGCCGGAAGCCGTTACCGCGGACGCCGAATAGCTCAGACTGATGGTTCCCCGGTTGGTAATCACGCCACCCGACGCAGTCATTCCAGCCTTTTGCGCGGTCACAGGGCCTGTCGCGGAACAGCCGGAAATCAAAGCCGAATAGCCATTGGTGATCGCAAGACCCGCTGCATTCCCTCCCGAGGACAGAATTTTTGCGTCGACGGTGCAGTCTTTTATCCGGGAGTTGCTGTCAGCCAAATTCGTCACCGCCAGACCCGCTGCATCAGCGGCGGCTGTGACGGTTCCGGTGAAGGAGCAGTTGGTTACCGGCGCCTGACTTTTCACCATCAGCCCACCGGCACTGCCGTTTTCCGAAACAACATCGCAATTAGCGGTGCTGCCGTCCATGGACGTAATACTGCCGAGGCTTTCCGTGGAGACAATCAGCCCTGCCGCATCGCCGTATCCTTTAACCGTTCCGGCAAAGGAACAATCCGTAACCTTTGCCTGACTTTTCACCATCAGCCCACCGGCACTGCCATATTGGGAAGTGACGCCGCAGGGAACCGCTTTTCCAACGGAGCAGCTTTCAACAGTGATGCTGTTGCAATACGCGATCAACCCAGCGGCGGCGGTGGTGCTTCCGGTGGCAGATACGGCGGTGTTTTCCACCGTGGAATTTCTGATGCTTCCGGTGGTTGCCGTTGCCACAAGTCCGGCTGCATACTGACCTCCCGCGCGGACGGTCACCTTTTGTGCCGCATCCAAGCCGCCCACGGAACAGTCGATAACATCGGCTCCAATGTCGTTCAGTCCCCCAATCAGCCCGGCGGCATTGCCGCCCGTGCTGACAATGGAGCCGGAGATCAGATGGCAGTTCTGAACCGGCGCCTGACTGATAACCGCAAGCGCCGCAGCATCCCCCGGCTGATTGATGGAAACATCTTTTAAATAAAGATTTGCGATTACCCCAAGACTAGTTTGAAACAGCGGGTTTTTCAGACCGCTAATCAGATTTCCGGCGCCATCATATGTGCAGTTGGTATTATTGATGTAACTTCCTGTGTCCGCCTTTAAAACGGAGATATTATGAGTCTGCTTAAAATACCAGCTTGTCTCAGCAATCAGCCGCCGGTTTCGCAGTTGCTCCTCCGTGCGGATTTGCATGGGACCGGCTTCGTTTACCTTTAACGGTTCCATGGAAATTGCCGCCGCAAACAGCGGGTTTAAATAAACATTCCGATCAGTCTGCGCATCATACACCACACGCGCGGTCTGGTTGTTGTAATTCAGCAAATCACTTCCGCCGTTTCTCAAGGGGTACAAGTCCTGTTCAAGCGTCGAAAGCGCAGTCTTACCATCAAAAACGGCCACGCCCCAGTAAATATTGTTCTTGTCAAATCTCGGCACTTTTACATCTTCCGTCCCTTCCGGCACAAGAACGCCATAGCCGGTCAAGGAAATTGTTTTCGCATTGGCATAATCCAGAGAATCCGCCAAATTTCCGGCCTTGTCATATCCGTAAAAGCCCCACGCCCCATCACTATACTGTTCATAGTAGCATAATCCATACGGCGTCTCAATCTTCTGCGTCGGCTCATATCGAACCGGCCAGTCTCCGTAATACTCCTCCGTCACCATGAGGAAGGGATATGCCTGCTTCAAAAGGTCCTGCCGATACGGATGGCATTTCGCCGCTGCGTTTTTTACGCCTTTCGCAAGAGTGTCATACTCGTAGGCAGAGACGCCGTCAGGTGTTGCGCCTGCATCCGCCACAACCGTATTTCCACTCTGGCTGAGATATTTGCAGTCGGTATAAACCGCGCTGCCGCTGCCCACCAACGGGCCGTATGTTTCCGCAGTTCCGGTAACAACCGTTCCGCAGGCATAGCTGCCGTCAATGCTCAAAGAGCCGGAAGCGGCTCCCACCAGACCGCCGCAGGAGGATGCGCCGAATACGGCGGCTGCGGAAAAGCTGTCGTTCACCTTCACAACACCTGTAGACGCACCAATCAGGCCGCCCGCCGCGGCGCGGTACGCCCCGAATGTCCCCGCAGCGACACTGCCGCTGGCATAGCTGTTTTGAATCTTCACCGGTGCGCCGGACGTCCCTCCGCCGGCTCTTCCAATCAGGCCGCCTGTGGTCTGTTTGCTGTTTCCCACAGCCAGCGAGGAAAAGCAGTTTTGAATCAAAACAGCTTTCCCGCCCGCCTGCACCTCCCCGATCAGACCACCAGTGGGCGCTTCATCTCCGGAAACACCGGTTCCTCCGGTCACAAAGCCTTTCCCTGCGCCGGTGAGGTAGACGCCGCAATTCTCCACCGCAACGCCGCCCCCGGAGCCGATCAGCGAGCCGATCAACGCGCCGGCTCTGGTGCCGCCGGATACGGTCCAGTCCTTTAGCCGCAGGTTCTGCATTGTGGCGGAAACTGTGGTTTTACCGACGAGGCCGGCGTTTCCCGTTTGGAAAATTTTAAAATTGCTGAGAGTATGTATCGTTCCCGCGCCGTCCTGTCCATCAATGGTAATACCGCCCTGCTTTGTGGAATCCGTTAGGAGGATAGGGGTAAAGGTATCCGGCGCGGCGTCCCGGTGCGCCTTCGCAGGCAGCATATTCTCCTGCCGCAAGGTTTTTATAAAATCAATATCTCCCGATTGCACGGCGGCCGCTCTGCCCTGATGATAATACCGCAGATTGCTTAACTGCCGTGCGTAAGCAAACTCCACGCCCCTGCGATGCTTCATGCCGCCGACAGTAACGTCTTCGCCATACTTTTGGGCAAACAGGCTGTTGGCCGTGCCGATCAGGGCGTTCTGATACAGCGGCTTCCCTGCGTAAGAGAGCGTTGCCTTAACGGTAATGTCGTCCCCCGCCGCAAGGTCAGGAAACAGCTCCGTAAACGAGCCGCCCTCCACCATGCTGTCCAGCAAAACATATAGCGTATATGTATTGTCCGAATCGATGCTGCCCCAGAAATGGGAAGCGGAGGTCCCATTCGTATCCGGTGGCTGCCCGTCCACTGTCACCGAAGCCATATCGCCGTTCTCATCTGTCAGCGTAATCATGGCTTTCACCTTTTCGGGATTGGTGGCGGCTGACCCCAAATTCGGATACCTCAGTTCCACATAGAGATCTTCCTGATTGATCAGCTTCAGCATTTCGGTTCCATGAGGCTCTTCGATTTCTTCCTCGACAGACCCCCCAACGGTTTCACTGAGTGTTCCTCCGCCGTAATAACCGATTCCCTCTTTTGACCGAAGGTCGGGGTCATCGGTGCCATCCATCAGCTTTCGCAGCGCATCCACCGCGTCATACGTCAGCGTATCCTTGGAATAATACACATCGGTGATATCTCCCGTCCGGGGATTCAGATACAGCACATAGCTGCCGAACAGTGTAAAAAGAAGATCACCGGTTTTGGGCAGACTGTCTCCCGCCGTAGCTGAATCTATGTAATACAGCGTTTCGGTAACCCCGTCGCCGCTTGCCGTTTCCGGCTGTGCGCTTCCTCCGGCATCCGCCGTCAAGGTTCCCAGCGTACCGGAAACCTTCCGATCCATCAAATCACTCTGCGCCGACATATAGATTTCACGGGCGGTTCCATCCAGATCCGTCAGTTGCAGGCGTTTCCACTGCTGAAACAGAGACGAAGCGGCAAAAGACGCAAAAACCCCTACAATTACGACGACTGTCAAAGTTTCCATCAAGGTAAAGCCTTGAATATTCCTCGTTTTTTGTCTGCTTGTTCCCAGCATGGTCATCCTCCGAAAAGCATAAAAAGCTGCCGTGAGCACGACAGCTTTCAGCACTTTTCCAATGCACTGGTCGTGCATCTTGGCATGTGGCAGCTGGCTGCCGAATGGAAAACCCGCTCCTCTCGGGCAGGAGTTCCACATACGGCCCTATAGCTTTGCGTCGCCGGTTTTCACCGGGTATGCCTTTCATCTGCTTTCTCATCCTATTTTGGGTTTATGTTATCATATTACGCTTTTATTTGCAAGTAACAAAGTCACAAAAATTTGATTTCGGGGCGTTTTTGGAACTTTTTGCCTTGTCTTACTTCCGTGCCCTGAAGTCAATCTACGCCGTATGCGAAGCGATAACGTCTCCTTTGATTCTTTCATTATCCCGCTTGTTTACGGCGAAGGCGCCCGGCATCCGCCTTTTCCTGTGCAATGTCACGCCCCCCCAGCTTACTATAACGGCTTGGGCCTGTCCGAAAGCCGGGCAGGCGTGGACGCAAGCTTTCTCTAAAAAAGAGGCGGCCGGTCAAAAGACCGGCCGCCGAGAAGTAGCACGCGCCATGGAATGTGCGGAAATAGTAATTGTGTAACCGGAATTTGGGTTGCTTACAGCTGGAGCTTTTGTGACTGTTTTCCGTCCAAAGCCTCTTCCAGCGTATGCCACGCCAGCACGGCGCATTTCACCCGGGCGGGCATATGGGAAACTCCCTGCAAGGCAATGGCTTCCTCCAGCTTTTCCAGCCGGGCTTCGTCCGCCACCTCTCCCTTAATCATGCCGAAGAAGAGATGCAGCAGTTCTCTTGCGTCCTCCACCGCCCGGCCCTTGACCAGATCAATCATCAGCGAAGCGGATGCCTGAGAAATTGCACAGCCGTCTCCCGTAAAGCCGGCGTCTTCAATCACGCCCGCTTTTACCCGCAGCTCCAGAATAATATCATCCCCACAGCTTGGGTTCACGCCCTCTAAAGCGATGGTTGCGTCCTCCACCTTGCGGCGGTTTTGGGGCGCGCGGCTGTTTTCCACGATAATCTGATTATACAGGGCGTTAAGCTCCAAGACCCATCCACCTCCTCACCTGTTCCACACTGCTTAAAAAGGCATCCACGTCTTCTTCCGTGTTGTATACGGCGAAGCTAGCACGGGCGCAGGCGGTGATCCCCAGAAACTCCATCAGCGGCTGGGCGCAGTGATGCCCAGCCCGGACCGCAATGCCGTCCGCATCCAGAATCGTGGCGGTGTCATGGGGATGCACGCCGTCCACGTTGAAGGAAATCACGCCGCTCCGTCCCTCCGGGACCGGTTCGCCGTACACCGTCACATGGGGGATCGCGGACAGGCCCTTCAGCGCACGGGCCGTCAGGGCCTTTTCATGGGCTTGGATCTGTTCCCAGCCAAGAGCGTCCATAAACCGGATGGCGGCTTCCAATCCCACCTCGCCGCCCACATTGCGGGTTCCCGCCTCAAAGCAGCGGGGAATTTCGGCGTAAGAAACGCTTTGCTCATGGACCGAGGCAATCATGTCGCCGCCGCTGAGGAAGGGCGGCATTTTTTCCAGCAGCTCCTTCTTTCCGTACAGCGCGCCCACGCCCATAGGGGCGTAGAGTTTATGCCCTGAGAAGGCGGCGAAGTCCACGTCCAGCGCCTTCACATCCACGGGCAAATGGGGCGCGCTCTGGGCGCAGTCCAGCACCACCACCGCACCCACGGCGCGGGCTCTGCGGACAATGGAGGCCACCGGGGCTTCCAGCCCCAGAACGTTTGAAACCTGCGCAATCGCCACCAGCCGGGTGCGGTCCGTAATTTTCCGGTCCAGCTCCTCCTCGCTTAGGCGGCCGTCGGGTCCGGGATAGAAATACACCAGCTTCGCGCCGGTGGCCTTGGCCACCCGCTGCCACGGGACCAGATTGCTGTGGTGCTCCGCCACGGAGAGGGCGATTTCATCCCCCGCCTTCAAAAACTCCAAGCCATAGCTGTACGCCACCAGATTCAGACCCTCGGAGGTATTCTGGGTGAAAATAAGCTCCTCCGGCGTAGCGTGAAGAAAGCGGGCCACCGCCACTCTGGCGTTCTCATGGGCATCTGTGGCGCGAACGCCCAGCTCATACACGCCCCGGTGGGGATTGGCATTGTCCTGGCGGTAGTAATCCTCCACCGCCTTCAAAACAGACAGCGGCTTTTGTGTTGTGGCGGCGTTGTCGAGATAAATCAGGCGCTTCCCGTTTTCCGGCACAGTTAAGATAGGAAACTGTTTTTGCAGTTCGTTCATGGCTGACCCAGCCTCCTTCCAATATTTTCGAGAATTTCCGCCCGCAGCGCCTCGTCCGGGATTTGGTCCAGCACCGGGGCAAACCGGGCTTCGACCATCAGGTGCTTGGCCTGCGCGGGAGATAGGCCGCGTGAGCAAAGGTAGTAAAGCTGCTGCTCTTCAAACCGGCCCACGGTAGCGGCGTGCTGCCCCTCTACCAGCTCCTCCCCGCACAGAATCAACGGCGCGGTGCGGTTGCGGGCGGTGGGGCTGAGCAGCAGCACAGTTTCGTTCTCATGACCTACGGCGCGGACGGCCCCCTGACGAAAGTCAATGGTGCCCCGCAGGATTTTGCGGCTCCGGTCCCCCAGCACACCGGCGGTGCGCAGCTCGCTGTGGGTATCCTTGCCGGTATGAATCACCAGATCATTGAAGTCCAGCGACTGTTCCCCGTCTCCAAAATAGGCGGTGTCCAGACTGTATTCCGCAGCCCGGCCCTCCAGTTGAATCCGTGTTCCGCAGGCGGCCACGCCGCCGCCCAGCACGGCCCGGACTACCTCCACGCGTGCGCCCTCGGCAACCCGCGCACCCACGGCGCTCCAGCTTCGGCTGTCGGTTTCCAGCAGTTGAATCTGAATGATGCGTACCTCTGCGCCCGGCTCCGCGTCAATCTGGGTCAAATCCGCCGCCGCGCCGTGGTCCGCCCCTCCACGGAGCACCTGCACCACGGTGAGGGAGCTTCCCGCTCCGGCGGAAATGCCCCAGTGGGTGACGGCGGCGCTTTGTTTGGAGCTCAGCGTCCGGGTCAGGGTTAAGGGCGCGGCGGTTTTTCCGCCCTGCGCCCGCACATAGCAAACGGTGTCCGCGTGGTCTAAAACGAACCGGTCCACCGCCTCGCCCATACCGCTGGGAATGGACGCGACAGTATCCGGCAAAGCGGAAAGCAGCTCCACGCCCTCCGGCAATTCCCCGGCATAGGGCATGGGCGACAACTTGCGGACGGCCAGCTCCGGCAGCGCCGCGCTGTCCTCCGCCTGATTCACGCCGGTCCAGCTCCATGTTGGAACCGGCAAACGGTTGATTGCACTGTTCATGTTTCGGTTCCTCCTTTCAGCCGATGCTGCCCTTCATTTCAAGATGGATGAGATTGTTCATCTCCACCGCGTATTCCAAGGGCAGCTCCTTGGCAATAGGCTCGGCGAAGCCGCCCACGATCAGGGCGCGGGCGTCCTCCTCGGCAAGCCCTCGGCTCATCAGATAAAAAATGGCCTCTTCGCTGATGCGGCCGATTTTGGCCTCGTGTCCCACGTCCACCTGATCGCAGCGAATGTCCATCACCGGCACCGTGTCGGAGTGGGAACGGCTATCCAGCATCAGCGACTCGCAGGAGACGGAGGACTTGCTTCCCTCTGCCTCCGGGGCCACGGTGACGGCGCTGCGGAAGGTGGAAATCCCCCCATCCCGGGAAATGGACTTGGTGGTGATGTGCGAGGTGGTATTGGGCGCGGCGTGAAGCACCTTCACGCCCGTGTCTAGGTTTTGACCCGCGCCGGCAAAGGTAATGCCGGTAAATTCCATCCGGGAGCGCGCGCCCTTCAAAACGCTCATGGGGTAAAGATAGGACGTGTGGGACCCGAAGGAGCCGGACACCCACTCCACGGTGCCGCCCTCCTCCACCAGCGCCCGCTTGGTGTTCAGGTTGTACATGTTTTTGGACCAGTTTTCGATGGTGGAATACCGCATCCGGGCATTCTTTCCCACATACAGCTCCACGCATCCGGCGTGGAGGTTTGCCACGCTGTATTTGGGGGCGGAGCACCCCTCAATGAAGTGCAGATAGGCCCCCTCGCCCACGATAATGAGGGTATGCTCGAATTGGCCCGCCCCCGGCGCATTGAGCCGGAAGTAGGACTGAAGCGGAATGTCCACAGACACGCCGGGCGGCACATAGACGAAGGAGCCGCCGGACCAAACCGCCCCGTGCAGCGCGGCAAATTTATGGTCGGTGGGCGGAACCAGCCGCATGAAGTGCTTGCGGACCAGCTCGGCGTAGGGGCCGGTAAGGGCGCTTTCCATGTCGGTATAGACCACGCCTTGGGCGGCAACCTCCGCCCGGACATTGTGGTAAACCACCTCGGAGTCATACTGCGCGCCCACTCCCGCAAGGGACTTGCGCTCCGCCTCGGGAATGCCAAGGCGCTCAAAGGTATTTTTAATATCCTCTGGCACGTCGGCCCACTTGCCCTGCATGGCGGTTTTGGGCCGGACATAAGTGACAATATGCTCCATGTCCAACTCGTCCAAAGGAGGACCCCACGCGGGCAGAGACAGTTCGTTATATGTCCGCAGAGCCTTCAGGCGGAAAAGCCGCATCCACTCGGGGTCGTGCTTTTCCTCCGAAATTTTCTCCACGATTGCGGCCGTCAGGCCGGAATCCACTTCAAAGGATGGGTCCACCCGATCCTTAATGTCATAAACACTGCGGTCCATCGCTTCCACGCGGGTCTTTTCCTGATCAAAGCGGCTCATGAACCCCCGCCTCCTTTTTCAGCTCGCCAAAGCCCCCCGCCGTAATTTCGGAAACCAACTCAGCCCCGCCGGTGCGGGCAATTCGTCCGCCCTCCAGAATGTGAACCGCGTCGATGTCCAGTCCCTCCAGAATTTTGGCGCTGTGGGTGATAATCAGCAAGGCGTTTTGTTTAGAGCGGAAGGCCCTGATTCCCTTCGTCACGGTACGCACCGCATCCACGTCCAGACCGGAATCGGTTTCATCCAGCATGGCAAGCTTCGGGTGAAGCATCAGCATCTGCAAAATCTCCGCCTTCTTTTTCTCTCCGCCGGAAAAGCCCACGTTCAAGTACCGGTCGGCATAGGACGCGTTCATGTCCAGCGCGGCCATCTGCTCGCGCAGCTCCTTGCGGAACTGCAAAACCTTGGGCGGCTTTCCGTCCACCGCGCCCCGGGCGGTGCGCAGGAAGTTTTCCAATGTAACGCCGGGAATCTCCTCCGGCGCCTGGAAGGAAAGAAACGCGCCAGCCCGGGCGCGGGCGTCCGCCTTTTCCTCCGTAATGTCACGGCCCTCCAAAAGAATCCGGCCCCGCCGGACCTCATAGCGGGGATCCCCCATCACCGCGGAAACCAACGTGGATTTTCCCGTTCCGTTGGGGCCCATCAGCACATGAAGCTCACCCGGGCGAATCGTCAGATTGACGCCGTCCAGAATCACCTTGTCCTCCACGGACACACTCAGATCTTGCAATTCAAGCAACGGACTATTCATCTATTTCGACCTCCTTACCGCCTGTTGGGCGGTCAAATAGTTAGAAACGCTAACCTTTTCTCTATACTATACTAACTTACTATGAAATACAACTGGTTTGATTTAAAAATTTATCGAAAATTCCACAAAATTATTGAAAAAAGTCAATTGCGTCTTACCTGTTCTGATCAATCGCGGCTGTTTTCCCTGACTAGAATAGTCCGGGCCTGCCCGGTTTCCGGACAGGCCGGACGCATTTTTCCTGCGCTGATCGCCACAGTCCTCTCAATTGCAGAAAATAAATCAGGCGAAGAAACGACTCTCCTTGCGATTTTTCTTACCAGCGTATAAATTTATATGGTATCAAATTGCCGGTTTTCAGCTCCATCGTAAAAATAATTTTCGGGCAGCCCGAGTGTTTTCCGCTTTTTGCCCGTACTATAAGCGACCGGTTAATCAAAAGTCACGGAGGGATGGAAGTGAATGACGCGCAGATTGTTGCCGCCATTAAAAAGGGCGATGAAGCAGTAATCAATTACGCAATTGATCAATATTCCAAGCTGCTGTGGTCAATTGCAGGCACGATATTGAAAAACGTCGGAAGCACGGAGGATATCGAAGAATGTGTCGCTGATGTATTCATACATCTATGGCAAAAGCCCGAAAAATTTGAAGAACAGCGTGGAAAGCTGAAATCTTATCTTGTCGTCGTCGCCCGGAGCCGCGCAACGGACAGATATCGCCAACTCTCAAAACAAGCTGCAATCTCTTTGGATGAAACCCTGCTGCTTGAACATCTGGAGATCGTAGAGGATATCCCCTCGGCAGAAGCAAAGCACACGTTGCTTTCCGCCGTCAATTCTCTGGACGAGCCTGCACGCGAAATCATTGTGCGACGATACTACTACGAGCAAAAGCCAAAGGAAATTGCGTTTTGCCTTGATATGCCTGTCAAGCAGGTGGAAAACCACCTGTATCGTACAAAACAGAAATTGAGGAACATCATTGTGATTCAGGATGGAGGGTTTGACCTATGAAGCACACGGCCTTATCATTCAGCAAAACGAACCTTCAAAATATCAAGGGCATTTTTGAAGAAAAAACCGGGGTGGAGCTTCCCTCCCGCCGCACGCTGCGCCGCCCCGTCAGAGCGGCGGTAATTCTGGCTGCGGCGCTTGTCTGCTGCTTTTCGCTGACGGCTTTCGCAGTCAATCTATTTTCCTCCCTGTCCGGCGACGATGTGGGCTTTTCCGCAGCCTACGAGGGAAACGGCATTGTTTCCCTCGTGGTGGAAAACCGGTCGAATAAAGTCTTTGCCTTCCAGCCCAAGCTCAAGCTGATGCGATGGAGCACCGGGGAGGAAATCGCCCCCATTTCGGACGACGTTGTTTTTACCGGAACAAAAATTGCGGCAAATTCCAGCGGAACAATGACAATTGATCTCTCAAACGCCTATGACATCAACGCATTGGAGGAACCGCTGACCGACGACAATTACTACTTTGTTCTTACAAACAACAATTTCCTTTTTGGTCAGGACTGGATGTGTACCGTATGGTTTTCAAAGCCCATTGTCACTCCCGACGCTCCCACGCCGCCTGTTCAGGCGGATGAAACGATTCTCCGTGCCATTCCTGAAGATTTGCGGGGTTACTTCGAAAATATCACCTTTGATATTAATGAGCGGCGCGCGCTGAATGCGCAGTATGTGCAGAGCTATACCAACCTTTTCGCGCAGTTCGATGGAACCATTGTTCCTTCCGTTTCCCCCCTGCCCCTCTTGGCAGACGTTCCTTCCGACGTGATCTTTGACAGCTCTGTTTCTGAGAAAGACCAGCGCCTGCTGATCGGAGCACACTACTTAGGCAGTGACGTCAATTTTAAGCTGCTGGCCACGAAACCGGAAACCGCGCTTATTGTTTCGGCATTGCTTCCCCTCACAAACTACACGGATCCCGATATGGGAACTGATCTCCCGCTGTTTTATATCTTTATGTACGATAAAGAAAGCATCAATCCAGAACGTGATTACGCCTTTATCCACGGGCAGATAATTCGTTTTTCAGACCTTGCGCAATTTAAGGTTTACGAGGACGAGCAATATGTCTGTTACGAAGTAAGCCCATTGATTTACTCCGATTTGACCGAATATGTGCAGAACTTTGTCAGTCAAAACCCGGATATCCGGTATGACAGGCAGGCGCAAGCCCGTGTTGAGAACATCTACCGTTACTACAAGGAGCACCTTGGAAGCTTGCTTTTCACAAGATAAACCAAGCAATTCTCTTTTCCCTCAGCATATTAAAAGCTCCGCTGTAAAGCCTAAGCGGCGTACGCAAAATAACGGAGCAAAAGACAAACGACGGGTTTGATTTAAAATCAAACCCGCCGTTTTCTGTATTTTGGGCGTTTGGATTCATGCTTCCTTTTCAGGCATCCATCAAAGCCACAAATACTTCATCAGTTCTTTTGTCATTTCAAGGTGTCCGCTGCGGATTGTCCTGCGATGCCTTCAAAATTAGTCTCCGCCATCGGATACCGGGCTTGAAACGCCTCTTTTTTAAACTCGCTGTCCCGGACATGATCCGGGATTGCGTGATCGCTTTTCAGGAAATAATCCTCCGTCTCTAACAGAGCATCCCATGTAGCATCCAAATTGTAATATACTCCGTCCAGCTCCACCAGATTCCATGCGTGCCGCTCGGCGGTTTCGCCGTTGGCCACAGTCCCCGTGACGATGCGGCAATGAACGCCCGCCTCCCGCAGCAGCCGATAAACCGCCACACTGTATCCCTGACAGGTTGCGGCGCCATTTAAAAAGGCCGCATAGGCCGTTGTGTCGAGATGATAGCTTTCATTCTTCTTGTGGATGGTATCATAGGTGACGGTCCGAACCAGATAGTCGTGAACCCCACGGATTTTTTCATAATCCGAGGTACTGCGCTTGAAATCCAGCTCTGCAAGAATGCTTTTTACGGCCTCATCCACCTGCTGTTCCTGCTCCAGGGTTGTGTAATAGATCGGCTCAATCTGAATGGTATACCGGTATTGCACGCCAACCTGCTCATGGCTGTAAAAGAGCGTATAGCCCCCATATTGATATCGGATATAATCCCCATCCATGGGACCGTCGCCCATTGTCAGCGCATTTTTCATCAGGTCGCTCACCAGCACGCTGATATCCTCCATGTATTCCCCCTTGCCGGAAAAGGTCAGCGTGATACGGCGGTCATGCTTTTTCAGGGAAGCCTGAACCCTGCGGAGCACCTTCTCCTCGTTTTCAAATACGACGGAAAGGTTTTCGCTGTGAACATACGCAAGGGGCGAAGCATGCCGGGTAAACGCCGCCATTGCCGCGCCCAGAGCCAGAAAAAACAATACGCCCGCAATGGCAATTCGTCTACATTTTGTCATGCTTCCTCCGGAACATCTGCGCGTTGGTGCGCAGGAGCAGATGCTCTATGTCAATGCCCGCAGGGCAGATTTTGGCGCAGGAAAGAGACTTCCCGCAGCCTTCATAGGCGTGGGAAGCATAGGCCGCGCAAACTCTTTGCTGTTCTTCCCCTGTCATCGAAGCCAATAAACGGGAGGTGGGTACAAACCCCGCCGCGCCAAAAAAGTCGTCCCCCGGACAAAAATTCGGACACACCTCCAGACAACAGCCGCATTGCAGACAACGGGACGCGTCATAGGCTTCAACCGATGCCCGGTCCGTCATAACAATTTCTTTTTCGGCCCAAATTTTCATGAGGGCAAGATTTTCAAGCAGGATGCTCCGATCAACCATCAAGTCGGCAACCACGGGAAACTTCCGCAGAGGTTCCAACGTGACGATTCCCTTCTTCGCCACAGTCTTAAGTACGGTGTCGCAGGCAAGGCACGGCTTTCCGTTGATGACCATGGCGCAAGCCCCGCACTTTTTCTGAAGGCAGGCACAGTCCCAGCGAATCGGCTCCACCGGTTCGCCATGGATATCCCGAAAGCCGCCGCTGTTGAGTTCGTTCAGCGCGGCGGCAACCGTTGTGTTCTCCCGCTCCGTTTCAAACGGAACGCTTTGCCGCCAAGGCGGCGCTTCCGCTGTGGCCCTGCGGAGTATGTCAATCCTTATGTTCATGGTGCTGTCTCCAACGACGTTCGGTAGACGATTTTTACCAGCCCATTAAAATGCGCCACGGTTTGCCGCCGGTATTCTTCTTTTGTCTCGGGAAAGTCCACCCGGAAATGCGCGCCGCGGCTCTCCTCCCGAAACGTCGCCGAGCGGAGCATCGCCAGCGCCAGATATATTCGTCTGCGTTCCCGCTTATTGCGGGTGCGCTCCAGCAAATCTTCAAGGCTTTTTTGTGCGGATTGCAGGGTATTTCCGTCCCGGGCAATACCCAACGCGCTTAGCAGAAGTTCGCTGATCTGCAAAATTGTCTTGGGGTCTGCACAGTTATGGTCCGTCTGTGGTCCGGGAAGCGGTTCCAGCATTCCGGGCAGATGCCCCGCCAGATGCTCCGCCGCCGCCTGCCCGCCATACAGTGCGCCCAGCATGGAGTTTCCGCCCAGCCGGTTTGCCCCGTGATATTGGCAGCAGCACTCCCCCGCCGCATAGAGATTGCCCACATTGGTCCGGTGGAAAACATCCACATCAATGCCGCCCATGAAATAGTGGATTCCCGGCTCCACGGGAATCGGCGCTTTGGCCGGGTCAAGACCCAGATAGTGCTTTACCTCCCCACGCAAATCAGGCAAACGCTTTTTCCATGTCTCGTCGGACAGCTCCCGCAAATCAAGGAACACCTGACCGCCGCAGTCCGGGTCCCGCAGAACAAAGTACATCTCCCGTGAGATCACATCCCGGGGCATCAGATTCCCAAGATCCGGATATTTTTCCTCCATGAAATACCATGGCTTACCATTTCTCAGAGTGTAAAGCCTCCCCCCTTCACCCCTCGCGGCTTCACTGATTAAGCACCGCTTCCCCGGAATGCCGATGGTGGTGGGATGATACTGAAGCATTTCCAGATTTCCAAACCGGACGCCCTGTGCAAAAACCTGCGCCGCCGCATCTCCGGTGTTTGCCGTGGTGCCGGTGGTCATTCCCGGAAAAAAGCCGTTCAATCCGCCAAAGCACAAAATCACAGCTCCCGTAAAGTTAGTTTCCTTGCCAGTATACAAATCCTCCACCCGCACACCGGCACATTCGGATTCCTCCGCCCCGGAAAAAAGCAGGGTGGAAAAAGCATGATGAGAAAGCCGGACCACAAGACCCCGGCTTTCATATTTTCTGCACTCGTCAATCAGGGCGGACATCAGCACCTTTCCGGTGCTGGACTTTGCATATGCCGTCCGCTTTTTCTTCTGTCCGCCAAAATTGCGAAGCTGAATTACCCCGTCCTTCCGGTTAAAGGGAACGCCGATGCCGTCGAGAAAGCGAATGATTTCCGGCGCATACTCCGCAAGGCTCCTCACCGCCGCCGGGTCGGCCAGATAGCACCCGGCCCGCAGGGTATCCGCGCAGTGCGCTTCGGCAGAATCCTGCTCCCCCATGGTATCCAGCGCACCGTTGATGCCGCCCTCGGCCAGCACGGACTGCGCCCGCTCCGAGGGCTGCACAGAAATGAGCCGACAGGGAATTTCCAGCCGCGCCAGATGGATGGCGGCGGAAAGCCCCGCCAGTCCCGCCCCGATAATATTTACAACGCCCGCTTGCGTAGCGTTCACCTCCAAAGCACATTCCATCTGAGAAAGTAAATGACAAACGCCGCCCCGCAAAACAGCAGCACCACGGACAGCACAAGGAGCATGTCCTTTATAAAGGCGCCCACACCTTTCGCCCCGAAGGCGATCAGCAACGGCTTTAGGTTGCTTAGGATATGCACCGCAACCGATATGACTAGCAGCAAGCTTCCGGCAAGCTGAAGCACTCCAAAGGGCCGGAGGCGATAGGCTTCCCCCGTGATGCCGGTCAGAATCACAATATGAAAGGCAATGAAAAGCAGCATGGCAAAGCCGCTGATTCTTCTGGCCCAAAACAGCTTGTTTTCCCGAAAATAGGACACGCCGGACTTTTTGCAGGCCCGCAGTGTTTTCACCGTCAGGCACACGCCCAGAACCACATGGGCCGCAAGCAGCGCCATCATACTCCACGACAGGACCTTCAGCCAGGTCCTGCCGCCCGGCAGCACGCCCAGCAGTTGATATCCCCCCACAATGGCATGAATGAGAAGAAGCGCTATCACAAGCACGCTGATGATTGCATTCCATTTTCTCATGGATCGTCCAATCCTTCCGTCCCAGTCAATGGCAGCACCTGCACCTCATCGGAGCGGGCGCTCTCCGCACGGTAGACATCCGCATACTCTCTGGACAGAATGATGATGTCAAACAACCCGTTATCCGCTTGGGAGCACAGCAAGGATGCGTCTTCCGTATGCAATTTCATCTGATTTTCCGGCAGGCGGGACTGAAAGCTTCTTGCCATACTTACCGCGCCCTGATCTCCCTTTGGCACGGAGCAGGAGATATCCTCAAAGATATAGGCAATTTCACCGCCGGAAAAAAAGGTGATCCAGTCCGCAAGCTTTTCCGCATCCGGGTGCATGGCGGTATTTAACAAAACCACGTACTCACCGGACGGCTGCTCCAGCACCACTGTGGCGCTGGTAAGCGCATCGACGCCTTCCCCGCTCAACAGCTCTTGAAAGGTACCGGAGCGAAGAAACGGAAGCCCCAGCAGCAGAAAAATCGACGAAAGACAAACCGCCCCGTGCCTCAGCGCGTCGCCCGCTTTCATCCCGCCGCTTTTGCCCCGCTCAACGCGTCGTCAACCGCCTCAAGAAACAAATCATGGTTGATGGTCGCGCCGGTAATTGCGTCAACGTCCTTGGCGCTGCCGCTTTGGATGAGCTGGCTGGCATATTCCTCGCAGGCAGCCACAGCCTTCTGGGCTTTATTATAGTAATCCCGGTTGGCGATTTTTCCGCCCTCCATACCGTAGCTCTCGGCTTTCAAAGCCCCGTCCGGCTCGTAGGTCTGATAGGTACACGCGGTAATCGCGCCGTCTTTGATGATGATACTCACCTCTCCGTAGCCATTACCGTCGTCAGAGCCGTCCTCGCTGGTATATACGGAGCTTTTCCCTTCATAAGTACCGTCCTGATAGCTGACATTGCCGTCGCCGCAGGCGGTTAACCCGCCAAGGCTGGCAATCATCATCATCGCTGCAATCCACTGTTTTAACTTCATCACACTTCCACCTCACTCTGTGAATCGAATATGTCCGGTGAAATTTTGATTCACCGTCTGCCGTGCAATTCTGCCGTTGCGCAGAACAATCTGCCGCTGCGCCACATCGCCCACCTCGGGATCGTGGGTGACCACAATCAGGGTCGTCCCTTCTTCGTGCAGCTTGCGGAACAGGTCCACCACAATTTCCTCGTTTGCGTCGTCCAGATTGCCCGTGGGCTCATCCGCCAGAATGATTTCGGGGTGATTGATCAGCGCTCTTGCCACGCAGACGCGCTGCTGCTCACCGCCGGAAAGCTGGCTGGGCAGGTGCTTCGCGCGCGCTGCAAGGCCCACCCGCTCCAGCGCCTCCATGGCCTCCTGCTCATCGGGGATACTGTGGTAATACTGGGCCAGCATCACATTTTCCAGCGCGGTGAGATAATTGACCAGATGGAACTGCTGAAAGATCAGTCCAATTTTATCCCGGCGGATATCCGTCAGTTTTTTAGCAGGCTCCTTGGCAACGTCCACGCCGTCCAGCAGGATATGCCCCTTGGTGGGCTTGTCCATGCAGCCGATCATATTCATCATGGTGCTCTTGCCGGAACCGGAGGGCCCCATAATGGAAATCCACTCCCCCCGATCCACCGTGAAGCTCACATCATCCAAAGCGTGAAGGTCCCCGTAAATTTTAAATACGTTTTGAAACTCTAACAGGCTCATGCATCATTCTCCTTTTAGTACCAACGCCGGGTCCACAGAGGTTGCGCTGCGGATGGGAAGCAGGCAGGCAACGCTGGTTACGGCAATGGAAACGATGATTGTAATTGGTAAAAGAAGCCAGCGGAAGGAAATGTAGCTGCTAAACACATTGATACTGACAAACTGCGCAAACGCAAAGCCCACAAAGGACCCCAGAATGCCGCCAAGTCCGCCCAGTAAAATTCCTTCGCCCATAAATTCGGCAATAATGCCGGAGTCCGAGGCTCCGATTGCTTTTTTCAGGCCAATCTCACTACGGCGCTCGGAAACCACCGCGGTCATAGTGGTCGCCACACAAATCATGGTCAGCGCCAATACGATGACAGTCACCAGCAGCACCAGCGCCTGCAGCTTGGACAGGACCGTGGTTTCGGAGGCCGTGACCCGTTTTACCAGATTCGCGCTGATGTCCGTGCTTCCTGCGTTGATTTCATCCACATAGGTTTGAAGCTGCGCCGACCCGGCAGAGACGCTGATTTCCGCGATATCCACATGGGCCGGAAGCGCGGTCAGCTCCTCCATATCCTCCATGGAGACATAGACGTATTCTTCTTCGGAGCCGCCGGTATTCAGAATGCCGGTGATTTCAAAATCAATGGTAGTGTCCAGCTTGCTTTTATCCTCCGGCGTAAAGCTGACGGTGACGCTTTCTCCAACACTGAGCACCAGACTTTCCGCCACGTTTTTTCCCACCAGAATCTCATGTGCCTTGGCAGGATATTGGCCCTCCACCAGCCAGTAGGGGCTGGTCTTCTGGACGGCCGCCATGTCCGTTCCCGCGGCAAGGATGGGCTGTTCGTGGATGCGTACCGTATTGTATTGATAAGGAGTGGCCCCCACCAGCTCTTTGGACGAGATGACTGAAAGGCTCTCCTGCATATCCGCGTCTGTAAAGCTCTCCTCCGCGGGCATAAAAATCATATTCGCCCCGTAGTTTCGGAACTGGGCGCCCATCTGCTGGGGCACATCCACATAGATTGTCACAAGTCCGGACAGAATCGTAGCCCCGATGGCGATGGCCAGCAGCGCCACCAGCATCCGCGACCTGCGCCGCAGCAGGGAGGCGGTGATCATGCGAATAAGCATTTTTCTTTTTTTCATACCATGGACCCTCCACGCCAAAATGATTTATCTGCCATGCAGCACTTCCGCAGGCTGCAAGCCCAGCAGCATCCGAATGGCCGGAATGCTACCCGCAAGCGTCACAAAGGTCACCAACACGCCCACAATGGGAATCACAACGGTACGAATGGAGATGGTCGAGCCGAAAACGCTCTGCCCTATGATCTGGGCAAACCCAATCCCGGCAAAAAAACCAACAACGCCGCCGATAATGGACGCAATCAAAATTTCCGTCAGCACGAGGGCGGTGACAGAGCGGTTATAGGCGCCAATCGCTTTCATCAGCCCAATCTCTCCCGACCGCTCCATGACGCTGGCGGTGACAAGATTGCTGATGCCAAGCGCCGACCCAACCAGACTCAGGAACATAATCAGCAGCATCAAAAGCTCCGTCTTGTCCAGAATGGCCCCTTCGGAATCCGCCACCTGACGGACAGGAGATGCAACCGAATCCGTGATAACCTCCTGAATCTGATAGCAAATGGAGCTTGCATAGGCGGTGCAGTACCAGACCTCATACTGGGCAACTGTCAAAGAGGAGGGGTCCTTGGCGGCTTTTTTTGCAAGCTCGTTGTCCGGCGTGGTCAGAGCGCTGACCTCTATGCTGCCGATGGAGCCGGACAGATCCGCCAAGCTCTGGGCCACATGTAGGGGAACATAGACCTGATTGTCTTCTTCCCCGCCGGATTCATAGATGCCCACCACGGTAAGCTTTGCGTCACCGGCGGAGCCGCTGAAGCGAATCTGATCGCCCACGCCGATCTGCTCCCGATCGGCCAGTGCCGCGCCCACCATGACTACATCCGTCCCCGCGTCGGACTGTTCGTCAATCCACTGTCCCTCTCGAATATCCCACCAGGAGCGCAGGCTGCTCATGCCCGCGTCCAACTGCTCCCCTGTCGGTAAATCCAAGTGGTGGTTAAACCAGCTTCCCACCACATGTATCTCCGTACCGTCCGGCAGGGCGGCGGAGGTGATGACAAAGGGCGCAAAATCCACAATGTTAAACGCCCAGAAAATCGTCTTGATATTGCCCAGCTCCGATTCCTTCAAATACGCGCTGCCGGACGTTTCATCCTCTACATCGTACAAATTGCTCACAATAGAAGACTGCTTGGGCACCACCGTGATGTTTGCGCCATAGGCCTTCAGCTCCTGATTCACCTTGTCGCCCACATCCATCACCACGCTGATCATGGCGGTGGCCAGAGAGGACCCCAGCGCGATGGTCAGCGCGATCATCAGCATTTTCTTCCACTGGTGGAGAAGTGTACCGCGAATCATTTTAAAAAACATACGACCCTCTCCCCCTTACTTAAATTCCGATTCATATTCCAGCAGTCCCTCAAGAGGGACCACAATATTTCCATTTTCAATTCTGTAATCAATGACGATGGGGTTGCATCCGCCCTTAAAGCCGATGGTATTGATGTTCATGACCACATCGCAGAGATTGCAGACAATTTGACCGTCTTTTTCATAGTATCCGGTTTCGCCGCAGATTTCGCAGGCGTCCAGACCAATGCCATAGGCCGAGGAATTCGGCTTCTGGATGACGATAAAGCGGATCACCACGCCGCTGTCCGACGTATAGCCAAAGCGGTGCAGATGTCCGTCATTCACCTGGTCAAACGGCACAATGACACTACCGTCTTCGATTTTTGCATCCTCAATGGGAGAAAGCTCCACCTCTTGATTGGCATAGGCGCTCACCGCCGTCATGGTAAATATCACAAGCGCAAAGCAAACGAGACTGACTGTGCTCCAACGTCTCCGCCTTCTCCATTTAGCCAGAATTTTTCTGTGCTGGGCGCTGTTTTCATAAGGCTCGCTGACAGAAAGACTTTTTATCAGCAAGATCACCGGGACAGCCGCCGCCATCAGAATTGCGAAATAGATAAACCAATTGCTCAGGTTGGACGCATATTTTGAGGTGACGAACAGGAAGTGATTGCTTGGAATCATCCGCTTGGCCAGAAGAATTCCGAACGCCGCCGCCACCTGCTTGAAGGTGTTCCCCAGCAGCGCCAGAGAAGTCAGCAGCAGGGCGGTCTTTTTTGATATACAAAGCGTTCCCTGATAGATGGATACGCCCATTAAACATGTCAGCAGGAAACCCAGCAGCATGCCCAGCATCTTGACCACAAACGCGGTGGAAGCCACCGTCTCTTCCGTAAGCAAAATCGTATGCGGCATTTCAAGGAAGAAGGGCACAAAATAGAAAAGCAACATTGCAAGCTCAATTGCCATCATGGCGGAAGGCAACAGCACCTCCAGCTTTTTAAGCCGCTTCCCCAAAATCGTGAATACCCAAAACAAAATTAAAGAAAGCAAGGAAACCGCATAGATGTAAAGGTTCCAGATTCCGGTATCCACCTTACTGGTCATGGTTTTAAAAACAGCCATTACAATCGCGCTGATCAGTCCGGCGGCAAATCCCCACCGCATCGCCGTTCCGCCCCTGTCCTGATAGGCAACTTTGATATACGCAAGAAGCATTCCGGCCATGATCATCAAAGAGGCCAGCTGCTCCGTCGATTCTACAAGATATTTTAGCATTCTATATACCTGCCTCTAAATGAAAATCAACCAAACGCCGGGGAAAATTCTTTATAAAGCCACTGCGCAAATACGCACCGAAGCGCTGTGCCGGGAGAGTGAGACTTCCCCGGCACAGCGCAGTGTCTTTAAGACGGAATTACCACTCCTGAGGAGTATAATCCCAGCCTTCATAGGTGTAGCTCAGATTTCCGTTGGCAAAGAACTCGTCGAAGGAGCCGCCCGGGCCGGTCTCCGCATCGGTATGCAGCAGATAGCCGTTCTCCTCGGGGTTGTGCATGGTGAAGGTCACGGAATAAGTATCGGCGTTGGGCAGCTTAATGTTGGCGCCGTAATGGGGACCGTCGGACGCGCTCATCTCCATGCAGGTGCCTTCCGCGGCAACCTTGCCGTCGGAGCCGACAACCTTGTAATCAACGGTCAGATAGGGAACCCAGTCGCCCACGCCGAAGCCCAGATCGTTTTGCAGGGCGGAGATATCAGCTTCCAGATGGATGTCGAAGTCCTCAATGTTGCCGTTGCCGTTGGACATGGGGACGGGCTGGAAGTAAACGGCGGAGAGATTCAGGAAGCCGACTTCCTGATCCTCAAAAATGGGATACTCGGTGAATCCGGCGGCATCGCCGGGGGCCACTGCCGCGTCGGAGCTGATATTGGACTCCACTTCCTCGGGCGCACTCGAGGATGCGGGAGTGGTGTTGCCGCACCCGCTCAGCGCCAGAGCGGTGAACATCGCGCACAACATAAGGGCAAGAGATTTCTTCATAATGTTTCCTCCTAAATATGGATAGTATATTTTAACTCAAGAAAAGCTGAATACGGCTCTCCTGTGAATTAACGAATGAGATGCTCAGCTACGCGCCGCGCTGTCTTTTTCCGCCCGCAGCTCTTCAAGGATTCCTTTCACCTCGGCTTTCAAAGCCTCGTGGGCCGCCTTCTTTTCCTCCGCCTCCAGAATCGCGCGTTCTTCAGCCCGCTTTTTCTCAGCTTCAATATGAATGGCCCGGTTTTTCTTTGTCTGCATGATGAAAAGAACCACCGCAATCGCCAGCAGAATGAGCTGAGGCACCAGTGTCTGGAGCGTCGGGTAGATTCCCAGCACATCCAACAGATCGTTGGTGGGAATCCATGCCAGCCAGTCGGGGGACACCATGGTGATCACGTCGCCCTCAATCAGCTCTTTAATTCCCGCGCCAAGGAACGAGATGGCCATTAAGGACATCAGGATCCCGGTGGCCGTAAAGAAGGGCTTAATAGGAATCTTAATGCTGAGGAAGTGAATGGCCAGATAGACAAACACCAGACAAATGCTGCCAATGATAAAGCCGGCCCACACGCTGCCCGTGTTGCTGTTTGCCAGCATGGGCTGATAGAACAGAACGACCTCAGCGCCCTCGCGGAAAACCGCCAGAAACGCAGTGAAGGTCAGGGCAAGAAGCCCTCCGCCCGCCGTGGACTGCTCGGTCTTGGTCTGAATGTAAGAGGTCCACGCGTCCGATTCGGATTTAGAGAGCATCCAGTTGCTTACATAGAACAGGACACACACTGCCGTCAAAGCGGTGACGCCCTCAATCACTTCCTGCGAGGCGCTGTTCGCCAGCTTTAGCTGATTGAGCAGCCACGCAAGGACAAAGCTTGCCACAATACCAACAACAGAGCCTATGTACACTGGAGTCACAAGCTTTTTGCGGCGCTTGAGGTCGTCGCCCGCGGATTTAATCAGGTATGCCACGATTGCGCCAACAATCAGGATTGCTTCAAAGCCCTCCCGCAGGATGATGGAAAAGCAGGCTGCAAAGGTGGCAGCCGCGGCGGAGGTTCCGCCGGAAGCCCCGGAGCTTTCGGAAGCGTCATCGCCGCCGGTGGTGCCGTCCAGCACATTTGCGTCTTCGCGCAGCATGGAGGCAAGCAGGTCCACCTGTTCGTTAAATTCATCAGTGCTTCCGTTGTTTTTGGTGACGGCCTTGCACCTTGAAAATTGAAGCTCCATTTCCGTTTTCCTGGACCCGGAAATGTAGCCCATGGCAATCCGCTCGAAGCCAGTGGTTTCATAATAGCCGTAATACCCATGGTTCACGCAGTCATACGCGCCCTTGGCGTCTCCGGCGGCATAAAGCTCCTTGCCGGTTTCAAACACGACCTCCATCGCGTCAACCACGTCGTTCCAGGTTGAAGACGGCTGCCCCGACGCCTGATATTCTTCCCAAGTGGCGTAGTAGGCCTCCTCTGCCGAAGCCGTCTGCACCATATTGGGCAGTAAACAGAGCACCAGCATTGCTGCGGCAATTAGCCTATTAAACGCTAATTTTCTTGTCTGCATCGTATCACCCTTCTTTCTTGATCTTTCCGGCGTCCATGTGATAAACCGCGTCGGCATAGCCAAAGGTATCCTTGTCATGGGTGGCAATAAACACAATTTTCCCCTGTCCTGCCACGGTTTTCAGCAGCTTTAGAACAACCTTTGTGTTCTCGTCATCCAAATCTGCCGTGGGCTCGTCCGCCAAAATCACATCCGGATTTCGGATCAGCGCGCGGGCAACGGCCATTCTTCGCATCTCGCCGCCCGACAGCTCTGAGGGTCGAACGTCTCTCAAATCCCCAATCCCCGTTTGCTCCAGCAGCGCCATGGCGCGTTCTTCGGCTTGAGGCGAGGAATCATGAAACAGTGTGCAGGGCAAAAGCACATTTTCCAGCACTGTAAGCGACTGCAACGCAGCCTGCCCCTGAGGGATGACGCCAAAGTGCTCATTGCGGAATTGTGAAAGCGCCCCGTCCTCCATCTGATACAAATTCGTCTCGTCAAGCAGGACACATCCGTCGCTGGGGGCCAACAGCCCGGACAGCATATTGAGCAACGTGCTTTTTCCGCTTCCTGAACGGCCAAATAGCGCAACGAACTGCCCAGATTGGAGCGTGAGCGTTACTTCCTGCGCCGCATAGAAGAAATTGCTGTCATTGCGTTTGCGGAAAAACCGTCTTCCGACTTTTTCTGCTTTCAGAATCATCCGTTGTCACCTCGCAGCACCACTGCCGTGGCAATCCTGCTGATTCGGTATGCACTCAGCGAGGCCGACAGCGTTCCCGCAGCCACAGACACGGCAATTGAGCACGCCGTGATCAGCCCCAAGCCGCCGATTCCCGGGATAAGAAACGGCAAATCCAGCATCGACTCAATGAGATTGCTGAATGCCGAAACAAGCACGATGGCCAAAGCCGCTCCTAAGGCGCTTCCCAGCGCACTGACAAGCACCGTTTCTTTCATCAAAATGGAGATCAGTTTTTTTCGCGACGCTCCCACCATGCGGAGAACGGCAAATTCTTTCTTTCTCTCATTGGAAATCAGGAAGAACGCAACGGACATAATCATGATTACCAGCAGCCACACCACCACAATCAGGCTTCCCGTCATATCCGAAACGCCTGAAAGCTTACCGGCCACGTCCGAGATCATGCTTTGCGTCTGCACGGCCTGCACGCCTTTGACGTGAAGATTGATGTCGTTGAGCACCTCTTCCACGGAGTATCCGTCGTCCACATTGATTAGCACACAGGAAACAATCTGCTGGGGGTCGACGTCTCCAAAGTTGAATATCTTCTTCTCCTTGGCGGCGGAAATCAGCGTTTTAATGGTATCCTCGTTTGCGTATACTGCCGTATCCAGATAGGTCCCCGTATTGTCCAATCTGGCCGCAACCTGCACCGTCGAGCCGTAAAAGGTCAGCTCGTCCCCCTTAAAAGCATTGATGCTGCTTCCCACCAAAACCTCCATGTCGCTCAGCTCGTCTTCATAGGTACGCTGAACCCATGGCAAAATGGTGAAATCCGTATCAGGGTCAAAGCCGATAATCTGCACCTTGTAGGAGCAACAGCTTGCGGTGGAGGAAGCCAGAAAAAACTGCTCTGAAATTTGGCCCACGCCGTTTACAGAGGAAAGGCGGTCTACAACCGACTTGTTCATGTAGAAGTATCCCGGGTTGCCCTGCAAAATCAAACCGGAGAGCGCCGCCTTCGTGGTTGCCTCATAGGGAACCACCATGATATCCGCACCCAGGCGCGTCTCCAGCGAATCCAGCCCATTTCGCAGCCCCGAGATCACCAGAGACCCCGCCAGAACCGAAAAACTCAGAAAAGCGGATAGCAAGATGAGCGCTGATGTTCTGACGGGCCTTCGCACGCAGTTTTGAACGGGTATGCTTTTGAAAACCGGCATGTTACCGTTCCCTTCTGAGATTTAGTACCAGTGCGATCACCGTGAGGACCAGAATGATGCCCCCGACTGTCAGCACGGCAGGCCGCATGACCGCCTGACACCTCATATCCGCCATCATGCACAGCGGAATCAGCCTGCCGGGAATCAGCATGGCAAGAACTGTCACTGGAAGTCCGGCTATCAAAAATGCCGCCCTGCTTTTTGCATCTCTCGCCAGAAGGTGAAAAATATGTAACAGCACCAGCACCCCGGCAATGCCAGTCGTCGCCTGCTGCGCCCAATGACACACCATATGACCGCCGTCCGCTCCCGCATCGCAGGCATGGAACACAAATTGCGTGCCAAGCGTTAAAAAAACACTAAGGGCAAGCAACAGAACTGATAAAAGCTTACTCGCAAAATTGTTGGATTTCATGGTTGAAATCTGCCTTCTTTCTGTCTGTTTCCTGTTTAATCATACCGTGTTTCCTTGCTTCCACGATTCGATCAATCATCATTTTTTTGCCGTCTGCGGATTGTTGTCTTCCTCTTCCAAACCGCGCTTTTTGTTTACCCGGCTTTTTACAAGTTAGGCTCGGAGTTTGATGAAAGCCAACATTTTTATATCCATGCATGCCGCTCCTCCCGTATGACTTTTACAGTAAGGGGAAAATGTTAGTTATAGCTAACCACAGGCCGCAATAATAGGCCTGCAAATAAATGCCTCGATTAGTATATCACATTGACAGTCTGAGGATGTTCTTTTGTTGACTTGTCGGGCGCAAATAATTGTTGCTTATTGACTTTTAAAATCAAGATTCACTAAAATTCTTTCTCTCAGACAGTCTCTGATTTCGGCATCGCCGCATCCAGCCGTCCGCAAATACTTCGAGAGCAGGGTCGCTTTAAGCGTCACCGCGAAAAAAAGGGCAGCAGTTTTCACTGCCGCCCTTAAAATTTTAGTTGTTTACTCTGATTTGGTGAGTTTTTTAGGAAACCATCCTTTTTCCACCCGTTTAGCCTGCTGTTTTAACTCCAAAATGCTCCAAAAGCAGGATGCCGCAAGTATCCCAAGCATAATCGAAACGTTTCCTCGTGTAAAGAGAGATAATATCATAAAAAATATGCCGACAATCAGAAACACCGGCCAAATTTTTGCGGAAAAATGGTATTCACACTTGATCACAATGGGATGAAACAGACCAATCATTAAAAAAACGAACAGCGCCATGAACAGGCCAGATCCATTTATGTACATATCACGCCTCCGACGACCCGGTATAAGACTCTGCCGCTGCTGGATTTAAGATGTAATTTATCATAAATACTCACATTTGTAAACACTTCGCCGCCCTTTCCAGCGCATCAACTTTCTTGAAATGCTTTAAAATAATCTCTTCTATACTGGCAGGGCGTCTTCCCCGCCATCTTTTTAAACAGATGACAGAATTGAGATGAATTGGAAAATCCGCTTTGAACGGCGATGTAAGCAACGCACAGCTCCGACTGTGTCAAAAGGCTCTTTGCATACTCACAGCGCTTCTTATTGCAATATTCAAGCAGTGTCATTCCCGTTTCTTTTTTGAAAACCCTGCATAAATAGGAACGATTCACAAATATCTTATCAGAGATTGCACATAAATCAAATTTCTCAGCAAATGCATGATCTATCAGTTTTTTTGCCTTTAAAACAACCTCCGCCCTTGCACCGAACCACTGCATATCTTCGGGCTTGCACCGCTTACACGGCCGATATCCAAACTTCGCCGCTTCCGCAAGAGATGTGAATATCACTATTTCCTCAGGATTTATGTGGTTTCCTCTATGGCAGGAAGGACGGCACACCACCTTGCCCTTTTTTAATCCATAAAAAAGCTTTCCGTCATAGCTTTTATCATGCTTATGGATTGCTTCCCACTGTTCTCGATTCATTCTCATCTTCTTTTCTTGCTCTAAGTATGTAATTACCTCCAGTATATAATTGCTTTATATTGTAAATATATATAAGTAAACAAACAAGCAATTGTCTATATGATAGCATACATTTTTTTCTCCGTCAACTTCGAGCAGCACACCTACCAGCACTGACTCACGTGGTTTTAAACCAATAGAGTGGCGCCTATTTTCGGTATTCATTTTGTGCCGTATCGATTTGCCTTCCATTTTTTCCATGTAATATACGGGATTGCCATTTGTTGACACAGGGCAACTTAAGCACTATAATGAGATCTAATATGTAAAGATGGCTGACTTGTTGGAGGATTGTATTATGGCAATCAATCAGGACCATGACGCGTTTTGCGGCTGTACCGTAATACATGAGGACATTGTGCGCAATGTGAAAAACGGGCTGACAGAACAAACTCAGCTCGTAAAAATGGCAGAATTGTTTAAGGCCATGAGCGACCCTACCCGCCTGAAAATCGTCAATGCGCTGATGCTGTCCGAAATGTGCGTATGTGACATCGCTTTCCTTCTTAAAATGACCGGCCCCTCGGTTTCTCATCATTTGAAGATGCTCCGGCAATGCCAGTTAATTAAATACCGGAAAGACGGGAAAATTGTCTATTATTCTTTGGATGACGCGCATATCGCGCCGCTGTTTAAGCAGGGATATGAGCATGTTTCCGAAAAATAAGAACAGCTTGTCCCCGGCGATTCAGCATCGCCGGGGCATGATTGGAAATCGGCATGCACACAGGTCGGTTTGTATATCAGCTTAATACTGACGGAGCCTTGCACCTGCACTTATACAGTAGTAACACGGCTGTCTATTTGCAAAATTTGCAGTCAGGTCAATCATTTCAAAACAGAGCGCCCTTACGGATTTGATGATCCCGTAAGGGCGCTCCGGTTATTCGTTTTTCGCGATATATTCGGGCACACCCTCTAAATCCGATTCCCTGTAAATGTGATACGCCGGGTAGTGGGTATCGACAAACAGCTCAAGCCCAAGCGCCGCCGCTCGGACGCAAAAAAACCTGTCCTCGCCCTTGAGTATCCGCAGATTTTCGATCTGTTTAAACTTCACGCCCTTCAGCAGGGCAGCGCGCGAGATCAGTGTACAAGCACCCAGCCCTCCAACCTTATACAGGCCCGGAATTTGCAGCTCGCTTATAAACATCAGCCTTCTGAGCGCCTTTTCACTTTCACCGAGGTTCTCTGCCTGCTGAGACGGCACAAGCGTATACTGGTCATACAGCCACACATTGGGCAGCGGCGCTGATTGCGGCTTCCATTTTGTCCAGAATATCTCGCTTACGATATCCTTGCCGCTGGCAAGCAGATGCTTAATCAGCCGTTTATTAATCAAAAGGTCGGAATCAATAAAGAAAATATAGTCGAACTCATTCTTTATGGCATACTCAATGATCCTGTCTTTATATTCCCCCACCGTGTTCATAAGCTCGTTATTCCAATAATGAGAAACCTCGGTGCATTGATACTTATTTAGCTGCTTTCCCGGAATCGTCTTTACATTGTCGTTTCGTTGCCCGAAGTCTGCCAGCAGCGCCTTTGAAGCTTCATTCGTATTGTCGTCCACAAACAAATACTCGATATGCAGGTCTTCCTTATCCGCCCTGTCCAGCGACTCTAAAAATTCGTGCAGAATATTTGGTTTTTGACAGATCGGCGACCCTATTAGTATTTTTGATTGAGCGATATCCATTTAAAACCTCATTCCACCGCAATGCGTCAGCGCAAGCAATCCCGAAAAGGTGCGGACGGCGGTATTTACAAAAATAAATTGCCTGTCGTAAATTATTATATGTTTGGCCACCTCTTCTGGTCACTGTATCTGCTGTTTTGGCTCGGTGAAGCAATCGGCTTTCCCAAAAATCAGATTATTTAGCATTTTCCAATGGGAAAGTGACCCGCCACTTCCCCTCCGTTTTCATTCCCGAGGTTACAAAATCTCCATACAATGAATATTCTGCAAGCTTCCCCCGGGGGATGTCAAAGACGTATTCATGATAATCAATGCGCCCGGGCTGTTCATATTGGTTGGAGAAAGAAAAGCTGTAATTGCCGTCAGTTTGAGTGCCGGTTTTGTCTTTTAAATAAAAAAACCCATGATTATCGTTATCCAGCGGCTCTTTTACGGCAGTTTGAATATGCAGCTTTCCGTCAATATAGGCAATTCCAGTCAGGTCGATTCCGTCAACAGGAAATGCATCCATGGGCGCTACGGGAATCAAAGCAATGGGATTCTTCTCAAACTCCATATAGCCTTGGTTATCCCTGCCACCGCCCCCGTTGGGCGATACCGTTTGCGTTTGTTCGGCAGCAGGAATATCGGAAAGCCGGATTGGGATTTCAAGACCCTCATAGCTACTTTTATGGCTTAAAAATTCCCGCACGGAAAACGTAATTTTATTACCTGCGATGTTTTGGCCGCCCCACTCATCAATTGTAATTAAAAACATAGCTGTTTTGGTATCTTCTTCATACCCTGCCAATTCACAATGGGCGGAGCTGTCAAAGGGCCGGTTAATGGAATAGCTGTCAAACAGGTCAGTGGTTTTATCAATACGATCTCCGGTCAGGTCCTGCATGGTGACATATATTTCCGCTGTCTCATCATGAATATATGCGGAAACCACCTCCATCTTGATCCCGTTGTCTTCGCTTGATGTTTGTACGGGCATAAAAAACTGGGCCGTGCCCGGAGACACCAGATACATCAGCCGATAGATGGGGTCCACTGTTGCAGCAAGCGCAGGCATTGCCAACGTCAGGCAAATGCACAGAGCTGTCAAAGCCACGGCAGACCTTTTCAGACGCAATGCGTTCCTGCTTTTCTGGCGCTTGCTGCCATAAGCCGCATTTAAAACAGCTTGCAGCACCTGGGCACTCGGTTGAATCTGCGCATTCATATGACTGTATCTTTCCTTAAACATCGTATTCCTCCTTAAGAAGGTTTTTGAGCAGCGCCCTTGCACGGGTAAGCTGCGTCCTTACGGTGGCGCTTTTCCGCTCCAATACCCGGGCAATTTCTTCGGTAGACATCTCTTCATAGTAAAACAGATGAATCACCTCTCGATATTTGGGCGGCAATTTCTGCAATTCGTTATAAAGGTCTGTGTCTTCCTTTGTCTCAAATTGCAGGGTTTCTTCCAAGGGAACCGTCTTCCTTTTCCAAGCGGAGCTCCACAGCTTTTTGGAGCAGTTGACCGTCACTTTGATAAACCATGCTTTTCTGTGGTCTTCATTTTCAAAGACCCGCCGCTTTTTTATATAGCGCAGAAAGACTTCCTGAAATATTTCATCCGCATCGTATGTTGTCCCTGTCCGAGCAAAGGCAAGGCGGTACACCAGATTGCTGTAAACTCTGATGACTTCTTCGGCGCAATTCTCCCCACGCAATAATTGTGGCTTCATATTTACCCTCCCTTCTTTCACTATAAACACCCCCGCATTATCCGAAATGCTACACGGTTGGGTAAGAAAATTCAGCTTGCAATCAGTTTCCTGAACTTTACTGATTATAGCATCTTAAAAGCCCACATAGGAACTGACGAGATTTCCAAACAGCAAAAGCCGCCATTCCACGGCAGTGGAATGGCGGCTTTTCAGCCCAAAGCGGTTTCAAGAATTGGCTGGTACCTTGTGTCCCAAGTGGTGAAATCAACAAGGATGTATCCCAAAATCAGGGGCACCGGTCTATTCCGGTTGCATAGGAATGCCTCACGCCACGGAGCAGCAGTTCCGGCAGTCCTTCCGGACATCACCCTCAGCGCGTTGAAAAGCGGTACTGCGTGGTCTGGCGATATGTTTCGCCTTTGTGCAGCACAGCGCTGGGGAAGCCGGGATGATGGGGCGCATCCGGGTAGCCCTGCGTTTCCAGACAAAAGGCCCAGCGTTTTGTATAGGGGGCGCCCCCCTTCCCCGTCGGACAGCCGTCCAGATAGTTTCCGGAGTAAAATTGAATCCCGGGCTGGGTGGTCAACACCTCCAAGACGATGCCGGTTTCCGTTCCGTAAGCCGTGGCGGCGGGGCGCAGGGAGCCGGGTTCTCCGTCCACAGCCCAATTGTGGTCGTACCCCTTCGCGAAGGCAAGCTGCGCAAAGGAATCATCCACCAACGCGCCAATCGGCGTGGAGGTACGCAAATCCATAGGGGTGCATTCCACTGGGGCAAGCTCGCCCGTGGGAATGGAGTGCGCATCGGTGGGGGTATAGCGGGAGGCGGCAATCTGAATCTCCTGATTCAGCACCGGCCCGCTGTCGTGTCCGCCCAGATTAAAATAGGCGTGGCTGGTCAGATTGCAGAGCGTATCCCGGTCACATTCCGCCTGATATTCAACGGTTAAACCGCTGGACTCTAAACGGTAGGTCACCTGAACGGAAAGATTTCCGGGGTAATTTTCCTGCCCGTCGGGGCTGAACAGAGAGAGAACCAGTGTGTCGGCAGAAGCTTCCTCCACAGTCCAGACCTGCTTATCAAAGCCGGTCTGGCCGCCGTGAAGATGATTCTCCCCGTCGTTTGCGGCCAGCGGATAGTGCGTTCCGTCCAATTCAAAGGCCGCACCGTCGATGCGGTTGGCGAACCGACCGATAAGCGCACCGATATATTTGTCCTGCCTGCGATAGTCCTCCAGCGTGTCAAAGCCCAGAACCACGTCCACAATGGCCCCGCTGCGGTCCGGCACACGGAGCGTGCGCAGTGCGCCGCCGTAGGTCAAAATCTCGCAGGACAGCGCCCCGCAGCTCAGTGTGTACTGCTCCACGTCCGTGCCGTCCGGCATTTTGCCGAAATGCTGTTTCATCGGTGCATTCATCGCAATCCCCTCTTTTCAGCCCTGCCCGTAGTAGGCATTTTCGCCGTGCTTGCGCAGATAGTGCTTATCCAGCAACTCCTGCTGCATAGGGGCAAGGCCGGGGGTGAGGGCCATGGCGTGGAAGTCCATGAACGCACACTCCTCCAGTACCACCGCGTTGTGCACCGCGTTGAAGGAGTCGGTCCCCCATACAAACGGCCCGTGGCTGTGAACCAGCACGGCGGGCACCTGCGCAGGGTCGATGCCCCGACTTTGGAAAGTTTCCACGATGACATTGCCGGTCTCCAATTCGTACTGCCCGGCAATCTCGCGCTCGGTCATCTTCCGCGTGCAGGGAATCTCGCCATAGAAATAGTCCCCCTGCGTGGTTCCAAGGGCGGGAACGCCCCGGCCAGCCTGCGCAAAGCTGGTGGCCCAGCGGCTGTGGGTGTGGACAATGCCCCCCAGATTGGGAAAAGCCTTATACAGCACCAGATGGGTGTCTGTGTCGCTGGAGGGCTTATAGCGGCCCTCCACCCGGTTCCCCTCCAAATCCACCACCACCATGTCCTCCGCTTTCATCTCGCCGTACTCCACGCCGGAGGGCTTAATGACCACAAGACCTTGACTCCGGTCAATGCCGGAGACATTTCCCCATGTGAAGGTCACCAAATGGTGTTCCGGCAGGAGGAGATTGGCCTCCAGCACCTGCTGTTTCAGTGCTTCCAGCATACTTTCAGCTCCTTATTTCAACTTCCAGGCCAGATCACTGAGAAACAGGTCGTGTTCCAGCCGTTCCACCGTGGTGTCCTTGCCGATATGGACAAATTCAATGTCCATCATGGCGCACCAGTCCTTCATCTGCCCGGCGGTCACGTCGTAACTGAGCACCGTGTGGTGAGCTCCTCCGGCGGTAATCCAGCATTCCACGCCGGTGGTAAGCGACGGTTCGGCCTGCCACATAACCCGGGCAACCGGCAGATTGGGCATGGGCAGAATCGGCTTGACGCAGTGAATATCCTGACAAATCAGGCGCAGGCGGCCCCCCATATCCACAAGGCTGACCACGATGGCGTCCCCTGCCTTGCCCTCAAACACCAGCCGGGCCGGGTCCTTCTCATTCATGCCGATGCCAAGATGGTGGGTTTCAATACGGGGCTTTTCCGCCGCGCAGCAGGGGCAGACCTCCAGCATATGCGCGCCCAGACTGTATTCCTGCCCCTCCGCCAGATGATAGGTATAATCCTCCATGAACAAAGACGCGCCGTTTCCGTTTTCGCCCATGGCCTTTAAAATGGCGGTCATAGCGGCCACCTTCCAGTCGCCCTCGCCGCCGTAGCCATAGCCTTGAGCCATCAAGTGCTGGGATGCAAGACCCGGAAGCTGCTCCATGCCGTAAAGGTCCTGAAATGTGTTGGAGAAAGCCGTGCAGCCCTCTGTGTCCAGCATTTTTCGGATGGCGATTTCCTCCCGCGCCTGATAGCGCACAAGGTCCATGTCGTCGGTGTCCATGGTGTACTGGCTCTCATAGACAGCCATCTGCGCATCGATCTCTTTGTCGGTGACGGCGTTCATCACCTGTACAAGATCACCCACGGCCCAAGTATTCACCTGCCAGCCAAGCTTCGCCTGCACCTCCACCTTGTCGCCCTCGGTGACGGCTACCTCCCGCATGTTGTCTCCAAAGCGCATTACTTTCAACCCTCTGGAAACGGCAACGCCCACAGCGGACTTCATCCAGCTTCCCATCCGTTCCCGCACGGCTTCGTCCTGCCAGTGGCCCGCAATTACCTTCCGGGGCATGCGCAGCCGGGCGGCGATGAACCCGTGCTCCCGGTCACCGTGGGCGGCCTGATTCAGGTTCATGAAGTCCATGTCAATCTCTTCATTGGGAATCTCCCGGTTATACTGGGTGGCAAAGTGGCAATAAGGCTTTTGCAGGTCCACAAAGCCGTTGATCCACATTTTAGAGGGACTGAAGGTGTGGCACCAAGTGACGATACCAGCGCAGAGGTCATCGTAATTGGCCTCTTTCACCACATCGGCAATCTCCCGGTTGGTCTTGGCGGTCAGCTTATAGACCAGAGGGTACGGCAGCACCCGGCTCAGCTCCGCCGCCATCTCAGCGGCGCGGGCATCCACGGTTTCCAGAACCTCGGGCCCGTACAGAGACTGGCTACCCACCACAAACCAAAATTCATATTGTTTCATCGTATTATGTTCTCCTTTTACAAATGGCTCACCGCAGTGCGCTCTACTGCAAGGCCCACGCGAAAACGCTCGAGATAGGTGCGAAAGCCGATTATGTCCTCTTCGTCGGGCTTTTGAACGGAGCCGGGGATTCCCTCGAAGACATCCCGGGCCAAAAATTCCACCAGCGTTCTTCCCTGCCCGTTATGGAGATAGGCCGCCAGCAGCGCCATCCCGTAAGGTCCGCCCTCCCCAGCGGTTTCCATACAGGTGACGGGGGCGTTGCTGGCGGCAGCCAAATACCGCTGCCCTACCACCGGGGTCTTGAAAAGGCCTCCATGTCCCGTCAAGGTGTCGATCATCACGCCCTCAGATGCCAGAATGTCCATGCCGATTTTCAGGGTGGCCATGGTGGCGTAAAGCTGAGAGCGGAGAAAGTTAGCTAAAGTGAAGGAGCTGTCCGGGCGGCGGACCACCATGGGCCGCCCCGCATCCAGATGGGTGACGCCCTCTCCCGCCAGATAGTTGTAGGTCAGCACGCCGCCGCAGTCCGGGTCCCCCTCAAGACTCTTCTGATAAAGCTTGGTAAAAAGCTCTCCGGCGGAAACCGACGCCCCGAAAAGCTCCGCAGTCTCCCCCAGTATCCCTGCCCACGCGTTCATATCGCCCGTGCAGTTGTTGCAGTGGACCATCGCCACAGGCGCGCCCGCGGGGGTGGTGACCATATCAATTTCCGGATAAACCTTGGAAAGCGGCTTCTCCAGAACCACCATGGAAAAAATGGACGTACCGGCGGAGACATTGCCGGTGCGGGGAGCCACAGCGTTGGTGGCCGCCATGCCGGTTCCCGCGTCCCCCTCAGGGGGAGCAAAGGGAATCCCCGGAGAAAGCAATCCGTCCAGCAGGCGGGCGCCCTCTTCGGTCAGCTCACCGGCAAGCGTTCCGGCGGGCAGCACGCGGGGCAGCAGATCCCGGATGCTCCAAGGCTGCTCCGCTGTGAGCTTCTCAAATTTTCGAAGCATCTCTTCGTTGTAGTTACGCACCGTGCTGTCAATGGGAAACATTCCGCTGGCCTCACCGATGCCCACGGCGTTGACGCCGGTGAGCATAAAGTGGACATACCCGGCCAGCGTGGTGATGTGGGCGATCCGCTCCACATGAGGCTCCTGATTTAGCACCGCCTGATACAAGTGGGCAATGCTCCAGCGCTGGGGAATGTTGAAGTCAAAAAGCGCCGTCAATTCCTCCGCCGCCTGCGCGGTCATGGTATTCTGCCATGTGCGGAAGGGCGTGAGCAGCTTCCAGTTTTCATCAAAGGCCAGATAGCCGTGCATCATGGCGGAAACGCCCATGGCCTGCACCTGTCGGCGGTCCTGAATGCCGCCCAGCGCGGCTTTCAGCCCTGCCCAGACCTCTTCCAGAGGATATGTCCAGACGCCGTTTTCATATCGGCTTTTCCATGTGTAATCCCCGGAGAAAACGGGGACACAGGCCGTGTTCACGGACACCGCCTTAATGCGGGTGGAACCCAGCTCGATGCCAAGAAATGTGTTCATACGCACAAGCTCCTTCCGCTTACTGCTTGCTCTTGTTTTTTCGCAGGAGAACCACGCTTTGAATCACCAGGAACAGGCAGATCATGGCCGCCACGGTAATGTTGGTCCACCACGCCTCGTCCAGCCCCAGGGAGGAAACAATATTCTTGATGGTACTCAGAGACAGCACGCCGAAAAACGTGCCCGCAATGTTGCCCACGCCGCCGGTCAACATTGTTCCGCCGATGATGGAGGAAGCAATTGCGTTCATCTCCGCGCCGCTGGCGTGGGAGGGAGAACCGGAACCCACATGGAGAAAGTACACAAAGCCGCCGATGCCCGCCAGCAGGCCGCAAAGCAGGTAGGCCATGAACTTGGTGCGCTTGGCGTTGATGCCCAGCATGTTGGCGCTTTGGGTGTTGCCGCCCACGGCGTAAAAATTGCGGCCCAATCTGGTCCAGCGCAGCAGGCAGAACAGCAGGATTGCCGTGACCACCGCCACCACCACGCCGATCTCCACATAAGCTGGCACGTAAGCGCCCAGCTTGTTGACAGAGCCCATGCCCGGCACATAGAGCCGGGTGGCCTTCAGCGCCCGAAACGCTTCATTTTCCACATTGAACTGGGTGGCGTTGACGATGGTGGTCATCCCCTTGGCGAAAAACATACCCGCCAGAGTAACGATAAAGGGCTGAATCTCCAGATAGGCAATCAAAAAGCCCTGAACAACCCCGAACGCCAGCCCGATGCCCAGTGCCAGCAGAAGCGACGAGAGCACGCTGCCGCCCTGATAGTCCAGATGGACGGCGCAGCTCATGCATACCAGCGCCGTCAGCGTACCCACGGAGATGTCGATGCCCCCGGTAATCATAACGATGCTCATGCCGCAGGAGAGAATTATGAGACTGGCATTTTCATTGAGGATGTTGAAAAAGGTCTGGGGCTTCAAGAAACCGGAGCCCAAAAACAAAATCGCGCAGATGTACATGGCAATGAATACGGAAATGGTGATCAGCAGAAGCAGGTTCGTGTCGGAAATGCCTCCGCGGCTTTTCAGCCGGGGCGTTTTCCCCGCCGTCACAATGTTTGCGGTCGGCATATTAACCCACCTCCTTTGCCGGTTTGGCAGGCGAGAATCTCTTGGCGAGAATCCCCAGCCTCTCCCGGACCACGGGGGCGCTCAAAACCACCAGCAGGATGACTACCACGGCCTTATATGCCGGCAGCGCGCTGGATACCACGTTGAACTTGAACAGCGTGGTGGTAAGGAACTGAATGACGTACGCACCCAGAATGGACGCGGTCATGTTGAATTTGCCGCCGCTGAGGGCGCTTCCGCCCAAAGCCACCGCCAGAATCGCGTCCATCTCGATATCCTTGGCCACCACGGAGTAATTGATGGTGGAAAAGCGGCTGACCTTGATAAAGCCCGCCACGGCCACGCAAAGCCCCATAATCACATAGGTGATAAACTTGATGAAGGCGGGGTCAATGCCGTTGAGCCGGGAGGAATGGGCGTTGATGCCCACCGACTGGGTATACAGCCCCAGATTCGTAAATTTCAATGCGGCTGCAATGATCAGCATACAGACGACGGCGATAAAGACCGGCGTTGGGATTGGAATGCCGGGAATAAAGTTGCCAAAATAGCCGAAGGTCGCGTCACTGATAATGGGCAGCTCGTTGTTGTTGATCCATGCGGCAATGGAGCGGCCCGCCGTAAACAAAATCAGCGTTGCCACCATGGGCTGAATTTTAAAATAGGCCACCAGCACGCCGTTGAACGCGCCGAAAAGCATGGAAACAAGGCAGCACACGAGAAAGGCCACGATAATGGGTGCATGGAGCACCTCCGGCCGGGAGTCCGTCCCGCACAGCACCCGCAGCACCACACTGCCACCGATGGCAATGGCTGCACCCACGCTGATGTCCTGTCCGCCGGAGGCAGCCGTCACCAGCGTCATGCCGATGGCGAGGATTACCAGCTCGGAGGCATTATCTAAAATCGTGATGAGATATCCCGACAGGACCGGATTCCCGGCGCTGTTGTGGTCCAATGAAATGGCGAAAAAGGACGGGTCGGCAATCAAATTGAATACCACCAGAATCAGCAGCGCCGCAATGGGGATAAAGATTTGATGCCGGGTCAGGCGGGAGAGCAGCGACCCTGTTTTCACGCGCTGCGGCGGCGCTTGAATGGGTGTTTTTGTAGATGTTGTCATGGATTCTCACCTCCGGCGATGGTCGTCATGATCTTGTTCTGTGTCAGGTCATCCCCGGTCAGTTCGCCTACCACTTTGCGGTCACGCATCACAATCAGGCGGGAGCAGGTGCGCAACATCTCGTCGATTTCCGAGGAGATGAAGGTGACGCTCTTGCCCTGCGCCGCCAGCTTCAGCACCAGCTTTTGAATTTCCAGCTTGGTGCCGATATCAATGCCCCGGGTGGGCTCGTCAAGAATCAAGAACACTGGATTGGTCAGCAGCCAGCGGGCCAAAATGACCTTTTGCTGATTCCCGCCGGAAAGGGATTTGACCGGCGTATCGGCGGAAGCCGTCTTAATGTCCAGCAGCTTGATGTACTCATCGGCAAATGCCTCCGCCTGCGCCCGGGTAAAGGGACGGAAGAACCCCTTCATCACCTGAAGGGCCAGAATAATATTGTCCCGGACGGACAGATCGCCCACAATGCCGTCCCGTTTGCGGTCCTCGGGCAAATAGCCGATGCCGTGCTTCATGGCATCCAGAGGCTTTGAAATCCGCACCTTTTTTCCGTTCATGGACAGCGTGCCGCCAGTGGCCCGATCCGCGCCGAACAGCGCCCGGACGCATTCGCTGCGGCCGGAACCCAAAAGGCCCGTAAACCCGTTGACCTCGCCCTTTTGAATGGAGAAATCAAAGGGCTTGATTCCCGCCGTGCTGGCAAGCTGAACAGCCTCCATCACACAGACGCCGTCCGCGTCGTATCCGACCTGCGTCTCCGCCTTGCCAACGCCGTCCAGATCGTTCAGTTCCTTGCCCAGCATTTTGGAAACCAACAGGACCCTGGGCAGGTCCTCTATGACATATTCTCCGACCAACTGTCCGTCCCGCAGGACGGTAATCCGGTCGCAGACCTCGTATACCTGATCCAAAAAGTGGGTGACGAAGACAATTCCCACGCCCTTGGATTTCAAGTTTATCATCAGATTAAATAGCTTGGCGACCTCCTGCTCGTCCAGAGAGGAGGTGGGTTCGTCCAGAATCAGCACCTTGCACTCCATATCCACCGCACGGGCGATGGCAACCATCTGCTGCACGGCAATGGAGCAGCTTGCAAGCTGCTGTGTGGGACTTGCCGGGATGCCCAGCGTGTTCAGAAGCTCCCCCGCGTCCCGGTTAATCTTTTTCCAGTTCGTCAGCGAACTCTTTGTCCGCCCGATGTACATGTTTTCCGCCACAGTCAGGTTGGGACAAAGAGTGATTTCCTGATAGACCGTGCTGATTCCCATTTCCTGCGCGTCCTGCGGGGATTTAATGACGGCCGGGCCGTCGTACCCCCGAATGTATATGGTCCCCTCGTCTTTCGGGTACACACCCGTGAGAACCTTGATCAATGTGGATTTTCCCGCACCGTTTTCGCCCATCAGAGCATGGATTTCTCCCTCGCGCAGGGTAAAGTCCACATCCTGCAGGGCGCGTACGCCCGGAAAATTCTTGCAGATACCGCGCAGTTCCAATACGGCGCCCTCTTGCATAGCTTCTTCGCCTCCAGTCAAGGATGAGATACTTGAAAATAAAAGGGGCGCGCGGCGCGGCTACAAGGATCAAGCATCCAAATATGCCGTACCGCGCGCCCGGGTTTATTTGAGATTTAACTCTGCCGGAGCTTAGATACCGTAGGTATCCACGTCGGCCTGCGTGATGGTGGAGGCGTCAAAGCCCTTCTCGTCCATGATGACGACCTTCTCGGCGGGGGCGTTGCCCTTCTCCAGCTCATGGATGATGTCGTTGATGTAGGAAGCCTGGAACGGATTGCACTGTCCGTCATAGTTCCAGTTGCCGGCCAGCAGCTCTTCAAGAGCCCACTTGTTGCAGTCGAAGCCCATGACGATGACGTCGCCGTTCACGCCGTGAGAAATGTTGGCCTTGTCCAGCGCGGCCACGGCGCCCTTGGCCATGTCGTCATTCTCGGCATAGATGACGTTGAAGGACTTGCCGGAGTCGATGACGGACTGCACAATCTGCTGTGCGGTTTCCGCGTTCCACTCGGCGGTCTGCTGGGTAATCATGTTCCAGTTGTCGTTGGCGGCCACCATCGCGTCCAATGCGCCGGTGCGCCCGATCTGAGCAGCGGAACCCATCACGCCCTGAATATGGATGACGTTATATGTATCCAGCTTCTGGCCAGCCAGCCAATCCACGGCGGTCTGGCCTTCCTTGGCCATGTCGGAGACGATGGAAGCCACATACAGGCTCTCATCCGCGTCAATGGTACGGTCGAACAGAATCACCTGAATACCGGCGGTCTGCGCATCCTGCAGGACGGAATCCCAGCCGGAGGTGCCTGCCGCGGAGATCAGCAGATAATCCACCTCGTCCTGAATGAACTTCTGGGCGGCGGCGATCTGCTCGTCATTTTTCAGGCTGTACGCAAAGGAAGCCTCATAGCCGTTGGCCTCGGTAAAGGTGGCCTTCATATCCTTATCATTGGCGGTGCGATAGCCGGATTCGTTGGGGTCGTTGTTGATGATACCGACTTTGATCAGGTCGCTGCCGCCCGCGGGGGCGGAGGAGGCGCTTCCGGCGGAACCGGCGCTCCCGGCGGGAGCGCTGCCGTTGCCGCCACAGGCGGCCAGAGCGAGAACCATGCAGAGAGACAATGCAAGACTAAGCAACTTTTTCATGTTTCATCCTCACTTTCATTCATCGCGTTTGGTGTAGTGCGAGAGCCGTCATCCAAAGGTACTTCCTTCCTCCGTCAGGCTTTCTTGTCTGCATTAAACCTGATTCTAGTCATAAAGTCAATATGCGCTTGTACTATTTCACCATATTTGTATGCATAAACAAAACAAATTTTGCGAAAATCAAAAAGCAACGTACAATCTTTCAGGAGTACTTGCTTTTTATTGATTTTTTTGTTTAATATTTTACTGTAAAACTATATATTTGTTCAAAATTTTATGATTCCAGCCATGTCCTTACAAGCCGCAAAGACTATACATACTTGCCCATTTCATGCCTGAGGGCGGGAACTTCCTTTTGAAAGTGGATTATTTTATGGTCTGCATGTCCAATTTCTTGTACAAAGATGGGATAAGTTTCAAAATTTGTTTTGGGCACATTGCGAAAAACGCAGAAAAATTAACTTAATTTTTTAGCTATATTATGGTAACTCTGGTATAATCAAACTATTGATCATAGAGACAGAGGTGGATACAATGGCGTCAAAGTACAGTATTTTAGCCGGCATCCTGCGGGAGGAACTGCTCCGCGGGGGCATTTCAGGCGGCTACAAATTTCCCACGGAAGCGGAGCTGGCCCGGCGATACCGGATGAGCCGACAGACCGTGCGGCACGCGATTCAGCTTCTGGCGGAGGAAGGTCTGGTGGCAACCCGGCAAGGCAGCGGCATCTATGCCACCGGAAAACCGGTGGATATTGCCTCCCGTCAAGTTGCGGTGATTACATCCTTTTTGGACGACTACATTTTCCCGACGGTGCTCCATGATGCGCAGACTGTTTTTGCGCAGGAGGGCTATTCCACGCTGGTGTTCTCCACGGAGAATGAAGTTATGCGGGAACGGGAAATCCTATGCAAGCTGCTTTTGGAGCCAGTACGGGGAATCTTGGTGGAGGGCGCGAAAACAGCCTTGCCCAGCCCCAACATTGATTTGTATGAAAAGCTGCGTCAGGCGGATATTCCCATTGTCTTTCTTCACGGCGCTTATGCCGAATTGGCCGGCGTCCCCTGCGTCTCCGACGACAATTACGGCGGCGGCTATCAGTTGGCCCGTTATCTCATCGGAAAAGGGCATAAAAACATCGCCGGAATCTTTAAAAGCGACGATATTCAGGGCCCTCAGCGCTACCACGGTGTGGTCTGCGCCCTGCGGGACGCAGGCCTTCCCATCCGTGACGACAGCTTCCGCTGGTATGATACCCACGACCGGACCGTGCTGCTGGACCAACGTGATCCACAATTGCTCCGGCATCTTTTGGAGCCGCAGGCCTCCGCCTCCACGGCAGTCATCTGCTATAATGATGAAATCGCCCACCTGCTGGTGCAGGCGCTGCTCTCCATGAAGATCAGAGTTCCGCAGGATATGGCTGTGGTCAGCTTTGACAACAGCTATTACAGTCAAATCGGCTCCACGCCCATCACCTCCCTGTGCCATAGAAACAACAAGATGGGGCATGTCGCCGCCGAACAGTTGATTCATATGTTTCAGGGCTTGGGCGGCTCCTCTCATGCGCTGGGTTGGGAGCTGATAGAGCGCGCCAGCAGCTAAGCTCGACCAAATCTAGTATTTTAAAACCGCGATGGAAGTTTTCCGGCGGATATGGTATTCTGTTAAAAAAGGCGGCGGAGACCGTCTGGGGGAGGGACCGTTTTGCTGCGCGTATTTTTGGTGGAGGACGAGAGCATCATCCGGGAGACTCTGCGGGACACGGTGCCTTGGGGGCAGTATGGATATACGTTTGCGGGGGAAGCCGGCGATGGTGAGCTTGCCCTGCCCATGATCCGCCAGACAAAGCCGGACGTGCTGATTACCGATATCCGGATGCCCTTTATGGACGGTCTGGCCCTAAGCAAGCTGGTACTCAGCGAGCTGCCAAAAACAAAGGTCATCATTATTTCCGGCTATGACGACTTTGAGTATGCCCATCAGGCCATCGACATCGGCGTGGAGCAATTTTTGCTCAAGCCCGTTACCAAAAGTAAGCTTTTGGAGGTACTGGAGCATATCCGCGAAAAGATTGAGAGCGAGTGGGTTCAGGGCGGCTACCTGACGCAGTTTCATGTGGAGGCACAGGAATACGAGCAGTATGCCCGCCGCCGCTTTTTTGAGCAGGTAGTGGCTGGGCAGCTCTCCATCCAGCAGATTTACGAGCAGGCCGACCGGATGGATCTGGACCTGCGGGCCCAGTGCTATACCATTGCCTTTTTCTCGATCCTTCCGGAAAAGCCAGGGGAAGCAGAACAGTACTCGGAGCCGGGGGCGCAAATTCGGGACGCGCTGCTGGAGCATTTTCTAAAATATCCGGAATATACCCTCCTGCGCTGGAATCTGACCACCTATGCCGTGCTGCTCAAGGGGGACACCGCCCGGATGCCGGACTATATACGGCGGTGCATCGGCACTGTTCAGGGCCTATATGAGTCAGGCCCTTCGGGAATGAGTTGGTATGTGGCGGTAGGAACCCCCACACAACGGCTCAGCACGCTGCCCGCCTGCTTTGAAGAGGTATCCCGTCTGTGGGCGTACCGGCACATTGTGCCGGAGCGGCACGTTCTGACGAAAGACACTGTGGACTTTTTTGTCGGTACCGGCGGCGACGGCAATTTGACGCGGCTGGACGCAGCCAAGGTCAATCCTTCTATTTTACTGGGGGTAATGCGCAGCGCCGGTGTGGAGGAAATCCCCAATTTTGTGGACGAGTATCTGGGCGGCATTGCGGAGGCCCTTGAATCAAAGCCCTTTTGCCAGTACCTCATGCTGAGCGCCCGCTTCACCGCCGCAGAGTACGCCCAGACGCTGGGCTGCAACCAGGAGACGTTTTTAGACAGCCTCGGCTGTCTGGAGCTGGTGGGCCGGAACGTCACAGCAGAGGAACTGAAAGAATACCTGAGCGAGGTTTTAATCGCCGCGGCGGACCTGCGGGACAAAACCTCCAACCGCCAGTACCACGGTCTCTTGCAGCAGGCGGTCCGCTATCTGGACCAGCACTATATGGAAAACGAGCTTTCGCTGAACCGGGTGGCTCAGCAGGTCAATATCAGCCCCAACTACCTCTCCGCCGTGTTCAGTCAGGAAATGGGCTGCACCCTGACGGAATACCTGACGGAAAAGCGGATGGAAAAGGCAAGGGAGCTGCTGCGTTCCACCGCGAAGCGCTCCGGAGAAATCGCCTTTGAAGTGGGGTACAAGGACCCCCACTATTTCAGCTTTCTCTTCAAAAAAGCGCAGGGTTGCACCCCCCGGGACTATCGCGCCGGGAGGGGCAGGCCATGAAGCTGTTTGCCCGTGCGGACCAATCGCTTTCGGTCCAGAGCAACATGCGCCGGCTTCTGGTGTCCTTCGCCATGCCCGCCATCGTGATACTGGCGGCTATTTTGGGGCTGCTCACAGCCTACAACCGGCACTACGAGGGTCTTTTGCACAACGTGACCACGGCTTCGGAGTTCAATCAGGATTTCAAGGAAACCATCGACCTTAAGATGTATTACTATGTCATTGAAAGCCAGTATTCCGAAGGTCTTCCCATCGGAGAGGTGGAGGACGCCCAGCTTCTGGCCCGAAGCCTTCTGCGCACCACCACCCAGAAGGAGAGCCGTCTTGCAATTTCCAGCGTACTGGACCTGTGTGAAAATCTGGAGGAAAAGATTTTTCAGATTGAGACAATCCAAAGCTATGACGAGCGGCAGGCCCAGCTTGAAAACAACATCTATGTGCTCACCGCCCTAATTCAGGAATATATGTATACCTACCTCTATCACGAAGCAGTTTATCTGAACACCCTGCAAACGCAGTTCTCCCACCAGATTTTCGTGGAGGTTGTGCTTGTGACGATTCTCATCATCGCTCTGGTGCTGCTTTCCACCCGGCGAAGCTTCCGTCTGGGGCAATCCATCACAGGGCCGATTGTAAATCTGTGCGACCGGGTGGAGGCCATCAGTACGGGGGACTTAAACGCCCACACGCCGGTGCAGTCCGAAATGTACGAGATTCAGACCCTCAGCGTGGGCGTGGAGCAAATGGCAAGCCGTCTCAACGCCCAAATCCGGGAGAACACACAAAAGCAGGCAACGCTGCGGCGAACGGAGCTGGCGCTGCTTCAATCTCAGATTAACCCCCACTTTTTGTACAATACCATGGATACCATTATCTGGCTCATCGAAGCGGACAAGACGCAGGAGGCGGTGGAGATGGTTTCCAATCTCTCCGACTTTTTCCGCCATTCCCTGAGCAAGGGCCGGGACGTCATCTCCTTGCAGGAGGAGGGCCGCCATGTTTGCAGCTATCTTCAAATCCAGCAGGTGCGCTATAAGGATATTCTGCATTACACCGTCAACCTTGCCCCGGAGCTGGGGGAATTTCTGATTCCAAAGCTGACGTTGCAGCCGCTGGTGGAAAACGCCCTCTATCACGGGATCAAAATGAAGCGGGGGCTGGGCCACATCTATGTGGTAGGCCGGGCGGAGGACGGCGACGTGGTGCTTCAGGTGACGGATGACGGCGTGGGGATTCCGCCTCAGCGGCTGGAGGAACTGCGTCAGGCTATGGCCCGGGGCGAGCGAGTGGGATTCGGTCTCTCCACGGTGCATGAGCGTATCCGGTTGTTCTTCGGCCCGGGCTACGGGCTGACGCTTACCAGCCGTGAAGGAATCGGCACCACCGTGACAGTTCGGATTCCGAAACGCTTTTTGCAGGAGGAAAGCACGCCATGAAGATACGATGGATACTGCCCGCGTTGATTTCGGCGATGATTTTGTCCGGCTGCGCCGGACAGACGCCTTCTTCCCCGCCCGAGAATGCTTTGATTGTCGTGGGCATTTCTCAGGTGGGGGCCGAATCTGACTGGCGGGTGGCCAACTCCGAATCCATGAAAGCGGTTTTCACCGAGAGCGGCGGCTATCGCCTTCTGTTTGAGGACGCCAAGCAAAAGCAGGAAAACCAGATCACTGCTATCCGCAAATTCATTCAGCAAAAGGTGGACTATATCGTGCTGCTGCCCCTGCGGGAAACCGGCTGGGATTCCGTGCTTCAGGAGGCCAAAGACGCCGGAATTCCCGTGATTGTGGCTGATCGGATGGTAGATGTGAAGGATGAAACTCTTTTTGTCGCCCATGTGGGGTCCAACTTTCGCATGGAGGGGGAAAAAGCGGTGGCCTGGCTGGAGGACTACGCCCACTCCGGAGGAAAGGAAACCCTGAATATCATTCATATTCAGGGCACAATGGGCTCCACCGCCCAGATTGGCCGCACAGCGGCGCTGGAACAGGCATTGGAAAGCCACGCTGACTGGACGCTGCAAGCCCGGCTGGACGGGGATTTCACGCAGGCCAAGACCTATGAAGAAGTGAAACAATACTTGTCCGAACAAGAAGTTCCCCCGGAGATTGATGTGGTCTACTGTGAAAATGACAACGAGGCCTTCGGCGCCATTCAAGCGCTGGAAGAAGCCGGATATACCTGCGGCGAAGGCGGCATCGCCGTCATCTCGTTTGACGCCACCCGCAACTGCCTTACCCAGTGCCTGAACGGAAAAATTTCTCTGGCGATGGAGTGCAACCCCCTGCTTGGCCCGCTGACAGCAGGCGTTATCCGGATTCTTGAATCAGGGGGAACCCCTGAAAAGGAGCACTATATCGAAGAACGTTCCTTTACAAAAGAAACGCTGACGGAGGAAATGATCGCCGCTCGGCTATATTGATTTCGGCACATACGGCTGCCGCTGCCCCGCAATTTGGCTGAAAGATTCATGAGTCAGGCAACCCCCGCAAAAAACGGCAGTTCCCCCTGAGACTTCTCAAGGGGAACTGCCGTCGCTTTATTGATACAAAACTAAGTGCAGTCATCATTCCACGCCGCATCAATGCCTGTGAGACTTGGTCTTCCAGCAGGCTTCTTTGCCCGCTTTTGGTCACTTCAACAAGCTGCCCTCGCCGCCCATTAAGGCCACCATCTCCTCTATGCGTTCCAGCGGAAACGGCGGTTCGCACAGAGGCTTCCTCGCAATGCTCATAAGCTTCATCAGATTATCGTCCGCCGCAACACGGTTAGAAGAAAGAGCGCCGCAAACACGGCATCGGTGAATCACCGCCCATTCGCCGCCCTTGCGCACCCAGACAGCCACAGAAAAAGAAAATCTTTTTGTCGAATCTTGTCCGACATATCCTCTTCATCCCTCAGTATGCAATCTCTTTTTGCAGGAAGGTCCCCCGGTCCAGATCGTCAAACGCCTTCTGCAATTCGGCCTTCGTGTTCATGACAATCGGGCCGCCCCAGGAGACAGACTCATCCAACCGCACAGAGCTGATAAAGAGGACCTGCGCGTTTTCTGCGCCCGCCTTAATTTCCACATGGCTTCCCGCTGTAAGCTTTACCGCGGTTTTTTCCTGAATCAGCTCTCCGCCCACGGTCGCGCTGCCCAGCAGCGTGAAAACCATGACGGAACGCGTATCTTCCGTATTGATCACGACGGAAGCCCCGGCATTCAAATGAATATCGTAATAGTCCAGCGGCAGATAGTTGCTTGCATAGCCCTTTTTGTCTTCATATTCCCCGGCGAGCAGCCTTAGCTTTCCGTTTTCCAGCGGAATCTCTTCGATTTCGGTATTTTTGATACTGTGATAGGCTGGGGGACACATCTTGTCCTTCGCCGGGAGATTCAGCCAGAGCTGCACACCCAGCATTCTTTCAGCCGCAGGCAGTTTTTCCTCGTGCAAAATCCCCGAGCCTGCCGTCATCCACTGAACCTCTCCGTCTCCAATGGTATCCGAGTTTCCAAGACTGTCTCTATGGGTCATTTGTCCGCGATAGACGTAGCTGACGGTTTCAATTCCTCTGTGGGGATGCATGGGGAAACCGGCGGTGTACTCATCCGGGTTTATACTGTCAAAGGAGTCAAGCATCAAAATCGGGTCGTATTCCTCAACGGTCCCATGTCCCAAGACGCGAACGAGACTCACTCCGGCTCCGTCCTGAGTTCGGAATCCCTGCACCTTCTGCTGAACTTTTCTTTCCATATACTTTTCCTCCTGCGTAAATAAATCGACTTCTCTGCCTTTGTGGCCTTTTTCTTTAGGGATAGCAAATACGTCCCCCAATTCTGTGGGTTTGATGGCACTTCAGTCATATCTTAATCATACCACACATCTTTTCACAAAAAAAGCCTCAACCCGCGTTCATTGAAAATCTCCATTATGCCGACCTACTGTTCATCTTATGGGCACCATGAGATACTCTCCCGGCTGAACCTGAGAAAGCACGGCCTCCGAAATAGTGGGTGCCGCATCAAGGCCGAAGCCCACGCAGCAGCCTTTTTTGCCCGTCAAAGGAGACTTCCACTGACTCATCCCCTATTCTTTCTCTATAATCCTCAAAACATTGTATTGACTTATTGCTCACATAGGCGTATGCTAATTACGTCGCCGAACAGGGCGAACTAATTTAAAAGAGGTATCTCATGTTTCAAGACAAAACCATCGTTTGCAAGGACTGCGGCCAGGAATTTACTTTTACCGCCAGAGAGCAGGAGTTCTTTGCGGAGAAGGGTTTCACCAATGAACCCCAGCGCTGCAAATCATGCCGCGACGCCCGCAAGGGGAACGTCCGGGGCGGCAATGCTCGCCAGATGTTCGACGCTGTTTGCTCCGAGTGCGGAAAGCCCTGCAAAGTTCCCTTTGAGCCCCGGGGAGATCGCCCCATCTATTGCAGCGATTGTTTCCGTAGATAACCCTTGCACCCAGGCGCCTCTTCGGAGGCGCCTTTTTTTATTACTATCGCCCTCATTCACTCATTAGACGTTTCATAAAGTCATTTTTAAGCGCTTTTTATAATTATTTGCGGTTGATTTTACCACAATGTGGTATTATGCTTAAAAGTATCATAAATGAGGAATGCACCCAATCTCACGGGGAAGCTGCACTTCAGATTCATTTGCCGGAGCCGACAAATGCAAAATGGAAATTTATAGCCGCTCTCGCCCGGAAGACGCTATCGCAAGCGCCAGCGTGAGATTTCAAAATAGCGTCCCAGCTTGAAAGGCTCAATTCGGGCCAGAGTAAGCCAATCTTGCAATAGCACGCGGAAGGGAGTTATTTATGGGATCGTTTTATAGCGGACTGTTTACTATCTTGCAGACGCACATTGTCGCTGTGCTGGGCGGATACTTTATCGGCGGGTTAATCTTTGGGCTTGCCTGTCGGACAGTCGTAAAAAACAAAGGTCATTCAAACGATTCGTGTATCCGAAATGCAATCGGAGGATTTTTCCTTTGGTGGATATGGCTCATCGTTTGTGTCTGTAAACCCGATGCAAGGCCCATACGATACTCGGGCGCTGATGTTGTCAGGCTTGATGGCACGTCGGACACGCACTTCTGGGGCATGCTGTTATCCGGCGGCGCAATCCTTCTCATCGGCTGCGCGTTGCTTTTTAAGACGTGGTGGGGGCTTGCCGTGGCGGCAACCGGCCTTGTTTGGTGGATCACAATGTACGCAACCGCAGGCAAATAGACCGTAAAAAACCGCCCCGGTGCGGAATGAAATAGAAAGAAGATGTTTTTATGAGTTTTATGGACAATGCACGCAAAGAATCCTCCTATTCCGTGGCTTCCGGAAGTGATCTGCCCTATGTTGTTTTGCAGGTGACACTTAAAGAAAAGTTTATTGGCACCGGCTCCGGCAATTTGACAGAGCTGGAACATGTAATTAACACCCAGGCAGCAAAGGGATATCGTCTGCACACCATTTCCACAGCATCGGGACAAAGCGGCGGTTTGCTCGGCGGCGACCGCATTCAGGCCACCCTTGTCTTTGAACGCTTATAAATAAGAAAACCGCTGCGGCTTAAAGCCGCAGCGGTTTTTACAATTCTCACATTTTGCTTCTCAAAAATAACCATCCCTATATCCTCCTTTTATTTAATGGGTATCGTGGTAGTCTCCAGTACCGCTCAAATTCGTGGCCCATATTTAACTATTTAATTCACTGAATCTGTCTCATTTTTTCGCATTTCGTTTGGTGTGCAACCGAAGGTTTCCGCGAACGCCTTATAAAAATTCCCCTTGCTTTGATATCCCACTTCTTTGGCGATGTCATCAATGGTTTTTGTCGTATCAGTTAAAAGGAAAACCGCCTTTTCCATACGTATTGCCTTGATATATTCGTGGATAGACTGACCGGTAAGCTGCTGAAAAGCTCTTTGAAGCGTTTGTTTGTTAATGCCAATTGACTTTGCCATATCCTCAATAACAGGAGGCTGGACAAAGGATTGGTTTAAGATTTGTAATGCCGACTTCGCCGCATCCCTCGCTTTAGTAGTTAGACTTGGCGTCCTTTCCAAGCCAAAAGAAAGCGTGTAATCTACCAGCAATCCGGCGGCTTCCAAAGCTTTCCCCTGCAAAAACAAGAAGAAAGCTTCCCCGCTCATCTCAGCGGACTTGATTTCTCTGCAAATATCGGCCAATAGCGGAAGTGACACATCCCTGTTGTTCACTGCATGCGCTGTGCGATTCCAGAGATTGTCCGAAAATACTGCTCCGGCGCCTTCAAGAAATTGATCTGTTATATAAATCGTGGATGCTTTTTGCACTTCACCGGAAGAAAATCGCTTATACCATGGTCGCGGAAGATTATTTACATAACAGAACACTCCAAACCGGGCCTCATTGCGCTCGGTTTTTTTCTGGTAATAGCTCAAAGCCATATCCTCAACAAACGTGATTTGAATGCTCTTTGCCTGATAATAATACCGCTCCATCAAATCCGCATGAAAAACGATATCTGTATCAATAAAACAACAAGTTTCCGGGTTTCCCCATGCCTGAATATGCCCGGACGCAACTTCGGCCGGCGGCTCAAGGCAACTCCCATAGCGGATACCGGTTCGTTTCCATCCACACGCTTCATATTGACGCAGCATGTCTGATACGCTGTAAAAGCATTGCATATACGCACCCCTTTCCGGGTTCTGTTTCGGAATATATAGTTCTATTTAGGACAATTGAATAAGCACACTCTCAAATAAATCCCCTGTGCTTTCAGTATAAGAAGGCAAGTGCAAAATGTCAATAGTATCTATAAAGTCCTGCTTTTGAGGTCTTGAATCACACTTTGTCCAATGCTATACTTTTTTTGGTTAGATTTTGCTAACTCAAGAAAAGGAGGCACCTACATGAACAAAAAAAAGCCTGTTTTATTCAGGCTCTTTGATATCGCGGCCGAAGGAAAAGGCAAGCTGTTGCTTAGCTGTACCTTCATGTCCCTTGGCACGCTCTGCGGTATGATTCCCTACTTATCTGTTTATCATATCGCCCGGCTGCTACTTCCGGCGGCAAGGCAAGGCGGTCTCTCCGGCGGAATTTTACTGTGGAGCATTGCAGCCGCTATCAGTATATTGCTCAACACGGTATTATCCTTTTTCGGAAGCTTTGGCGCACATAAGGTTGCTTTCCGTGTGCTGTACGGAATTCGCATCCGTGTTATGGAGCATATGGGGCGCTTGCCGATGGGGTTCTTCACGGAGCATACCAGCGGAAGCGTACAAAAAACCATGGATGACAGCATCGAAAAAATCGAGATATTCATCGCACATCTGCTGCCTGATCTCGTCGGATCGGCGTGTGCTGTCTTGGCGCTGCTGCTTGGACTTGGCCGCTTGAACTTGTGGCTGGCTCTGGCGGTTGTTGCCGCCGTCATCCTTGCGTGCGCTTTGCAGCTTTCCGTATGGGGCGGAAACCGGGGACAGGATATTCTGACCGGGCTTGCAGCAGTATCGGGACAAATGACGGGTGCCTTTTCAGAATATGTCCGCGGAATTGCCGAGGTAAAGCTGTTTGGTCTGACGGGCACCATCACCAGAGGCCTCGGCGATACCACAAAGAAATACGGCAATTGGGAAATGAAACTTTACAAGCGGGTGGCTCCGTTTTATGAAGGCTATAAAACGATGATACTTTCCCTGCTGGCCGTCGTGGTTCCGGTGGGGACATTTCTCATTTGGCAGCATCCCGGAAATACATCGGTTTTACTGTCGGTCATTATGGGGCTTATCTTGACGCCCGCTATTTGCGCCCCGCTGATGGAGCTGGTCAACTACGGCACCCGCATGGGGGAAATCACTGTTGCACTGCATAATATCGACGAAATCATGCGCATGGAGCCGATGCCCGAACCGGTCACCCCAAAGATTCCGGAATCGTTCGATGTCAAGTTCCATGACGTATCCTTTTCCTATCAGGACACCGCCGATCCCTCTCATACGCTGGCACTGAGCCACATCAGCTTCACCGCGCCGCAAAAGCAAATGACCGCTTTGGTGGGGCCGTCCGGCGGCGGCAAAAGCACTATCGGTCAGCTCATTTCCCGGTTTTGGGATGTGACTTCCGGAAAAATCACCATTGGCGGCGTGGATATCCGGGATATCTCACCCTCGCGCCTGATGGAATATGTTTCGTTCGTATTTCAGGATACAACCATATTTTCAGATACCGTATACGGCAACATCACCATGAACAGGCCCTTGGAAAAGGAACAGGTGATTGCCGCCGCGAAGGCTGCCCGGTGCCATGAATTTATTATGCGGCTACCAAAGGGATACGACACCGTGATCGGCAGCGGCGGCGTTGGGCTTTCCGGTGGCGAAGCGCAGCGTTTAGCGATTGCACGAGCCATTCTCAAGGATTCTCCCATCGTTATCTTAGATGAAGCATTGGCCTATTCCGACGCAGAGAACGAAAACCTGATTCAGCAGGCAATTGACAAGCTGATTGAGAATCGGACGGTAATCATTATCGCCCACCGGCTGCCAAGCATTCAAGGTGCGGATCAAATTCTGGTGCTCAGCAGGGGCGAGATTCAGGAAACCGGCACACATGACACTCTAATGCGGCGGGACACTTTGTATCAGGAGCTTTGGACACTCCAAAACGAAGTGGACTCCTGGAGTATTAAAAAAGGCACCACCAATCGGGAAAGGAGCGAAGCCATATGAAACAGGTTCTAAAAAAGTTGACCTTTGGTCATCCAAAGCATTTGGCCCGCCCTGCCATGTGGCTTTTCTTTGAGGATTTTTTCAATCTGTTTCCCGCGATCATTATTTATGTCATCATCAACATGATTGCGGGCGCCTTTGGGGCGCCACACTCTCTGAACTTCCGCATGCTGTGGATTACATCGGGTGCTTTAGGGGTTCTGGCTCTAGCTCAGTTCGTGATCGGATACTTTGCTTACAGCAACAGCTTCCTGCCGTCGGCGGAGCATACGGCGGAGAATCGTATTTCCTTTGTAAAAAAACTGCGCCGCCTGCCCCTCGGGTTTTTCTCCAACAAGGAAAAGGGCGAGCTGATCAATAACTTTGCCGGAGATTTTTTAAGCATTCAGCAGGCCATGACCGGCACGCTTTCGGGACTTTTTAGCGTAGTGCTCTCCTGCGTGCTCACCTCCATTTTCATGTTCATTTTTAACCCTCTGATGGCGGCGGCATTTTATATCTCTCTGCCTGTCGCGGCAATCATTTTAACGGCTTCTATGAAAACGCTGGATCGAAATGCCACCCGCATTGCGCTGGCACGAGATAAGGCGGCAACCAATCTGGGTGAGTATTTAGGCGGTATGAAAACGCTGAAGAGCTATAACCAGACGGGAGAGGGCTTCGGAAAGCTGAAAACCGCATATCATCACCTGATGGAAACGTATATCCAAGTGGAAAGCGGCTCCGGCAGTTTGATGCGCCTGTGCACCTCTATCGTGCAGTTCGGTCTTCCCCTGATGTGTATGGCGGGGGGCTATCTGCTGATGGGCGGTTCCCTCACAGCCGTGGAATTTATCAGCATTATTATTATCGGCACGAAAATTCTCACGCCGGTGATTACGGCCGTCAACAATATGATGATGCTGAGAAATCACTATGTTTCGGCAAAAAGGCTGGACAGCACCATGCAGGCGTCGGAAATGTCAGGAGATGGTAAGCCGGGAAACGACCCCGAAATCTGCTTTGACCATGTGGGCTTTTCTTATACCGCGGGCGCAGGGCGGGTTTTGAAGGACACTTCCTTTGCGATTCCTCGCGGCGGCTTAACAGCCATCGTAGGGCCTTCGGGCAGCGGAAAATCCACCATTCTGCGGCTGATTACACGGTTTTGGGATGTGAGCGAAGGTGCAATTCTCATTGACGGAAAGCCTCTTTCCTCCCTGTCGCCGGAGCTGTGGCAGGAGAAGGTATCCATGGTGTTGCAGGATGTCTATCTGTTCAACGAAACCATCCGGGAGAATATCCTTTTCGGCAGAAAGGACGCCAGCGAGGGAGAGATGGCAGAAGCCGCCAAAAAAGCGGGCTGCCACAATTTCATTATGGCTCTGCCCGACGGGTATGACACTATGGTAGGCGAAGGCGGCAGTACCCTGTCAGGCGGCGAAAAACAGCGGATATCCATTGCGCGGGCGCTTCTCAAAAAAGCCCCGGTTCTTCTGCTGGATGAACCGACCGCCAGTTTGGACGCCCGAAACGAAGCTCTTGTGCAGCAGGCCATCAGCGAGCTTGTAAAAGATACCACGGTGATTATGATTGCCCATCGACTGAAAACAGTGCAAAACGCGGATCAAATCCTCGTGCTGGAGGATGGGCAGCTAAAGGAACAAGGCACGCACCAGAGGCTTCTTTCACAGGAGGGCTTGTATGCAAAGCTTTGGAATATGCAGCAAAAATCCCTGAACTGGAACTTTCGCGGAAAAGACTCTGCAGCTATACAGGGTACAGGCCGATGAGCGAGGTCTGGAAAAGGCGCGCAATAAACATTTAAGGCTTAACAGTTGCAGAAATTTCCCTCGATTCGTTCTGATGTTGTATAAATAAAGTTGACACCCTATTCTCAAGGATTTTGATATATAAT
>NZ_DALZOY010000012.1:12379-102163 GCF_032018205.1 Oscillibacter sp. | reverse complement strand
AGGCCGACGTGGTGAACGTCGGCCTGCCGGTGTCCGGCTGTTAGCTGCGCAGCGTGGCACGCAGGCGGTTGGGTTTTAGCAGCAGGTCCAGCGCGTCCAGCGGGGAAGACACCAATACGTCGGCGTGAGACAGCAGAGTGGGGCACAACCCCTCCCGCTCCAAAACGGCGACGCGCAGCGCCGCCGCATCAAACATCTGGATATCATTGAAGCCGTTGCCGATACACAGGATTCCTCCGTCCATTCCCCGGACAATGGATTCCTTGCACAGAGCCGCCCCCGCCTGAGAAAAGGTCTGCACGGCAATGCCCAGCGGCTCGCACTGGGCGCGGACGGTTCCATAGGTGTCCGCGGTGAGCACGGTGACGGAGACAAACTCCCGCAGTTTTTCGATGCGCTCGGCAACGCCGGGCAAAAGCGCCCCGTCCACGGCAATCGTGCCGTTGTAGTCCAGAACCACATGGTCAATTTCAACCGGCGCACGGCCGGGAATTTCAATGTTCAGCATAATGCTCCTTTCAACTCAGCCGTAGACCCCGCTTAAAAAGGCTTTGGTTTCCTCCTGCTGGGGCTGGAGAAACAGCGTGTCTTTTTCTCCGAATTCCACCAGCCTCCCATTGTTGAAAAAGGCTGTATAGTCGGCAATCCGGCGGGCCTGGGCGATATTGTGGGTGACGAGAATGATGGTGTAGGTTTCCCTCAGCTTCAAAAGCATGGCCTCGATGGCCTCGATGCTTTTGACGTCCAGCGCGGAGCAGGGCTCGTCCAGCAGCAAAACCTCCGGCTCCGCCGTCAGCGCCCGGGCGATGCACAGCCGCTGCTGCTGTCCGCCGGAAAGCTTCAGGGCGCTTTTATCAAGGCGGTCCTTTACCTCTTCATAAAGACCGGCCAGCGTAAGCTTTTCCCGCACCGCCGCATCCAGCCGCTCCTTGCTCTGTACGCCGTAATAGCGAAGGGCAAAGGTCATGTTCTTGTAAATGGAGAAGGGAAACGGGGCGGGCGTTTGAAACACCAGACCCACCCGGCGGCGCAGCTCTTCGGGGGGGAGCTTTCGCACATCGTCGCCGTTTAGAAAAATTTGCCCCTCCACAGCCGCGCCCGGTTCCTCCTCCAGCATGCGGTTCATCGCCCGCAGCAGGGTGGTTTTCCCGCAGCCCGACGGGCCGATGACAGCGGTAATTCGGTTTTTGGGAAAGGAGAGGGAAACCTGCTCCAGAGCGGGCTTTTTATCATAAGTAATGGTTACGTCTTTCAGGGTCAGGATTGTTTCCAAGCCCGGTTCCTCCTTTTGGCATACAAGGCTGCCAGAAAATTGCTGAGCAGAACCACCGTCATCAGCACGAATGCGGTGCCGTATACCTGCGGCATGGAGGTGCCCTGCGCCAGCAGAAGATAGAGATGGAGCGGCAGCGCCATGGCGGGTTTTGTAAGGGATACCGGCATCGCCGCGTAGGCCACGCCCCCGGTAAACATCAGCGGCGCGGTGGCCCCCATGGCATAGCAGGCACCCAAGATCACGCCGGATACCAGCTCGCCGCGACAGGCCGGCAGCACAACTTTCCAAATGGTGTAGGACTTTGAACAGCCCAGCGCGTAGGCAGATTGAGTCAGCGCGGGTGGCAGTTCCCGAAATGCCTTTTCTGCCCGGACCTCGATAAACGGCAAAATCATGATTGCCAGCGCCACGCCCGCAGACAAAACACTGCGGCCCAAGCCCAAAGAGCGTACCAGCAGGCTGTATGCAAACAGGCCCAGCACGATGGACGGAATGCCCGCGATGTTCTGAACCACCATCTGAATTACGGTCCGCAGCAGCTTGCTGCGGCAGAAGAAAACAAGATACAGCGCGGTAGACATGGCGGGAATCCCTCCCAGCACCACCGCCGTTGCCGTGAAGCAGAGGCTGCCCGCGATGGCGGGCCAGGTTCCGCCCTCGGAACCCAGCACCGATCCGCTGGGAGAGGCGGTGAGAAATTCCCATGTGATGACATGACCGCCCTGCACAAACACATAGCCGAACAGGAAGAGAATGACGGCGGTCACCAGCGTCATGCTGAGATATGCCCAGCTTCGGACAAGGAAGGCTTTGCATTTCATCGGCTCAACCCTCCATCCGCAGCAAACGGCGGCGCAGCAGGGCAATTCCTGTGTTGATAGCCAGCAGGATTCCCATTAAAACCAGCCCTGCTGCATACAGCGCGTGATAGTGAGTGCTGCCCACCGCTGCCGTTCCCATTTCCAGCGCAATCAAAGAGGCAATCGTCTCTCCCTTGCCAAGCATGGAGGGAAACACGCCTGCGTTTCCCATGACCATCATCACCGCCATGGTTTCTCCCATGGCCCGCCCCACCGCCAGAACTACGCTCAATAAAATGTTGCGGACGGAGAGGGGGAGAATCACATGAGCCACCGTATGCCAATAGGCCACGCCCAGCGCGTTTGCGGCAGGCAGGTATCTTTGGCGTACGCCCAACATGGTTTCGCAGCAGGCGGAAACCAAGAACGGAAGCAGCATCACCGCCAGCAAAATGGCGGCGGCCAGCACGCAGTGGCCGCTGCTGGAAAGACGGAGCCGCTGAAACAGCGGCACCAGCACGCACAGGCCGATAAACCCGTAGATCACCGACGGAATCCCGGCCAGCAGGTCAATCATGGAGCACAGCAGGTCCCGGGTGTTTTCCGACACCGCGCAGGAGAGGAACACGGCTGTGCCCACGCCCACCGCCACGGCAAGCGCGATGGCGGCCACGGAAACGTACAGGGTTCCCGCAATGTAATTCCCGATTCCGTAAGATACTCCGGTGCCATAGTCCACAGGCATCCACCGCTGCCCCAGCAAAAAATCCGCCGGGGCAATTTCCTGTAAGGCGGGAAGCGACTCCCGGACAATAAAGATCAGCACAAACGCCAGAGACAGCACGGTCAGGGCTGTCAGAAGACAAATCAGGCGGGGAAACAGAGCGTTTCCAATTTTCCGCATCACGATCCCTCCGGTTCCCAATTTATGGCAGGACAAACGCTGCCATTGTCACCGCAATGGCAGCGTTTGCCGGACAGAATAAGTTTCCGGGTCTTCCTAAAATCACGCCGTAAAGGCGGGGATGTAGCCGTTGTCCTCCACAACCTTATAGCCCACGTCGGAGAACACATAGTCCACAAAGGCCTGCTGGGCGGGGGTGGGCTCCTTACCGGTGACAAACATGATGGGACGCTGGACAGTGTAGTCCCCGCTGATGATGGTATCCTCATTGGCCTCCACGCCGTCTACCTTCATGGCAAACAGCACCTGACCGTTCTGGTTCGCCTTGTTATAAGCGCCGAAGCCAGCATAGCCGATGCTCCACGGGTCATTTGCGATGTTGGTGGCAAGCTCCGTCATGGAAGCGGACTGGGTGGCGGAGGAGGTTACCTCGCTGTCGCCCATAATGGCCTTCTGGAACACCTCGTAGGCGCCGCCGGAGAGGTCACGGATGTACACATTGATTGTTTCAGCGGGGAGAGAGGCGTCAACCTCGTTCCACGTAGAAATCTCGCCGCTGAAAATCTGGCGGATGGTGTCGGTGGACAAATCATCCGTCAGGCCGCACAGCGGGTTTTCCGCGTTGACGGAGATGGTCAGCGCGTCCCTGGCCACCACATATTCGGTGTATCCTGCGCCCAAGGCTTCCTTTTCGGAATCTTTGATGCTGCGGGCAATCATGCCGAAATCACAGGTGCCGTCAATCACGGCGCTGGCGCCCACGCCGGAGCCGCCGGGAGCGACATAGATGGAGATGTTGTCATCGGGGAACGTGGCATCCACCTTGTCCCAGGTGACATATTCATCCGTGAAGGAAGAAGCCAGAGAAGAGATGATGGGATAGAGAGAGGTAGACCCGCAGAAGAGGACACTGCTTTCAAAAGCCGCATCGCCGGGGGCGGAGGAAGCGCTGCCGCTGGGGGAGGAGGACGCGGCGGGCGCGGGACTTCCGCACGCGGTCAGCGACAGCAGCATCGCTGTTGCAAGAAGCGCGGTGAGAACTTTTTTCATGGTACAATGCCTCCAAAATTTTATTTCATCCAGAATTTACACGCATAGGTAATGTCTACATTATTCACAATTAAAGATGAAGTCAAATAGATAGTTTCTGTCAATCTAAATATATATCGCAATTTACGATAATAAATGTCTGTACTCAACAAAGTTCGGTATCAGCCGCGCAAGGAGGGCGGCTGTGCCGGGGAATTTTAGCAAAGTGAATATTGTTGGCGAAATAAAATACATAGGATCAAAAAACAGCTTTTGCAGAAAAAACAGACGGAGCTGCGGATAAAAAGCCGAAATTGCAAAGTCGCTGTCTGCTTGCGTCATAAAAGCGAAATTTAAGACTAATATTGGTTTATAATAACAAATTTTCTTAAAATATAGAAGAATGGTTGTAATTTTAAAGAAGATAGCTTAAAGTGAATAAAATGTTTATAAAAGAAATGGTGACGAGCATGGAATAAAAAACGAAATTTTTGTAAGTATTTGGCGTTCCCGAAAAAAGATTCGGCATTGCCGAATTTCGGCATTGACCGACAAAATTTTCCAAACTATAATAAAAATTAAGCAAAATAGATTCTCGGCGCGCCTTAGGGGCAATTCTTTTTGAAGATCGTTATATTCAAACGGGTATAACGAAAAATTACGCTCCCTAGGTTGAAGGCGCAAAAGGATGTGCTTTCCGGGAAAGCGCCCTTAGAAAGGGTTCCCGGGAAGGCACTGAACAGTAGGTGATGATAAAAAAACGTGCAAGCCGTAAAAAATGCCGGGAAAATATGCCGTGATCAAACTGTGTAAGGAGGAACACCATGTATAAAAAGCGAAATAGGTTCTGTTCTGTGTTTCTGGCAATCATAGTCGTCTTTGCCCTGCTGCCCGTTCCGGCAAGGGCGGCATCGGCGGCATGGGACGGAAAAACCATTGATGTGTCTTGGTACAGCAGGACGGGCACGACCTTTGATATCTCAACACCCGCCCAGCTCGCGGGCCTTGCGGCCATCGTCAACGGTATATACAACACGGATATTACAAACGTCATCGGTGATAAAAGTGTAATTGTGGCAAACCGGGTTGACGGTGCGAAGAGCGGCGGCAGCAATATGAGTACCGACACCTATCACTATGGCGCCGACAGCTTTAAGGACAAAACGGTGCGTCTGACGGCAGATTTGGACATGGGCGGGAAATACGATGCCGCTGCCGACACATGGAGCGGGCCAAATTATATGCCCATCGGCGGACAATATCTGATTACGCCCAACGATTCTACAACAAAACTCAGCTCCTCCTTTTGTGGGACCTTTGACGGGCAGGGACACACGGTTTACAACATCTACTGTTCCCGGCGCTGCACAACCGGAAGGTTTGGCGACGGCCAGTCCGTGGGCCTGATTGGCCGTCTGGGTGTGCATGACAACGATCCGGAGGACATGCGGCCGGAAAATCCAACGGTCAAAAATGTTGCCGTCACAGGCTATTTTTACGCCAACCGCTCCGTGGGCGGCATCGTCGGCAAGCTGGGAAAGACGACGTATAATACCGGCGGAAGCTCGGCGGGCGGGATCATCCAAAACTGCGCCAATTATGCCACCGTCTCGAATACCGACGCAAAGGGCTGCGGCGGAATTGTCGGCGCGGGCTGGAACGGCGGAATTGTGGAGAACTGCTATAACGCGGGGCGGGTGATGAGCACGTATACCTGCCCCACCGGCGGCATTTCGGGAAGCAATGAAATCACGCTGAAAAACTGTTACAGCGTGGGAAAAATTTCGGCAAAGCTGGACAGCTATGCCATGGCGATTGGGACGAACAACGGCGGCGCGGCGTATAAGCTTGCCGTGCTGAATTGCTGGTATCTGGAGGGCAGTGCTCCCGGCGGCGGATATTTCAGCGCCGGCACCGTTGTCAGCGACGGGGCGCTGTCTTCGGACAAGCTTAAAACCGCGGAGTTTGTTAAAACACTTGGCAGCGCATTTGCGGCGGACGCAAACGGCATCAACGGAGGCTATCCGGTTTTAAGCTGGCAGAAGGATATTAAAACGCCTTATTTTTCGGCGTATTCCGATGTGTCTGTCACGGACTGGTACTTTGCCGCCGCCAACCATGTTGTTTCCGAAGGGTTGCTTGAAACAACGAGGGACGGATCGTTTGCCCCCGCGCAGCCCGTGACCCGGGCCATGCTCGTGAAAGCGCTCTACCGTCTTGCGGGCGCGCCCGCTGTGACCGCTTCTCCTTCCTTTACCGACGTACCGGTGGAAGCGGATTACGCTCAGGCGGTGGCGTGGGCCTACGAGGCTGGCGTTGCCGGGGGGAAGACCGCCACGACGTTTGCTCCCGACGGCAGCGTCACAAGAGAACAACTGGCGGCGATGCTGTACCGCTATGTGCAGCGGGACGGCGGCGCGGCGGGAAAGGGCGGCCTCTCGGGATTTTCCGATGCCAAAAGCGTCTCGTCGTGGGCGGTGGACGCCGTTGGATGGGCGGTTGAAAACAAGCTGATATCCGGCATGAAGGATGGCACAATCTCGCCCCGGGGAACGGCGACCCGCGCACAGGCGGCGCAGATTTTGACGCGCTTTGAGGGAATCGCCGCATCGTAAGCGGCGGCTTGCAGCCCATTTTTGCGGTACCTGCTCCAAAGCCGGTCTGGCCCTCGGCCGGGGCCGCGGCGGTAAATCCGGACAGCACAGGCAGCCTGTGGAGCGCGGCGGGAACAAACGCGTCTCCCGTGTCCGGAACGGAGATTAAATACACAGAGCGGATGAAAGAGAGGAGGCGAGGTGCGGGGAAACTGCGGCATCAGGAGCTCAGATTGCTTGGAAACCTTTTCTTTAGGTACATGAAACCCGCGACAATATGAAAGGAGTTCAATTATGATGAAAAACCGAGGTAAAAAAGCACTGTCCGGTCTGTTCTCTCTTGCTCTGATTGTCAGTCTCTTCTCCTCAATGCCTGTTAAAGCCGGGGCGGTAAGCTCCTGGAACGGCGTTATCCCCGCCGCAAACGCCGCATATTCGTTCAGCGGCGGCAGCGGCACGGAAGCTGCCCCGTATGAGATTGACACGGCGGCAGACCTTGCGCAGCTCTCTGCCAACGTGCGGGGGGGAACGGTCTACACCGGGAAGTATTTCGTTATGACCGACGACATCTCCCTCAGCCCCGCTTCTGCCAGCGATGCCACTGTGAATCCCACTGTGGCCGGAACCGCCGGCTATACCGGCGGGGGCACGGTATACGAGTGGCTGCCCATCGGCGGCGGCAACACGAGTTACAGCTTTCAGGGCCACTTTGACGGCGATGGTTATACCATTTCCAACATCTTTTACAATCACTCCACCGGGAGCTACGGCACAGGAAACTCCGTAGCCAACAACATCGGCCTGTTCGGCAAGCTGGAGGAGAATGCCTCTATCCGAAACCTGACCATCTCGGGCGGCTATGTGGGCGCGCAGCGCTCCGTGGGCGGCCTTGTGGGCAAGGGCTGGGGCGATATTGTAAACTGCGTCAATAACGGCACCGTGGTCTACGGCAATGAGGCCAAGGGCGTGGGCGGCATCATCGGCGCCAACTGGGTCAATACCACCACCAATCCCCCCAGCATCCTCAACAGCGCCAACTATGGCAAGGTCATCAGCGGTTACAGCTCCGGCTCCGCCGGCGGCATCGCGGGCGAGAACGAGGGGACCATCCTGAACTGCTGGAACGCCGGAGAGGTGATCTCTCCCTATAACGCGGGCGGCCTTGTCGGCAGCAACAAGAACGATTACAACAAGCAGACCGGCACCGGTGGCACGGTTTACGGCGGCATTAGCAACAGCTATAACGCCGGTACGGTCACCGGCGGCATTGCGGGCGGCATCGCGGCCTTCCAGAAGGGTTCTATGCGCAACTGCTATAACATTGGAGATATCACCGGCTCCACCTACGCAGGAGAGTTGATCGGCGAGATGAACAGCTCTCTCACAAACGACGCCCTGCGCTATGAAGGCTCCTCCACCCCGGTGGGAAACCTCGTCTCGGGCAGTCCCGCAACCGTTTCGTTCAGTTCTGCCTCCGGCCTTTTGAGCGACCTGAACGGATGGGTCAGCGCCCAGAGCAGCGGGGATTACAGTACCTGGACCATTGACCCCAGCAAAAATAGCGGTTATCCCATTTTTGCCTAAACGGTAACTCGTCGGGGAATCAGGGAACCTCCTGATGCCCCGGCGCAAAAAATCTACCATGGAGCAGTGTGTATGAAAACTTGGATGAAAAAGAGCCTTTCCCTAACCATGGCGTTGGTCTTGACACTTTCCCTGTTTGTGTTCGAGCCGCTTACCGCGTCGGCTACGTCTATGGCGTCGGGGAAGGAAGTCTTTACCGCAGAGACGGCGGTGGAGGAAAACACCGTTTCGCTTATCTTTAAGCTGAGCACCGTTACAAGCAGCAGGCCCCTTCGGGAATTGAATATTAACATTGGGTATGACAGTAGCGTTTTGACATACAAGAATTGCGCCGACGGAGATTGGACTATCAATAAAAGCCCAGTTGTAACACCGGGAGCTTCAAGCGTAAATGTAAAATTTGAACCGGATAGCAACGGCAGCTACGGATTCGGTACAGCCGGAACGCTTTTTACCCTCCAATTTACAATTAACAATAATCCCACGCCGGGACGCTATTCCTTTTCAATTGGAGCCGGGGAAACTACTAATTACACGGTGTGGAAGGGATACAACACTAGTTCTAAGGGCCAGGAATCCCGCAGTTTGTCGTCATTTTTAAGCGACTATTTTTTCCTGGGTGATCTCAGCGGGATCATAAGAATTTCGGAAATCACCGGACTTCCGGCCAAACAGGCGGCTGCATTTAATGATCATACGGTGCAGTTTTCCGTAGGCGTGCTGCCCGCGAACGCACAGTATCAGGACCTGTACTGGACAAGCTCGAACAATGAAGTAGCCACCGTGAACAGCAGCGGATTAGTGACGCTCCTGAAAGAGGGAGAGACCACCATCAGGGCCGAAGCTGCGGACGGCAGCGGCGTATTTGCCGAGTGCGTACTCACCGTGACGCCGGGCGTTTCGGGAATCACGCTCTGGGACGTGGAAAAAGCCGACGTCAGCGTTGGCGGGACAATTCCTTCAAAAATATACACGATCAGACCTGCCACGGCGCTGAACCAGATGGTTACGTGGAGCAGCAGTGCAACGGAGACTGCCACCGTAGACCCCGGGACGGGCGTGGTCACGGGCATCGCGGCGGGAGACGCCACCATAACCGCAACCACGGAGGACGGCGGATATACCGCGTCCTATCCTGTGACGGTGGTGGAGGGCAAGGCAGCAAGCATTGGTGAGTCAGAATATTACACGCTGAACGAAGCCCTCGCCGCCGCGGCAAGCGGGGACACGGTGAAGCTGCTGCGCGACCATGGCGCAATGACTGTTACGCTGAGCCAAAACAACGTGACCCTTGACCTGAACGGGCACACCCTTTCTGTCAATACCCTTGAGGTTCCCGCCGGGACGGAGGGCGTCTCCATTGTTAGCGGCGCCGCCGGAGGGACGATCTCACTGTATAGAGCGTCGGCTCTGCACGGCCTGATCAGCGTAAAGGGAAAGATGACGGCAATTCGCGACTGCACCATCAACTGCGATCCAAGCAGGCCTGAGAGTGACCGCGATAGCCTGAAGCTGTTCAGGGAGAGCGGGATTGACCTTTTGGACGGCTGTACCATCAATGGAAACGTCATCATCGGAGGCGTCGCGGAGAGCATCAGCAACTGCACCGTTAAGGGTGCGATTCAGGCGGTTGGCATCGGTAGCGGGGCCGACGAATACACCGCGAAAATTCGGAGCCTGACCGACTGCACCGTGACCATGACGGGACAAGGCCAGAGCAACAGCTATGCCGCCGTATATTCGCAGCTTGGTGAGATTAAGATTGGCAGCGGAACCTATATCAGCATAGACGGAAGCCCGCTGCATGCCAATGGCAATCAAAAAGGAATCATTCAGGTGTATGACGGCCTCTTTAAGCCTAAGGCGGGCGACAAGGTTTGGCCTGATAACACAGCGGAGCCAACCATGCTCCGGGAGGATTACGAGTTCAGCGCAACTCCGGACAGCGAGGGATTTTACACCGTCGTTCCGGGACAAACCACCGGAACCTTCACCCTCACGGTCACGCCCGCGGACGCGGTGGTGGTAGTTAAGGACGCGTCCAACGCGGTGCAGAGCCCTCTGCTCACCTCGAACGCGGCGGGCGGTGTTTACCGCTATGAGCTGGTGAAGAAATCTGAGTATACCTATTCTGTCAGCAAGAGCGGGATGAAGACGCAGTCCGGACCCGTCCGTCTGGGGGACCGGGCGATGCTGAGCGTTTCCATCGCCCTTGAGCAGGCGGGCGCTGTTACCCCTGTTACCCCCGGAGCAATTTCCGGCGGCACTACGATTACCTCCGGCGGAACCTATACCATTCAAAGCGGAGCGACGGGGACCATCTTGGTGATGACCAAGGAGCCGGTCACGCTGGTGGGCAGCGGCATCAGCAGTCCGGATTCCAAATTTTCAGACCTTACCTTTGATTGCAGCGTTGCCGGCGCAAATCTGACGCTTAAAGACATTTGGATCAACAACAATGTGGGGCGGGGAACGGCGTCCGGCGACGTGAATTTCGGGCTGAACATCATCAACTTTACGGGTAAGGGCAATCAGCTCAATGTTGAAGGGGAAAGCCTGCTGGAAACGCAGGAGTATGTGCAGGGCGCGGGTATCCATGTGCCAAAGGGCGCGGATCTGTTTATCGGCGGCTCCGGAACCCTGTATCTGTACAAATACTCTCAGGGCGCGGGCATCGGGGGCAACAGCTATGAAGCCTGCGGAACCATCACGTTTGGAGGAGCGGACGTATTTATCAAAGGCTCCAAGACTGGACCTCTGGTGGGCGGAGACTCCCTTTTGGGCGGCGTGAAAAACGATCCGGTCTACATTACCGGCGGCACGTTAGTGCTGATTAACAAAGCAAACGGTGCGGCCATCGGCGCAAGCAAGCAGGGGAAAGGGGCCGGTCCGGTTTATTTACAGAACGGCAACCTGACGATTATCTCCGACTTTCTTGGCTCTGCCATTGGTTACGGCGGCGACAGAAGCGGATCGGCGGGGACCCTCTATGTCTCCGGCGGCAGCTTCAAGGCCGTCCGGACGGACAATTCCCTGAAGATGAACAGCGACAGCGCGGCACAGACGGTGGACGACACGCTGGTCACCGCCACCAAGCGGAACGGCAGCGACACCAAGGCCGTGAGCCGCCTGATTTTTGACACAAGCATGCTTTCCAAGAAGGCAAATGGGTTTGATGTATCCGGCAGCACCGGGTTTACTTACAGCGGCGGCTTCCACGAGCACCGCTATACGGAGAGCACGACCTCCACCGTCAGCAATTTTGGCTATGACGGCAGCGATAAAAATCTTTATTTTTATCTTCCCATGGAGACCCAAACGCTTACCGTGAACAATGAAAAGTTTCAGGTGACGTGGAGCGGTGCGGCGAAGGCGTTTACCGTGAAGAAGGCGGACCCCAACGCGCCTGTCATCAATACGCCGGAAGCCCAAAAGGCCACCGTGACCGCCATGGAGATCACCCCTACCACCAACGGAACCGTCAGCACGGCAACGGTGACGTCCTCCGCCATGGCGGAGACGCTGACCAAAGCACTGAAGGCCGCCGAGGAGGCGGGAACTTCCGCGGGTCTTGAAATCAAGGTCAACGCACCCTCGACAGCCACGGAGGTTCGGACCAGCATTCCCACAGCGTCCATTTCCAGCGCTGTGGACGCGTCTATTGCCATGCTGTCCATAAACACTCCGGTGGGAACTGTCGAACTGAATGCGGCGGCGCTGAGCAGCGCGGTGCAGCAGGCGGGCTCCAACGCCAGCGTAACGGTGACTGTAAGGCAGGTGAGCGTTACAGCGCTGAGTGCGGACCAGCAGAAGCTGGTTTCAGGCGGCGCGGTGGTTGAGGTAAGCATGACCGCCGGAAGTCAAAGCATTACCCGCCTTGGCGGCGGAAGTGCGGCAATTACCGTCCCCGCCGGAACGGTAAAAGACGGTCAGACGGCCCGGGTGTATTACCTGAATAGCCGGGGACGACTGATTCTGATGACCGGCAGCTACAATGTTGACAGCGGTACGGTCACGTATTCCACATCTCACCTGTCCAAGTACGTGGTGCTGGCGCAGGAGAAGTGGGAAAGCCCCTTTGAAGACGTGGCAAACACGGCTTGGTGCGCGGATGCGGTGGAATTTGCCGCCGTTTCCGGCCTGTTTCAGGGGACAAGCGACACCGCTTTTTCGCCCAACGCGTCCATGACCCGGGCCATGCTGGTGTCGGTGCTGTGGCGCATGGAGGGAAAGCCCGCGTCGGACAAATCGGCAGGCTTTGGCGATGTGGCGGCAGACGCATGGTACGCCGATGCGGTGAACTGGGCGGCGGCCAACGACATTGTCGGCGGGTATGCCGAGGGCGTCTTCGGACCCTCCAAGCAGCTTAGCCGCCAGCAGCTTGCGGCGATTCTGGCGCGGTTTGCAAAGTACTGCGGCTATGATGTCACGGGCACCGCCGATTTGAGCGGATTTACCGATCAGGCGCAGATGAACGGTTTTGCAAAAGAGGGGATGGCCTGGGCGGTAAACGAGGGGCTGATCTCCGGAACCACGGCCGCCACGCTGGCTCCCGCGGCGGTGACGACCCGTGCGCAGGTGGCAACAATCCTGATGCGTTTCCAGCAGAAAGCGGCAATTTAAAAACCGCGCAGTTTCCAGCTTACGGGCCGGAGACGGGGAGAGCGCCCGTTTGGGCGCTCTCCTGCGGTGCTTTTCAGCAGAGCGCGAAAGAGAAGATCCTCCCGGGCCAAGCAATACGGCGCTATTCTTGAAAAACAATCAAAATAACTGTTTGGCACGAGAACTTAAAAAAATGACTGCTTTTGTGCAGAGGATAACCTTTGTTTTTTAGACAATATTAAACCGGAGCATTTCTTTTGAAAAAACGCCGTCATTCATTGAAAATTACGATGCAAGGAGAACGGGCTATGAAAAAAGGGACACAGGGAGTGCTGGTGTTGCTGCTGCTATGCCTTTTGGGAGGAACAGCCCGGGCGGCGGAGAGCGCGGGACCGGAGCGCATCATTCTCTCTTGGACGGGTGATCCGAAAACAACCATGACCGTCTCCTGGCAGGCGGAGGCGAACGGGGCGGACGGCTGGGTGGAGTATGGCACGAGCCCATCCCTTTCGGGCGCGAAGAAAATTTCTGCCACGGTCGCCAAGCTGACCTCCGGCATTGCGCTGGACGCGACGGTGGAGCAGGCGGCGCTCACCGGTCTGACGCCCGGTACAGTCTATTATTACCGGGTTGGAAATGGAGGATCAAAAAGTGAGATCCGCCATTTTCAAACGGCGCAGAGGGAGGAACCGTCGTTCTCCTTCCTGTATATGGGGGATGTGCAGACCGGAACAGGGGACGACGGCAAGTGGAAAAGCCTGCTGGAGACTGCGGCCCGGGACAATCCCGGCTTTGCCTTTGGCGTTTTGGGCGGCGACATCGTGGACAGCGGAATTTCCGCCGACCAGTGGAAACGAGTGCTGGGCAGCGCCACGGGCGTGTTTTCCCAAATTCCCATGATGACCACCAACGGCAATCATGAGAGCAACTTTCCCGGCGGAAAGCCCGAGCTGTATCTGGATTTGATGGCGCTTCCTCAAAACGGGCCGGAGGGCTTTTCCGAGGAGTTTTACTCCTATGATTACGGAAACTGCCACATGCTGGTTTTGAACTCTTGGGTTTTTTCGGGGGAGCAGGGACTGAGCAGCGCGGATTATCAGCGGCTGAACCGTTGGATTGCAGACGACCTGCGCGCCAGCGATGCCGTGTGGAAAGTCGTTGTGATGCACCACCCGGTCTATTCTCTGGCCAGCGACAAGGTGGCCGCTGCGGTGAAACGAAGCTGGGAGCCGCTGTTTGAGGCAAACGGCGTGAGTCTGGTGCTTTGCGGACATCAGCATGTGTATTCCCGGTCCTATCCCATGACGGACGGGGAGATTGACTTTACGGACGGCATCACCTACGTTATGGGCAACGCCAGCCAGAAGTTTTATTCCACTGCCGACGAGACGTATCAGGCGAAAACGGTTTACAACACCTCCACCTATCAGGTGGTCCGGGTTGACGGTAACAGCCTCACCGTTCAGTCCTATGACGGAGCGGGAGATCTTCTGGACTTTACCGCCCTCCTGCCAAGAGAAGGGCAAAAGACGTTTTCCGATGTGCCGAGGGAGGCGTGGTATGCTCAGGCGGTATCTGCCGCCGTATCTGGGGGCCTGCTGGACGAAACGGGGACGGAGACATTCTCTCCCGCGGCCTCCGCTAGCCGGGCGATGGCGGTTTCGGCCCTGTACCGTCTGGCGGGCAGTCCCGCCGTGACGGGGACGGCTCCGTTCTCCGATGTACCCGCCTCCGCCGCTTACGCGAACGCGACCGCGTGGGCGCAGCAAACCGGCGTCAGCGCCGGGACGAAGGCGGGAACCTTCCAGCCTGAAAAGAGCGTTACAAGGCAGGAACTGGCCGTTTTGCTGGGGCGGTATGCGGAGAAAATCGGCGGTGAGAATACTGCAAAATCCGGTGCGCTTTCCGCGTTTTCCGACGGGGATTCCGTTTCCTCCTATGCCCGTTCGGATGTTGCATGGGCGGTAAGCAGCGGGCTGATTCGCGGAACAAAGGATGGACGCCTGCTGCCCGGAGCGGTGCTCTCCCGGGCGCAGATGGCGGTTGTTTTGACACGCTTTGCGGAAGGGGGGACGCTTAGTTGAAAGCGAGTTTAAAAAAACGGGCGGCCCGGGTGCTTTTTCTGGCGCTGGCGGTCTGCCTGCTGAGCGTCCCTGCCGGGGCAAAAACGATTTCCTCGGAGAGAGGGAACAACATTTTCTTCTACGCAACGAATGCCTCCGGGAAAAGCGTGCTGCTGAAGGTGCTGCCCCTGTCGGACCTGAAGGTCCTTACCCATGGCACGGAGGAAGGAACGAATTACTACATTTCCTCCACCGACAACTATCCTACCACCCAGTACTGCGAGGCACGGGGATTCACCATCCCGGAGCTGGTGGACTGCGTGAAGGAGAAAACGGGGGTTTCTGGGGCGGCAGAGCTGAGCTTTTCCGGCACGGATAAAATTCAGCTTATGGCAACCGACAGCTACGGGACTTACAGCCGCGTCTGGACCTACGACCAGCTCTATGGCGTTAAGCGGTATTATTTCGAGGGCCTATACGACAGGGAGCAAGGCTGGAACACCGGCTGGGAGGTGGGCGGCGAAGACAACAGCAAATTTGGCATTGACCTGCCTACCTATCAGAAGGACTATCAGAGCAAGGACCCCTATTACGCGGACAAGCGTGCGGCGTTTGACACGGGCCGGGAAACCACGGTGATTTTGGCAACGGAATCCCTCTCCGGGCGAACCACCACCGACACGCTGAATGCCTCCACAGAGCTTGGGCTGGGAAGCTATATCGAGTCCAACAAAGGAAGCGTGACCGGATGCCTTGCCAAGAATTTGACGGACGACACGGCGCTGCGGCTCAGCCTGCCCATGACGGAGGCGGACCTGATGGCGGCTCACCGCACCGCCTACGACAATTTTAAATGGATTTACAATTTGCGGCTGGACATGACAAAGGCCCCCGCCCTGCGGTCGGCGGGGACGGTGGCGGACCCTGTGGCCCGTTTCACCAAAAGCGCCGACGGAAAGACACTGACCATCGCGCTTACCTGCGCCACGACAGGGGCCACGATTTACTATTCCTATGACGGAGCGCCCCAGATTCCCTACACCGGTCCGGTGACCTACGATATCTCCGGGCGGGACCTGTCCGCAAGCCCCGTGACCATGTATGCCACGGCGGTAAAAGAGGGCTGGGACGACGGGGGCGTAATATTCATGAAATATCCCGGGCTGGCCCCCGCATTTCAAGCGCTGTACAGCAGTATGGCAAATGAAAATGTGGTGTTTCAGGCCGCCGCCGGCGTGTCTTCGGCGGAGTGGACGGCATGGACCGGGGCAATGAACTTTATCACCGTCAAAACACCGGAGGTAAACGGCTATATCACGGTAAGCCCGTCCGAGTACAAAGCGGGGGCGGCGTCCTTCACCTTTGACAAGAGCCTGTTTGGAAAAACCGGGGCGTACAGCTTCATTTTCCACGCCACCAAGTATGCGGACAAGCAGGTTTCCCTCACCATCAAAAAAGCGGCCCCCACAGTGAAAACGCAGGGAAGCTATGGATTGGGCAGCGCGATGACGCTGCGCTTTGACGATGCGGAATATCAGTCCGGTCTGTCCGTATACATACTGGATTCCAACGGAACCCGAATTCTGATTCCCTCCTCCGGACTGGACCGCTCTGTGGTTGGACAGGTGACGGTCAAAGCGGAGTATTTTGCGCTGGCCTCCTGCCCGATTCAGGCGGCGGGGACCTATACGCTGGAACTGGACAACAGTCTCTACGCGCCGGGGTCCCAGACGGTGAACGTCGCGGTGGCGAAGCTTATGGAGACAGGCTTTTCCGACGTGGCGGGGGACGCGTGGTGTGCCAACGCGGTTGTGTACGCGGTGCAAAACGGCCTGTTCAACGGAACCGCACCCGGACTGTTTTCCCCCAATTCCTCCATGACCCGTGGCATGTTTGTCACGGTTTTGGGGCGGCTGGACGGCGTGGCGGCAGATACCATCTCAGCTCCGGCTTATTCCGATGTGGCGCAGGACTCTGTCTATGCCCCCTATATCGCGTGGGCGGCGGAAAACGGGCTGGCGGCGGGCTATCGGGACGGCACGTTCCGGCCCAACGTCTCCGTGACGCGGGAGCAGATTGCGGCGATTTTTTACCGCTATGCGCAATTTAAGGGCGAAAAAACGAATAATACAGATTCTGCGGCGTTCAACGCCTTTTCCGATGGAGCGGATGTCGGCGCCTATGCGCTGGACGCCATGCGCTGGGCGACGGCGGCAGGCGTGGTCAACGGCGGAGGCGGGCGGCTGAACCCCAAGGGAACGGCGAGTCGTGCGCATGTGGCGCAGATGATGCTGAACTATCATACATATCGGGAGGGAGAGCATACATGAGACGAAAGCTTTTGAGCGTTTTGCTTGCGCTGGCACTGGTGACGGGGCTGGCCCCGGCGGCGCAGGCAAAAACGGTGCCGGCGGGACAGACCGTGGGTACGGTGCTGTTCTATGTGACCGACAAGGCGGGAGAGCGGGTGTTGGTTTCCCAGATTCCCGTGTCCGAAATGGTATCGGACCTGAAGGCGGGAAAAGTTGACAATACACTGCACAACTATTCTATCTTGGACCGATATGTGACCACTGTGCATCAGGAGGCGAAGGGATTTACCATTCCCGAGTTTGTAACCTACGCCAAAGGAAAGTCCGCCCAGGCGGCCCTGCGGGCGCTGGAGCTGACTTTTGCGGGGCAGGACGCCATCCGCCTGTGGGAAATAGACCAGACCGGCTTTGACGATTTAGATACCTACACCTGCGACGAGCTGTACGGTGTGGCGCGCTACAATTATCCGCTGCTGTACAAGTACTGGGACTATCGGACGCAGGAGTACGCCGACCCGGACGGAAAGCTCACCCGTGATCAGGCGGTCAGTGAAATTCTCAAGTCTGCCGAGCCGGAGGTGCCGCTTTTGTCCGTGCTGGCCTTCTCCCAGCGGTACATGATTACCGATGGAAAGTATGGCACCGGGGACTATAACATGGAGAGCTTGTGGTATACCTCCGGGCTGATGGACAGCGAGCGCACCCCCCGCTTTATGAAGCCCATGACCAAGGAAGACCTGACGGGAAAGGCCTCCACCGCCGCAGACAGCCGCTATTGGGTGGCAACCCTTTTGCTGAATATGAAGGATGCGCCGGGAGTGACAGCACTGGGCGCGGTGGGCGTTCCCTCCGCCGTGATGACGGAGGACGGGGCAAATTACTATGTGCGTTTTTCCTGCCCAACACAGGGCGCTGCAATTTATTACAATCACAATTTCATCAGCCCCAGCTATACCCCCACCAGTCGGTATACGGGGGACGCGGTGGTGATTCCCAAGACCAATTTCCCCGGCGGAACCGTGACCATGACGTGCCGTGCGGTGAAGGATGGTTGGACCGACGCGGGCGTTCAAACACTGACGCTGACTTCCTCTGGTGCGGAAAAGGGCTGGGTCAGCCCGTATACGGATGTGACGGCGGGCGCGTGGAGCTATGAGGCCGTGGGGTATGTCACCCAAAAGGGAATCATGGGCGGCACGGCAAAAACCTCCTTTTCCCCCAACGCGCCCATGACCCGGGCCGCGTTGGCTTTGGCGCTGTATCATATGGCGGGCAGTCCCAAGGTCTCGTCCGGGACGGGCTTTGCAGACGTACCCTCCGACGCGTCCTATGCTTCGGCGGTGGCGTGGGCCAGTCAAAACGGCGTGGTGAACGGAACCGCGTCGGGCGGCTTTTCTCCGGAGGCCGGGATTACCCGCGAACAGCTTGCCGCCATGTTTTATCGGTATGCCAAAAATGTGGCGAAGACCGATTTGACGGTTTCGAGGGACTTGAGCGTTTATGCGGACGTTGCCGACGCGGGAAGCTGGGCAAAAGAGGGCTTGTCTTGGGCGGTGGGGGCTGGTCTGGTCAACGGAACCAGCGCCACGGAGCTGGCCCCCAAGGGGCCGGCCACGCGGGCACAAACCGCCGCCATGCTCCAACGGCTGGGACTGTTTGTGGGATGAAACGCGGCCCGATGGGCGAAACGACAGGAGGCGGGAAAGGGTGACTTACGTGAAGAAAACAGGAAAGCGGGCGGCGATGCTGGGCCTTGCCCTGTGGGTACTGCTGCTGTGCGGTTGCGGGGGAACGGTGAAAGTGCGGGCAGACCTCTCGGACTATGGGGAAAGCCCTATTACAATTAAAGGACTAAAGGACGAGGACTTTACCGTCACGCCCAACGAGCTTGCGAAGCTAAGCTGCGTAAAGCGTACGGCCACGGGCGCCACGGCGAAGGCCGGAACGGTCAACGCGGTGGGGCCGCTGCTGAACACGTTTTTGGCGCAGTATGAGACGGAGATGTCGGACTTTCAGAAAATCCGGTTTCTTTGCAGCGACGGATACAAGACCGTTTTAAAGGAGGAGTACCTCACCGACTATGAGGTGGTGCTGCAACTGGCGGAAGGAGACGCGCCCCTGCCGGAAAAGCAGCGGCCCTTGCGGATTCTCATTCCGGAGGCGGAATCCTCTTACTGGGCCTACGCGGTGACCTCTATTGAGTTTGTAAAATGAAAAGAATGACACAAAGACGCATAGCCGTCGTTCTTTTAGAGGTGGCAATTCTGCTGTGCTCCTCCGGCTGCGGCGAAAATCCTGTGAAGGAAAAGCAGCCTGTGGAGATCTGGTCCTTTACGGATTCCTGCGGCCGTGAGGTGGAGCTTCCAAGAGAGGTTAAAACCGTGGCCCCTTCCGGGCCGTTGGCGCAAATCTTTCTCTATACGCTGTGTCCCGACGAACTGGCGGGCCTCTCCACACCGCTGACCAAAAAGCAAAAGGAATACTTTCCTGAAAAATACTGGGACCTTCCCGTGTTCGGCCAGTTTTACGGCGGGGGAGGAACGATCAGCTATGAATCCGTAATCGCCGCCGCGCCGGATGTGATTATAGACATGGGAGAGGAAAAATCCGGCATCGCCGCCGACATGGATGCCATCCAAAGACAGACCGGCATTCCCACAGTTTTTATCAAGGCCCCCTTGGAGGACACCGCCCGGGCGTACGACACGCTGGGAGAGATTACGGGGGAAAAAGAGCAGGCGAAGGCGCTGTCGGATTACGTCCGGCAGACGCTTGACGACGCGAAAGCCTTTGGCGCGCAGATTCCCGAATCTGAGAGAACGGCGGTGCTGTTCGCTCAGGGGGAATACGGTACAGAGGTAAACGGCAATGGTAGTCTCCACGCGCAGGTGCTGGACTGGGCGGCCGCCCGGAATGTGGCGGAGCTGAGAGAAAACTCCGACAGGGGTGGAGACGAGGTGAGCATGGAGCAGATTTTGCTCTGGAACCCGGAGGCGGTGGTTCTGGCGCCCGATAGCTGCTACGACGACATTTGGGAGGACCCTCTGTGGGCCAACGTCCGGGCGGTAAAAACCGGCGCGGTGTACGAGGTGCCGGACGCGCCCTATAACTGGCTGGACAGGCCCCCCTCCGTCCAGCGGATTCTGGGCATTCGCTGGTTGGGAAGCCTCCTGTATCCGCAAGTTTTTCAGTATGACATGGTAGAGGAAACCCAGACCTTTTACAAGCTGTTTTACCACTATGACCTGACGCAGGCACAGGCAAAGGCCCTTCTGGCCCATTCCACGGAAAAGATGGAGGAAAGCGCATGACAGAGCATTCCGAAAAGCCAGATATTTTGGAGATATCCCTCCGGTTGCGGCGGCGGGGCAGGGGGCGCATTGTGCTGCTGGCGGCGGGATTGGCGGCGGTGTTTCTGGTGTCCTTTTCTCTTGGGAAATACCCCGCTTCGGTGGAAGATGTGGTGAAAATCCTGCTCTCCCGCGTTCTGCCCATTACCCAGAGCTGGAGCAATGAAACGGCGGGCGTGGTGCTGCGGCTGCGGCTGCCGAGGATTCTGCTGGGCTGTCTGGTAGGCGGCGGACTGTCCGCCGCCGGGGCCGCCTATCAGAGCGCGTTTCAAAATGCCATGGCGTCCCCCGATTTGCTGGGGGCCACCGCGGGGTCCGCCTTCGGCGCGGCGATGGCGATTCTTTTGGGCGGCTCCTCCGGAATGATCACTACTTCGGCATTTGCCTTCGGACTTCTGACGGTGGGGCTGACATGCCTTGTGGGCAGCCGGGCGCAGGGAAACCGGGTGGTAAACTTTATTCTGGCGGGAATTATGATGACCTCTCTGTTCACGGCGGGAACCTCGTACATTAAGCTGATCGCTGACCCCACGGACCAGCTTCCCGCCATTACCTACTGGCTGATGGGCAGCCTGAACAGCACGCGGCTGCATGATCTGGCGTTTGCCGCTGTGCCTATGTCGGTGGGAATCCTGACATTGCTGCTGCTGCGCTGGCGGATGAATCTTTTGACGCTGGGGGACGACGCCGCCCGGTCCATGGGGGTAAATGCCGACGCGCTGCGCCTTGGCGTAACCATCAGCGCCACGCTGATTACCGCTTCCGCCGTTTCGGTCAGTGGAATGATTGGCTGGGTGGGGCTGGTAATCCCCCATCTTTGCCGCCGTCTGGTGGGGGCGGACAACCGGTATCTGCTTCCGGCCTCGGTGCTGCTGGGAGCGGCCTTCCTGGTGCTGGTGGACGACGCGGCCCGATGCCTGTCTACCTCGGAAATCCCCATTGGAATCCTGACGGCGGTGATCGGCGCGCCGTTTTTCCTCTATCTGATTCTTCGGAAGGAGGGGGCCTTATGCTGCTGAGCATTCAAAAGCTCTCCTGCTCCTACGGGACCAATCCGGTGCTGCGGGAGGTTTCCTTTGATGCGGAGGGGGGGCGGACCGTGGCGGTGCTGGGGGCCAACGGCGCGGGAAAAACCACGCTGTTCCGCTGTATTCTGGGGCTGGTGAGGGGGTATGAGGGTAGTATCCTGCTGGAAGGCGCGGAAGCGCGTACCCTGCCGCCCCGGCGCCTTTCGGAGCTGGCGGCGTATATTCCCCAGTCGGGCGCGGCGCTGCCCGGCTATTCCGTGCTCAGCATGGTGGAGACGGGCACTGCCCGGCAGCTCTCTCCGTTTTCTTCGCCGGGAGAGACGCAGAGAAAGGCGGCATGGGCGGCGCTGGAGCAGGTGGGAATGGAGGGCTTTGCCACGCGGCGGTTTGACCGGCTCAGCGGAGGGGAACAGCAGATGGTGCTGATTGCCCGGGCCTTGGCGCAGCGGTCCCGGATTTTGTTGATGGACGAACCCTCCGCCCATCTGGACTTCGGAAACAATCTCCGGGTGCTTGATCGCCTGCGCCGTCTGGCGGGAGAGGAATATCTGATTCTCTTTTCCACCCACGACCCCCAGACGGCGTTGCAGCACGCGCAGGCGGTTTTGGCGCTGTGCGACGGAACCGTGGCGGCCTATGGACCGCCCGATAAAGTGCTGGACGCGGCATTGCTCCGCCGTCTGTACGGCGTGGAGGTGCGGCTGCTGGAGACGGACGCCGGACGGTTTGTGATTCCGGGGCGGGAGAAGAGAGCATGATGCAGGACTGGCTGCCGGAGACCATTGCCTTTTACCGTACCGCCGCCGCCCACAGCGACTATTACCGGATTCTGGCGGAGCGGGTTTCGGCCTACCTTCCGCTAAACGCCCATGTGTGCGACGCGGGCTGCGGCCTGGGGGAGCTGAGTCTGGCGCTTTTGCCCTTCTGCGGGCGGGTGACCGCCATCGACCGAGCCGCCCCGCCCATTGAAGACTTGCGCCGCCGGGCGGCGGGACTTTCCAGAATGGAGATTCTCCAAGGGGACATTTTTGAAAACCGGCCGCCAAAGCCCTATGACGCCATGGTGTTCTGCCTGTTCGGCGGCATGGAGGAGACGCTTCAAATCGCGGCGGAGCAGTGCGCTGGCCCAGTGATTCTGATTAAACGGGCCAGCACTGTTCATCGGTTCGGCACCAGCGGGTCGAAGCTGGAACACTTTACACCCGCGGCGGCGGAGGAACGCCTGCACCGTCTGAATATTCCCTTCCGGGCGGAGCACTTTGCGCTGGAGCTGGGGCAGCCCTTCCGCTCGCTGACGGAGGCGGATCAATTTTTTCGGCTCTATAACCGGGGGAGAGACATCCCCCCGGAGGAGGTGCGAGGCAGGCTTCAAGTCTCGGCCCTGCCGGGGTTTCCCTGCTATCTTCCAAACCGCAAGCAGTTGGGGCTGATCGTGTTTTCGGCCTCGGATGTTCGGCGGGAGAAGGAGAGCGGTGGGGGAGACGCCTGACGATTTGATTCGCACAAGGTTAGAACGGGTGTACACCTCTTTACTCAGGACTGTGCGGCCCAGTGAAAGATCATAGAAAAAAGGAGTTACGAGCGATGGATCAGGAGAGTATCCGCTGCCGGGAGCAGATGCACAGCATTGTTCGCGCTGTGGGAACGGCGGTCATCGGAAAGGAGCGGGAAATCGCTCTGGTGTTGCTGGCGCTGATTGGCGGTGGCCATGTGCTGCTTGAGGACGTGCCCGGTGTGGGCAAAACGGGGCTGGTATCCGCACTGTCACGGGCGGTTTCCTGCGATTTCAAGCGCATCCAGTTTACCCCGGACATTATGCCCTCGGACATCACGGGCTTTTCCGTGTACAATCAAAAGACGGGGGAATTTGAGTTCCGTCCCGGCGCGGCCATGAGCAATTTCGTTCTGGCGGACGAGATTAACCGGGCATCGGCCAAGGCGCAGGCCAGTCTGCTGGAAGTGATGGAGGAAAAGCAGGTCACGATTGACGGCAAAACTCATATCCTGCCGGAGCCGTTTATGGTGCTGGCTACGCAGAACCCTCTGGACAATCTGGGGACGTACCCCTTGCCCGAGGCGCAGATCGACCGGTTTCAGATGAAGCTCTCTCTGGGCTATCCCAGCTACGAGCAGGAGCTGCGCATCATGGCCATGACGGAAGAGGAAAAGGCGGAGGTTCCCGTCGTGGCCGACGGGGCCGACATTCTGGCCGTTCGGAAGGCTTCCGAACGGGTCCGGGTGGACGACTCTTTGCAAAATTACATTGCCGATTTAGTCACCGCCACCCGGAATCACCGCTGCGTGTCGCTGGGTGTCAGCCCTCGAGGCTCCATCGCGCTGTACCGGTTGAGCCGGGCCCGCGCCCTTTACGAAGAGCGGGACTATGTTCTGCCCGACGACATAAAATTTCTCGCGCCCTTCGTGCTGGCCCACCGGTTAATTTTGCGCCCGGAGGCCAAGCTGGACGGCGTGACGGCGCAGACGGTAATCCAAGAGATTTTGGACGCGACACCCATTCCATTTCCAAACGGAGAGCGGCACGGCAGGAGACAGGTGAAATGACGGCGGCGCGAAAGGCGCTTCCGGCGGGCGTGCTGCTGCTTTGTGCCGTCGTTGCGGCAATCATCAACACGGCGGCGGTCTACGTCCCCATTGTGTTTATACTGCTGCTGGGTCTGACGTCAATATTCTACACGCTTCTCTCCGCCTGCTTTCTCCTTGTCCGGGCAGAGACCGAGGAGCAGAGCCGCTTCGAGCGGGAGACCGGCTCCCTTTGCCGGGTAACGGTATCTAATCGGGGCATGTTCGTGCTGCCTTGCGTGGTGCTGTCTTTATGCGTGGAGAGTACGCAGGGCTTTGCTCCGCTGACCACAGAACACCTGATGCTGCTGCGCCCCCGGCAAACGCTGACGCTGGACCTGCCGGTTTCCTTCCCTCACATCGGGCGTTACCGGGTGCTTATCAGTGAGGTCCGGGTTTACGGATTGCTGGGCGTGTTTTCCTTTCGCCGCAGGCCCGGCTGGAGCGTGCTCGTACAGGTGACGCCCAAGCGGTTTCGGCTGGCGGGGCTGCGGCTTGGCACGGCACAGCCCCTCTTCGCCGTGGATTTTACCGCGCCCCATAAGATTGACGGAGGTGAGTATTCCGACGTGCGGCAATACGCTCCCGGCGACCCCATCAAAACCATCCACTGGAAGCTCTCGGCACACGCCTCCGGCTATGTGACCCGGCTGTTTCAGACCGACGCGGTTAGCGGCGTGTCGATCTATCTGGATGTCCGCCTGCCGCCCCGCCTGACGGGGGAGGAAGCGGCGCAGGCCAACGACTGTCTGGCGGAAAGTGCCTATGCCGCTGCCCTCCGGGCCATGGAACTGCGATACGGTGTGGAATTGGTCTATGCCCGGGACAAGGTCCCTACGGTAATTCGGCCCGATGGGCCGGAGGAGCTGCTTGTCGCCGTCTGCGGACTGCCCCCGGTTTCGGACCGGGAGCGGTATCCGCTGGAGCTTTTGGTAGAAGAACATTCCGGACGGGGAACGTCTTTTGACAATCTCATCATTCTCACGGCTTTCGTCAGCGACCGTCTGGTGGCGCTGCTGACGGAATACGCCCAGCGGGGAAAGTATCCCGTGGTGCTCCATGTCTGGGGGAAAGGACAGATGCTTCCCGGTGGTGAAACCGGCAAAGAGAGGTTGGCGGGCCGGGGAATTGGGTATTACGCCGTGGACTCTGCCGGGGAGCTGGCCCGTGTGTTGGAGGAGCGCCTGTGAAGCTGATTTTCCGCGCGTTTAGGGGCCTGCTCTGCCTAATTGCCGGTATGCTGATCTCGCTGATGGAGCTGCGCTTCTTTGGGGATGCCAAGGTAAATTCTCTGGCGTTTCTGTTTATTTCAATGGTGACGGTGCCTGCCGTCTTCTGGTATTTCCGGCTTGAATGCGGCGTGACCGCTCCGCTTTTGTATACGGTTTTTCTGGCATTTTTACTGGAGGTGCTGGGAATATCGGTGGATGCAGGCGTACTGCTGGCTTGCCTGCTGGTACTGGCTGTGCTGTATATGCAGTCCCGTATGGCCGCGATTGAGGCCCGGCCCCACTCCGGCGCTCCGTCCCACGGGTCTGCGCTTGTGACTGTTTTGCTGTGCGCCGTTCTTGCGGCGGGCGCTACCTTTGGAATTTATCAGCAGGTGCTGCTGCCTGTATTCCCAGAAGGGGAACGGGTTTCCTTGCTGGATCGCCTTGGGGACACGCCCGAAAAAGAGCCGGAATGGGAAGCGGCCCAAAGCAGCGCGGAACAAAGCAACCCGTCCGCGCCCAGCTTAGACCGGAATGCCGCCCTTGCGGAAAGCGCCAAGGGGACAACGAAGGCCCCAGCGCTGAAGCCGCCCGCTTCGCCGTTTCCGCTGGGACGCGCTGTGTTAATTGCCGCAGTGACCGGAGTCTGCGTCGTGCTGGCACTTGCCGCGCTGGGAGAGCTTCGCTATCGCCTGTGGCTGCGAAGGATGCTTGCCTCGTCGCCGGAAGAACAGGTTGACGCGGTTTACCGCTGTGTGACGCGGGCCATGGCGGTGTGCGGATATTCCCGGAAGCTCTCGGAAACGCCGCTGGAATATCTCAAAAAGGCGCGGGGAGACGACGCTCCGGTTTCGCCCGGGCAGCTAACTGCCGTCACAGAGGGCTTCCTGCGCGCCCGGTACGGCGGACAGGCGGTCTCACTTCAATGTAAAGAGGAATGCCTTGCAACCTTCCGTGCCCTGCCGCAGCAGGTGAAGCGCTTTCGAGGCCGCCGGTTTTACTATCTAAACTATCTTCAGGAAATGCGCCGCCCCTTTGTACCGGGTTTTGGGAAACGATTTCGTCGGCTGACGGGCAAGGAAGGTAAGATGCCATGAAAAGGACAAAGAGAAGCAGGCTGCTTCAAAGCCTGTCCGGCCTGCTGCTGACGGCGGCGCTGCTGATGTCCCTGCCCGGAACGGCCCGGGCGCTGGACGACGACGAATTTGGCGGCTACGCTTCGGATACGCTCTCCATTCAGGTGGGTTATCCCGGCGGGCCGTATTATGAAAAGAGGCTGTTCACTCTCTCCGAGTTGGAGCAGATGGACGTGGTGTACGCGGACTATACGTTTATTGACAATATGCCCTCCGTGGTGATCGACCATGTCAAAGGTGTGCGCCTTTCGGATATTATTGACGGGGCAGGCATTGATCTGGGGTCTGTTAAAACGTTTCACTTTTGGATTCGAGACAAAAAAGAATCCTCTTACACCTCCTTTTCCAAGGGCAGTCTGATTGACCTTCCCCGGTACTGCTATTACAGTCTCCCGGATAACTTTGACTATGAAGAGGGCGTGGGCAACGAGTTTGCCACGTCCGACGCGCAGCCGGTGGACACGGTGATGGCGCTGGCGGACGACTGGAACCGGTGCATCGCCGGGGCCACCTTTGGCAGCGACTATTTAAATCTGAATTCCAACACCCGGTTTCGTCTGATTTTTGGACAGCGGGACGCGGAAACGCACACGGCGGTCAATTCTGCCAAGTGGGTTTACGCCATTGTGGCGGAGGTGACGGGTGAACCGACCATCACGCTTGACCGCTCCACTGTGCGCATGTCCTCCGGTGGAATTGTGGCGCTTAATGCCATTGTGACAGCGGCGGACCCGCTGATCGCGGAGGAGGAGCCGATAATCTGGAGCTCTGATAACCAGCGGGTGGCGACTGTGGACGAGCACGGCGCTGTCACCGCCCACGCCAAGGGGACCTCGGTCATCACGGCGGAGTTTCACGGCGTTTCCGCTTCCGCCACTGTCACCGTCACGGCAGGAAGTACCAAAAATGCTGCATCGGGAAGCGATAAACCGGGGACCGGGGGCGTTTCTGCCTCCGGAAAGGGCGACCTGGCGGAGACGGATGATCCGTCCGCCTCTGCCGATACTTCGGAGGAACGGTTGCCGAACGGTGAGCCTGACAAAAGCGCTGATGATAAGGATTTGACTGGACAGACAGACGGCTTGCCGGAAGATTCCAAGGAAACCGCGGGAGTTGAAGAAAAGACGTCGCCTCTGCGCTCCATCATCGGCATGGCGGTGATCGGTCTGTTTGTGGGCGGAGCGCTGGTGATGTGGCTGCTGCTCCGTATCCGGGCAAAGAACCGGGCGGGAAAGCCCAAAGAGTAGCATTTAAATAAGTGGTCGGCATTCTGGCGCCGGGCAAAGTCCGTGTTGGAAGGCGGACGGAAGGAGAAGGTTTTATGGAAGAAAGATTCATTGCCACAATTATCAATCAGGAGGGTGGCCCCACCTTCCGCCTGGTGCTGCGGGGCCTAAAAATGGTCATGGTTGGGAATGGATGGGAGGCGGAGCTTTCCGGCGGCGAATTTGATGTCGCCCCCACAAAACGGGAGTTGGTGGAGCGTGTTTACGCCCTGTACGACTCCCCAGAGTGGGAGGTGGCCGACTGCATTGAAAGCGACCTGCAAATCTGGGAGCCGACGCTTTGACAAACGGAGGAGCCGGACTGACACAAACGAAGACCGGAGGGGAACGGAGAATGCATACGCTGGTGATTGGCAGCAACGAAACGAACCGGGCAGGGTTTATTGACCGCCTGCTGACAGCATGCGGTCCACGTCTAAGGCTGTACGGTTATCGCAGTGTTAAGGAAGCGGCGGACGAGACGGGAAACGCACCGATCTATCTCTATCCCGCGTCCGGAGAGCGTCGGAGGACACAGGATACTCTGCTGGGCTGGTGTCGGAACCGGCAGTCCACGGCAAATTTGGAGGCCTTTGAGCGCAATGCATTTTTAATTGAATCAGCGCGGTCAGACGGTCTGCTGGTCATGGATGAGATTGGTCCTATGGAGAGCCGTGCGCCCCGCTTCCGGGCTGCCGTGTTGGCTGCGATGGAGAGGGAAGCCCCCATTCTCGCCTCTGTGCGGGATATCGAGATTCCGTTTCTAGAAACGGTGCGAACCCATCCCAATGCCCGTTGCTTTTATCTGACATGCGAAAACGGAGAGGCGCTGTTTCCGCAGGTGCTGGCACATCTGCAAAAACAGCTTGACGGGGTAGGCTAATGTTTCTGGATTGGAATGTGCGCACGCTGCAATGGTACGCGGACGCGGAGGAACACACGGGCTTTTTCCGCGCGCTTGCCGCCGAAATTGCTCCGTCCATAGCGGGAGCGCAAAGCCTGTGCGATCTGGGCTGTGGGCCGGCGCTGCTTGACTTTGAAATCGCGCCGCTTGTAAAGTCCGTGGAGTGCGCAGACACCAGCGAAGCCGCGCTGGCCTTTGTGGCAGAGCGGGCGCAGGCGCTGGGCCTGCACAATATATTCCCTGTTTTGGCCGACTGCGAGCATCCTTCGGGCCGTTGGGACGTGGCGTTTATGAGCTTTTTTGGAAGCCGCCACCTTGACCGATATCTGCCACTATGCAAAAAGCTGATTGCGGTGGTGTCCCAAAGCTCCGATGCGGCGCTTTTTCCCGGAAAAGACAGGGGCTACGTCCGAAATTCGGCGCAAAACACCGCAAAGTATTTGGATTCCCGGGAAATTGATTACAAGCTTGTGTGGAAGCGGCAGGAGTTTGGACAACCGTTTTCCTCTTTGGAGGAGGCCCGGGACTATGTAAAACTATATGCGCCCGACGTCTGCGCTGAGGAGCGGGAGTTTTTTTTAAAACAGAGAATTGTCAAAACAGGATCCGCGGCATTTCCATGGTATCTTCCCAGAAAAAAGACGGTGGGGATTTTTTTCATCAACGGAGGGCTGAAATGAAGCACATGTTTCTGACAGGTGAAATTCAAATCGGGAAAAGCACCGTGATCCGAAAGATTCTGGTGGATTTAAACGTAAAATACGGGGGCTTCCGAACCTATTTCAGCCAAGACCGCACAGCCGCCGACAGGGGGCTGTATATCAGCCGGGCAGAAGCAAAGCCACTCTATGACGAAGCGCACAGGGTTGCCCGGTTCTGTCCGGGAGAACAGGCTCCACAGGTTTTTACCGTTGGATTTGATACCCTTGGCGCGGATTATATCTTACATGCGAAAGACGACGTGGCGCTGCTTGTCATGGACGAGCTGGGAGACATGGAGCGGGACGCGGAGCGGTTCCAGGCCGCCGTGTTGGCCGCGCTGGAGGGTAAAACGCCGGTTTTGGGTGTGATAAAGCTTTCAGCGGGCGGCTGGGTGAATCAAATCCGTGAGCACCCGAATGTGGAGCTGCTCACCGTAAACGCGGATAACCGTGACGCGCTGCCAGAGCGGCTGACCCGCGCGCTGCAAGAGAGCTTTCCGGCGCTGCGGTGACTTAAAAAAGGATTGTAAGAGAGCATGGAGGGAATTTCCGTGGAACAGAAAGCACTGTCCAGAAAAGAGGCCTTGGAGGCGATACGGTCCTGCTGGACCCCGGCACGAACAAATGAAACGGTTCCGCTTGAAGCGGCACTTGACCGCGTGCTGGCGGAGGACCTGTATGCCCGATACAGTCTGCCGGTTGTCCGTTCCTCGACAATGGACGGGATCGGCGTGGACTCGGCACTGTTTCGGAAGGGAGAGCCGGATACAGCCCATTGGCAGTGGGGCCAAGACTATGTGAGGGCAGACACGGGGGATGACTTTGACGACCGCTTTGATGCGGTTATCCCAGTTGAGGCAGTGACGTTTCTGGAAGGCGGCAGGGTGGTGCTTGCGCCGGGTACCAAAGTCACGCCGGGCATGCATGTGCGGACCGCCGGAAGCTCTGTTGCGCGGGGAGACTTGCTGTTAAGGGCCGGGACCCGCCTGCGGCCCTTCGATCTTGCGGCGGCTGTGTTGGGCGGACATACAAAGCTTGTGGTGGGGAAAAAGCCCGTGGTGGCGTTTCTCCCCACCGGCAGCGAACTGATTCCCCCCGGCACCGAGCCCATCCGTGGGGAAAATATTGACTCCAACAGCGTTCTGGCGCAGGCCATGCTGACGGAGATGGGAGCGCAGCCGCTTCTTTTTCCCATCACCGCCGACAATCCGGAGCTTCTTCGCACCGCGATTTGCGCCGCCGCGGAGCGTGCGGATATTATCCTTTTGTGCGGAGGTTCCTCCAAGGGCGGAGACGATTTTAACGCCCGGCTGGCAGGAGAGCTTGGAACGCTCCTGTTTCATTCCGTTGCCGCCGCGCCGGGGCGGCCCATGGCCGCCGCCATGCTGGACGGAAAGCCGCTGATCAATGTTTCCGGCCCGCCCCACGCGGCCTACTTTATCCTCGATTGGTGCGTGTCAGAGTTGGTTTCCACGTTTCTGGGTATTGAACGGCCTTTGCGCAAAACGGTCCGGGCAAGAATTACAAAGCCGCTTGAGGCAACGCCGGGAATGGAAATTCTGCGCCGCTTCGAGCTGATTGAAACGGAGCGGGGGCTTGAGGCTGTTTCCGTCAGCGGGCGGGGTGGACCCGTCTGCCCGGTGCTGACCGCCTCGGCCCAGTTTGTTACGGAAAGCGCGTGCTCCGGTCTGGAAGCCGGGGAGGCATTGGAACTTACGTATCTTCGATGACTGTGCCGGGGCAAGTGGACTGCGCCAAGGAACAGGCGCAAAAAATGTTGCTTTCTGCAATTTTTGGTAAAAGAACTTGAAAAAACGTCGTCCGTTGGCTATAATGGACGCATCTGAATAAAAGGAGACGATGGGTATGCCATGGACGCCAAATTTGTCTGTCGGTGTGGGTCAGATTGACGACCAGCACAAGCTCTGGTTTGAAAAAGCGGAAATGCTGTTTCAGGCCGGACGGGAGCACCGCACAAAGGAATATATCGGCGAGCTTCTGGAATTTCTGGATGCGTACACCAAGCAGCACTTCCGGGATGAGGAAACCTATATGCTCAGTATCCGCTACCCGGAATATGACGCGCAAAAGCAGGCGCATCAGTTATTTATCAGTCAGCTTTCCAAGCTGCGCAGCGACTATACCGCCTCCGGCGGGAACCTGTCGGTCATTTTGGGGGCCAATCAAATGGTGTTGGATTGGCTGACCAAGCACATCTCCACCATGGATAAAAAAATCGGGGTGTTCGCCCAAACCCTGAAATGAAGTCAAAAGAGCCATGCAGACGTGTGAAGTACCCCCCACGCCCGGCAACAAGGCGGGGGGACTGACCACCATGACGGAGAAGAATCTGGGCAGCTTCAAGACCAAGGGCCATGGCCGGATGCTGGGCATTCTGGACTGCGGACAGCGCCCTTCCCGGCCCGGCATGTGGGGCATCAATCAGGTCCGGGGCGCCAACGACGCGTATGCCACCACCACGCTGGCCATGAGTGGCTGCCACATCTGTCTGTTCACCACAGGGCGGGGCAACCCCATTGGAAACGCCTGCATGACCACCATCAAAATTACCGGCAATCCCCGCACCGCGGAGATGCTTTCCGACATGATCGACTATTCCACAAAGCCCATGCTCTATGGGGAAAAGTCATTGCAGGAGAGCGGAAAAGAGCTCTATGAGCTGATGCTCCGTGTGGCTGGAGGCGAGCCTACCAAGGCCGAGCTTCTGGGCGATTATAGCTGGACCACACCCCATGGCACCAGCTACAACGGCGACTATTGACGCAAAGGGGAGGGCCGCCTGGGCGGCCCTCTCTTTTTATGTCCTCGTGCGGCAGGATATCCCGTCCTACGCTGCTTTGCGGCTGCGGGGCAATTTTCCGGGTGGTCCGGGTTCATTACGCCCATGGCGGCGGCGCTGAGAAGGGCTGACACTTGCCCACCCGCTTTTTTGGGCTGTGGAGATGCGGAGATACATTTTTCCGATTGATTGATTTTGACGGTTGACTTTTTTCCAAAATCAGTGAATACTGGAGAAAGAAAATACGCCTGAAATTCTCCGGAAAGAACAGGCCGAAATTTGACAGGAGGAATCAAACTATGGATTACAGCGCAATGATTCAAAACCGCAAATCCGTGCGGGAATTTCAGGATACAAAGGTACCCGATACCACGCTGGCGGAGATAAACGAGTATTACGAAAGCAAGTGCGGAAGGCTTGTGCCCTCCATCGGCACGGAGCTTCGCCTGTTCGGGTCCGACTCCCGGGAAAAGCTGAAGGGTGCGGCGGGCTACAATGACTTTATGATCGGAAACGCCGATTATTTTGTAATTTTGTCCGATGAGGCGGAGCATATGGCCGAAAACGCGGGTTTTATTGCGGAGGACCTCATTCTGCACATGACGGAGCTGAATTTGGGTACCTGCTGGCTCACCTTTAAGGATGGAGAGGCTGTGAAAAAAGCGCTGGGAATCGAATCCGACCGGCGCGTGGTGGTTCTGGCTGCGTTCGGCGTTGAGAAAAAGGCCGCCAAGCGGCTTTTCCTCAATATTCAGAACATTTCCAAGGTGGACGCTGTGAAGCGGGAGTTCTATTCCCCTCGTCTGGGTATTGAAAGTTTGGTGTATTCCGGCAAGTGGGGCAACAAGGCCGGAGTGGACGAGGAAATCGGCGATATGGACCATCCCCTGTGGCAGGCGCTTTACGCCGCCAGCCTTGCGCCCAGCTATCTCAACCGCCAGCCCTACGGGTTTGTGCTGGACGGGGGAGCGGTGGTCCTGATTTCTAAGGACGACGGCTATACCGATGAAAACGAGCAGAAGCTCAATCTTGGAATCGTGATGCTGCATTTTGCCGCCGTGGCAGAACAGACGCTGGGAAAGCGCACCTGGACCCTGGGCGCCTATGACAAGGACTTGGGCCTGCCCTCCGGATACAGAGCCGTGGCCTCCTGCAAGCTGTAATAAAACGCTCCCGGCCGGTCCCTGCAAGCGCCCATGCTTGCAGGGACCGGTCGCTTTTTATGCGAGGAAGGAGCTTCGATCTTTCCTCAAAGGCAACTTTTGAAGGGCGCTCCCGCGGCACCCGGAGCGCCTGAGACATATAAAACGGGGTTTCGGATTTCAACAGCCGTCAGATTCTCAAAATGAGAATCTGGCGGGTTAATTGACGGTGGCGCTCCGCCGCGGATTAAGCCGAAAAGCGCAGGAGTGCAAGGAATTGCGGCAAAGGACGAAAGGAGCGGGATTATAACTGAAAGGTTATATTTCTCACAAAAATAGTATTTCAAATGTGTTCCTTTTCCATATCTGATATTACCAAGCTAAATCGGTACAGCCGACGCCTTTTACCGGGCACGACGGAACCGCGCAAAACCGCGGAACAATGTTGTGGCCATCGTTCTGGAGTGTATCTCCAGCATGGTGTCCAAGGCCGTGGGCGAGGCGGTTTCCGTGCCGCTGCTGGGAATCGGCGCGGGGTCGTATGTGGACTGTCGGGAGGAGCGCCTGTTTCTGGCGTGCAACCGAAACAGCAGTCTGGCCTGCGGGCGGGCGGGGACCCGGGAGCATCCGCTGCTTTTGGCAAAGGCCGATTTTCCGCGAATAGAGGAAATGCTGTTTCTGATTCCGCCGAAAACGTATTTTATCAATGCGGTTATCTGGAATCATCTGAAGGAAATCGCGCTGTCGCCCAAAAAGGTTTTGGAGCTTCCAGCCCTCAGCTCCATCGGAGACTATCTTCTGGAGCCGGAAAACAACGGAATTTCCCTGCTGGCAGACTTTTTGATTACCGGAATGAACAGCATTGACGAAATTACCTTTGTAAAAATGGAGAGGCATGACCTGCGGTGGTACCTGACCATGAGCTATCTGACCGACAGGCCGCTTTCCACGTCAGGGTATTCACTGTGGAAGCATGTTTCGGGTAAGCGGTGATTTTGCGGAAAGGCCTCTTTCCGCAGGGCTTTTCAAGAAAAATTTTCGACCCATTTTGATAAAAGTTTTCAAATTATATCTTTTTAAAGCGTGAAAATATCTTATAATATTACCAACCTACAAATAAAGAAAGGGGTTTTACTGATGACAAACTACTTCGACCTGAAAGGCCGCGTGGCCTTGGTTACCGGCGCTTCCTCGGGCCTTGGCGTTCAATTTGCGAAAGCACTGGCAAATCAGGGAGCGGACATTGCCATTACCGCCCGCCGGACGGACCGGCTGGAGCAGGTAAAACAGGAAATTGAGGCCATGGGCGTGCGGTGTCTTGCCGTACCCTGCGACGTGACGGATTCCAAGCAGATTGCCACCATGGTCGATACGGTGAAAAAAGAATTCGGCAGAATTGATATTCTGGTGAACAACGCGGGCGTGGGCAAGGGAATCCCTGCCGCCACGCAGACCGACGAGGAGTGGCTTTCCACCACCCGGATCAATCTGGACGCGGTATACTACGTGGCCCGCGAGGTGGGCAAGGTGATGATCGAGCAGAATTACGGAAAAATTGTCAACCTTGGCTCCATTCATTCCATGGTGGCGATGGCAGGCTTTCCCATCTCGGCCTATTGCGCGTCCAAGGGCGGCGTTCTGATGCTGACAAAGGCTCTTGCCAACGAATGGGCGCAGCATAACATCACCGTCAACGCCATTGGCCCCGCTTATTTCCCCAGCGAGATGACCCAGTCGGTCATTACGACCGACGCATTTAAACTGGCTGTTCAGGCATATTGCCCCATGGGAAGGCCGGGTAAGCCCGGCGAGCTGGACGGAGCCGTGATTTACTTCGCGTCGGACGCATCCAGCTATACCACCGGCCAGTATCTGGCCATTGACGGCGGCTGGACCACCATCTGAAGGCCCCCCGCGGCCTGAGCCGGTTTGGCGTGGCCTGTGGAAATACTCCGGGCTGGCCCCACTGTTGAATGAGCGGACGACACTAGAAAAAGCGGCTGAATCGAAAGATTCAGCCGCTTTTGTCAGTGTTCAGAAAAAGGTCAAGGTGCTTGCGCGGGGATGCACCGGGCGGTTTTACGCTCGGAGGATTTGGGACCTCACCCCGTCAGGCGCGAGAGCAGAAAGAGCATCAGCATAATGAGGGGCTGATGAATCAGATAAATCGGGAGCGTGTGCCTGCCCAGTTTGTTCAGCAGTGTGTCAGACGGGGACGCGTTCAGCAGACTGCGCTTTTCCGCGTACAGCAGCTTTCCCAGAGCGGCGCCGCATAAAAACACGCCGAACCACGGGAGCAGGGGATAATAGTCGGAGGAGATAAAGCCCTCGCCCCGCAGACCCAGCGGAAACAGAAAGCCCACCGACACCTGGGCCTGCGCTGTCAGGCGGCCCAGAAAGAAAATCGCGGTTCCAAGCAGCGCCATAAGGATCGGCCCCAGCCGGGACACCAGCGGATAGAGAAGCATACTGGTTCCCAGAAAGTGCAGAATGCCAAAGGTGACGGCGTGGCTGGGGTCGTAAAGCGCCGTGGCGGCGGTGATGACCAGCCCCAGCCCCAATACCTTCAGCCCCCGCTTTGCGTTTTTTGTGGTCAGAGTACAGCTAAGCCCCGCAAGCAGCATGAACAGCAGGGCGGACCCTCTCCCTACGTAAAAATTGACACCGTCGGAATAGCTGATGGGAACGCCGTAAAATTCCCGCAGGTCATAGACGACATGGTAGTACACCATGGCAAGCAAAGCCACACCCCGCAAAAAATCCACTTCCCAGATGCGCTTGGTTTGTTGTTGTCTTTTGTTCATGTTCTCCTTTATGGGGAAAGAGCCGCCGAAGAACGAAAAGTCGCGGCTTCGGGCGCCTTTCCCAGCCACCGCGCGGCTGCCCGCGCGTTTTCCGTGCCAATGCTTTTCTTTATTTTAGGCCACCAAAGGCCAAATCGTCAATACCGTAATACCGTTTGTTAGAAGAAGGCGCAGTTTTTTGATTCGTTTATAAAAAGGAATAAGATGACCGCATTATTATTGATAGTTTCGATAGTACGGGCCGTGTATTGTGAAACAAAATGATGCTTATGAAATTTTGATGATATAATGGCCCCATGGCGCCCGACTCTATAGGCAAGCTGCACATAGAGCCGGGTAATTTTAGGAAAAAGAGGGGATTGTCATGGCAGATTATCGTGAGATGTGGAAGAGCTTAGGGATGGATTTAGAGACGCACGATCAACTGTGCGAGGTGCTTCCCGCGGCGTTTGGCGACACCTATCTCTCTCAGGAAAACCGCCCGGAGGGCATGGCGTTTTACGACTTTGTGGTGTCTGAGATTCACGGCGTTCGGCCTGCCGAGCTGATTGAGCACCAGAAAAAGGGCGGCAAGGTGCTGGGCACCTTCTGCATCTTCGTGCCCGACGAGGTGGTGTTCGCGGCCGATGCCATCGCCACCGGCCTGTGCGGCGGGTCCCAGTTCTGGGTGGGCGCGGGGGAGAAGGTTCTGCCCAAAAATATGTGTCCCCTGATTAAGGCCTCCGTGGGCGCACGGATCGGCAAGACCTGCCCCTTCTTCCGCATTGCGGACATGTACGTGGGTGAGACGACCTGCGACGGAAAGAAGAAGGCGTGGGAGATATTGAAGGAAGAGGTCCCCATTCACGTGATGGACATGCCCCAGATGAAGCGAGAGCAGGACTATCGGAAGTGGGAAGACGAAATCCGCGCCTTTTTACATACCGTGGAAGAGTTCACCGGCAACACCATCACTCCCGAAAAGCTGGCGGCTTCCATTAAAATGCTGAACAACAAGCGCAAGGCGCTTGCCCGGGTGTTTGAGTGCCGCAAGGCCGACCCGACCCCCATCAGCGGCAAAGACGCGCTGCTGATGATGCAGATTGCGTTTTACGACGACCCCGTCCGCTGCGCCGAGATGGCCAACAAGCTGGCCGACGAGCTGGAGCAGCGTATCAAAGACGGCATGGGCATATTCCCCAAGGGAACCAAGCGGATTCTTGTCACCGGCACACCCATGGCGATCCCGAACTGGAAGCTGCATCACATCATTGAAACCTCCGGCGCGGCGGTGGTGTGCGAAGAGAACTGCACCGGCACCCGGTATTTTGAGAATCTGGTGGACGAGAGCGGCACTACGCTGGATGAGCAAATTCACAATCTGGCGGACCGGTACATGAAGAACAACTGTGCCTGCTTTACTCCCAACACGGGCCGCATCGACGACATTCTGCGCCTTGCCGAGGCCTATCATGTGGATGGCGTGATTGACGCGAACCTGAAATTCTGCACCCTGTACGACACCGAGGGCCGGGACGTGGAGCGGGCCATGAAGGAGCGGGGCATCCCCGTGCTGGGTCTTGAAACCGACTATACCGATACGGACGCCGAGCAGCTTCGTACCCGCATCGGCGCATTTGTGGAGATGCTGAAATAATGGATGGACAGGCGGAGGAGCAGGATTATTACGTGCTCTTTCCGAATCACACCGAGGGGCTGAAGCTCTATCAATACGCCCGGGGGCGGGGGATTCCGGTTCGGATTTCCCCCACCCCTCGGCTGGCCAGCGCCTGCTGCGGGATATCCCTGCTGGTACGGGCGAAGGATATCGCGGAGCTGGAGCGCTGCATTCCGGAGTCGGAGGCGGAGATTGACCGGATTGTTGCTCTGCCCCGGCAGATCAACCCACACCGTGACCGCTACTGCTGAATTGGGAGAAGCAAGAATGAATGAGAGAACCTGCGTCGGAATTGACATCGGCTCCACCGCCGCCAAGGTGGCGGTTCTTGGCCCGGGGGAGACACGTTTTGTGCTCCCCACCGGCTGGAGCAGCCCTGAAACGGCAAAAGAGATTGCCCGCCGCCTGCTGGAGCGGGGCGTGCGGGTGGAGGAGGCTGAGGTCGTCTCCACCGGCTATGGTCGCCGGGCGGTGGACTACGCGGCAAAGCAGGTTACGGAGATCACCTGCTTTGCGGCTGGCTGCGCCGCTCAGTTTCCCACCTGCACGGTGATCGACGTGGGCGGGCAGGACACCAAGGCCATCCATATCCGCGACGGCGCGGCGGACGATTTTCTGATGAATGACAAATGCTCCGCCGGAACGGGAAAATTCGTGGAGGTCATGGCGAACCGGCTGGAGTGCGAAATTGATGCGCTGTTCGCTCTGGCGGAGCGGGGCAAGGTACTGCCCATCAGCTCTTTGTGCACGGTGTTTGCAGAGTCGGAAATTATCGGCTACATCGGCGCGGGCCATCCCAGGGAGGACATCGCCGCCGGAATTGTGGACAGCGTGGCGGAAAAGGTGGCCCAGCTTGCCGAGCGGCTGCCGCTGGAGGAAACGGTTTTGCTCACCGGGGGTCTGAGCCATCTTTCTTTTTTCGCCCGGATACTTGGAAAAAAGCTGCGCCACACCGTCCGCTGCCTGCCGGAGGGGCGATATGCCGGGGCCTACGGCGCGGCGCTGCTGGCGCAAAGGGAAGTCCGTTCCTAGAAGCTCTGTAAAAAGCTGGGGAGAAAGAACCGTTGCTTTTTGCCTGAATATCAGCTACAATCATACCATTCACCTGCGGACCTTATAATAGCAGGTATATCGTACTTATAATCGGTACATTCTACCGGCAAACCCGCCGGTCAAGGAGGGCTTTGCGTATGGAGCTCATTTTTCTCTGGCTGGTGCTGGCATCCTTTGCAGGCGGATTTTTGCAGGCGGCCATCGGGTTTGGCTATGCGGCGGTGGTAATGGCGTTTTTTCCGCTGTTTCTGCCAAGCATTCCTGTGTCCTCCACGGTTTGTGCGGTGCTGTCGCTGGTGGCGTCTTCCACCATGTTTTTTCAATACCGCAAAGACGCGCGGCCAAAGCATGTATTGTGGTTGATCGTGGCGTATTTTTTGGTGATGCCCTTTGCCGCCGTGTGGTCGGCGGGGGCGCCCAAACTGGTTTTAAGCGTCGTTTTTGGCCTGTTTCTGGTGCTGGTGGGGCTTTACTATCTGCTCACAGCCGACAAAACCCGCATCTCCGCCACCCCTAAAGCGGGAATCGTTACCGGGGCGCTGGCGGGCCTGTTCGGAGGGCTGTTCTCCGTCAGCGCGCCTCCGGCGGCACTCTACTGCCTGAGCACCCTGGAAAGCAAGGAAGCGTATGTGGGGACCCTTCAGTTTTTCTTCCTGACCACCAACCTGTATTCCGTGGGCGTTCGCGCCGTCAACGGGCAGGTGACGGGGCAGGTGCTTGTCTGGTCGCTGGTGGCTGCGGGCGGACTGCTTCTGGGACTGTGGTTGGGGCGCGTCGGCCTCTATAAGCGGGCGGATTTGGCCCGGGTCAAATCCTGGGTCTTTATTTTCATCATGTGCATGGGGGTATGGACCATCGTATCCAATTTTATTAAGGGCTGACAGCGGCAAAAGGTCCTCTGCCGCAAAGACATTTTTCAGAAGGTATGCGTTGGCAATGGTGGGGGAGGACCCCCGGACGTTCGTCTATTAAAAAGCAAGCCGCCCCGCCTTTTGGCGGGGCGGTATAAAAATATTTTAAAGTCCCGGTCTACGTGTCAAAATGAGATCAGTTTGCTGTGAAGGTCAGGTCGCCGGTTTCAATGGGCAGACCGGCATAGTTGGCGTCTGTCAGGTTAATGGTTCTCAAGGCTGCCAGCGGGTTGGCTACTTCCACGGTTTCCGTGGAGGTGGTCATGGTCAGGCTCTTCAGGGTGGTGTCGAATTCATGGTCATCCGCAGAGAGGGTCTGCCGATAATAGATTGTCGGCGCGCCGCTGGCCGCGAAGGGGACAAAGGGAAATTCGGCGTTTCCGCCTGCGACGGAAACAACCGGATCACCATAAGCGGTGCCGCCGGAATCGCACCGGACAAAGGTTGCGCCCACCACGGCGGTTCCGCCGGCAGTGCCTTCCTCCGTAACATGGAGCGTCAGGGTTCCGGTTGCTGCGACCAAAAAATCATAGGTGTCGGTGCCGGCTGCAATGACTTGGCTGTCCGGGTTAATGGAGGCATTGTCATACCCGCCCACATCGGCGGTAACGGCGTAAGACCCATTTAGAATTCTACTGGAGCCTTCGCCGTCAATAATATTGACTACATAGGGACTCGGCATAATTGAATATCTCCTTTTTGAATTGGTAGGCCGCCGTAGTATTGATCAGTCAGACGAAAAGTGGCCATTGTAAAACCAGACTTCAAAAGGAAGGAATTAAACAGGAAATATACGGTATAAAACCTGTTGGGGCAGAAAAACTGCCACTTTGTGGCGGCCATGGGACTCAGCCAGCCTTTTGCGCGTACGCATATCCGGTGTTCGCCGGGAGAGTACACATGGAATTCCGCTGTCCCATTCCGAGCGGTTTTGCCTTGAAAGACCGTTTGATCTTCCGCATCAAGCACAACAATCTCGAAATTTTCTGCGCATGGGGCTAGACACCTCACTGTAATATACCCTCGCTTGTCATTCATAAATACACCTCGCGCTCACTGGTCTGTGTTACCCAATATCAGCATATGCGAATTTACCATGGGTGTGAGCGACGAAAACTGTCCTTGCCGCTGAGAAAATCAAGAGTACCCATTGCCGCAGAATGCGCCGATCCGCGCGCCTTCATGCACGGGCAGTTGCGTCCGCGTCGGATAGATTGGGCACAGACGTACAAAGAGGGCTTGACGAACCTCCTGCCTGAACTGGTAGGGGGCTTTTTAAAATTGTTTTGAAAGGTAGCTTTTAAGAATAAAAAGGGGTTGCTTGTTTGCTGCAAGCGCACTATAATTCTTAGTATTCAAGTGTCCGTGCCAGATTGGATCCCGGCAGGATATGGGGATTGCGTGCGGTTGTAGTTTAAGCAAGGTCATGGTATAATGACCGCAAAACTGTCGTTTACCTTGCGCCTGTGGAATAACGGCCGGGAAGCTCCATTTAATTGGAAAATATACCGCAGCGGTGCTTTGCGCCGCTGCATCATATATGCCAAGTTTGATTGATAAGTAATGTTAGTAGGAGTAGACGTTATGCCCGAGAAGATGACCCTCAGTGCACTTGAGCACGATCTCATTTTTTTCAGCAAAATGTATGATGCAGTGCGGCTGGTCGACCCCGTTCACAAAAAGGTTTTGGAATACCAAACCAAGCAAGTAAAAGAGACGGAAGAAATCTGTTACGATTATTGGAAGAACGGCAAAATATGCGATAACTGTATCTCTGTTCGCGCTTATAACGAAAACAAGAGCTTCATGAAGCTTGAGCAAAAGCCTGACAAAATTATGCTGGTCACTGCGATTCCCATAGAATCGGAGGAAGGCACAATTACTCTTGAATTATTAAAAAACGCCACGGACAGTCTGATGATTGGCAGCGGAACTTACCAAGAAGGGCAAATGATACGCCATGTTATACACGATATCAACAGCATGGTGGTGATGGATCATTTGACTGATGTATATAATCGCCGCTTCGTGGAGGACAGATTGCCCGTTGATATTGTAAAAGCAACCTTGGCACATCAGCCTTTGTCCGTCATCTTTATTGATGTTGACAATCTGAAAGTAATCAACGATACCTATGGCCACGGCATGGGGGATTTTACGTTGCAGCAGGTAGCCAATGCCATGAAGGCCTGCACACGCGCTGAAACGGACTGGGTTGCCAGATATGGCGGAGACGAGTTTGTCGTTTGCCTGAACAGCGCCGACGAAGCCGGCGCACTCAACACGGTGGAGAGAATAAAAAAAGACATCGACGCGGTGAAAATCCCCGTAGAAAATGAAACCGTGAAAATTACAGCTTCTTTTGGAATACAGTCTATGACGGAGATGCCGCTTACGGCGGAGGAAATCATCAAGATGGCCGACAAAAAGATGTATGAGGCAAAAAGGGCAAGCAAGACCTCCGCTCAAACGGAAAAAACCGCCCCGCCTTTTGGCGGGGCGGCTTGTACTTTTGGTAGAAGACGGGTTGGGCTTTACAGGTCGTCAGCATCCTGCACCGGCGGGTCGAGAGGGTCCACCGGACGACCGGTGTAACTCCCTAGCGGGTCGGTCTGCTGCGAGGAAAGGTCTGTCATGGACCGGGCCTGCTCCATAGGGGTTTGATTGGTCTTTGCGCGGCTTTGCCGCTTTTTCATAGAAACCGCTCCCTTTCCGTTTAGATGAGGCTTGTGCAAAAATAGTCTGCCCGAAAGCAGACTTTTTCATGCGAAAGCCCTTGAAATACAGTTGTTTGACGGGATGCAGCGCTCCGTACGTGCCTGCGAATGAGGTTACGATTGAATATCATTCAGAGTTCACGAAAAAATACGTAAGGAACGAGAATTTTTCGTCGTCTTTTTTCTGATTTTTTAAAATTTCTGGTTGACCGTCTTTTTGAGTTGTGTATAATGAGAAGTAATGTAAAAAAGTCCCGTGAAAATCGTTGTTTCGGTAATTTATTGGAGGAATAATGCATGTTTGAATTTCTGATCAAGAAGCTGAAAACCAACCCCCGCAAAATTGTCTTCACCGAGGGGACGGATCCCCGCGTGCTGGAGGCTTCCGCCCGTCTGCTGTCCGGTACGTTCCTCACCCCTGTGCTGGTGGGCGTTCCGGAGGAGATTTCCGCCGTGGCCGAAGACATCGGCTTTAATATCCGGGGCGCTGAGATTATCAACCCGGCCGACTTTGCGGACATGGAGAAGATGGTGGCGCTGCTGATGGAGCTGCGCAAGGGCAAGATGGACGAGGATCAGTGCCGCAAGGTGCTGAAGCAGCCCAACTACTTCGGCACCATGCTGGTGAAGATGGGCTATGCGGACGCGCTGCTTGGCGGCGCCACCTATTCCACCGCCGACACCGTGCGCCCCGCGCTCCAGATCATCAAAACCAAGCCGGGCAGCAAGATCGTCTCCTCCTGCTTCATTCTGGTTCGTCCCTCCGCCACCGGCGACCGCGAGGTGCTGGCCATGGGCGACTGCGCCATCAACATCAAGCCCACCGAGGACGAGCTGGTGGAAATCGCGCTGGAGACCGCAGCCACTGCCCAGCAGTTTGGCATTGATCCCAAGATTGCGTTTTTGAGCTATTCCACCCTTGGCTCCGGCAAGGGCGAGGATGTGGACCGGATGCGGGGCGCCTATCTCAAGGCCCATGCCGCCGCACCCGAGCTTTCCATGGATGGCGAAATGCAGTTTGACGCGGCCGTTTCCCCCCATGTGGCCCACACCAAGTGCCCCGCTTCCCCGGTGGCCGGCCATGCCAACACCTTTATTTTCCCCGACATCAACGCCGGCAACATCGGTTATAAGATTGCGCAGCGTTTGGGCTCCTTTGAGGCATACGGCCCCATTCTTCAGGGCCTGAACGCCCCCATCAACGACCTCTCCCGGGGCTGCAATGCGCAGGAGGTCTATTCCATGGCCATCATCACCGCGGGCCTTGTAGAGTGCGAATAAGCCCGGCCCGGCTCTGATCAATAAAAAACACGGACGCCAAAGGCGTCCGTGTTTTTTATATCAATATCCTGAAAAAGACTGTTGCGCGGTACTTGGAAAGGAAAGGACCGTTACAGGACAAGCAGCTCCTTGGGCGCGTGGGTGATGTCCGTGCAGCCGCCGTCCTTCAAAATAATCACGTCCTCGATGCGTACGCCCAGCCGCCCCGGCAGGTAAATCCCCGGCTCCGCCGAGATGACCGCCCCAGCGGGCAAAGGCTCCTCATTCCGGGCAGAGGCGTTGGGGGACTCGTGAATCTCGACGCCCACGCCATGGCCAAAGCTGTGGCTGAAATAGTCGCCCCAGCCCGCGTCCTCAATGACCTGCCGCGCCGCGCCGTCCACGGCCCGACCGGTTACCCCGGCCGCTGCAGCGGCGATTCCCGCCTTCTGGGCCGCCAGCACGGTTTCGTACACCCGGCGCATTTCTTCCGACACAGACCCCACCGCCACGGTGCGGGTCATGTCGGAACAGTAACCATGGAAAATACAGCCGAAGTCCATGGTGACAAATTCGCCGTTTTGAATTTCCCGGAGACTGGGGACCCCGTGGGGCAGGCTCCCGTTGGGACCGGATACCACAATGGGGTCAAAGGACATGTCCTCCGCACCGTAGTGCAGCATGAGGTATTGGAGCCGGGCGGCAATTTCCTTTTCCGTTTTGCCAGGGCGGATTTCTTTCAGAATATCCTCCAGCGCTTGCTCGGCAATGCGCTGGGCGGATATCAGCGCCGATTGCTCCTCGTCGTCTTTCACCCTGCGCAGGTCAAAAAGCAGGTCCGCCGCAGGAGTCAGCTCGCAGTGAAGGGCCTTTCGGTATCCCTCGTAGTCCGCCACGGTCATATACGCATCTTCAAAGCCGACGATGTTCGCGCCCTGCTCTGCAAGGGCCTCGTTGATCAGGGCTGTGTAGCTCCGGCCGGGCCGCACCTCCCGGATTTCGGCGTGTTCCACAACCCGCGCCGCCGCTTCGGTATAGCGCGCGTCGGTAAAATAGTAGGTTTTGCCTTTGGTTACGAGGGCTGCCCCGTCCGTTCCGGAGGAGCGGAAGCCCGAGGCGTAAAACCGGTTGGCCTCTCCGGTAAGCAGCATGGCGTCCAGACCCCGGACCTCCATTGCCTGTGCAATCCGGCTGAAATGATTCATAAAAACCTTCCTTTCATCCACGAGGGCAGAATGCTTATTTTACCTGTGAGCGGGCCCCTTAGACCTGCTGTTCCGCAGCGGCCTGTACGAAGCCGTAAAACAGGGGATGGGGCCGGTCGGGCCGGCTCTTAAACTCCGGGTGGAACTGCGCGCCCACAAACCAGGGGTGCTCGGGAAGCTCCACAATTTCCACCAGCCTGCCGTCAGGAGACAGGCCCGCCAGCTTCATGCCCCGGGCCTCCAGCTCCGCCCGGCAGGCGTTGTTAAACTCGTATCGGTGCCGGTGGCGCTCCGAAATCTCTTCCGCGCCGTATAGCTCGTGGCTGCGGGTACCGTTCGTCAGCGCGCAGGGGTATTTTCCAAGGCGCATGGTGCCGCCTTTTTCCGTCACGTTCACCTGATCGGGCATCAGGGCGATGACGGGATAGGACGTGGTTTCCGAAAACTCAGAGGAGTTTGCGTCAGTTTTTCCCACAACGTGGCGGGCAAACTCGATGACCGCCATTTGCATCCCAAGGCAGATGCCGAAGAAAGGCACGCCATTCTCCCGGGCGTACCGCACAGCGGCGATCATTCCCTCGATTCCCCGGTCGCCAAAGCCGCCGGGGACCAGAATGCCTGCGCAGCCCGCAAGAATCTCCCGCGCGTTTTCCGCTGTCACCGTTTCGGAGTCAATCCAGCGGATATCCACCACCGCGCTGTTTGCAATGCCAGCGTGGTTCAAAGACTCCACAACAGAGAGATATGCATCGTGAAGCTGGGTATATTTCCCCACCAGCGCAATTTCCACCCGCTGCTTGGCAGCCTTTTCCCGCCGGACCATGGCGGCCCACTCCCGCAGGTCGGGCTGAGGCGTAATCAGCCCGAGACGGCGGCAAACCGCCTCGTCCAGCCCCTCCTTCTGAAGAAGAAGAGGAACCTCATACAGCGTCTGTGCCGTGGCGTTTTGAATCACGCAGTCGGGACTTACGTTGCAGAACAGGGCAATTTTCCGGCGCATGTCGTCGCTGATGGGGGTGTCACACCGGCACACCAGAATGTCCGGCTGAATGCCCAAGGACAAAAGCTCCTTCACGGAGTGCTGAGTGGGCTTGCTTTTCAGCTCGCCGCTGCCGGGAATCTGAACGATGAGGGGCACATGGATGAACACCACGCTGCCTTGGGGCTGCTCCGCGGCCACTTGACGGATGGCTTCCAGAAAGGGCTGGGATTCAATGTCGCCCACGGTGCCGCCGATTTCGCAGATGACCACGTCCACCTCTTCGTCGGCCATGGCGTAAATGCAGGCCTTGATTTCGTCGGTGATGTGGGGGATGATCTGCACTGTGGCGCCCAGATAGTCTCCCCGGCGCTCCCGGTTTAAAACGGACCAATAAATTTTGCCGGAGGAGACAGAGGCGTTTCCCGTCAGCGTCTCGTCCACAAACCGCTCGTAGTGGCCCAGGTCCAAATCCGTCTCCGCTCCGTCGTCGGTGACGAAGACCTCGCCGTGCTGATAGGGGCTCATAGTGCCGGGGTCCACATTGATATAAGGGTCGAATTTCTGGTTTCGCACCCGTACGCCCCGCTGCTTCAAAAGCCGCCCTAGGGACGCGGCGCAGATGCCCTTCCCAAGGCCCGATACTACACCGCCGGTCACAAATACAAATTTTGTCGCCATAGCCGTTCACCTGTTCCTTTCCGATTGTTCCGTTTTCCCGTCTTTCCGCCTGAAAAAATAAAAATACCGTGGATAGCTTGCGGTGAAGGGGCCCCGGTTTACAAGGGCTTCAGCGCAATCCACGGTCTGCGGTCTTTGATTTTCGGGGCGGGTCCAAACGCGTCTTCCCGCCGCGGATCGCTGCTCCAAACCGACGGAGCGCGGCGCTCCGCCCGTTGGGGCACGCTGTAAAAATACGTTATACTTATATCGCATTCCGGCCAACTTGTCAACGAGGAGCGGGAATTTCCCGGCGTTTTTTTAAATTCGTAAAAATAGCAAAAAGATATTTAACCTATTTTATATAAAATGACAATTGAATTTAGCTATTTAAAGCTATATACTGTAAAAGAAATTCGAAATGTCGGGCCGATAGACGGCAGAAAGGAGCGCTATCCCATGAACAGAAATCTGATTGCCTGCGTCTCCTTCCGCTACTTTACCAAGGTCCGCTTTGCGGGCCGTTATTGCACTGCTTTAAAGTGGGAAACCGACTGAAAGACCGAGTTTTGCTTTTTCGTATGGAAGGCGGCTCCGTCCTTTGGACGGGGCCGTTTTTTATAGCTTTGAGGTCTGACTTGGACTTCAAAACGATTTGTTTTTGAGATGAAAGGAAGTATTTCGCATGAAAAAGAAGCTGTTCTCCCTTGCTCTGGCCTGCGCCATGGCGCTGGGCCTTGCCGCCTGCGGACAGACCGCTCCCGCCGCGTCCGGCTCCGAACCCGGCTCGGCTGCCGCTTCCAGCGGCGAAAAAGTCTATCAGGTGGGCGTGATTCAGTTGGTGCAGCACCCCGCGCTGGACGCCGCCACGCAGGGCTTTCAGGATGTTTTAAAGGAGAAGCTGGGCGATCAGGTAACGATTAACGTGCAGAACGCGGCCAACGACTCCGCCACTTGTTCCACCATGGCTACCCAGATGGTTTCCTCCAACGTGGACCTGATTATGGCAAACGCAACCCCCGCCCTTCAGGCGGCGGCTTCCGCCACCAGCGAGATTCCCATTCTGGGCACCTCCGTCACTGAGTACGGCGTGGCCCTGAGCATCGACAATTTTAACGGCACCGTGGGCGGTAACATCTCCGGCACCTCCGACTTGCCTCCGCTGGATCAGCAGGCCGCCATGGTCACCGAGCTGGTGCCGGGTGCTAAGACAGTTGGCATTCTCTACTGCTCCGGCGAGCCCAACTCTGTTTATCAGGCCGAGGTGGTGAAGACCGAGCTTGAGAAGGCGGGCCTCACCGTGAACACCTATACCTTTGCAGACTCCAACGACGTGGCCGCCGTTACCACCACCGCCTGCAACGAAAGCGACGTTCTTTACATCCCCACCGACAACACCGCCGCAAGCTGCACCGAGGCCATCAACAACGTGGCCCAGCCCGCGGGCGTGCCCATCATCGCTGGCGAGGAGGGCATCTGTAAGGGCTGCGGCATCGCCACACTCTCCATTGACTACTATGAGCTGGGCCGCACCACCGGTGAGATGGCCGTGAAAATTCTCACCGGTGAGAGCGATATCTCCGCCATGCCTATTGAGTACTATCCCAGCCCCGTGAAGAAGTATGACGCGGACCGCGCAGCGGCGCTGGGCATTACCATCCCTGACGGGTATACCGCCATCGAGGGCTAAAAAAAGTCCTGTAACTGCCGATTTCCCCGCCCGGGCGCAAGGGCCTTTGCCTCCGGGCGGGGAATCGACAGCGGAGGAATGGGGTGTCGACGCCCCATTCCCCTGCTGCCGAGGAAAATGACTGAAAAGAGGAGAAAACCATGGAACTCGCGGCATATTTTGCTTCGCTGGACCCGGTCAATTTGCTGAAAAGCCTGCCCGGCGGCGTGGCGCAGGGGATTGTCTGGGGCGTGATGGCGCTGGGTGTGTACATCACCTTTCGTCTGCTGGACATCGCCGATCTGACGGTGGACGGTTCCTTCACCACCGGCGGCGCGGTGACCGCTATGCTGATTCTGGGAGGCTGGCCCGCCTGGGCGGCGGTGCTGGCTGCGATTCTCGCCGGGATGCTGGCGGGACTTTGCACCGGACTGCTTCATACGCGGTTTGGCATCCCGGCAATTCTGGCGGGAATCCTGACCCAGTTCGCTTTGTATTCCATCAATTTGCACATCATGGGGATGGCGGCCAACAAATCCGTGAATCCGGACAAATTCCCCATTTTTATCACCTCCCGCCATGTCCCCGCCGCGATTTTGACGGGACTGGTCATCGCGGCGGTGCTTGTGGCGGTGCTGTACTGGTACTTTGGCACGGAGCAGGGCAGCGCCGTCCGTGCTACCGGCTCCAATCCCGCCATGAGCCGCGCGCTTGGCATCAATATCGACTCCATGAAGGTGCTGGGCCTTGGCCTGTCCAATGGGCTGGTGGCGCTGGCCGGGGGACTGATGACCCAATATCAGGGTTTTGCGGACGTGAACATGGGCCGGGGCGCCATTGTCATTGGCCTTGCCGCCGTGATTATCGGCGAGGTGGTGTGTGCCGCAATTTTTCGCAAGGGGACAAATTTCGGGGTGCGGTTGGGCTTTATCATCGCGGGCGGCGTTCTGTACTATGCGGTGATGACTCTGATTTTGTGGCTGAAGCTGAATTCCAACGACTTGAAGCTGTTCACGGCCATTATCGTGGCGGTGTTTTTGGCTGTGCCCTATTTGCAGGCGCAAGCCAAAAGCTCTTTCAAGCTGGCAGGCCGGCGGGGCAGAGCCGCCGGGAAGGAGGAGAGCAAGCATGCTTGACATCAACCATATCTGCAAGACCTTTAACCCCGGCACCATCAACGAAAAAAGGGCCCTTCAGGGTCTTGATCTGCACCTTGGCGAGGGGGATTTTGTCACCGTCATCGGCGGCAACGGCGCGGGAAAGTCCACCATGCTCAACGCGGTGGCAGGCGTGTGGCCCGTGGATCAGGGGAGCATCCTTATCGACGGGACGGACGTGACCGGCCTGCCGGAATTCCGCCGCGCGCCCTTTATCGGGAGGGTGTTTCAGGACCCCATGATGGGGACGGCCCCCAATATGCAGATTGAAGAAAATCTGGCCCTTGCCTATCGCCGGGGACAGAAGCGGGGCCTTAGGTGGGGCGTGACGAAAAAGGAGCGGACCTTTTACCGGGAACGGCTGGAAATTCTGGGCCTTGGTCTGGAAGACCGGATGACCGTGAAGGCAAGTCTTCTGTCCGGCGGACAGCGTCAGGCATTGACGCTGCTGATGGCCGCGCTGCAAAAGCCGAAGCTGTTGCTGCTGGATGAGCACACGGCGGCGCTGGACCCCGCCACGGCGGCAAAGGTGCTGGAGCTGTCCGATCGCATCGTGCAGGAAAACGGACTGACGGCCCTGATGATTACTCACAACATGCAGGATGCCATCCGCCATGGCAACCGGCTCATCATGATGAATGCGGGCCGCATTATTCTGGATATCTCTGGCGAGGAAAAGAAAAAGCTCACCAAGGCGGACCTTCTGCAAAAATTTGCGGAGGTTGCCGGGGTGCAAGAGGAGTCGGATCAGGTGTTGCTCTCCTGACGCGGCGAATCTCCCGGGCGGGCTTGCCCCGCCCGGGAAAAAGCGGAAAGCCGCTTTTTATGAGGTGTGAGGCTGGGCCGGTCCCGGCTTTGTAAAAATTGACGGTTGACAAACCAAGAAGACCCGCATATAATGCAAAACAATCAATCAAAAACCTGTGAGGCAGAGAAGTAAGCCAGAGGGCTAGCCCTTTAAGAGAGTCGCGGATGGTGAGATCGCGGCAGGGAACCCCAGCCGAATGGACTGCCGAGGGCGGAGCGAAAGCGAGAAGCGAGTAGCGACCGACGGGAACCGTACCCGTTATCCACACGGCGCGTATGTCAAGTACGTGAAACGAGCGGGCGCTTTGCGTCAACTTGGGTGGTACCGCAGGATGAAAGTCTTGTCCCAATAAAGATTGGGGCAGGGCTTTTTTTGTTATAGTTTGAGGGAGGGAACCGTATGCGTGAAAAACGATGGCGCCGATGGCGCAGTTTAAAAGCCGTCCCGACAAAGCCCCCGCACAAGCCTTGAATTTTTATAAAATAGATTGGAGATTTTAACGATGAAAAAGTTTTTGACTTTTGCCCTCGCCGCCGCCATGACCCTGAGCCTTGCCGCCTGCGGCAACCGCGGCGCTTCTTCTTCCGCAGCCGGGTCTTCTACTCCCGCCAAGGAGCCTTTTAAAATCGGCCTGCTGCAATATGGGCAGCACGGCTCGCTGGACAACTGCCGGGAGGGCTTCTTTGAGGGCCTGACCGAGGCGGGTCTTGTAGAGAACGTGGACTACACTGTGGACTATCAAAACGGCGGATTTGACGACAACGTGAACACACAGATTGCCGGAAAGTTTTCCGCCGACAACGTGGATATGATGGTGGGTGTGGCCACGCCCTCCGCAATGGCCTGCTACGCCGCCGCCGAGGAGAAGGATATCCCCGTGATTTTCGTGGCGGTTACCGACCCCGCCGCCGCGGGTCTTGCCTCCGGCAACGTCACCGGCACGTCCGACCTGCTGCCGGTGAGCGAACAGCTTCAGCTCATCCGGGCCTTACAGCCGGATGCCAAGACCATCGGCATTCTGTATACCACCAGCGAGCCAAACTCCGTGTCCGCCGTTGCCGAGTATGAGGCCAAGGCTGGGGACTACGGGTTTACCATCGACGCCGTGGGCGTCACTGCCCAGGCGGAGGTGCCGCAGGCCGCGGACACGCTGCTTTCCCGCAAGGTAGACTGCTTCTCCAACCTCACCGACAACAACGTGGTGGGCGTGCTGGCCGCGATTCTGGAAAAGACCAACGAGGCGGGCGTGCCCGTGTACGGCTCTGAAATTGAGCAGGTGAAGCTGGGCTGTGTTGCCGCTGCCGGAATCGACTATGTGCAGTTGGGCCGCCAGACCGGTGCCATGGCCGCCAAGGTGATCCGGGGCGAGGCGGCCTGCGCCGACATCCCCTTTGAAACCATTGCATCTTATAGCAACTATGTCAATTCCGACGCGCTGGACGGCATGGGAATCACTCTCCCCGCCGACATCGCCCAAAGCGCGGTGGAGGTTGACGCGGCGGCCTGATTTTAAAGTCGCAAAGCTCCGCGCCGGTACTCTGCCGCGAAAGCGGCGGAGTACCGCGCGGCGCGTTTTATCTCCTACATAAAAAATGCTTGAAAAGGAGGGGCCGTGCATGACAGACCTGATTGTGGGCACCCTGATACAAGGGTTGATTTATGCGCTGATTTCATTTGGCGTGTACATCACCTATTCCATTCTGGACTTCCCTGATCTGAGCGTGGACGGCAGCTTTCCTCTGGGCGCGGCAGTCACCGCCGTGCTGCTGACCCGGGGCGTTAACCCATACCTGACGCTGCTGGCGGCGCTTGGAGTGGGGGCGCTGGCGGGGCTGTTTACCGGCTTCATCCATGTGAAGCTGCATGTCCGCGATCTTTTGGCGGGCATCATCACCATGACGGCCCTGTTTTCCATCAACTTGCAGATTGCAGGCTCCAACCTGACGGTGGAGCGGAGCGTGGACACCATTTTTACCGCAGGACCCACCATGGCGTTACTGGGGGGCCTGAGCCTGACGTACCGCAAGCTGATTGTGGCGCTTGTGGTCGTTCTTGCCGTAAAGCTGCTGATGGATGCGTTTTTTACCACCAAAGCGGGATTACTTCTCCGGGCGGTGGGGGACAATGCGGCGCTTGTCACCTCCCTTGCCAAGGACCGGGGCAATGTAAAGCTTCAGGGTTTGGTGCTGTCAAATGCTTTGGTTGCTCTGGGCGGCGCGCTGGTGTGCCACGAAACCCGCAGTTTCTCTGCAACCATGGGCACCGGGCAGGTGGTGTTCGGCCTTGCCTCGGTGATTATCGGCGTGGCCCTGTTCCGCCGCTTCAGTTTTGTGAAGGGGACCACCGCCGTCATTGTGGGCAGCGTCCTCTATAAGCTGTGTATTGCTATGGCACTGAGCCTGGGCCTGCCCCCCAATATGATGAAGCTGATCACCGCTGTGCTGTTTTTGCTGGTGCTGGTGGCTTCGGGCCGGAAGGGAGAGGAGATTATCCATGCTTGAGGTGCGGGAGGTTACAAAAATCTACAACCCCGGCTCCATGATGGAGCAATGCCTATTTAACAAATTCTCCCTCTCCGTGGAGGACGGGCAGTTTGTGTCCATCGTGGGCAGCAATGGCTCCGGCAAAACGTCTTTGCTGAATATTATCTGCGGGTCCATTGCCGTGGAGAGTGGAGACGTGCTGGTGGCGGGCGAGAGCATCCTTAGAAAGAAGGACTTTCAGCGCTATGCCACCATGGGCCGGGTGTACCAGAACCCGTCCATGGGGACCTGCCCCAATCTGACCATGCTGGAAAACCTGTCTCTTGCGGACAACAAGGGGAAGTCCTTCGGCTTTGGCCGGGGCGTGAACAAAAAACGTATTGACTCGTACCGCGCCGAACTGGAGGGTTTGGGATTGGGGCTGGAGGATAAGCTGAACGTAAAAATGGGGTCCCTCTCCGGAGGACAGCGACAGGCGGTGGCGCTGCTGATGGCCACCATGACGCCCCTGCGTTTTTTGATTCTGGATGAGCACACGGCGGCGCTGGACCCCAAAACCGCCGAGGTGATTATGCTTCTCACGGACAAAATCGTGCGGGAGAAGCGGCTTACCGCCATGATGGTGACCCACAACCTGCGCTATGCCGTGGAATACGGCGACCGGCTGTTGATGATGGACCGGGGACAGGCGGTGCTGGACCGGGCGGGAGCGGAAAAGAAGCAGACCTCCATGGAGGAGCTTCTTGCGCTTTTTAATAAAATTTCCGCCGAGTGCGGAAGCTGAGGAGGACACGCGATGGCAGACTATATCGGCGCCAGCGGCGAGCAGGCGGGAACGGACCGGCTGGCGCAGGCGTTTGCGAAGCTGGCCCCGGAAAATGACCCCGGCTGCCCGGAGGCACAGGCGCTGGTGGAGAAATGGCAGACGCACATGGCCACGTACCATGGCGGCTGCGACCGGGAAAAGCTCCAGAACATGGGGCGGCTATACGGCGCGGACGACCGTTTTGCAGAGACGCTGGACAGCTATGGAACCGGCACCGCCCACTATATGGGTGAGGCAATTATGAAATATCTGGGCGAGTAAACGCCGTCAAAAATTCCGCGGCCGGGGAAACGTTTCCCCCGGCCGCGGAATTTTTTGATGGTTCAGTCCGCCAGCGCCTGAAGTCTCTCACGGTCAGTCAACTCCACAGCCCCCCGGGAGAGGGACACCATGCCCTCCGACTGGAAATAGCGCAGCATTCGGGTGACCACCTCCCGGGCTGTGCCCAGATGCGCGGCAATTTTGTCGTGGGTGATGCGCAGCACGTCGCCGCCGTCCAGCGTGCTTTCCGCCAGCAGAAATTCCGCAAGGCGCTTGTCAAAGCTCTTCCACATAATCTGCTCCACCAGCCACATTACCTCGGAAAACCGCGCGGCCATCAACTGATTGGTGTAATTTGCCACAGCAAGGGAGCCGTCGGAAAGCCGCTTATATACGTCCGAGGGAATCACCCACAGCTCCGCGTCCTTCTCAGCCTCCACGGCAATGTCAAACTGAATGTTTTTCATGATGCAGGAGGCGGAAAACAGGCACATATCCCGCTCGAACAGGCGGTAAATGGTGATTTCCTTCCCCTCGTCGGATAGAATGAACGCCCGAAGCTGCCCGGAGCGCACGATCATCAGGCCCACACAGTCCGCGGCACCGGCGTGCAGAAGCGTCCCCTTGGGCGCAAAGCGCCGCACCGCCGCGCCCGCCAGCAGCGCCCGCTCTCCCTCGGTCAGCTCCTTCCAAACCGGAAAATATTCCCCCAGCTCCATGCGCCAACGCCTCCCGTCACGGCGGCTTTTTGAAAAAGCACCGCCTGTTTATATACTACTATGATTATACCCGTTATTTTTCGCCTGTCAATTTTTTAACCGGACAGGAATCCGCCGCTGACGGTGACAACGTCACAGAAGAACCGCTTCAGCGGGCATATACTGTTAAAAAATAGACGTGCGCCCAAAGAGGGTTGCACGACAAGGAGGAGAAGCTATGTCAAAGGTCGTGATTATCGGCGGCGTCGCCGGAGGAGCAAGCTGCGCTGCGCGGCTGCGCCGACTGGACGAGGAGGCGGAAATTATTCTGCTGGAGCGGGGGGAATACATATCCTACGCCAACTGCGGGCTGCCTTATTATGTGGGAGATGTGATTCGCTCCCGGGACGCGCTGCTGGTGCAAAAGCCGGAGGTAATGCGCCAGCGGTTTCGGGTGGATGTGCGCACGCAGAACGAGGCTCTTTCCATTGACCGGAAGAAAAAGACCGTAGAAATTAAAAACCTTGCCACGGGCGAGGTTTATCAGGAACCTTACGACTATCTGGTGCTGGCCACCGGCTCCTCTCCCATCCGCCCACCCATTCCCGGCATTGATTCGCCCCGTATCCGTACCCTGTGGACCGTGCCGGACACAGACCGGCTGCGTGCCATGGCCCGGGAGAGCGGCGCACGCTCGGCTGCGGTCATCGGCGGCGGATTTATCGGACTGGAGGTGGCGGAAAACCTCCACCATTCTGGTCTGGACACCACGATTGTGGAAATGCTGGATCAGGTGATGGCTCCCATGGACTACGAGATGGCGCAGGTTTTGCATGAAAACATCGAGGCAAACGGCGTGCATCTGTCTCTTGGCGATGGGGTGGACTCGTTCCGGGACGACGGGAAACAAGTGACCATCGTGCTGAAAAGCGGACGGGAGGTCACCGTGGATTTCGTGGTGCTGTCCATCGGCGTGCGCCCCAACAACGAGCTTGCCAAGGCGGCGGGGCTGGAGCTGAATCAGCGCGGCGGCGTCGTGGTGGACGATTCGCTGCGCACGGCGGACCCGGATATTTACGCCGTGGGCGACATCGCGGAGGTGGGCGAGCTGGTGTTTGGCGGGCGGGCTATGGCCCCGCTGGCAGGCCCCGCCAACAAGCAGGGCCGCATCGCGGCGGACAACATCGCAGGAGGGAGCTCGGTTTACCGGGGCGCCCAGAGCACCTCGATTTTCAAGGTTTTTGACCTGACCGCCGGGACTACGGGCGTCAACGAAAAGACGCTTACACAGCGTGGTATGCTTCCGGGCCGGGACTATGAGCGGGCGGTGATTACCCAGAACTCCCACGCGGGCTATTATCCTGGCGCGGTGCCAATGTTTTTGAAGCTTCTGTTCTCCATGGACGGAAAGAAGCTGTTCGGCGCGCAGATCGTGGGCTATGACGGCGTGGATAAACGGATTGACACCATCGCGGCAACCCTGCGGCTTGGCGGCGGTGTTCGGGAGCTTGCGGAGCTGGAACTTGCCTATGCTCCGCCCTATTCCTCCGCCAAAGACCCTGTAAATATGCTGGGCTTTACAGCGGAAAACGTCCTTACTGGGAAAATTTGTTTCTCGAATTGGGACGCGGTGGAAAAGCTTCCGGATGCGGTTTTGCTGGATGTGCGGGAGGACGCGGAGCGGATGGCATTTCCGCTGGAAAGCGCCCTTCACATCCCCCTTGGAGAGTTGCGGGACCGGCTGGACGAGGTGGACCGCACGAAGCCCGTTTTGGTGTTCTGCGCCATTGGTGTGCGCTCCTATAACGCGTCCCGCGTCCTGATGCAAAAGGGCTTTACCAATATCCTGCTGTATCCCGCCGGGACACGGTTCTACCAGTCTACCCATTATCGGCAGTTTGGGGAGACTGCTCAGTCGGCCCCGTCGGTTTCGGACAACGGGCAGGCGGCGGAAAGCGCCGCACCCGTCGTCCCCAAAGAGACAATCCGGCTGGACTGCAACGGTCTGCAATGCCCCGGCCCCATCATGAAGGTATTTGAAACAATGAAAGAGATGAGGGAGGGGGAGACCCTGGAGGTCACCGCCTCCGACCCCGGCTTTGTAAAGGACATCGGTGCATGGTGCCGCCGCACGGGAAACACGCTGATGGTCAGCGAGCGGCGGGGGACGGATTATGTGGCGCTGGTGCGCAAGGGCATGGCGGAGCCGACGGCAACTGCTCCGGCAAGCACGGCGGGCGTTCCTGTCGGCGCGGAGACGCAGGTGATCGACACGCCGCAGGGAAAGACCATTATCGTTTTTTCCGGCGATTTGGATAAAGTGCTGGCCAGTTTTATCATTGCCAACGGCGCGGCGGCCATGGGACGTCCTGTGACCATGTTCTTCACCTTCTGGGGGCTGACGGCCCTGCGTAAGGCGGAAAAGCAGCCGATAAAGAAGACCTTTATGGAATCCATGTTTGGCGGAATGCTGCCCCGGGGCAGCGAGAAGCTGAAAATCTCCCGGATGAATATGGCGGGGATGGGAACTGCCATGATGAAGAAAATCATGAACGACAAAAATGTAGACTCTCTGGAGGCTTTGATTCAAAAGGCCATGAAGCAGGGCGTGAAAATTGTGGCCTGCACCATGAGCATGGATGTCATGGGTATCAAAGAAGAAGAGCTGATCGAGGGCGTGGAACTGGGCGGCGTGGGCGCTTACCTTGGCGACGCGGAGGAGTCCAATGTGAACCTGTTCATTTAAGGAACGCCGTCCGGGATAGGAAAACGGTCATTCCATGAAGGGGAAAAAGGCATGGCGTTCTGAAAGGAAAGCCATGCCTTTACCTTTGCGCGTAAATGTGTTATCATAAGGGAGCCAAACACATACAGGAAAAGGGTGGGCATTATTGGCTGTGTGGTAGATTGGAACGCAGCACCGAAGTCGGAGAGATGAATGAAAGTGGTGGTTTGAAATGCAATACGGGCCAAATCCCAACGCAATTTGCCCCAACGAGGCTATCAAAAGCGTGTGCTTTATAAAAAATGTGGTGACCCGACCCAATATTTTGGTGGGGGAGTACACCTATTATGACGACAGCACCGGCCCGGAGCAGTTTGAGAGTCACGTTACCCACCACTATGAGTTTTTAGGCGATAAGTTGATTATTGGAAAATTCTGCGCCATTGCCAAGGGCATCGAGTTTGTAATGAATGGCGCGAATCATCGTATGTGCAGCGTTACCACGTATCCCTTCAACATCATGGGCGGCGGCTGGGAGAAAGCGACCCCGGCGCTGGAAGACCTGCCATTCAAGGGAGATACCGTGGTGGGAAACGACGTGTGGATTGGGCAGAATGTCACCGTGATGCCGGGCGTGCACATCGGAGACGGGGCAATTATTGCGGCAAACTCCGTGGTCACAAGGAATGTTCCGCCCTACGTCGTTGCCGGGGGGAATCCCTGCAAAATTCTGCGCAAGCGGTTTGAAGACGAGCTAATAGACTATTTGCTGCGTCTAAAATGGTGGGACTGGGCGCCCCAAAAAATTTTTGACAATCTGGAAGCGCTGTGCAGCGCGGATTTGGACAAAATTAAAGAGATTGTCTGAGAGACGGTCTCGGACTCAAATATGTACATAGGGCGGCGGAGCGCCTACGTGTAATTTTTCTTGAACTTCGCCCGCGTTGCTGGTATAATAGCAACGCGGCAGCGATTATATATGTTATAACGGCTGCATCGCGCCAGTGGTGTATAATAGGTGAAGGCAAGATTTGGGCAGGCGTGCCTACATCGCGGATGGTTTTGGGAACTGGTGCGAAACGTAAGCAGAACTGAATATCGGGGTGTAGCGCAGTTGGTAGCGCGCCTGGTTTGGGAGTGCCGTGCCGGTATCCGAGGCGGATAACACCAAAACACCGAAAGCCCTTGGAACACAGGGACTAGAGGGCTTCTTCCACCGAGTGAAAAGCATCTCGAAATTGCATTTGACCACAGCAATGACCACAGATAGCAAAAATCTAGGAACCCCCAGAAGCAAATATCCGGGTATAGCGAAGCTGGTATCGCGCCTGGTTTGGGACCAGGAGACCGTGCGTTCGAGTCGCACTACTCGGACCAAAAGTCCGCTGAAATTAAAAATTTCAGCGGACTTTTTTCTTGAAAAAGTTTGGATTTGCATCTGCGCCCACCGTCGGTTTTGAGAGCCCTCTAAACCGGCTTTTTCTTTGTTTATTGCGGCACAGAATTTGCGTATTCAACTGGTAATATCGCGCCATATCGACTAACGATCAACAAATCAGCCACAAGCTTTTATGATACTGCCTTGTCCATTGAGTGTTCACCTTCATATGCTTCGATCATACAGTTTGTCCGAATGCAGAACTTCGGCCACTTCATCTGAAACCTCGATAGTCTGATCTTCTATGTAATAGTCCCGCAAGTTTATAATTGTCATAAGAGCCTCCAAACGTTTAGAATTTTATGAAAATCTAGACTGTGGAGGTCCTCTTGCGATTGGTATTACGGAGGAAACGTACTTGAAAAGAAAGGCGCTCAGGCCAAACAGCCTGAGCGCCTTGATCTTAGATAGTTAGGCTTTCTGAGATGCTGTTATAAATGTACGGGAATCTGTATTCCCAAACACTGTGATTTCAGCGCGATAGACAGCGCCAGCTTCTCCGTTGTACAGGACATAGTTGGCATAAGAATAATCGTTCGTAGTAGAAAGCTCGGGATTCTTCGTATTGTTGTAAGTCTTTACGGGAATCCAATAACTTCCGCTTTGCTCTTCCACAACAATTTGACTTGCACCAATTTTATCAAGGATACTTGTGCCAATCACGAGAAAAGAAATCTTTATTACCCCGCCGCCCTCTGTTGTAATGACTCCGTCATATTTGCTGAGGTACTGGCTGGATTGAACTGACATATCTTTTGCCATAGCAGGGACACAGAGACTAAACAAGAAAGTCAAAATCAAAAGCAGGGACATTCCCCTTGAAAAAATCTTTTTCAATTCAATTTACTCCTCATAAATAGAATTGATCATAGTCTCCATTTCCGACTCTGCTATTTTCCCCGTAATGCTACATTCAAGATTATCTACGAACCATGTAGCAACCAGAGCGTCTTCATTCTGCATAATGTAATGATCTACGCCACCAGATTGATACACGGTAACTTGGCTGCTGCCTTTTTCTTGTATTGCAGCTTGGGGATGTTCATGTACGATCACCGATACAATAACAGTGCGGTCTGTTGTTTCATCTTCATAAAGCGCGGTATACATTGGTTCCCCAATGTCTAAATAGGACTTCACGCCGGAAAAAGCAAAACCTTCCGGAATCCACTTTGGCGAAGCGGGCCGTGTGATGCCCGCTTCCGTCAATGCGTCTTCCAACGTCTGGCTTGTATCCAGCTCGGTGCCGGAGGTAAACTCCGCTCCCTGCGACGAAACTTCTTCGGTATGGAATTGGAAAATATCCTGCGTCCATTGCGCAAACATCTTAAAGATATTAATTTCAAATGCGTTTGCAGCCACCGCGCACAGACATACAACAGCGGCAGCGATGGTAATGATCCGCAGGAATCTATGACCCGCCCGTTTAGGCTGGGGAGCTTTCAAATCAGCCTGTTCCTCGTTTTTGTTTTTGTGGACAAGTTCGTTTTGCTGAATATTGCTATTTACGTGGATCGATTCTTCCCTCGTGGGACAATAATTTTTTTGGAAGTCTTTCCATCCCGCGTCCACATCAAAATGGGGCGCGGAGGGATCTTCCTCTTCCCGCTGTGCAATCACCTCCATCACGCGGGTGATAAATTCGTCATTGGCCGCGTCGTCGGAATCCCCGGATTCAAAATCGGCACGGACAATGTTTTTCAACTTCTCGGTACTCATGCGTTCGAGAAATTGATAGGAACCGCTGTTCATATCTCCAAGGTCAGGCATTTTGAAACCTCCTTGCTATAATAGTGTTTTAAAAATCAAGAAAGCGGACAAAAAGTTAAAAATTTTTTTCAGCAGTTTTAACTTCTGTCTTTCTCCAGCTTTTTACGTAATTCTTTCTTTACCCGGTCTACTCGTTTTCTACAAGCCTCCGCGGAAACGCCCAACTCCTCCGCAATTTCAGAGTATGTATGTTGATCTACCAAAGAGAGCCGGAGCAAGTGTAAGTCTTCTGCGGACACGATACCCCCATATTCAAGCTCAACGTCCGGCTCATCCTCGTGGCTCCCCAATTCCTCAATAGGTATTCCCTCGTCATCAATCGGCACACTTGCAAACCGTTTCTGGATTCGCTGCCGATTCCGTACAACGTTATAGATGATTTTCCGCAGCCATGTTTTTGGATATTCCACTTGCTCTAGATCGTCCGTTTCCATCACAATGCGGAATGTCTCCTGCACGATTTCCTCAGCCGCGTCAGGAGTGTCCAACAGACAGGCGGCATGAAACAGCAGTTTTGAGTATTGCCGATACCATTGCTCAACAAGCATTCTCTTTTGATTGACATCCACAGGGATTGCCTCCCATCCGCAAAATTCTCAATTATTTCCACATTCAGTATAACATATGAGAGTGCGCGTTGTAAAAAAATAATATATTTTAAAATTTTTGTCCGCTTTTTCGGTTTTCCAGACACTATTATTACGAAGGGAAACCGAAACTGACGATCCCATGCCACCGGGGGTACGAAGGGAGCGGACCAATGCAGTAAGTATTATAGCAAAGACATTTTGCATATCTCTATTCCGGTGGATTCTTTACAAAATGAGAAAAGAGGTATAACATGAAAAAGAAAATGATGAGTTTGGCTCTGGCAGTGGTGATGTGCCTGTCCCTGTGCGTTCCGGCGATGGCTACCCTTGAATCTACTGACTTTACTAGCCAAGAGTTACAGAACATTGATGTTACCAATCAAAAAATTCAGAATTACATGGAAAATCGCTTAACACGGCGAATGATTGATCAAGGCAGTTTACCTATGACTGCAATCCGGCAGGAGACTAGTTATAATTGTGGCGCAGCAACCTCTTGCATGGTTGCAACTACTATGGGCATTGGGAACTATACCCAGGCAGAAATGGGTACTATTGTGGGTACAACCACAGATGGAACTAGTTCCGATGGGATTCGTACCGGGCTGAATTCTTTGTTGAGCAGCAAAGGAAGAAGTGAACGGTACGAAAAAGTGTCCACATCAAATGCTTCTTTAGCAAGTAGCATTATTTATTCAATTAACGATGGTGTCCCCGTAATCATGAGCGTAAAGCAGATGCCCTTGTATCGATCTTCAGGCCATTTCATTACCGTATGTGGGTATAGAAGTGGTTTTGCTGGTACATCCTCTGTCAACGAAGCAACTATCTGCGACTGTCACCCTACATATTATGGTAAATATACTTATGATATAAGCGTTTTGGAAGCAGCATGTAATTCCAATGCAGGAATTTTTTTAAGGGCGGCATAAAGTTTTTATTTGTCAATTCGTTGAATGTAAATAAAATATAGAAAGGGTATAAGCGAATCATAGCAGCATCTTAAATAGAAATTTAAGATGCTGCTATGATTTTAAAAGGTAGATAAGTGAAAAGGTTTTTTATTGCTATATTTTTTTGCAGTTGCGTGTTTGCTTTAGCTGCTTGTGGAAACATATCAGATTCTCAAAAAGTCGCTCACGACATAATTACAGCGCCAACAGTTGGCTATATGTCTGATGATGCTTATTCTTTATATCCAGGAATGCTTTATGATATTATGAAATTAGATTCAGATGAAAAGATGCAAATACTTGATACGAATGGAAGCAAATTGCTTATCAATGTTTATAGCAATTATAAAGAAGATGATCCAAATTTTTTAGAAGAGGGCTATAATGCCATTACAAAAAAAATAGCGATATTTGACCTTGAAACAAATACCATAAATGCTACTTACTTCTTTCAAAATAAATATTGTTCTGATGCAATATTTCAAAAAAATTGTATTGTGTGTGTGATACTTTCTCCTGGGTTCCTGACAGACTATAAAATTATAAAAGTCAATGACGAATCAACACAAGAAATCACTATGGGCAATTGCTATGCAAATGAGTTCGACGACCCTCATCTTGCGAAATTGGGTGACGCTTCCTTTGCATATAGTTACTCTAATGAAGGGTCTGCAACAAATAATTTTGGGGTAAACATTGTTTCCTTACAAAACAAAATCGTCCATCAGGTAAGTTTAGAAGATGACGGTAAAACAGAGCATTTAAGAACAACGCTACAAGGCGATGGTATTCGATATGCGTACTATACTGCAATTAAAGGAAAAGGAACAATAATAATAGGAGATCAGACTGAGATATTATATCAGTTTGAACTTCCCACATCTGAACGCGTTTATGATTTTTGTTTGCTAGATAAATACATTCTTTTTTCTATGGAAGATGTGAAGAATGATATTTCGGTACAGAAAATTATCGTGAAGGACTTAAGTGGAAAAACGATTACCGAAAATAACTGCTCAGCACTTTTTCATTTGGAATCGAATGGAATTGATGCAGCGTTAGGAACAGATTTGAAATATCAAATCTACAATGTACAATTTACTGATGATAACATTATACTTTATAAAATGGATTTTCCAGTTGAACCCGCCCTGTTTTACAGTTTAGATGCAAATAAGTTTTTGCTACACTATAATTACAATTCAGACCCGGAAAACCTACGGTGTGTTGTATTAGAGTTCATTAAATTCACTTAATGCCCTAATAGACCAGCTAAGCACAATCAAATTTTTTTATATAATAGATGGGAAAAGTTTTGGGCATGCAGGGCAAGTGTACCCACACTTGATATTTTTACAGCCCCTCGGGCCGTGAAAATGCTTGTTAGGGGTCTCCCTAAACCCGGCTCTACACAGGAAATGATCATGAGTTTTAGTTATAGCTCATTATAATGCTGCACTTATTAGAGGTTCCTGCTAACTACATTAGTAACTATGGAGGATACCGTGAAGAAAAGAACCGTAAAAAGCACGGTAATCGTGTTAGTCATATGATTTTTGTGCCTATTCTTGATGCTCCTGTTCCGCACTGCCATAAATGCCGCCAATCCATCAACACAGGACCTGGAGGATTATCCCTCCGTTCTTCAATCCTTAAATTATCCGGGGACTTCCGCGCTGGCTCTTTTTCCCGATGAGATTCCGAAGTCCGCTGAGGAAGTATATTTTGCCTATGACTCTGACATGGGTGGCACTTCTCTGTGCCTAAAGTACCATACAGACCTTGACTCCGTTCAAGCGTACCAGCAAGCGGCCGCACAGAGGGCGGTTTGGTCCGGTTCTCCCGCGCAGACGGACGCAAAATCCATGGGGGTTTATGCGGAATCCCTGACAGTGTTCGACTATGCTGAAAAAGGAATACCGTCCGATTTGACGGCCTATGTAATTTATCAAAAGCCCTATAAGGAAAACAACTGGAACCACGGTGAAATCAGTCTGGTTGGAATCAGTGCTGATTCCTCTGAATTGCTATTTATGTTTGAGGATTGGTAAAGTAAGCCGATACAACGAATTTTAATCAGAACATATGGGCGGTTCTCGCGCCTGAACGCAAACCCAACCCACCCCATAAGGGACAGAGCCGCGGCTCTGTCCCTTATTCGTTTCTCAGAATGCGTCTCGCGTTGGTTTAACATACCGTTGGCCTGCCAATCTCGGAAAAGCCAGTAATGGCACATGAAAAGCAAAGCATTTCAAAAAAATATAATATATTTGTCCGCTTTTTCGGTTTTTCAGACACTATTATTACGAAGGGAAACCGAAATCGACAATCTCACACCACAGGGGGCACGAAAGGAGCGGACCAATGCAGTAAGTATTATAGCAGAGACATTCTGCATATCTCTATTCCGGCAGATTCTTTACAAAATGAGAAAAGAGGTATAACATGAAAAAGAAAATGATGAGTTTGGCTCTGGCGCTGGTTATGTGCCTGTCCCTGTGCGTTCCGGCGTTTGCAGTAGAGAACGATAATGCACCCCATGTAACCCAGAACAATGTTACTAATTTAGCATGTAATACTGCAACACAACTTCTTGAGGATTACTATGACGTTACCAACGTTTCTGGAGAAATCACAAATGTTGAAGCGACCTCAGGCGAAGTAAATTATGTAGTCGATGTTTCTTATACCACTCAAATCAAAGCGAAAACCCCGGATGATGCTCCGTATATTCAGGGTATTTTGGCCGCAATGGAGGACCTGACCGATGAAAGCGAGCTTCAAAGAGCTAACGATTATCTGACCATTTGGCGTGGAGAATTGGAGCGTGAACATATCGGAAAAGAACTTTCTCACAATGCAGAATTTATTGTGTCTGTTCCGCTGTTGCTGAAATCCAGCAATTCCGATATTAATTCCAATGAATTTTTGAACACGCTTTCAGTCGAAAATGCGGAAGTCAAGGTTCACACATACGATGAACTTCACTCTTCTGCTAGCCGTGCAGTTTACGTTGATGAGCCGTTGTCTTCTTTTGTGCCTACTGCGCAGGAGGCCATGGAAAATGCTCGTAATGACGTAAGCAATATCATCTCTGGCAATAGCAGCAATCAGGTCAGAGGGGTCAGAGCGTCAAGCACGTCAAGAGCACAAGAATTAGATCGTGTAGATGCGGCTTATTATGCGAAACAAGAGAGCAACTTTCCAATTGGACATAGGCCCGACGGAAGCAAATATGCGCACTATGATTCGGACTGCGCAAACTTTGTTTCTCAGTGCTATAGCGCAGGTGGAGTAGCACAGGATAGTGTGTGGTATGATGATTCAAGCTGTTGGAACTTGACTGGTGGCCCCAGAAAATCACCGGGTCACTATGGGATCACTGACTATATGCTCGAAAATGATATTGTGTTCCATGCTGGAACCGGTACATGGAATCGCGCTTTCGCCGGGAGCATCATGTATTATCCCACATCTCTCACTGAGCAGGCTCATGTCGGCATTATCACAAGTAATGATGGACAAACTGCGTATTATAGTGCGCATACGAGTAACCATCGTAATGAAAAAATGAGCGACTATTACAAGACGGTTATGGATTTCTATATCCCGGTTTGGGATTCTCATACTGGCACGTGGACTCCGCAGTAATTTTTAAATATTCTAAAGAGTGATGGGAGATGAGCATTTGCCATCTCCCATCACTACATTTTATACCAGAGATTTAACAACTTTGAAATTGTGATGTGGTTACGACAAAGTATCGCAGGAGTCGCAGTATAGATCTTTTCTAAAGAGAAGTAGCCATTATGATAACATCGGTGCAGGCCCTTGATCAGAAGTGATTTACTGTCATGTAAAAAACAATTGAGCTCTGAATAAAAAAGGAAAGGTTGTTGTTAATTGTGCTTAATCAGACTTTTTTCAAAAAAAGTGTCGTTCTTCTTTTAACCATTGGTATTCTTTTTCTTGCGGGTTGTGGAGGCAACGCGGGTCAAACAAATTCTTCGTCTGGTATATCATCAAGCATAACAGAACAAAGCGCATCTATGGAACCGACTTCTTCATCGAATGCATCGTCAAATTCAGCATCGTCAGGCACTCCGGCACAGCAAAATACGCCTAAAAAGATTCACGTAGGCGGAAAAATCTATTCAACTGAGTTTCCAATTCCAACGGCTGATACCTTCGGCCTGACCGGAACAGACGCCACTCTCTACAACTTGGCTGTGAGTCAGTTTAACAATTCTGTTTTAGGAGAAGACGTATTGGGCAAGGGTAGCACGGACCTTGTGTTTCCTGCCCTTACGCTTTTAGGCAGTCAGGAAAATGATGATGGAACGACAACTTATGTTGTTACATTCCGAGGACTTTCCTTTTATGGATTGGGAGATGCTCTCAAAGATCTAAAGCATCCTACTTATGATCATGATGGATGCAGCAGTAATTTGGAATCCTTTATTGTGGATAAAAGCGGAAAATGCATCAGCAAAGACAGTCTTCAGGATGACGAGGGCAGTGAGGGCATTGAACGGGTCTGCGGTTCTTTAAAAAGTCTTGCAGACTTTCTGATTCGTAATCAGAGCGATCAGATCAATCCTGCAGATGCCAGGGATATTCCACTGCTGGACAAAGATCAGATGCTTCAGGCATATCTCAATTACTTTTTTGAAATGTAAATAGCTGCTACATTTGATCGCGTAGCTACAACTGTAGCACTTATATTGAAGACAATCATAAATTTGTCAAGGCTTCTGCAACTGACGTTTGGTGCCAGCTCCATCTTGACTATGCAAAATTTTAAATTTGATTAATCTCGTGCTGAGATGTGCCAGCTATCTGTTCATTGCCATCAAATGAGTTCGTCCCGATCAAGAAGTCTACAAACTTTAGTGGCGTTACCGGCATTATCCTCTTGAGTTGAAATCAATTTAAAGTATGCTATATTCCTTGTGTTGCGCTCATGGATGGCTCGCTGGGCTATCGAGGGATCTAACTTAAGGTTCATTACCATCATGCAACTCACTCAGATAAAAGGCAAACAATTGTGAGTGAGATTTACAGAATAACGCCATCGGTTGCATGTATGCTCTCGATGGCGTTTTCCTCTATTTACAGCAACGCAGAATTTGATTCGATAGGAGAGATTCAGCAGATATTTCCGGTAGTGTCAACAGGCCCATTAGTATACCTTATTATATTTCCAAAAGCTCTCCGGCAATCTCAGCATTTTCAAACCGCAGAGTATCCGCGTCCTTTCTTCCGAATGCCAAGAAATTAATATTGCCGTACCAAACGGTACTTTCATCAATAATGGCATAGTGCTGTTGCAGATTTGCCTGCATAGCAACGGAAATTCCTGCGTTTTTCAGCATGGCAATTGCAGACGCAATTCCGGGCTCCTGATCGGGATTATAGCTTTCGAGGACTTTCGTATAAACGGTAACGCGAACACTGGACGACACCACGTTTTCTAGAATAGGTAGAAGTCGTGTAATGCGGTTTTCCTGGATGTAGGGACTGACAATCAGAATGCTTCTTGCGGTATTGGACAGGTCTTCAGCAAAGGCGGCGGCGCATTCCTGACTGTCGTAAATTTTTGCTGGTGTTGTCATCCTGCTCGCTGATTTTTACCTGATAGCCTAATTCGGAATAGCCTCTAAGCCGTCTTTATTACCTTGGTTATCGCTGTGTTATTGAACATTGTTTCGCTGCTTTCAACATGGTGATCTCAGCCTTCATCTTAGTAACTAATCCGCCCAGCTTTTCTTCGCATTCCTCGAGGGTGTGGGCATACACATTCCTTGCGTGCTTCTTGCCGTCGGGCCACATGGGGGAGTACCTGCCCTCAAACAGGTGGTCGTTGATCTCGCTGATGCAGCCGGTCCCCGGCTTGCGTCGGCGGCCCAGATAGGGCTTGAAGTCGGTCAGCCTGGACTTTTCTTCCTGGGTAGGCGCAGTCACCGAATCGTCCTGCTGCGCCTCTACCTTGCCGATGCCACGGTCGATATTAGCGGCGGCTGCGTGGCGCATATCGTCGGTGATGTGGGTGTAGATGTCCAGCGTGGTGGCTGCCGACACATGCCCCAGCATGGCGGAGAGGGTTTTCACATCCATGCCGTTTTGCAGGGACAGGGTGGCGAACGTATGACGCAGATCGTGGAAACGCACATGCTTGCACTCGGCACGCTCCAGAATGAGCTGGAGCCGCTTGCGCACCGAACCGGGGGTCATGGGGCAGTCCTCTTTCACCGGGGAGGGAAACATCCAGCGGGAGTCCACGGTTTTCCTATACTCCTTCAGCACCGCCACCACCGCGCTCGGCAGCGTCAGCTTGCGGATGGAGGTCTTGGTTTTCGGCGTGGTGAGTTGCAGTTGCCCCTTCACATCGTAAATCTGCTTGTTCACACTCAGTACGCCGGTCTTGAAGTCCAGATCGTCCCACTGGAGCGCCATTAGCTCGCCCCGCCGCAGGCCCGTTGCCAAGTCCAAAAGAAACAGCTCATAGTAGCCCTCCGCCTGGGCCTGGATGAGAAACCGCTGGAGCTCATCCCGGTCCAGCACCTGCATCTCCCGCGCCTTCTTGGGCGGCAGCTTGCAGCCGATAGCGGGATTCGTGCGGATCAGGCCCCCCTGCATTGCTTTTTCCAGCGCAGAGCGACAGGTAGCGTGGCACATACGCACCATCCGGTCGGACAGACCTTCGCCGTACAGGTCGGTAAAACGCTTCCGTCCGGTCTTTTTGAGCCGCGCGTAGAACTGCTGAAGGTCGTTCTGCGTCAGATTGTTCAGTTGGATTTTACCCAGCGCAGGTACGATGTGCAGACGGATGCGGCTCTCATAGCCCGCCTCCGTGGTGGGGCGGAGCTTCGGCTTGGAGTGATGCTCAAACCAGTAGTTGAGCCAATCTCCAAAGGGCATTTCGGGCCGCACCTTTGCCGACGTTGTCCCGCCACAGGATTCTTTGAGTGCCTGGAGCTTTTCCAAACACTCCTTTTTCGTTTTGGCAAGGACGTTCTTGGTCTTGGGGTAGCCGTTGTCATCGTAGTCGATGACGATACGACCCTCCCAGCGCCCGTCCTTGCGCAGTCTTACGGTGCCTTCCCCATTTTTTCGCTTTCTGGCTGCCATGGCTTCAACTCCTTTCCGAAGATATCCTCCATAAAGCTGCCCACAATGCCGCTGGCGGTCTTTTGCATATCCGGGGTCACATGGGTGTAGGTATCCAGTGTGAAGCTGGCATTGGTGTGGCCCAAAATACCGGAGAGAGTCTTGGCGTCCACGCCGCTGGCGAGGGCGTGGGTGGCGAAGGTGTGCCGCAGATCGTGGAATCGAATGTCGGGCAGCCCCGCCTGCTTCAGCAGAGCTTTCAAGCGGCTGTACGCCGAGTTGGGGGACACGGGCAGCTCCGGTTTGATGGGGTTGGGAAAAATCCACTGGCTGATAGAGTTTTCCTTGCGCTGCCGCAGAAGCTCCCCCGTGCTCCGGGGCAGAACAATGGTGCGCATACCCATCCCCGTTTTGGTGTCACCCAGGGAGAAGACACCTAGCTTCTTGCTGTGGAGGGTGCGGCTCACTTTCAGTGTGCCGGCCTTTTCATCGAAGTCCCGCCACATAAGACCGCAGATCTCGCCCCGCCGCAGGCCGGTGGTCAGGTCGGTATAGAAGAAGTTGTGCCAGACCTCATCCTCCTCAATGATGGAGAGGAAGGCGTCCAGTTCCCTGTCATTCAGCACCCGCTTGGCGCTGCCGCTCTGCTTGGGGATGGTAGCGCCTTCGGTCGGGTTCTTGGCGATGATGTGCGACTGGACCGCGTCCTGCATCGCCAGATGGAGCACACAGTGAACGCCGCGCACTGTTGAGTCGGCAAGCTGGTTGCCCTTTTCGGGGTGCTCGTTGGTGCGCCCCTCTTTTTTGAGCCACCGGTACATCCGCTGGACGTCCTGCCTGGTGATTAGAGAAATCTGCTTATCGCCCAGCTGGGGCTTGATGTACTGCTCGATGATGGTTTGGTAGCCGCGCAGGGTACCGGCACGAACGGTATCCGCCTTGTACTCCGCCATCCACTGATCCAGCCACGCCTCCAGCGTCATGCGGCTGTCCTCAGTCAGGTCTGCGTCGCGGTAGTCCTCGATATTGCGGTGGAGCTTGTCCATCAGCTCCTTCTGTGTCTTGGCGTAGACGTGGCGGAAGATGGAGTCGCCGTTCTTCTTGTGCCCCACCACGATGCGGCCCTCCCAGCGGCCATCCTCCCGCTTGCGCACCATGCCGTCGCCGTCCGGGCGTCGTTTTGCCATAGCTATTCCTCCTGTTCGGAACGGGCGGCTTGTGCCGCCTTCTGCTCAATTTGGTAAATTTCTTGCGCCCGCTTTTCCTCCTCCTTGTCAAAGGAATGGGGCGGCTGTATCAATAGCTCCCGGTAAATCCCGCATGCCAGACGGTAGCCGGCGAGAAAGCTGTGGAGAGAGACCTCCTCCCGGAGCGCCGCCTGACAGTCCACCAGCCGCAACAGCTTTCTGCGGTTCTCTTTGTCCAGCAGGTCACGCAGTTCCTGACGAGTCTGCTCTATCTCCCGCCGCAATTCACCGCACTCCAGTTCCTGAAAGAACTGACGTTGCAGGGATTTCATATAGTCGTACATGGTATCGCCTCCTGTTCAAGACAACACATATACCACAATCTGCGCCAGAAAGCTATCAAAAAAATCAGTATTTTCAATGGTTTGTGGCAATTACATGGACAGGGTCGGCCCTTGATATTCCTCGTGGTCATCCGCTTTATGGCCCATGGCAATTTTCTTCTCCCGCTCCCGCTGGCGAAGCTTGCGGTCGATTTGATTTCCACCTACGCTGGATTTGGGCAGGGAGTTGTCCTGAAAGATACTGCCGATCTGCCGCAGGAGATGGGTGGCCGCCAGCAACACCGAGGGCGGGCGGAATTCGTCCAGCCGGTCGAGAGAGAATTGGGCGTACTGGTTCCCTTGGGCGGCAGACTGTGCCAGCCATCGCTCCGCCAGCGTCTTATCCTGCGGCACCTCCCGCCCCAGTAGGTAGAGCTTGCCCAGCGTGTACTGGGCGAACTGATTGCCCCGCTGTGCCGCGTCGTTCAAATAGTCCAGTGCCTTTGGCACATCCTTGGGGACGATTTCACCCCGTAGATACTCCTTGCCCAGCCGGTACCCGGCATACGGACTACCGTTTCGGTAGGCCATCTCCAGCCAGTGCAGCCCCGCCGGGATGTCCCGCACCAGCCGATCCTCGGTGAGCAACAGCTTGCCCAGGGCGTACCGTGCAACGTTTAATCCCTGCTCCGCCGACCTCTGAAACCAATCCCGCGCCTTTTCCGCATCGGGAATTACCACTGTGCCGTCCCGGTAGAGCTTGCCCAGCAGGTGCTGGGCATAGGAGTTGCCCGCCTGGGCGGCGCTGGTCATCTGCTCCACGGCGTAGTCCCGTTCGTCCAAGGACAGGTCGCTGTCGTAAATCATATCCCGGTAGCGGCAGTAGAATTCGGCATTGTAGCGGGCACTTTCCGGCTCATCCGCCGACCCAAGCGTTTCATCCTCAAAGGTGATTTCCTCGATGCGGATGCGCTCGGCCTCCTGAATAACCGCATTCTTAATGACGCGGAACTCCTTCTGCTCAGATAATTTCAGCCGCTTGCGCTCGTCGCCGCCGTAGTAACTGTCCACCTGTCCCTGGAGCGTCAGCCACTTTTCATAGCACTGCGCCACCGCAGGAATGCGTTCCATCTGGTCGACGATTTGGTCGGCGATGCTTTTCAAGGGCTTCGGCAGATAGCCGTAGCTTTTCTTACCCCGCACCGTTTCCAGCCCCTGTGCCAGCTGAAGCACCAGTGTTTCCACCTCGGGGTGGTCGCACAGGCCTGACCGCATGGTGCGCACCAGCGCCAGCATCTCCTGCCGAGCCTGCCGCACCAGCTCGTCCCGGCTGGTGGACTTTTGCTCGTAGATATGAAGCAACTCCTGTTTGAAAATGTCGTTCATGAGCATGGATTTGATTTGCCGAATGCCCTCACGGTCGAGGTAGGCCTGCCTCGGTTTCGTCGACCATGCCATCATGTGGATGTGGGGGTGCTCACCCTCATCGTGGAACGCAGCGTACCAGCGGAAATCCTTTGGTGGAATTTTCATGGCGTCGGCAATGTCGTTGCGGTGGGCACGGATGAGATTGCGCCACGCCTTAGCGCTGTCATAACCCAACCGGGCGGCGTCCTCCCGGCGCAGGGAAATGATGTGTGTCCAAACTTTACCGGTATAGGAATTGAGCTCCGCCATCGCTTCTTTTAGGTCGATGCTCTCCTCGTCCCCGAACAGACCGTGGGCGCTGAGCCGCTCCGCGCGGGGGCGGGTGGCAATGTAGTTCATGTAGCCATTCATCCGACTGACCGCCGCCCAGTTCTCCTCCAGCACCATGGTGAAGAGCGCAGAGACGTTTGCTTTGGTCTTGTGTTTCTCGTAGTCGTCGTACTCATCCAGCTGCTTCACGCCGGAAAAATCTTTCGTGAGCTTTGCGATGAGCTGCTCCTGCTTGCGGGTGGGCGGGCGGTCATCGGTCAGCTTTTGTACGTGCTCACGGGTGCTGATGTAGTGCAGATAGCCACCGGCACCGGCAGCATCGCCGCTGCCGGTGCACTTGATGTAGGGGCTTTTGACGATTAGCTTCGCCATTACACGTCACCCGAAGCCCTTGCCCGCTGCTCCAAGGAGAGGAGTCCATTGGTCTGTTTCACATTTTTAACACTATCCACCCTGCGCCGGCGAAGGCTTTCCTCACTGAATTCATAGGCATCCGAGAGAATGCCCGCATTCATATCCAGCGCTACCGTCAGCTTGAACAGCAGACTTGCCAGACGATCTTCGAACAGTCCCAGCCGACCGTTGATGGCGGTGGTGACCTCCTTTGGCAGCAGGCCGCTGCCGTCGTTCATCTCCTGGTAGTCCGTGTAAAACCGAATGGCGTTTTCGATGTACTCCCGTCGACTTCGGCTGCCGTCCATGGTATAGCAGCGCTCCAGCCGCTGCCGCAGCTCCGGCTCCAATCGAACCGCTAATTTTTCCCTATCGCTCATATTTCCTCCATTTCTCCGCAAGACACCCATCGAAAAGCCGTTAACATGGGGTTTAACTGGGTTTCAGACCTCTTGCGGTGTATATTTTCTCTTTTAAGACCCCTGCCGCAAACCCCGAAACTGCCCGCACTGCGGGCAGTTGTGCCCAGGTGGGCGCGCTTGCGACGCCCGCCCTTTATCCTGCTTTTTCTTTCGTCCTCCGCACCTGGTTCCAAAGCGGGTCAATTTCGTCCGTTTTGTCCTCGGAGGGGCTGGGACTTGTTTCGCCCTCCAAAGCCCCACACAGCGGCTCACAGGGGCCGACAGGGGCGAACTGTGCCAGCCGCTCGGCAGCGCGTTGACGCTGTGCGGCCAACTCCACCTGTGCCATCTGCCGCTCATAAAATAAATCCAGCGTTTTCTGAATGGGGCGGATGGTGTAGAGGAGACTGCCGTTGCGCTTACGTCCATCCTTGGTGCGGATGCTGGTGGGCTCCGTCACGATGAGCCCCTTCTCCTCCGGTGCCATCACATATTTCCGCACGGTGTTCTGGCTCATGTCCACCGCCTTGCCGATGGTCTTGTAGCTGGGCCAGCACTGATAGGTTTTTCGATTCTCCCGAAATAGCAGATACGAGTAAACGGAGATCTCGCCGCTGCTCAGACCCAGAGAGAATATCTCATTGGGCAGGGGAAAGTAGTTTTTGATGGCATCCCGTTTTGGGTACTGCTTGCACTTCAAATCGCACCTCCCGTGTTCTGCTCCACCCATGTGATAAACTTTTCTTTGGGCACCACGATGCGGCTCCCAATTTTCAGCACAGGGAAACCTTTCTCATGCATTAGCTCGTACCCGGTGGATATCGACACACCCAGCACCTTCGCTACCAAACCTGCGTTTAGAAACAGCGGCAGCTCGTCATAGCTTTTGTAGATGGATTCCTTCAAATAAAAACCTCCTTGTTACCTGATTGAATTTTTTATTTCTATCCGATATAATGAGCCTAACAGAAATCAAAGTCCTCTTCAATAGATTTGGGCATGGTCAGGTAAACCCCAAATCTCCATCGGATACAAGGAGTGTGATGATATGACGGCTGCATTTGATCGGTTCGACCTTTTCTTCAGCGGCAACCATGTGTACGTGAACGGGAAAGAGTTTTCCCTCGGCCAGATCAGCGTTGAAATTCTGGCGCTGGAGAACAGCGTGCTCACTGAGATCGACCGGCGGGTGGGTGCGTTTCTCTCCGCCGTCTGGCCTTTTCTCCAAGAAAAAACAGACAGCGCAGCCGTCTCCGCGCAGGAGAAACTGAACGCTGTCTGGGATTTGATATTCACGTTGCCGCTCTATCGGGACTTGGCGATGGACACCGAGACCGCCTATCATCTTCTCCCGCTGATGTTTTCCGACAAGGAGAAATGGGAGGAGGTACTGGACATTGACTCGGAGGGTCACGCCATGTTTGAGACGTTTTTGAACGGCTTGGAGTATTTCGGGGAGAGCCTGCGCACCTTCCGGGGGCAGATCACCGAGATGCTGGCGATGTACTTCGAGCCGCTGAAACGTAGGAACAGCGACGCCTATGCCATGGCCTATATGCACTACTTCGACGACATGGCCACCGCCGGAGCACTGCTCTTTGACGGGTCGGACTTTGGACAGAGCTTCCCTCTGGAGGTCAAGTTCGTACCCATGGCCCACCCCACGAAAAAGGGCAAGGTCATCCTTGCAGAGAAGGCGGAGTTTGGGTATCTCACACATTTTCTCTACACGGAATTTTACCGCGCCCTGATGGCCGGCAACGCCCCACGCCGCTGTCACAACTGCGGGCGCTACTTCCTGCTGACCGCAGGCTACAACACCTGCTACTGCAACAACATTGCGCCTGGTGAGACCGAGCGCACCTGCCGCAAGGTGGGCGCGCACAAAAAAGAAGCGCAGGGGCGCGTCACCGCAACCCCCGCGCAGAAGGAATATGCCAAGGCCTACAATCGCCTGAAGGCCAAAAAGCAGAGGGGAAAAATCAGCGTGGACGAATGGAACGCCACCGTGGCCAGAGCGCAGGACTTGAAGGAACAGTCTGAGCGCGGTGAGTTGAGTGATGAGGAACTGCAGAAGCAGTTGGCGGCGTTGTAAGATAACAGATGCGGCGGCCTGAGTTTTGATGAATACTCAGGCCGCCGTATTTCTTTGTTTTCTGTAATGCAGAATTTAACTCAGTTATTTCAACTTATCCGCGTCTGCGGTCAGTTCCAGGAAACGGTCAAAAGCGCTTTTTGGAGTACGGGTGTAGGTTACTACATCTCGTTTCCGGTTTGAACTATTCGGAAATTCCGAATAGTTCAATTTGCTTTTTACTAAAAACCTATGCGACACGACATGGGCTCCCCCGATTTGAGTCATTAAGTTTTACTTAATAGCTGCCACTACTTATTTGAACTATCCGGGATTTCCGGATAGTTGCCGCTCCCTGCAATTCATCAACTGCAAAAACCTTTGCATTATGCTCAGTGATAGTGTGGACGTCAACACCATGGCGCCGCGCCATCATCAGCTATGTCAGCAAGATGTTCTCATCCTGGTATCGACTCTCCATGGCGTCCTCGTTGCCGCCAGCGGTGGCAACGAATGCTAGGTGCCCCGCCGCAGAGGAATGGATGATTAGACCCCGTTTCCTTTTCTTTTTTTGCCATAGGGAGTTCCTCCTTGGCGAATAATATCTGCTCACAGTCCTTTGTAGTAGTGCTCAATTAGTTTTGCCATCAGTCTTCTACGTTCTACTAAAAAATCATCATAGCTAGCGATATCCATGGTGAAAACTTTTTCCGGAATACAGTTCTCACCCAGATTTTCCCTTAACAAGAGCTCGTCCGAAATATTCCCAAGTGCAATGATTTTGCTTTTACACTGCTGCTGAACTTTTGCAAAATATACACAGGGCGCTTCGTCACTAATCGCTTTGTTCACCTGGGTATCCAAATAAATATAATTTGCAACCTGATTGTATTTCACTTTTGAATCTATGCCATTCTTTTTTAAGTAACTGCGGGGAAAAATATGATGGATATCTCCGGATACATTAATTAGGTCTGAAACTTTGATGCCATTCATTAGCATTGAGTTGCAATTTAAAGTAATCTGTGCGGCGAGAAATGTATTAAATGCAGGGCTGTTGACAGATGAAGTCTCGAGATTTTGTGGAAGCGTGATGGCCCAGAATACATCAGAAAGCGAAGAAGCCTCCACCTCAGCAAGAAAAGCCAAGAAGCCTTTCTCGTTTATGCTACGCATATCCCGATCCATAACAGTTTCCGGGGAACCAATGTAACGCGAGGTCAGTGTGGACATGACAAACCATTTTTGCACATAGCGTTTTATTTGAGCGTTTGGTATTGAAGGCTCGTCTAATAAAATCAAATATAGAGTATAGGCAAAATCCAGTGTCATCTTTGAGTTGAGAAGTTTGTTTGAAATAAATCCAGCACCTTTAATGGCCAGCACAAACTGGGAAAAATGATATTGATTCATAAAGTTTTGAATGCCGGTGTCAAGCTTTTTATAGGAGGTTTCGATTACATCATCGCGATACTCTTTTGTTTCAAAATCTCGGCCCGACAGCAAGCTTACAAGGTCACCAAGTTTTCCACGGCGGAACTGATGCATGAAGGAAACTCGGAGCATATCGCCGTAGTCGGGATCAAAAATATCTTCCTTATCCTTTGCCAACCATTTAATTTTATCAGCATATTGCGAATTCTGGAAATTAACATCATGAACCAAATCGGAGTAAAACTCCGGTTTGGCAGCAAGGTGGCAGAAATAATCGACTGCTTTACGCATAATATCTCCACCATGCTCAGTGTCTGCTGCCATTTTAGACATTACAAAGTCTGACTGGCTAAGAGATGTTCCCTTTGAGTTAATCCGTATAAAAATTTCGGTCACTTCATCAATGTCGAGCGTGTGATCCAATTCAATCACACCAATTTGTCTATTTGCGATACCTTTTAGTGCGGTAATCGCTTTGTTGACGTCACTTGGCTTAATACCAGCATTGACCTCGCAGTATTGAAGCGAAAAATCAAAAGGGTCAAAGTCCGAGTGAAAGACCGTTGAAATATCGGGAATCCAGCGCTTATCTTTTAGATGGGAAGCGTCTTGTACGGCGAATCGCTTAGACTCGTCTTCCGCAAGTGGGTTAAATGCAATTCGTATGTGGTCTTTATTAAAATCCTCGTCTAATACTGCGATTCCGGAAATAGCAGCCATCAAAGCTGTGATGCGCTGTTGACCGTCAATGAGCACCTTTTTACCGCTGGCTTTCCCACCATCCTTGGTCTGCACATCTGGGTTTTTCCACGTGATAATATATCCCGTTGGATAGCCGTTGTAAAGCGAGTCAATCAAATCTCGCACTTGGCTGCGTTTCCAGACAAAAGGTCGCTGAATCTCTGGAATTGCAAAGTCATTTGCCTCAATCAGTCCGAGAATCGCACTAATCGAATACTGCATGAGCGTAAACTTTTCACCCGTCATATCAGCATTCCTTTCTTAGGTATACACCTTTTTGATGCTATCCATAATATTGAGCAAGCTTTGATAGTTGTCTACATCATGATAGACAATATCGTCTTTGGATATCTCATTAAATAATTTTTTTGCGCACGCGATTTTGGCCTGTTCGATAGGGCGCAGATTGAGGCTATCCATGGTCCCCTTTGTCTCCGCCACAAAAAAGATGTGTTTAACTGTACCCGTATAAAAAGCAATCGCCCAGTCTGGAGAATAGTTCCCCACCGGCGTGGGGATGGAAAAGCCCTTGGGGAGCTTTGCGTAGACGCAAACCTCATTGGCGTCGTCCATCTCTTCAGCAAAACGTCGCTCCACACTCTTATCAGCGGAACCGTCGGTGAACACATAGTCTTGAATATGCTTTTTAGCACGGAATGCTCGCGTAAAATCACCACATTTTTCAGCTGTAAAAATGGAGCTTTCATACTTTCCTTCTGTCTGGTTGTAGGTAATGTGCTCTACAATCATGGTGGCCTTTTGCTCTTTAATGAGTTTAATGGTCTTAGTGATGAACTCCTCGGGATTATACCGGAACATGGCGAAAATCGGCCTCTCGAGCCCGCCCAGTATCTGAGCGATGGTGCGCCGCGTCAAGGTTGCCCCCTCTGCAATTTTGCCAATCAAGTCATACTTGATTTGGCTTGTTTCTGCGTGCTGCAATGTCTCGGTGCGTGTTTTTTCACTGGCGAAGCTATCTCCACGCCCAATGGAGTGCTCGTCCAAATCTCGAATCTGTTGGCCAGTTGTTACAGTATATTGCAGCCTGGTTACAAACAGTTTTTCGTTGATATGTTTAATTGCCTTTTCAACAAGCTCTGCGCTGTCAAAATCGACCGCATAGGCATATTGGTGGTTGATGTATCCCCACAAAGTCTGAAATTCTTTTTTAGAGAAATTATCATTTAGCGGGTTACCCTCGATTGTTGTGGTATTTCCATCGGTAATCATATCATCCAAAACGCGCTCGTCAAATACGCTCTGCACAAGCTTATGAATTCCTTCTCCCATGGGGATAAGCGCCTCTGGCAGCGGAGCAAGGCAGTTGTTTTGTAGATCCGCGCGATATGCGTCCGTAACGTTGTCATCATCATCAATGTAGTCATTTTTGAGTAGATAACGATAAATGTCCTTGGCCTGCTTAACATCCAGAACTACTGGTTGCTCCCCAACCATGACGGTCTTTCCAACGAAATACTCCTGCGTCGCCTTAGAGGGGCGATCGTATAGATCTTCTTTGATTTTCTTCTGTAGCTCACTGACAAACTGGCGGTAGTTTTCGCTGGCAATGACTGTGAGCATGTTGATGTCGTGTACGCTGTCACCGCAAAACTCACCATCTATACGGTCTCCGCTTTGGTTGACTGCCAAACGCAGACCGCGCCCCACCTCTTGCCGCTTTTGAGATGGGCTGTTGCCGCCGTGTTTCAGCGTACAGATTTGGAACACATTGGGGTTATCCCAACCCTCGCGCAGAGCAGAGTGGGAGAAGATGAAACGCACTGGTTCGTCAAAGCTAAGCAGTTGCTCCTTGTTCTTCAAAATCAAATCGTAGGCGGAGGTATCATCGCTTTCGTCACTGCCACGCTTGGTACTACTATCTACTTTGCGGCCCTTTTTATCGATACTGAAGTACCCTGTGTGTGCTTTGCTGGCGTCACTGCACATCGTTTTAAGGTACTTGACATAGGGCGTTTCCCCAATGGTGATGTAGTCATTTAAGACGGAGATATACTCCTGCTCAAACATATCTCCATATTCCGAATTGCTCTCATTTCCATCTTTGTCATAGACACGGTACTTAGCCACCTCGTCAATAAAAAACAGAGAAAGTGTCTTGATACCCAATTCAAAATTACGCTGCTCTTTCTCAAAATGGGAAATAATAGTCTCGCGGATCTGGATACGCCGCATATCCTTTTCCGACACGTCACCCACCACCTCGCCTCGAGAGATGCGTTCCCCATTTGTAAAGGTGACGGTTCCATGGATGGGGTCAATGTCGCTAATGTGGTAGCCCTTATACTGTTCCATTTCATTGGAAACGGAATACAAATCATCATCCACCGCCAAGATACGTGTTTCACGGTTGATAGATTTTTGATAACTGATTTCAAGTTCAATTTTTGCCATGGGCGGTTTTTTCGGGGAAATGATAATATTCTCCAAGAAAAGGTAACGATCCGTACCTCTGAAGTTTTTGACCTCAAATCCTTTGACCTGAATTTTTTTGACCAGTCGCTTGTTATAGGCGTCCAGCGCATCCAGCACATAGACCAGATCATGGTGCTGCATATGTGTGGCCGAATAGTTTAGACAAAACAGTGGATTAAACTCTTTTAAACTCTCCTGAGTTGCGGCTCCGCCCATTTTTTGAGGCTCGTCCAAAATAACGATGGGGCGGTTAGCCTTAATGACGTCAATGGGCTTGCGACTTCCGAAATCATCCAGCTCCTCGTAAATGCGCCGGGCGTCCGCACCGCGGGCGTTAAAGGCCTGGATATTGATAATCATCACATTGATTCCGGCGTTGGAGCTAAAGTTGTCCAACTCGTTAAGATTCTTGCTGTTGTAGACAAAAGACCGCGCTTTTTTTCCGTAGTGCTCCATGAAATGCTCAGAGGTCATCTCAAAAGATTTTTTCACACCTTCCCGTATGGCAATGGACGGCACCACCACGATGAACTTACTCCAGCCATAGAGTTTATTTAGCTCAAACATGGTTTTAATGTAAACATAGGTCTTACCCGTACCGGTCTCCATCTCCACGTCCAGGCTGCAACGGCCAATATGCTTCGTCAAAGCTGCAATCTGCTTGATATTGTTGCGCTGCTGCATGTTACGGATATTCAGCACTAGCTGCTCGTCCGTGAGATGCAGCTTTGCGTTTTCAAACCCGATGGACACTTCCTCTTCCACGTGCTCTGTCCCACCGAACATATTGAGCTGATCTGCCGCGGCATTGGGCTTGCGCACACCCAGATCCCGCACATAGCTGACCCTCTCCTGATAAGGCTGTCCTGCAAAGATATTGACCACACTATTCACTGCATCCGTCTGGTAAGGTTGTATTTTAAACTGAAACTTCACATGCTCACCTTCTTACTTCTGGGAGTTACTTTTTCTACGCGCTTGCCCATTAGCGCTGCTTTCTGGGGTTGGATAAAAATATAATCAAATATTATCTCCAACGCTTCCAGCAGCTTAGCACAATCTGAGGCCTTAAGACGAATTAAATCGTCGTTTTGATTCTTTTTATCATGGGCCATTGCATTTCCGGCCTTCACAACAAATTGCATAGATTGTTCAACCAGCTCTGATAAAGGCCCTTGCTCAGAATACTCCTGAACCTTTTCGGATAAATTGCGTTTTGTGCAGCCGCACTCATTTTCCAGAATCATTTCTAGAATTCTTCTGCAAACAAGCGCACAGGACTTTATGCTAATTTCTTTTACCCATGCCGCCTCATTGTACTCGTTCATATATTTTGCCGGGACATACTTTAGCTTTTTCGGTGGGACATTGATAGGGAAAATATATTTCTCTACAATTTTCCCTTTGGCTGCAAGAGTCTCTTTGCCATCCGCGCCATAGTGTTTTGTAGATAAAAAGATGTTTAGCTTTCCGCATTCATTACAGACATAGCTTTCAATTTCACCACCTTGGCTCATTACACGCAAATTAAGGTGTTCGCCAGGGTGTGTATGCGAAATCCCATCTACATACACAAACTTACCACAATGTCGGCAAACGAACTTCTTCCTTACCTTTTTACCCACATCATAGCACCTTCCTTACCGTTGTTGGGCTATACGTGGAGAAAATTTGCTCAAAATTGGTGGCAACGGAGTCGCTGGCCAGGGAGCTGTCACGCATGACAAAGTAATATGGCTTTTGCTGGGCGATGGCGGTAACTACTTCATCGGTGACTTCGGTATCGAAACATGCCAGCAGGTAGCCGTCCGCCACAGAAAACACAGTTTTGCCGCCGATGACTGTTTCTTCAATTTTACTGGAGAGCAGCACGCCCAAATCCAACATGACTTGGAACAGCAAGTCTTCCGGCGTGCGGTCAGGCTTGATGTTGTCGGCAAGAGCAAGCAGGCTTGTCTGCTGAATTTCGGCGGGGTTATAGTACACGTCCTGCATGTTAGTGGAGTCCACTTTCAGCACGCGGAAGCCGATATCAAGATTTTGCGCAGTCAGAGGATTTTCCTCTTTAATTTTTTTACCCGCGCGGCGGATGCGCTCCTTAGCTAACTCGGTTATAAGATGTGGCTTCTTAAGTTCGTCTAAAATAGATATAGCGTTTTCAGATACAATCTTCCCATTTGAAAGCGAATTTTTGGAGATAACATCAATATTTTCTTGTAGTTGAACTAAAATATATCTTCTCTGTTCATTATCGTTAGCATTCATTTTTACGATAGCCTCGGCAGTAGTACCTGAACCACTGAAGAAATCCAGGATAATATCATTTGAGCTTGCTCCAAATCCAGCTAGAAATTTTATTAGATCAACAGGCTTAGGATTTGAAAAAACATCCTTTTTAAAGTAGTCATAGCAATCGCTGACACCTGTGCTTGTAGTACCTTTATCATTTATAATATGTTCTGTTGTAAAAATACTCCGTGGAGTTTTTCCTAAGGGCATTCTCTGTTTAAATTGAACTGACCAGTTATCACCTATCCTTACAATTCTAATGTCTCCAGCAGCTAAATCAGATTTAAATCGAGCCTCAGAACGCAACCAACTAATTGGATTACCATCTTCATCATATTGTAGCATCGTTCCGTCTGGACAAACAATGGGATAGTATTGTTTGCCTGCTTTCCTCTTAAAAGTATCCCAATAAAATCTCCCTACATTATCTTGCTCTTTGTATCGTTTCACATAGTCGTCAGAGTATTTTTCATATAATTCACCCAAAAGGCCTTTATTTCTTGCATACACAATTATATATTCATGTTCAATTGCAACATGAGTGGAATCATTTCCCCCACCTTTTTTGTTTTGCCAAATTAACTGAGCCACAAAGTTTGATGCGTCAAAAATCTGATCACAAACGAACTTTAAATTTCGCACTTCGCTATCGTCAATACTAATAAAAATAATTCCATTATCAGCCAATAAATCCTTTGCCAACTTTAGACGCGGATAAATCATATTTAACCAATCCGTATGAAAACGTCCATTGGAGTCGGTGTTTTTGACCAGACGGTTGCCCTCCTCATCAAAATCACCGCTGCGCTCCATATACTCCTCGGCACTCTCAGCAAAGTCATCCTCGTACACAAAGTCGTTGCCGGTATTGTAGGGCGGGTCGATGTAAATCATCTTCACCTTGCCCAGATAGGTCTCCTGCAACAACTTGAGGACATCTAAATTATCGCCCTCTATATAGAGGTTTTCGGTGGTGTCAAAGTCCACGCTCTCCTCTCGGCAGGGGCGCAGCGTTTTCGCAATGGGTGCGTTGGCGGCCAGGATACTCTTGCGCTTTTCTGGCCAAGTGAACTGGTAGCGCTCCGCCGGGCCCTCCACCACAACATCTGAGAGCTCCTGCCGTAGCACATCAAAGTCAATCGCATATTCAATAATAGGGCTTCCGTCTTCTCGGTGCCCTTTGATCACCTCGGTTTTACAATTGGGGAAGAGTGCGGCGATCTGCTCAATATGCTCATTCACCTTGTCCGCACTATGCATTTTCAGCTTGTCCATTTATGATTTCCTCCATCTGAGCCTTGAGTATCTGCACCTGCTGGTACATCTCAAACTTCTTTTTCGGCTGCTTTTCAGCCCATGTCAACTTTTCGGTCTTGTCCAGCTCCTTTTGGAGCCTTTGCAGTAATTCGTGTCGCTTGATGCGCTTGTCAACAGACAGTCCTGCTGGTGGATTTGTTTCTTCTGCCAGAACGATCTGCTCCAAAAAGCTATCCCAAACCGCATCCAGATTCAGCCCTCTTGCGCTGAGAGCTAGTTGTGACGGCTCCTGCCAAGACGTTGTGTAGAGCTTGCCATGGTAGAGGGTGAGCTGGGCGCCGTCCCCATAGCGAAGCAAAAAAACCAGCTTGTGTGGGTTTTGGCGCGCGATGCTCTCTAAAATGCGTGGGTCAAATTCTCGCTTTTTGAGTTCTACTACAAGTACCAGGATTTCACTGACCGCTCCACCCGACGCAAGATGCAGGGTCTGGGCCGTCAAAGAGTTTTGCAGTGTGATGTGCTTTACGTCACTGATGAACTTTTCTTTCAGCTCATTGTTCAAAGTAAGCCGCTTGTAAAACGCCTCTTTGGGTAGGGTGCGATTTACTATCGTTGCCCCGGGAAAGGTAATCATGCAATCACCGCCAGAAAGCAGATTAATTCAAAATCATCCAGCCCATTTGCTTTACCGGAGAGGAACGTAGTCTGACCACTACTGAAAAAGCTATCTACATCGCTTTGCTCCTTCACACTGATAATGGATGCGATCGACTGCTCCAGCAGCCTGGAAACTGTGCGCATATCCTTGCCATCTTTGGTTGCAGTATTAAAGGTGTGACAGGCAACGGTGTTCGGTTGTGTTTTACCTCGCGCCAAATAACGCATGGTATCTAATGTATCTTTAGGCTGCAGGTGATTGCAGACGACCTCGCCATCATTGCCGATGAACACCATGTAGAATGGGTGCAGGCGGTTTTGGTTTTCAATATTGATTTTCGTGTTGATATTCTTAAGGACAAATATCACCCCTGGCTCCTCGCCGTGCACAACGGCATGAATCCCAAAGGGGGTGCGCTCCAGACCGGGATGTTCCTTCAAATATGCGAGCAGATCCATTCGAAATTCATTGAGTCCTAAATCCATAATAGATATGCCGGAGGTCATTTCCTCCAAATCCACCACTTCGTTTTGCAGCTTTTCCAGCTGCTGGCGGCGATAAGCAAGATCTCCTTTTTCCTCTTGATTGATATAATCATCATCTCCTGTGGACGTCATAACAGAAATGCGCATCCTGGCTTCCACACGCTCTTTCAGATTGATATAGTCATCCAGCGTCAAGTCCGGCCAGAAATTTACTAGCTGTATCACCTTATTTTTGCTACCAATGCGGTCGATTCGGCCAAACCGCTGAATAATACGAACAGGGTTCCAATGGATATCATAATTTATCACGCAGTCGCAGTCTTGTAAGTTTTGTCCCTCAGAAATACAATCGGTGGCAATGAGGATATCTATTTCATTGTGATCATTCGGCATCAGCAGGGCCTTTTCTTTGGAAATGGGCGAAAAGCAGGTGAGTAAATGGTTCATATCCGCCGAAAAACGGGAGATGGTTGTTTTGGCGTCTACATTGCCTGTAATAAGCGCTGTATTTAGGTTATATCTCTTCTTTATAAATGCACTCACGTTTTCGTACAGGTATTCTGCTGTGTCAGAAAAAGCAGTAAAGATAATGACTTTTTTGTTGCTGGGGTTAATGGGATTCTCAATTTTTCCGGTCAGTACATCCAGCAGCTGGTTCAGCTTATAATCATACTGAGGTGTGATGTCTTCAATCATGGAAATGAGCAGCTCCAACACTTCAAGGTCGGCAGACAAATCGCGTTTCCAGGAGATATAGTCCATATCGCGAAGGTCAATCTTAAATTTGTTGCCCACAGAAAAGGCGTCGGTGTTCTGGTCATCGTAATCAAAGTCACCGGCATCCTCAATATCCTGCACATCAATGACCTTCTCGGGTTGGTAGTCTGCAATTTGCTGCAAGGTATCGTAATAGAGATTAAAAATCCGCTTAATGGTAAGCTTAAAGGAATGCACAGAGCTCTCCATGCGCTTTAGCAGGTTAATGCTCATCAAGCGGCGAATGCCTTGCTCACGGCCGGACTGGGTGATGGTTTTGGCATGTTTGGAGTCTGGATCAATGTACTTGGAGATTTTACTGGGCAGTATGTAACTCGACGGTGTATAGATTGAAAGGTTTAAGGCCGTAATCTGTTCATACACTTCCTGATAATTGATAGCACCAGGTTTGTCGGTCAGTTTAGGACGCAGGGATACGGGTTTGTTTCGAGTGGGAAAGCTGCCAATTTCAGTCGTATCATAGTAGCGCTGGATGTGTTTTCGGGAGCGGGCAATCGTTACGCTATCTAAGACCTCAAAAAAGTCGAAATCCAAATCCCGCAGTAGTGCACCCGTTGTGCGAGATTCAGCAGGCCGTTTGCTCCAAGCATTAAATACCTTTTGGGCATTACGAAAAATTGTATCAATATCTGATTTTGTATTGAGTTTACTGTTAATATGTTCAGCGTGCCCCTCGTAGGCGAGTGCCAACTGATTGCGCAGATCATAAAACCTATTGTTTACAGGGGTAGCCGATAACATGAGGACTTTTGTCTGAACACCGGGACGAATGACACGATTCATTAAGCGCAGATAGCGGTTTTCTCTTTTATCGCCCTCTTCTCCCGTAATCTCGCCGCCATTACGAAAATTGTGACTTTCATCGATCACTACCAGGTCGTATGCGCCCCAGTTAATGCGATCGATGGCCAACCCCATGACGGTATCTCCACGGTCACGGGATAAATCCGTATGATAGAGCACGTCGTAGCGCAGGCGGTCTTGGGCCAGTGGATTGTTAATTAGGTTACCACGGTATGTCATCCAGTTATCTTTTAGCTTTTTGGGGCACAGAAGCAACACGCTCTTGTTGCGACCTTCGTAATACTTAATTACCGCCAGTGCAGTAAAGGTTTTACCTAAGCCCACACTGTCTGCCAAAATGCACCCATTGTACTGCTCTAACTTATTGATGATGCCAAGTGCAGCGCCTTTTTGAAAGTTATAAAGCTTGTTCCATACAACACTTTCTTTAAACCCAGTCGCCTCATTCGGGAGGACATCTTCAGAAATATCCTCTAAAAATTCATTAAATATATTATAAAGGGTCATAAAATAAATGAGCTCTGCTGGATTCTCTTGATAAACCGCAGAAATAGATTCGATTACCTCAGCTGTGACGTCTTGAAGCCTGGTTTCATCTTTCCAAATGCTATCGAATGTTTCAACAAAAGTACGGCTCTCAGGCGCTTCCATACGGACAACAATATTGCTGATATTATTTCCCCGCTCACAGCCCAGATCCACAGTTGTAAAGCTATTCAAGGGTGTATAGGTATAACTGCATGTATCACTTTCTACCATTAAAAAGTTGTTCATACCGTCTCTAGTAATATTAGAACGAAATTGGACCTTTTTTTGTATCCAAGCAGCACATTCTTTGGCAATTGCTTTTTGGGAAAGCTCATTACGTAGTCTGACTTCAAACTCAGTGCCATATATACTCTTCTCACGATTTAGTCGTGGAATATAAAATTCGCGCTTTTCTTTTGGAGTTTTCTCCGCAACAAAGGTTGGAGATGTAAAAATAAATTGGAGGGAATCAATCGACTGTAGTTGTTGCTTAAGTTCTTGGAATGCATAAATAGAAAAGCAAGCGGCGGCAATAGATAATTTGCTATTAGGGGTTATGACTTTTTTGAGGTCATCGCAAACCACATTAGTGGTGTTATTAAATATCTCCATATTTGCCCCCCGCATCAATAGAGTCAATTGACACTCGCTTTAGCTTTCGTTTGTCTATAGGTTTCTCCGCATCTTTTGGAATCGCCCAAGCTTTTCGAAACTTCGTTAGCCCTGGGATGCGCCCTTGATTACACAGCACCTGCACGCGGCGGCGGGTAATGCCCCATTTTTCTGCAGCTTCAGCGATTGATATGTAGTCCATTGCGTTCACCTCGTATTTGTAGCAAAAATCAGACCTACGGCTGTATGGCAGTTCTCATTTTACGGTTGCTACCATCTAAAACGGCAAAGGATCTTGCCGCTTTGCCTCACTGCCTTTCGACGCCATTGCCAATCTTTCGATACTATTAGTGCCAGTATATACTTTTTGACGAACAATTGCAATCCGCCACCGAGTGGATTAGCTATCATTTCCAGATACTTTTGTCAAAAGTAGAGGTTATTTGATGCCTCTATTTCTTTGTTTATAGCCCCGCAGATTTTGAGCGCCTTCCATAGCAGAAATCCTGACGTATGCTTTAATGTTCCGCTAATCAAAAAATATCATTCCGATATCATTGCTATTATTCCGATAATGGGGTATACTTCAATCAGGAAGGAGGGTGCTCCATGTTTATGACCGTAAAAGAAGCCGCAGAAAAATGGGAGCTTTCTGACCGCCGTGTGCGCATCCTGTGTGCGGAAGGCAAGATCCCCGGTGCCTATCAGCAGGGGCGGGGATGGAAAATTCCCGCGAATGCTGTGAAGCCTGCGGATGGACGCTATAAGACCTCAGCATCCCTTCTGGAGATCATTGACCGGAAGAAAGCGGAGCTGGACACCTGCCGCCCTCTGACCGCAGGCGAGGTCGCAAGGTTGACCGAGGAGTTTACGGTAGAGTACACCTACAACTCCAACGCTATCGAGGGAAACACGCTGACCCTGCGCGAAACCGATATGGTGCTGCGGGGCCTGACCATTGATCAAAAGCCGCTGAAAGACCATATGGAGGCCGTCGGCCATAAAGAGGCCTTCGATTTTGTGCGTGAGCTTGTGCGGGACAACATCCCTCTGTCTGAACGCACCATCCAGCAGATCCACTATCTCGTGCTGGCCGACAAAAGGGAGGACCGCGGGGTGTACCGCCGCGTACCCGTCCGCATTTTGGGTGCCCAGCACGAGCCGGTACAGCCCTATATGATCCAGCCTCGCATGGAGCAGTTGATGCTCAGCTACGCCGAGAGCAAAGAGCATATTGTCACCAAGGTGGCCCGATTCCACATTGAATTTGAGGGGATCCATCCTTTCATTGACGGCAACGGAAGAACCGGGCGGTTGCTGGTCAACCTGGAATTGATGAAGGCGGGCTATCCCCCTATCGACATTAAGTTTACTGACCGGCTTTCCTACTACAACGCTTTTGATGAGTACCATATAAAGAAAAACCTTGCGGCGATGGAAACGCTCTTCGCCAGGTATCTGGACGAGCGTCTTGAGCAGTACCTGACTATGCTGCAAGTACACGGAGGAAACCGCAATGGGACTGTTTGATAAGATAAAAGAACCTGTGTTTTTGAAAGAAGACAGCGCGGCGAAGGCTCAGCTGGCGCAACTGGAAGCACTGCTCCCTCATGCGCCCAAGACGATGGCATCGCAAATTGAGCAGGATATCAAGAACCTGAAGGCCGGGATCGTGGGGGAAGATAGAATTGCGTTCGAGCTCCGCAACAGCCATATACCCATGTTTGTACTCCACGATTTGTACTTAAGCCATGGTGACCTGTCGGCTCAAATTGATTTTCTCGTCATCACACGCAAGCGCTACTTCGTGATCGAGTGCAAAAATCTGTATGGCAATATTGAGATCAATAATGCCGGGGACTTTGTGCGAACTGTCACTCGCAATGGCAGGACGCACAAGGAGGGAATGTATTCCCCCATCACGCAAAATACCCGACATTTGGAACTGATTAAACAGCTTCGCGGCCAGACAAAGGGGAACATCCTGACTAAGGCGTTGTTTGAAAAATACTTCTACGATAATTACCGCAGTGTCGTGGTGCTGGCAAACCCCAACACAATTCTAAACGCCAAATATGCCAAAAAGGAAGTCAAGCAGCAGGTGATCCGCGCCGATCAGCTGATTGAATACATCAAGCGAGTACAGGCGGAACCGGGAGTCGAGAATTCCAGCGAACAGGAAATGGAGAATCTTGCGACTTTCTTTCTGACGCAGCATGTGGAATGTCCGATGGACTATACGGCAAAGTACCGCGAGACCATCGAGAAGAACATGCCCAAGGTGGAACCCGAGGTCGTGTCTGCGTCAGAGTATGTGCCGACATTGGTTCTGTATCCGTTGGGAGAACCCACGACAAAGCCCGCGTCTCAACCCGACCCTCAGCCCACACCGGAACCAAAGCCTGCGCAGTCTCCAGATACGATTGTTTGTCCAAAATGTGGTGCGCCAATGGTGAAGCGAAAAGCCGCTAAGGGAGCAAACGCAGGCAATGAATTCTATGGTTGCTCCGCTTTTCCCAAGTGCAGAAGCATTGTCAATATCAAATGATAGTCCACTTTCTTTGTCTATAGCCCCGCAGATTTTGCGCGCCCACTTTGCCAGAAACCACTTGCATATTCCCTCCCGCAGAGTTACAATCCAACCAACCCAAAACGAGAAACGCTTCCCGCCTGGG
>NZ_DALZOY010000012.1:3980-12369 GCF_032018205.1 Oscillibacter sp. | reverse complement strand
ATAATCGCCGGCCCCAGGCGGGAAGCGTTTTTGACCACATTGATTACCACAGACGGGTGCGGAGCACGCGGAAACAGTGTAGCCAAGAGTGCCAAAGAGCAAGTAAAACCTAGCGAAAACCACTATAAACATCTATAAATAAGTAGAAAAAACTCAAAATCCGTATTTGGGACCAGGATGCCGCAGGTTCGAATCCTGTCACTCTGACCAAAGAGAACAGGATTGTTTTTTACGAAAGTAAAAGGCAATCCTGTTTGTTTTCTGCCCTAAAATCTATGAAAATGAGGGTGAAATGAGCGCTTGTACCCGAAGATGACCATATAAAACACGCATATACTTGACTTTGAGGTTTTGGGCTAATCCGCCTCACCATTAAAAGGCGAATATAGTTGGGTTTTAATTAATTGAAAGGAAGGTAGAACATGAAAAAAACATATGGATTTAGAGCGTCTGACAATGGTTTGCTTGAGGTCATTCCCGAACAGGTAGCGGTTGTACAAGAAATCTATCGGCAGTATATCTCCGGAAAGAGTCTGGGCGGTATTGCCGATTTCCTTTTTAAGCAGAACATCCCCTCCCCCTCCAGCAAAGAGCGTTGGAGCAAGTCAGTTCTTGATAAAATGCTGAGCAACGTCAAGTATATAAATACCGTTATCAGCTTTGACGATTACTTTGCGATTCAGAATGAGAAGGGTAAACGCAGCAGCATAGACGAGGATACCAATAAGAGAAAGACCACCCAGTATTATTCGAAAGATGTACTGAGTGGCCTTTTTATTTGTGCCGAATGCGGTAGCGTATACTGGCGCATTATCCGACCCTCCGGAGAGATCGTCTGGCGCTGCTCCAATCGAGTCAAGCATGGAAAGGCCGTTTGCCATCACGCCCCCTCGCTCCCGGAAAATGAACTGAAGCAGGCTGTTTGTGAAATACTCAGAATCTCGGAATTTGATCCTGAAGCTGTTAAGGAAAGTTTAGAATGTGTGCAGGTTCTGTCAAATGGGACACTGGCTCCGGAATTTGTCCAAAGGGAATATCAGGAACTTAGCCTGTGAATCTGTCGAACTGTGTGATATAATTAGGATATTTAGGAAATGGGGTGTGGTTTTGGAGAACTTGACGAGCAGCAATCGTCTTGTGATGCATGTTATCGCAAAGGAAAAGTACCTTACCACACTATTGAGTGAAGGCAAAATTACGCGGAGCGACTTTGAGAAGATGTCTCATTTTCTATACGAACACTTTCATATTTCCGATGTGTCTGCCGAAGATATTCAAGAGGTCCATACTACCATTTCCGCCGACTCTACCACGATTTCGACAACCGGAGAACCCTTCTCAGTAGAAATGCAGAATCCTCAGCGGATCGTTGCGGGCGAGACTCAACCACAGCCCCCAGCTTTTGTTTCTTTGACGGAGGCTGTTCGCACATTTACAGAGGACTCCCCCGCTCATGTCATCCAAAGTTGGATGAGGAGCCGTAATACACTGGAGTTTTTGTCTTTATGGGAAGCGGAGAACAATACTGACTTTAACCAATTGGGATATGAAGCCATAATGCAGCAGCAATCAGGCTCTTTTACAATGACTCCCAAGCAATGGATCGATCAAACCAACGCGGTTGGGCTGATCTCGAAACAAGGTAGAAACGGTGGCACCTTAGCCCATCCGGTCATTGCCTGCGAATTTATGCTATGGCTATCCCCGACATACAAGTTGACGTTTTTAGAAATGCGCTCCGGTAGTTAAAGAAAGGCCGATGCGACAATGAGTGAGAGCAGAAATCTGAAAGTGACCAAGATACTACCTGAAACGGAAGAATCCGCTTCGGGCAGTTTCCATGCTCAGCCTATCAGGGTGGCCGCTTATTGCCGCGTATCCACGAACTCGGAGGAGCAGCTTTCCAGCTACCAGTCACAGGTAGAATACTATCATGAAAAAATCAAAATCAATCCCGCGTGGGTATTGGTTAGAATTTATGCAGATCAGGGGAGCTCAGGGACGGCGACAAAAGGCAGGAAGGAATTTAACCGAATGATCCGCGCCTGCCGGCAAGGGAAAATAGATTTAATCATCACAAAATCTGTTTCCCGTTTTGTACGAAACACGTTAGACGGGTTGGATTATATACGGCAGCTCAAAGAACTTGGGATCGGCGTCTATTTTGAAAAAGAGAATATAAACACACTGACCCTTGAAAATGAGCTGGTCCTCACCTTTATGATGAGCGCGGCTCAGGCAGAAAGCGAGTCTTTAAGCGGCAACATTAAATGGGGAATCCGTAAAAACTTCAAGGATGGGAAAGTCAATTACATCTACAGCAACTTTCTTGGTTACCGAGAAGGCCCCGATGGGCAGCCTGAAATAGACCCTGAAGAAGCAGAACTTGTTCGGCGTATCTTTTCCCGTTATCTCCAGGGTCAGAGTGTGGCAAAAATAATCACTGACTTTGAGGCGGAGGGAATCAAAACCATTCGCGGTAAAGAAAAATGGAGAGATGGCGTGGTTCGGCATATCCTCTCCAATGAAAAATATATGGGAGACGCCCTGTTGCAGAAAACATTTATCTCCGACCTCTTTACCCGGCGCTCAGTGAAAAATGTGGGACAGCTTCCCAGATATTATGTACACGACTGCCATCCGGCGATTATTGACAAAGACACCTTTTATCGGGTTCAGGAGGAAATCGCCCGGCGTGCCAGCTTGCCGCAGCGTTCCATACATGGCAAAACCGGGAGGTCAAAGCATAGCGGGAAATATGCGTTGAGCAATCTGCTCACCTGTGGTAATTGTGGAGCCCTATACCGCAGGGTGACGTGGACACGACCGGAGGGGAAGAAAATCGTTTGGCGCTGCCTGAGACGAATTGAGTTGGGTAAGAAGACCTGTGATTCGCCGACGGTTGAAGAAGGGGTAGTACATGATGCCATTGCCAATAGAATTAAAAGCGAAATTGATTTCCCACTGCTGCAGGAAGCCCTGCTTGATGCGGCGCAACTGGCTTCGGATGCAGCTTTCACAAGGGCCGCTCTGGAAGAACTGTTTAGCCAAAGGTTGACGCTGGAGTATGATGATATCTTGGCGAGGCAGCTGATTCAGAAAGTAGTTGTAATAGATGAGGATAGATTTGAGATTGAATATAAATAGCTTGCAAATTATTATAGGGATTTACGGCTGAGCGAAACCCAGGAAATTTTACGGAAAGAAAGGCACATTGAAGATAAGTGGGCAATTTTAAAATTTATTAGAAGAAGTTAATGAAGAATTATAAATATGTTGTGGCGTCATTTTGGATAGTATATTAGCTTTGGAATATAAGAATGGTGGTGGTGATATGCAAACTGAAAATTTGAACTTAAAGAGAAGTCTTGTTATACAGTCCTTTGCCCCTCTTTTTTTACTATTGACTATCAAGCATTTCAATTTTAACTTGTATTGGGACTTGATTTATAAATTTATTAATACCTTTATCGAAAAGGGCACAGCAACAATTCCAATCGTATTAAATCATTCTTCATTTGGCGGGTTCGTAGTTTCACTTATAGGTATCTGCTGGTTGATTCTCACGATAGCTATTGCGTTAGGCTTTAATGGAATTCAAAAAGCTGGATTCAAAGCTATGGGTGAACAAATAATTATTGAGGAAACGTCTAATGATAGTGGTGCAACGTTCTTAGTGACCTATGTGCTACCTCTGCTGACAGATGATGTTCAATCAGTTAGAGAGCTGACGGTATTCTTGACAATGCTTATAATGGTTATCCTGCTATTAACAAGTTCCAACACTTTTTATCAAAATCCGGTGCTTTCGGCCATGAAGTACAGAACATTTTCATTTAAATTTTCCAATTCAGCAAATGACATTACTCACTCGGAAAAAGTATATATAGGAATTACGCGTGGTACTCCAGTAGTAGAAGATGCTGTGATAAAACGAAAATACATCTCAGATGGTGTTTTTGTCATTTACAACGACTAAATGAAGAAAGGAAGAAAAAGATGCCTGAAGTAAACTTAAACGAAGAACAGATCAGGGTAAAACTTAAAGATTATTATGATAATTTTACACAATGCGGGTTGGAGGCATTTTTGGTCAAGAAAGATTCTCCGAAGCTAAAAAGAATGTCGTTATCCGAAGAACCCAATGAGCAGGGCAAGAATTTCAGAACAATACTAAAAGAGATGTTCTTTAATATTCTTGGTGAACAGTATTTATCGCAAGAAGCAGAGTATGCAGATGGCCGTCAATTGGCAGATAACCAAAATAAGTACTTAATCTTTGAACAGGGAGAAAACTTTCAGCCATTTGTATATTTGAATGACGATAACGAAATTGGAGATTTCTCCACAGCGGATTTGACAGATGCGTTTGGTCTTGTCTTTCAGCTTAGAAAAGGTGGAAATACTATTTGGTTGTACCAACAACTTTGGAGTATTATGGTGCCAAATAAGAAAAAAACAAATATCATGGCACGGCTGATGCAATTTGAAAATCAGGTTGTATTTTCGGAACAAAATGAAAATTTGCTTACAATAGCAAAAAAGATAGATGTTCTGATTATAGATAACTGTCTAATTACGAGCAATACCACACTTCTCCAGAAATATTTTGGATTCCAAGATTATATATATCAATCTGCACAACAGACAGTTCAAAGTATAGTTCAGAAAAATATCGTTGCCAATACTGAGAAAATGACTGAATATATTAGCAGAGGAAAAACGAAATACGCTAGGAAGATGATGCGTATTGGTTCATCGAGAGTATTAAATTTAACGCCGGAACAGCTAATAGCTAAAATTAATTCATTAGCCCGGTGGCAAGGAAAATTCAATTTCAATCAAGATACAAATCAAATTACCTTGAATACATATGGTGAAGTAGAGAGTCTTATTGATTTGTTTGATGAGAGATATACTCGCTCTGATGTAACGGATACAGAATATGATACGGATGTAAAAACGGTAGCACTACCTATAGGACAAATGCAATGAGTTTTTCCTCTAAAAAATAATAATTAACTATAGAAACATATATTTCACTTAGATGGTGTTATATTTTACTTGCGTTTAAAAATCTTTTTTCTACGGTTTTTACATAATTAACGTCAATAATGGATGTCCTGCGGTAAAAACCGCAGGACATCCGGCGTTTCCGGACCTTTTTACCCTCAAAATGCCCGTCCAAAAAGAGTTCAATTCCGTAGATATCATAAGGGTAATTTGAATAAAACTATAGATTTGAACCTGCACACACGGCGTTTTACCGTAGAAACAAGAATAAATGAGTACCGACAGCGCTCTTTCCGAATTGCAGAAATGCCGAAACGGAATCGGGGCTTTATATAACCCAATCAATAAAATAAGAGAACAACGACTTAAGCCGGAGCAGTGGAGTGTAAGAATGCACTTTTATTCTCCGGCTTTTTTGTTTTCTGGAAAGGAAAATTTATTCTGGCGAGATAAAAGCGAAACAGGAAAATGGCCTGTTATGATTCGGAGAGCCTTGTGACATTCGGCAGACCATTGCTACACTGCTACAGCTGCCCCTATACAAGACCCCAAAGAGATATACTGGAAACAGCTTCCGCAAATTCATTTAGTACCATGTTTTTTCCACTGTTTAAAATACGCAGATCAGTGTTTTCGCAGTTTACCTGAATGACATCTGTGAATGAAACTGGAGAAAAAGAATCTGTTGACAAAACAACCTCATGGAAGGCTGCAATTACTCCGTTTAGTTCAAGAATAATTTTTGTTTTACTTCCGTCAATGACATTGGATGCAAACAGCATAAGGTTTATCACGTATTTACCAGGCCTACTTATTACAAACGTACCTTCTGCAGAATCGTAGCTTATATATGGCGCTCCGTTCGTGATTTCTGTATTAAACTTTATGATTTTACCTGAAACGTATATACGCTCTGTTCGTTCTTTGGGACATACATCTGCATACTGTGCACCGGCAAGGGAAACTGCCGAACCTGCCGGACCCATAGGACCTATTGGGCCGGAATTGCCTCTTTCTCCCTGAGGGCCCTCTGGCCCTTGACAACCTCTGGAGCCCTGTGGCCCTTGAGGCCCCATGGAGCCAGCGGGACCCTCGGATCCCATGGGGCCGGCCGGGCCTTCCACCCCCCGATCACCCTGAGGTCCTTCCATGCCTGCAGGTCCCTGACAGCCGACAGGTCCTATATCTCCTCTCGGTCCGCGTGGGCCAGCGGGGCCCATCGGGCCAACCGGACCGGGATTTCCCTTTGGACCAATAGGTCCCTGACAACCGGGTTCCCCCTGTGGCCCCGCATCTCCACGTATTCCAGGATCCCCCTGAGAGCCTTGAGAACCGGGATATCCTTGTGGCCCTGGACATCCCTGAAGGCCTTGTGCTCCCGGGATACCCTGTGGGCCAACGGAACCTGTCTCCCCCTGCCAACCGGCAGGGCCAACAGGGCCTGTTTCTCCTTGTGGTCCTTGCGATCCCGAGGGGCCGGGAATGCCTTGTGGTCCAGCCGGACCTATGGGTCCACCTGGATCTCCTTGCGGACCAGTAGGCCCTATAGGCCCGGGGATACCTGGAGACCCCTAAGGGCCAGTTGGGCCAGCAGGACCAACTTCGCCTTGCGGCCCTTGTGATCCTGCGGGGCCGGGAATGCCTTGTGGACCGGCAGGACCTATGGGTCCACCTGGATCTCCTTGCGGACCAGTAGGCCCTATAGGCCCGGGGATACCTGGAGACCCCTGAGGGCCAGTTGTGCCAACAGGACCAACCTCACCTTGCGGCCCGACATAGCCCGGCATGCCCTGAGGACCAGGACAGCCGCGTGGCCCTTGCGGACCAGGTTGTCCGGGTTTCCCTTCCGGACCAGGCGGCCCGACCGCGCAACAACAGTTGCTGGTACGTTTTGCGCATACAGGGCAGTTGGGATTGTTGCACCCTCCCGCTACACTATATGTATTATTAAAGCGATACTGATTCAAAATACACTCCCCTTGTATGCTTATCGAACTTAATATACTGCTTTATTCCAGAATATGAAGACTTGGCGGCAAAGGTGTATTCAGTTCTTGATAAGAGAGTATAATCGGCACCTCAATGTTGGCTCGCACATACATTGTTATTAAGAGTAAGCACTCTTATTCTAGAATCATCGAGAGGAATAGCGCTATGGTGAATAATGATAGGCATGAATACGACACCCTCGAATCGAGCGAACCCACTAATGGGAGCGCAAGATCCGGATGTGCGTCTTGCTCTACCACTCCAAATTATAATCCGAATTGTCCCGTTGGTCCCCCGGGCCCTCGTGGACCTGAGGGGGCCCGGGGGCCAAAAGGCGATCCCGGGTGCCCCGGTCCGAAAGGCGACATCGGCTATCAAGGTCCGCAAGGATCTGCTGGACCTATGGGAACCGAGGGAATCAGAGGCCCAAAAGGTCCAAAAGGAGATCAGGGCAACAAGGGCGACGCTGGTTGCCCCGGACCTGCGGGCTCCCGTGGACCGCAGGGACAGATAGGACCCCAAGGGCCTCAAGGCGTTCGCGGCGATATCGGGCCTCAGGGTGATCCCGGTTGTCAGGGGGCCATCGGGCCCCGTGGAAACCCTGGTCCGGCAGGTGCACAGGGCATCCCCGGCCCGATTGGTCCCAGAGGAAATACTGGACCCGCAGGTCCGCAAGGAGGTCCGGGACCGGAAGGCTCACAGGGTCCTCAGGGCATACCTGGACCGGCTGGTCCAATAGGACCGGAAGGACCTGCCGGGACGGAAGGTCCACAAGGGCCGCAAGGTGCGCAAGGTTGCCAAGGGCCGGAAGGACCACAAGGGATACAAGGCGATGTTGGCCCAACTGGCCCGACAGGCCCAATCGGCGTAACTGGCCCGCAGGGTGATATCGGACCTACCGGTCCAATCGGACCAACGGGGCCTACCGGGACACTCGACCCTGGAGATTTCCTTTTTAATGTAGTTGGGACTACCGGTACAGTGCCTTTGGAATATGGCGATGACTTAATTTTTGAATCTACCACACTTGATATTACGGTAACACCAGGCTCTGCTATTGTTACCATTGAGAATCCAAGCGTTACCGGCCCCACCGGCCCGCAGGGCGACATCGGTCCCACCGGCCCCGCAGGCCCCACTGGTCCTGCGGGTGCAGACGGCACTGACGGCGCAACCGGCCCTGAAGGTCCCACCGGCCCTGCAGGTGCAGACGGCGCTGATGGTGCAACTGGCCCTGAAGGTCCCACCGGCCCCGCTGGTGCAGACGGTGCTGATGGTGCAACCGGCCCCGAAGGTCCTACTGGCCCTGCAGGTGCAGACGGCGCTGATGGTGCAACTGGCCCTGAAGGCCCCACTGGTCCCGCTGGTGCAGACGGCGCTGATGGTG
>NZ_DALZOY010000012.1:0-3880 GCF_032018205.1 Oscillibacter sp. | reverse complement strand
CGGTGCAGACGGTGCAGACGGTGCAACCGGCCCCGAAGGCCCCACTGGCCCCGCTGGTGCAGACGGCGCTGATGGAGCAACCGGCCCCCCTGGTTCTGGTTTTGCCATTAACTTTTCTCCAGGTGGAGGTTCCCCATACACTGCTGTCAGAACGCAAAGTGGCCTTCCAACTGGAATCTCCATTATGATTTCTGGCGGATGTTCTGCTGAGCTTGCTATGACTGGCGGAAATTCCTTTACAGTACCTTTTGCAGCAAACTTGACTCAATATTTTCTGACTTTCCCGTTTGATGTAGCTGTGACATCAATATCGGCCATTTATAACAACAGTGCTGCGCTTGCAACGAATGTTAATTCCGAGCTTCGTCCCTTCATGGCTTTGGCAACATCGGCGACTGGAACTTACAATTTTACTGTTATTCCAGAAACACTTGCATATTCTGATCAACCTTATGCTAGCGGAACTACTATTCCCGTTAGCACAATATTGCAGACAACATCTTACACCCCGCCGACAACCGTTACAATTCCAGCCGGGACAATTATTGCCATAGTGAACGGATGGCAGGACATGACAGCTGCTGCTGATTATTTAGTAGGGATGTATACTTTCGGCTCAGTTGGCTTCTCTTTTGCTTAAAACAAAATGATGAATGACACGGCTAAGTATATTGGACCGTCACTTCCAAAACACCCAATTTCTTAGAAGATGGCTGTCACACTGGAAATGAAAACCATGTGGTGTGACAGCCTCTTTTTTTAATATATAGTTGTCTTACAGCCCTGGCAACGGAGTTGGCCAGAGTTCTCTACTCTTTTCAAGTATCCACCAGAAATCCGCACGCTGATTTATACCTCGAAAATGCTGTCAAAAAAGCATTCGATTTCGTAAGTATTATAAATCAAACTTGTCCATAGATTTGAACCCACGCCCACGGTCTTTGCTCAAAAATGAGTAAACAAAGTGACTTGCGCACCTCAAAGATTCAAACCTATTAATAACATCAGCGACCTTTCTGACACAATAGAAAAGCCAAAAAGAAAGCGGCTTCTTTCATAGATAGCCAACAATAAAATTTAAAAACAACGACTTGAACCGGAGAAGTGGAGTGCAGGAATTCACTTTTATTCTCCGGCTTTTCCTGTTTTCTGGAAAGGGGAAATCATGCTAGTGAGATACAAGCGAAACAAGCAGAGAGCCTGTTATAATTCGAAGAGCCTTGTGACAGTCGGCAGACCTTAGGCGGTGGAACGCCCTCACAGACCATTGCTAAACTGCCGCAGCAGCCCCATACAAGACCCCAAAGGGATACGCCCGAAACAGAGTTCACTAATTCAGTAAGTTCGATTTTTCCCCACTGTTTAAAACACACAGTTCACTTTTTTCGCGGTTTACCAGAATAACATCCTTAAATGCACATGAGGAAAGAACAACATCATGACAGACCACAATTGCTCCGTTCATTTCAAGAATAATTTGCGTTTTATTCCCATCAATAATATTTGCCACAAAAAGCATAAGGTTTATCACGTATTTGCCGGGCCTACTTATTACAAACGTACCTTCTGCAGGATCGTAGTTTATATATGGTGCTCCGTTCGTGATTTCTGTATTAAACTTTATGGTTTTATCAGAAACGTATATACGCTCCGCTCGTTCCCTGGGACATACATCTGCATATTGTGCACCGGCAAGGTCGACTGCCGGACCCGTAGGTGTATCCAACTCTTGTGTAAAGAGGAAAAATGGCACTTCAATGTTGGCTCGCACATACATTGTTATTAAGAGTACGCACTCTTATTCTGGAATTATCGAGAGGAATAGCGCTATGATAAATAATGATAGGCATGAATACGACACCCTCGAATCGGGCGAACCCACTAATGGGAGCGCAAGATCCGGATGTGCGTCCTGCTCTACCACTCCAAATTATAATCCGAATTGTCCCGTTGGCCCCCCGGGCCCCCGTGGACCCGAGGGGGCCCGGGGCCGGAAGGTTCTCAGGGTTCTCAGGGCATCCCTGGACCGGCTGGTCCAATAGGACCGGAAGGACCTGCCGGGACGGAAGGTCCGCAAGGTCCTCAAGGGGCGCAAGGTTGCCAAGGGCCGGAAGGACCACAAGGACCACAAGGGATACAAGGCGATGTTGGCCCAACTGGACCGACAGGCCCAATCGGCGTAACTGGCCCGCAGGGTGATATCGGACCAACGGGTCCTACCGGGACAATCGACCCTGGAGATTTCCTTTTTAATGTAGTTGGGATTACCGGAACAGCTACTATGAAATATGGCGATGACTTAATTTTTGAATCTACTACACTTGATATTACTGTGACACCGGGCTCCGCTATTGTCACCATTGAGAATCCAAGCGTTACCGGCCCCACCGGCCCGCAGGGCGACATCGGGCCCACTGGCCCTGCAGGTGCAGACGGCGCAACCGGCTCCCAAGGCCCCACGGGCGCTGTTGCTACAAATCAAAATGCATTCATTGCAAATTTTACACCTATAACAACATTCATCCCTCAGCATACTCCAGTGCCTTTAGACACTAATTTGATATTATCTTCTGATATTACACATACACCGAATACCCCCGATATAGTGTTAGCAGAAGGCATCTATTCTGTTGAATATACAGCAGTTACTGGAACCGATGATGCTGTCAATGCGAGTGCTGAGTTTACCTTAGACGGCGTAGCCATCCCTGGCTCGGCAACAATTGTAAAAGGATTGACTGTCGCTATCGCTGTGACTATAAGTGGGGGTTTTATTGTAAGTGTTGGGCCCGGCTCTGGCACGCTCCGAATGGTCGCAGATTCTAATGGTGGAAACACCTACGACTCAGGCTTTTCTGAAATTCCGAATATTACTATTCGGATAATTAAGCTGTCTTAACTTATCTTTCGGAATGCCCGAGATTAGGTTCTTCAATTGAAATATCAACGCAAATAGAAAGGGTATAAATGTCAATTGCTTAATTATAAAGTGGGTTGCCGTTATTTACAGTCGAAAACTAACAGGACAGGAGTGCGTGACTGGAAACCAGCACAGGAGATAGGGTGATAACAGGAGGAGTTATTAACACAACTGCTGGAGGCCTCAACTTGGGTTTATTTCCTAAAACGGAACCATTACAAAGGTGTCAGGTTATATCTCGACATCAGCAGGGTGTACTATTACGGCAGAAAATATAGCAGATACTATTGTTCAAATGTATAGAACAGTGTGGCTTACTGAAAATGATTTTGAACCTATTGGACCACTGGTGCAAATATTGCCGGCTTATTCCGGCGCTCCGGCAATTGGCACAAACTCAATTGGAAATGAGGTTACCTCCATTCCTGTTTCTGAAGGTGATCGCTTAGTGTTGGTGGCTACTCGCAACATTACCGGAAGTAACCCGTACAGCGCAGCTTTGTTGTGGTATTGAGTTGGTGATATTGAAATAAGCTAGTAGCTTTAGTTAAAACGATGATTTTCTCCCAAATGGGCGGAGGAAATCGTCGTTTTACTTTATAGTCAATCTCTAAGACTATAAGAAGCATGGATATGCAATATTATGGATAAATGGGAGTTCAATTCCCTGTTTTGTGAAAAAAGCACCGGTGCTACGCAATGACATCCATTTTGAGTTTTGCATAATTAAACACATTATCATCTTTATGTACTTTAAAATGCATAAAGTTTCCTAAATTATTAAGTTAATTGTATATAAATAAGTGTTGTATGCGTTCAAATCCTGTCACCTCGACCATAGGAGTATCCTCATGGGATACTCCTATTTTTTTATGTTAATTACTGAGTTGAAAAGAATCTTGATTTGGTTGCACGGTTCCGTGCAACCTTTTTGTTTTGACTCTGTATGTAGCGGAATTT
>NZ_DALZOY010000011.1:113401-123276 GCF_032018205.1 Oscillibacter sp. | reverse complement strand
CGCCTCCACCACGATTGGTGAATGCTGATAACGACTTCCTCCGAGAGAGAGCTGAACCAGATCGCCCGGACGCAGTTCCCATAATTGACATTCCACACCCACAGGGCCCACCGAGGTCTGAGACCGGGTGAGGAAGTTATACAGAAATTCCACTCCCGTCCATGCGGGGGCCTTTTGATTCGCGTTGATATAGTACCAGCCATAGGTCGGGAAAAAATTCATCACGCCGCCCCCGGCATAAAGGCACTGGGACGCAAAGTTTGTGCAGTCTCCGCCGATGCTTTCATAGTCGTAAAATGCCGGATTCCGGCCATAGGCCCAGCGGTGGGCGTACTGCACCGCTGCCTGGCGGTCATAGTCCTGTAAAATCATGGGCACCCCTCCCCTGCCCCCAGCTTATGCGAAGGGAGAGAATTGTGCCACCACCGGCCTTTGGCGTACACGCCCGCCCGCGCAATTTTTTACATGAGCGGCGCGCAGTCCGTATGAAAAGGCAGGGAGACGGTTGTCTCCCTGCCCTGTTTTTCTAAAAACGATTAAATTTTGTGGTCGCAGCCCAGAACGTGAATCAGCTTATGGGACACCATGTCCTTAATAGCCTGACGGGCGGGCTTGAGATACTGGCGGGGGTCAAAATCACCCGGGTTTTGTGCGAAGTGCTCCCGAATGCAGGCCGTCATGGCAAGGCGAAGGTCGGAGTCGATGTTGATTTTGCACACGGACAGCTCGGCCGCGTGGCGCAACTGATCCTCCGGCACGCCGATGGCGCCGGGCATGTTGCCGCCGAATTTGTTGATCTTCTCCACAAACTCCTGCGGTACAGAGGAAGAACCATGCAGCACGATGGGGAAGCCGGGCAGCCGACGGGAAACCTCCTCCAGCACGTCAAACCGGAGCTGGGGCTTGGTTCCGGGCTTGAACTTGAACGCGCCGTGGCTGGTGCCGATGGCGATGGCCAGAGAGTCGCAGCCGGTGCGGGAGACAAATTCCTCCACCTCTTCGGGGCGGGTATAGGAGGAGTCCTCGGCGCTGACGTTTACTTCGTCTTCAATCCCGGCCAGAGTCCCCAACTCTGCCTCCACCACCACACCGTGGTCGTGGGCATATTCCACCACTTTTCGGGTGATCTCAATATTCTCGTCGAAGGGTTTGCCGGAGGCGTCGATCATCACGGAGGTGAAACCGCCGTCGATGCAGCTTTTGCAGGTTTCAAAATCCGGGCCGTGGTCAAGATGGAGCACGATGGGAACGTTGGGACACTCAATGACCGCGGCCTCTACCAGCTTAATCAGATAGGTATGGTTGGCGTAGGCCCGGGCGCCCTTGGATACCTGAAGAATCAGGGGGGCATCCAGATCACGGGCGGCCTCGGTGATGCCCTGTACGATCTCCATGTTGTTGACGTTGAACGCACCGATGGCATAGCTGCCTTCATAGGCCTTTTTAAACATTTCGGTTGACGTGACCAGTGGCATATCAATCATCTCCTGTCAAAATTATTGTTTTCCCGGCGCGGCGAGAACACGCGCTTGGATCCGTGCATCCATCCAAAACGGTTTGGATACGATTAAAGAAAACGATTTTCTGATATCATAATAGCACAGAGAAATAAAATTGCAAGTATTTACAATTGTGGGTGAACATGATAAAATATTTTCACTTATACATTTATCAAGCCCGGCTTTCCGGGATGAAAAATCAGGAGGAACTATCCATGAGTGAACTGAAAGGCGCCTGCATCTTAGGCCAGTCCGGAGGTCCCACTTCTGTGATCAACGCCAGCGCGTACGGCGTGATTGCCACCGCACTGAATTCTCCCGCCATCACTGCGGTTTACGGCGCGGAGCACGGCATCAAGGGCGTTTTGAACGACCGTTTGTTCGACATGGGCAAGGAGGACCCCGCAGAGCTGGAGCTTTTGAAATACACTCCCTCCTCCGCCCTTGGCTCCTGCCGCTACAAAATGGCGGACCCGGATATGGACGACACCGACTACAAACGCATTTTGGAGACATTTAAAAAGTATGATGTGCGCTACTTCTTTTATAACGGCGGCAACGATTCTATGGACACCTGCAACAAAATCTCCAAGTATATGCAGAAGGCGGGCTATGAATGCCGCGTGATGGGCGTACCCAAGACCATCGACAACGATTTGTACGGTACGGACCACTGCCCCGGATACGCCTCTGCCGCCAAGTATATCGCCACAAGCTGCATGGAGGTTTATCAGGACGCCCGTGTCTACGACACCGGAATGGTCTGCATCGTTGAAATCATGGGCCGCCACGCCGGCTGGCTGGCGGGCGCGGCCGCTTTGGCCACGGCCTATGGCGCGGGTCCAGACCTGATTTACCTGCCGGAGACAGACTTCAACATGGAGGAATTTCTGGCCGACGTGGAGCGCATCTACAAGGAAAAGGGCAACTGCATGGTGGCCGTGTCCGAGGGCATCCACTATCCAGACGGCACCTTTGTCTCCGAGGCCAAGGCGTCCGCCACCGACGGATTTGGCCACGCCCAGTTGGGCGGTCTTGCCGCCACGCTTGCCGCCGTCGTCAAGGAGAAGACCGGCGCCAAGGTTCGGGGCATCGAGCTGAGCCTTTTGCAGCGCTGCGGCGCGCATCTGGCCTCCGAGACAGATATTGAAGAATCATTTATGGCTGGAAAGGCCGCCGTGGAAAATGCGGTCAACGGCATCACCGACAAGATGGTGGGCTTTGAGCGAATCGAGCGGGATGGACATTACGTCTGCAAAACGGCTCTGCTGAACTTGACCGACGTTGCCAACACGGAGAAAAAGGTCCCCCGGGAGTGGATTAACGCCAGAGGCAACGGCGTGGAGCAGCCCTTTATTGACTATGTACTGCCCTTGATTCAGGGCGAGCCGAAGCTGCCGAAGGCGGACTCCCTCCCCCGCTTTGCGAAGCTTAAAAAAGTGCTGGCGAAATAAAACATGCGGCCCGCTCGAATGAGCGGGCCGCATTGTAATTTAAGAGAGTCGTTCCCAGTGCAGACTGTCCTCGTCAGTACCCTGCGGCTGCGCCCGTTTCTGTCCGGAGGTACGATGCACTGAAGCCGTTTGCTTTGAATATGATAGATTGCGGCCTGTGTATTGGAGGTAATTATTTTGGAGCTTGAAACTTGTCGCAATAATGATACCGTCATGGATACCGTGATGATCGCGCGTATTCTTCGCGCCGAGCGCTGTCAGCTACTGGTGTGCGACTGCGCTACAAACCAAGAGGTTGTTGTTCATGCAAACAATGCATGCTGCTTCTCCTGCGGTGAGTGCGTGTGCATCCGTTACAGCGGAGCCATGACGATGAGTCTTCCCCCACAGATTTCCGCCACCTGTGTTGCGCGGCACTGTGGAAACTGAGCGTACTTTTTCTATATAGAAGAGAGGGCCGAAAGGCCCTCTCTGTTTTATTGAATCTTACTTTTCCCTCCTATCGGTTTTTCTGGTAGATGGCCCACAGCCCGTCCATCAAAAGGTACTTGTCGTAGATAATCTCGTTCCGGCAGTACTTCACGATGATGGGTGCGCTCCCTCCCGTGGCCACCACGCTGACGGTCTTGCCGCGAAATTCGTCCCGGATGCGGTCCAACACGCCGTCCAGCATCCCGGCGGTTCCGTAGATGATACCGGCGCGCATGCAGTCCTCTGTGTTTTTGCCGATGAGAGACTTGGGGTGTTGGAGGGAAATGGCGGGAAGCTGCGCCGCCCGGCGGCTTAAGGCCTCCAGCGAGACATTGACCCCCGGCAGCAACAGCCCGCCCTCATAGGTGCGGTCGTGGGAGATGACCCCGATGGTAATGGCGGTGCCCATGTCGATGGTGACAATAGGTGCGGCAAATTTCTCAAGAGCCGCCACCGCGTCCGCCACAATGTCGGCCCCCATCTGGGTCTGAAAGTCCATGCGGATGTTCAGGCCCGTTTTCACGCCGGGCCCCACTACCATGGGCGGCTTCCCAAGTAATCGGCCCACCGCCTTTTCCAACATGAAATTCAGCGGCGGAACCACGCTGCACACAATGGCTCCGCTGACGTTCTTCAGATCGTAATGATACAGCGCAAATAAATTCATCAAGTCAATGCTGAACTGATCCGCCGTTCTGCGGATGTCCGTATCCAGCGCGGCCAGGAACTTCAGCTCCCTGTCCGGGCCGAACAGCCCCACGGACATATTGGAATTTCCCACGTCGATGGCCAGAAGCATGTCGCAATCCCCTCCCCTGTCTGATGCTTTTATGGTATCACGTCCGGACAACTCTTGCAAGCGGAACTGCATTCTGCTATAATGATTTTATCAATCGAACAAAAGTTTCCCTTAACAACTGCTTTTTAGAATTTGAAAGGAATTTTGCCTATGGATACAATTTGCAAGCTTTCCTCCCCTTTAGGGCCTCTGTGCCTTGCGTCGGACGGCACGGCGCTGACCGGGCTTTGGTTGGAAGGGCAGAAATATTTCGGCTCCACGCTTACGGGGCACGAAAAAACCGCCGCGCTTCCGGTTTTTAATCAAACGCGGGACTGGCTGGAGGTCTATTTCTCAGGCGGGATTCCCGACGCTCTTCCGCCGCTGGCTCCCCAAGGCAGCGCGTTTCGCAAGGAGGTATGGAAGCTTCTGCTGGAAATTCCCCGGGGCGAAACCGTCACCTACGGCGCGCTGGCACAGCGCCTGCAAGCGCGGGGAATAGCCGCATCGGCCCGGTCCGTGGGCGGCGCGGTGGGACACAACCCTGTTTCCATTCTGATCCCCTGCCACCGGGTGGTGGGCGGAGATGGCTCCCTCACCGGCTACGCCGGGGGATTTGCGAACAAAATGCGCCTGCTGGAGCTGGAGGGCGTGGATTTAAAAAGATTCCACCTTCCCAAAGAGAGGGAATATCTATAAAGGGAATATACTTTACATGAAATTTATAAATTGAAGCAGAGTTCGGCATTTTTTGATTGGAAAGGACGCAGAGAAAATGAATGAAACAATTGTTGTCAAACAGTCAGGAAAAGGCGTTTTCCTCGTCATATGCATCATATTAGGAATGACCTTGCTTAGTGTGTTTCTACTGTTCGCAGATTTGATGGAAAGCCCTTTTCCGCAGATTGTGTTAAGAGTTTTTGCAGCTTTTAGTATTCTCCTTTATACTTTTTGCAGTATTTTTTTTATCAAAAAGACGCTGTCCGGAAAGCCGCTCCTTACGGTCACTGCAGATGGTATTTTAGAAAACAGCACTGTACTTTCTTTCGGATTTATTCCGTGGAGCGATATTGAATTTATTTATCTTGGCAGTATGATGAACAATGTATTTATTGAAGTTTTGTTAAAAAATCAGGAAGCTTATATTGAAAAGCTTAGTGGTGTCAAGAAATGGTTAGCGCGGTGGAATCTCAAGTTGGGGCATCAGCCTATTAGTATCTCATTGAGCCCCAGCGATGTCTCTCCGCAGGATCTGATTGGAGAACTCCAGAGACGGCATATGGCAGCGCAGTAAAATCGCCGTCAGTAATCTATACATACAGGCAGAGGGAAGCACAAAGTGCTTCCCTCTGCCTTTTTTATTAAAGAATAATGCAGATCAGCCCGCCGCTGCCCTCATTGATGATGCGGGTCAGCGTCTCCTGAAGCTTCTTTCGTGCGTCGTCAGGCATCCGCTGGAGTTTGTTTTGCAGGTCTTCACTCACTAGCTCGTGGAAACTGCGGCCAAAGATATTGGACTGCCAGATTTTGCTGGTATCCCCCTCAAATTCCTGTAAGAGATAGTTCACCATGTCTTCCGACTGCTTTTCATTCCCAACGATGGGGCTGACCGCCGTCTCGATGTCGGCACGAATCATGTGGATGCTGGGGGCGCTGGCCTTCAGGCGGACGCCGTACCGTCCACCCTGCTTCATGATTTCCGGCTCTTCCAACTTCAGTTCGTCAAGACCGGGAACCACAATGCCGTATCCGTTTTCCCGCACATCATTCAGCGCGCCCGCCACCTTGTCGTACTCCGTTTTCACGGTGGCAAGCCGGGTCAGCAGGCTCATCAGGTCTCCGTCGTCCGCCACAGAGAAACCGGACTGCTCCGACAGCGTCCGATAAAACAGCTCCTGCGGCAGAAGCAGCACCGATGAGGCAACACCCGTTCCAAGGTCGATGCCGGTGAGCTTGGCGGAGCTGATGTTCTCGCTCTTTCCAAGCTGCGCGATCACGCCGTCAACCTCCCGGATGTGGCGCAGTCCCATGGTCCCTTCCCGCACCGAACCGTACAGTCCGGCTTTAATGGGGTGGTCCGCCGGAAGGGCGTCCACCCACGCGGGCAGGAACACATCCAGCTCCTGCATGGGGAACTCGTACAGCACGGCCTTCAATACGTCCGCCACCGCTGCCTCGTCCAGTTCCAAACAGTTCACCGGCATACAGTTCACGTCATAGTGGGCGGCAATGTCCTTTGCCATCGCCTGCACCCGCTCGGATTTGGGCGAGTCGGAGTTCAGCAGGACGATAAATGGCTTTCCCAGCTCCTGAAGCTCCCGGATCACCCGCTCCTCCGCTTCCAGATAATCCTCTCTGGGAATCTCAGAGATGGACCCGTCGGTGGTGATGACGATGCCGATGGTGGAGTGCTCCGCAATCACCCTGCGGGTGCCAAGCTCCGCCGCCTCCATCATAGGAATCTCATGGTCGTACCAAGGAGTTGTTACCATGCGGGGCTGGTCGTCTTCCGTGGACCCGATGGCGCCCCGAACCATATACCCCACGCAGTCAATCAGCCGCACGGAAAACGCCGCCCCGTCGGACAGCTGAATCTGAACGGCCTCCTCCGGCACAAACTTTGGCTCCGCCGTCATGATGGTCCGTCCCGAGCCGCTCTGGGGCAGCTCGTCTCTGGCCCGCTCACGGCGGTAGACGTTTTCAATGTTGGGGATCACCTGCGTCTCCATAAACCGTTTAATAAATGTAGATTTTCCCGTGCGTACCGGGCCTACCACACCGATGTAGATGTCACCGGCGGTCCGGGTGGCGATATTCTGATAGATGGTCGTATTCATAGCATCCCCCGTCCTTCTTGCAATCCTGCTTCCACTCTATGTGGAAAGCCTGACAAGTATGACAGGCAGGAGCCACCGAAAATTGCACAAAAGCCCGTCGCTTTTTTGCGGATTCTTTTTGGATATCGCATATTTACAGTTGTGTATTATCATGCTAAATTGATAATTATCTAAATCACGAGGGCGGTGCCCTTAAAATGGAGGAATTATAATGAAAATGAAAAAGGTTCTGGCTCTGCTTGCCATGGCGGCAATTGTCGGCTCTCTTGCCGCCTGTGGTGGCACTGCGCCCGCAGGCAGCGAAACGTCCGGCTCCGCGTCATCTTCTCCGGAGGCCGCGTCCGGCAGCGCGGCACGCACCACCTTTACCGTCGGCTTCGATGCGGAGTATCCCCCTTATGGCTTTATTGCCGACGACGGAAGCTACGTGGGCTTCGATCTGGATTTGGCGCAGGAGGTCTGCGACCGCAACGGCTGGGAGCTTAATCGCCAGCCCATTGACTGGACATCCAAGGACATGGAACTGGACGCGGGAAATATTGACTGCATCTGGAACGGCTTCACCATGACCGGCCGCGAGGAAAACTATACATGGGTAGGCCCCTACGTAAATAACTCCATTATGTTTGTGGTGCGGTCTGACAGCGGGATTACCGACGCGGCGCAGCTTGCCGGAAAGCCGGTTGTGACCCAGTCCGGCTCCTCCGCCCTCACGGCGCTGACTGACGACCCCGGCGACGGCAGCAACGACGAAAATCTTGCTCTGGCCGCCTCCTTCTCCGCGCTGGACGAGGTCCCCGACTACAATACCGCCTTTATGAATCTGGAATCCGGCGCAAACGACGCCATCGCGGTGGACATCGGCGTGGCCAACTTCCAGTTGAAAACCCGTGGCTCCGATAAGTTTGTGATGCTGGAAAAGCCTCTGTCCACCGAGCAGTACGGCATCGGCTTCAAAAAGGGCAACACGGAGCTGGCCGATCAGGTAAAGGACACGCTGGATGCCATGTGGGCCGACGGAACCTTCCAGAAAATTGCCACCGCAGCCGCCACAACCTACGATGCGCCGGAGCTGGCCGATATGCTCTGCTACGGCGAATAAGCAGACTGCTTCCGTGAGGGCGGCGGGAAACCCCGCCGCCCTCACCGGCAATTGAAGATCAAGGAGAATTTGAAATGGTTTTGGCAAATGTACTTCAGCAACTGCTGACGGGCCTGTGGGCAGCCGTGCAGCTTTTTGTGCTGACGCTGGTGTTTTCCGTGCCTTTGGGGCTTCTGGTGGCGCTGGGGCGGATGTCCGCCTGGGCGCCTCTGCGCCGTCTTGGCGCAAAAGGAGAAATCGTCGGGAAGAAACCTGGGAAAGCGATGTCTGCTCTGCGGGAATTCAAGCCCGTGCAGGCGTTGGTGCGGTTTTTTATCTCCGTCCTCCGGGGCACGCCACTGATGCTTCAGATGATGGTGGTGTATTTCGGACCCTACTACGTTTTAGGTATCAGTCTGTCGGGCTATTCCCGCTTGCTGGCGGCGGTCATTGCGTTTTCCATCAACTATGCCGCCTACTTCGCGGAAATTTACCGCGCCGGCATCCAGTCCATCCCGCAGGGACAGTATGAGGCTGCGCAGGTGCTGGGCTATAGCCGGAGGCAGACTTTTTTTAAGATTATTCTGCCCCAGATGGTAAAGCGGGTCCTCCCTGCCGTCACCAATGAAGTAATTACGCTGGTTAAGGACACGTCTCTGGCCTTTGTTATTGCCTATCAGGAGCTGTTCAACGTTGCAAAGCAGATTTCCGCCGCCAACACCACCGTCCTCCCGCTATTTATCGCGGGAGCGTTCTACTTTTTGTTTAACAGCGTGGTGGCTTGGGGGATGGAACGCATTGAAAAACATATGAGCTATTATAGCTGAGGAGGTGTCCGAAGATGAAAGTGATGGAGTTGAACGGCGTCCGCAAGTCTTTTGACGGGACTGCGGAGGTGCTGCGGGACATTTCAGTGAGCGTGGACAAGGGCGAAGTGGTGGCCATCATCGGTCCCTCCGGCTCCGGAAAGTCCACCCTGCTGCGCTGCGCCACATTGTTGACGGAAATGGACGGCGGCGAGCTTTCCTATTCCGGGAACAAAGCTGCATGGAACGATGCGCGTGGCAGAACGGTTTATGCCGGAGATCTGAAAAAAATACGGCGCTGTTTTGGGCTGGTATTTCAAAATTTTAATCTCTTTCCCCATTACACAGTTTTGAAAAACCTGACGGACGCGCCTGTCAGCGTAGCGGGCAGAAGCCGGGCGGAGGCGGAGAGCGCGGCATTGGAGCTGCTGAAAAAAATGGGCCTTTTCGACAAAGCGGGGTGCTATCCCTGCCAGCTTTCCGGCGGACAGCAACAGAGGGTGGCCATTGCCAGGGCGCTGGCCATGCAGCCGGAAATTCTGTTTTTTGACGAGCCCACCTCGGCACTGGACCCAGAGCTGACCGGTGAAATTTTAAAGGTCATCCGCCAGCTCGCACAGGAAAAAATGACTATGGTGATTGTCACCCACGAAATGTCCTTTGCCCGGGATGTTGCGGACCGGGTAATTTTCATGGACGGTGGTGTCATTGTGGAGCAGGGCGCGCCCCACGAGGTGCTTGGTACACCAAAGGAAGAGCGGACGAAGCAGTTTCTGTCCCGGTTTTCGAGTTGAGGCAACGGGGCCTCGCTTTGCAGCATTTTGTCGCCTCTGGCGGCAATCTAAATTTAAATTTGTTTGTACCGGGACATATTTCAACTATGGATTCTTGTCTTGCGCTATGGAACACAGAGACCGGCGGAATGCAGCGGCATAAGGACGATTAAAAT
>NZ_DALZOY010000011.1:112563-113391 GCF_032018205.1 Oscillibacter sp. | reverse complement strand
GCCGATCTTGTATGTTAAATTCAGAAGAACGCCGTTCCTCCGGCACTTATGCCCGCTTCCGGGGAATCAGCAGCAGCTTTTCCTCCGACACATCCCCCTCATCCTCCAAATCATTTGCAGAGAGGATTGTGGTTACGGTGGTGTTGTACCGCTTGGCAAGGTCCCAAAGTGTCTCCTGTCTGTTTTTGCACCGCAGAACGAGAGAGGGGGCGCCGGAAAGGTCCTTTGGCGCTTCGCTGCTGATTTTTGCGGAAGACACACAGACTCTCTTTTTCCGAGAGACTGCCTCCGCCCGAAACTCCACCGAGAACCGTACCTCAATCCCCCGGTCCCCCAGACTTCCCTGAACCTCCTCGGGGCAAATGGCGTGAGCGGTTACCCGGCAGTCCTCCGGCAAATCCATCTGACAGCTTACCTCGATGCTCCGCTCCGCCATCAGCGCAGCGCCGCCCTCGTCCAGATACAACGCCCGAACAGCCACGGCAGTACGCAAGGTACTGCCGCCGCCCTCACGGCTGACGGATACGGCGCTGGGAGAGGCGGAAAGCGTCAGAATGGAATCCGCCACCACGCCGATTTCCAGTACCTCCCGTACCGTTTGACGGCGGGTCAGAGTCTCCGCGAAGTCGCATAGCTGCAAAGGCTGGGCCTCGTAGCTCAAATCATAGGCTGTGCTGTACAAATCGCACAGCAGGGTCACGTCCTGCTCCTGGCGCAGCAGGGCTGTGGCGTGGAGATACAGCGTGACGGCAATCTTTCGGTTGTCGTGGTCTCCGTCCACTTGAATATCTGTGCCGGTGAGCTGAACACTAACCGAGGCCCCACAGC
>NZ_DALZOY010000011.1:0-112553 GCF_032018205.1 Oscillibacter sp. | reverse complement strand
CACACAGCCCTCGGCCGCGCCGTCCACCTCCATAATCTGAGAAAACGGCAGCTCACCGGAGGTGGAGCAGCATCTTCCCTCCAAGGAGCGGTACAGGAGACAAACTGTAAAGATTCCCTTCAAAATCAGCTTGCTCCCCACCACCTTTGTCTCCGTCACACAAACGGAGACGCGACTGGAGAGGATTTCCGCAGCGCCCTCCCTGCCCGGGGACAGGTCCAGCTCGTCGGAGAATGTAAAATCTTTTTCTGCGATATGTGTCAGTGCGGTGGTATGCTGCACCTCCCGCCGCTTTTCAACGCACAAGGCTGCGTCTGTCTCCGCGTCGGTGCAAAATTCCGTCTCCGCCCGGCGATATCCGGTAAGGCGGGTGACAAGCCGACAACGGGTAAACACCTTACGGGGATTCAGCGCACGGGTTTCCATCAGCTCAGGCTCTGTGTCCGCTGCCAAAAGCACACACTCCGGCATGGCCTTGGCGTCCGACTCGGCGGAAAAAGGCATGGCAAAATCCAGCGTGCGCACGCCGCTCTCCCCATCCGGGGTATAGAGCACCGTTATCCGCACGGTGCCGGAAATTTCCGCCTTTCCGTCCCTCAGCTCTCGGCTGTGGAGATAGATTTTTCCCTCCGTGTCGATGATGCGGGCAATGTCGGGGCAGTAATCCGGCACAATTGTCTCCGCCGTTTCCTCCTGCGTCAGCACAAGCTCCCCGCCCACGTCATAGGCGTCGAAGCGGGCTTTTTTTAAATCCAGTTCCATTCAGACCATCCTTTCCCGGCCATTGTGATTCTGGCCTATCCTATGCCGGGAGGATGAGGGTTATTCCTTGATCCCGAACAACCTGCGCAACAGGCCGCACAGCGCTTTCGGCGACTTCCAGACGACGATTTTCATATACACGCACTCCTTTTCCAAATCAAACTCATCTCAGCGCCGAAGACAGGCGCTCCCGCAGGCGATCAGGAGCAGTGCGACGATAAACAGCAGAAAGCCCGTAGGAAAAATCGCCGCAATTAAAATGCCCAGCCCCAGCGACACCGCACATACGCCCAGCCAGCAGCCTCCTCCCCCTCCACGGCCACACCACATATCCGCCGCACCTCCTCTCGTACTCCAGTATATACCCGGAAAGAAAAAAGCGTGCGGAACAAAGTTCCAAAGCGGGGAAATTTCTACGCGAAAAAGAAAAAAAAAAAAAGGGCGGATACCGAAAATGAGTTACCCGCACTTTTTTATTTCTTCTGCTCCGTCCATTCCTTGAGGGGCTTCAACTCCTCGTAAAGCCGGAGATAGCTGTCGTGGCGGCTCTTTTGAAGCTTTCCGTCCATAAGGGCCTCCAGCACCGCGCAGCCCTTTTCCTTCGTATGGCTGCACCCCACAAACCGGCAGCCCTCCACATACGGCGCAAAGTCCGGAAAAGTCTCGGGAAGGCGGTGTTTCAGCTCCAAATCCAGTTCCTCGGAATCAAAAGACGCAAAGCCCGGGGAATCCACCACCTCTGCGCCGCAGGACAGGTGAAAAAGTTCTACGTGACGGGTGGTGTGCCGTCCCCGGCCGAGGGCCACGCTGATTTCTCCCACCTTCAGCCCAAACTCCGGGTCCAGCGCATTTAAAATGCTGGACTTTCCCACGCCGGAGTTTCCTGTAAAGGCAGATAGCTTTCCAGCTATTAACGGCTTCAGCTCCTCCAGACCCGCCCTTGTTTCCGCGCTGACGCGGACCGTGGAAAAGCCCGCGGCGCGGTAAATCTCATACAAACCGTCGGCACTGTTCAAATCGCATTTGTTCAGCACCACCACCACGCCGCAGTCCTTCAGCGCCGCGATGGCGGAGAGCCGATCGATGAGATAAGGGTCGGTTTTTGGAAGGGCCTCCGAGGCAATGATCACAATCTGGTCCACATTTGCCACGGAAGGGCGGCGAAAGGTATTCTTTCGGGGCTTTATGGCCTCTACATAGCCTTCGCCGCCGCCAAGCTCCCGGATTTCCACCCGGTCCCCCACCAAGGGAGAAACGCCCTCTTTGCGAAATTTTCCTCTGGCGCGGCAGCAAAAAAGCTCCCCGTCGCACTCCACATAGTAAAACCCGCTGAGGGCCTTTTGAATCCGGCCCTCACGCATCAAAGCTTACCGTGCGTGTTTCAAACAGCGTTCCGTCGTAATACACCTGTACCGTGCCGGTGCCGGTGCCATACAAGTCCACGGTAGTAGTTCCGTCGCTGCAATTCACATTGCCGTCAAACTGTGACTGTCCATCCAGCAACACCACCATATGAACGGTTTCCCGCCCATCCTGCGGCAGCGAGAAGGTCGCTGGCTGGAGAATCAAATTTTCCGAGGGGGGATTCGTACCCGCAGGACCCTTGCTGACGGAGAGGATAATTTTGTCGCCCTTGTTGGCCTTCGTGTTTCCGGCGGGGTCTTGCGCCACCACCATACCGACAGCCTCGTTGCTCTCCACATCTTTTACCTCTACGTCAAGCCCCAGACTTGTGGCCAGTTCCTTTGCCTTGTCAACGGGAAGCGCGGTCAGGGGAAGCACATCCACCGGAATTTTCTCCGGTCCCGTGCTAACGTACAGTATTACGGTGTCGCCCTTTTTCAGGGTAGCCCCCGCCTCCGGATCCGTGCGAATGATGGCGTCCGCCGTCACGTCGTCGCTGCTCTCCTCAATCGATTGAATATCCAGCTTCAAATCGGTGATGAGTGTTTTCATATCCACCTTTGCAACCTGAATATTCTTTCCAATCAGGCCGTCCGGCATCGTGTCGGTTCTCTCCCCGGCGCTGACGGTGACATCAATGACAAGGTTGGTCTTTTTCGGCATGTTCTCCGATGGGTCCTGCTTGAGAATCACATCCACAGGCGCATCGTCATAAACCCTGCTCACCACATTGATTGTAAAAATCCCGTCAACCTCGGGAAGCGCATTGGCCTCGTCCACCGTCAGTCCCAGCACATTTGGAACGAGATATTTGTCTCCCGCATCCATGGAGCCGAACACCGCCCTGGCCACAAAAAACACCGCCACCAGCGCCACCACCACCACACCGACAATCATTGCCGTGCGTTTTTGAGGGGACAGCTCTCCTTCGGACTTTCGGGGCGGGTCCCGGTCGTAATCCGAATCGTACTTCCGATCTCTGCTCCGTCCGTATTCCCGCCCGGTATCCCTTTCGCGGGAAAGCTCCCTGGCGGCATGGTGCTGCGCGGCGGCAGCCACCACGGCGCCGGTGCGCAGCGGGCGGGTTGGCTCGTCAGGCTCCTCCGGGCGAAGGTCCTTGGGATCAATGTCCAAATCCACGCCGGGATTTTTACGGAAGGCATCTAGATCCAGAATCATGGCTTCGGCGGAGTCATACCGCCGATCCCGGTCTGGGGCCATGGCCTTCATGCAGATCAACTCCAGCGGCTCGGGGATACCAGCGTCAATCTCCCGGGGCGCCAGCGGAATGGAACTGAGATGCTGAATGGCCACCGACACGGCGGAATCACCCTCAAAAGGCAGGCGGCAGGTGAGCATCTCATAAAGCACCACTCCGGCGGAATAAATGTCGGAGCGTGCGTCTGTCCGGTCGCCCCGGGCCTGCTCCGGAGAGATATAGTGGACGGAGCCAAGGGCCTCCTGCGTCAGGGTCTGGGCAGAGTTTTCAAGGCAGGCAATGCCGAAATCAGCCACCTTCACGCTGCCGTCCCGCAGAACCATGATGTTCTGGGGCTTGATGTCCCGGTGGACAATTCCCCGGCTGTGGGCGTGGGAAAGGCCGCGCATAATCTGGGTGATAAAGTGCAAAGACTCTCGCCAGTCCAGTTTTTCCCGCTTCTCCATGTACTGCTTGAGAGTAATGCCGTCAATTAGCTCCATGACGATGTATTCTACCTCCGCGCTTTGGGACACGTCATACACCGAAACGATATTGGGATGAGACAGCATGGCGACAGCCTTGGACTCCGCGTGGAACCGGCGGCGAAACTCCTCATCCTGCGCCAAATCGCTCTTGAGAATCTTCACGGCCACCAGCCGGTTCAGGCGGTGGCATTTGGCTTTGTATACCACGGCCATGCCGCCGGTCCCAATCCGCTCCAGAATTTCGTAGCGGTTGTCCAGCATTTTTCCAATATAAGAATCCACCATGTCACACACCCCCCTTTCCGTCTGTTTCGCGCATCAGCACGGCGGTTACATTGTCGTTTGCGCCGCGCTCCTTAGAGAGATCCAGAAGCCTTGAAAGGCAGTCCTCTCCCGTCTTGGCACGGTTCACCTCGTCCAGCATTTCCTGATCCGACACGGTGTCTACCAGCCCGTCGCTGCACAGCAGAATGATTTCCCCCGGCTCCATGGGGCATATGTAGCCGTCGCACTCGATCAGCTCATCCGGCCCCAGCGCCCGGGTAATCAGATTGCGGTTTGGATGGCGGCGGGCCTCCTCGGCGGTAATGTCCCCCCGCTCCACCATGCTCTCCACCAACGAGTGGTCCCGGGTAATCCGCTGGATGCACTCTTTTGTAATATGATACGCACGGCTGTCGCCCACGTTGCTCACCACAGCGCCGCCTCCATAGCCCACGGCAGCCACCAGCGTGGTTCCCATGTTCTGAAATTCCTCGCTCTGCCGCGCCGCTTCCCAGACTGCCTTGTTTGCAAGAGACACCGCAAAGGATGACGCCTCCCGGAGCTGACCCGGCGTCATCTCCGGGCGCAGAACGCGCCGCACCTCCCGCATATAGGTATCCACCGCGATATGGCTTGCCAGACGGCCGCCGGCGGTGCCGCCCATGCCGTCGCATACCACGCAGACGGTGTGTCCGCTGTCCGTGCGCTCCCGCACGGCAAAAGCGTCCTGATTGTCTTTACGGACCAGACCCACGTCCGTAATGCCCCAAACCTGCATGTCGGTCACACTCCTTTCCTCTCTTCCATGGCCTTCCGACGGAGCTGACCGCAGGAGGCGTCGATATCCCCCCCCAAGCTCCGCCGCACTGTGGCGGTGACACCATGGGACTCCAGCCGCTTTTGAAACGCCGCCGTCCGTTTGGAAGGCTTGAACGGGCTTTCCACCACGTCGTTCAGCGGAATGAGATTCACATGCCCCGGCATCCCTCTTAACTTTTGGGCAATGAGGTCCGCCTGCCAGTCACCATCGTTCACGCCGTCGATCATGGCGTACTCAAAGGAAATGCGCCGCCCTGTTTTTTGAAAGTAACGATGGCATGCGGCAAACAGGTCCTCCACGGGATAGGCCCGGTTCACCGGCATGATTTTAGAGCGGGTTTCCCCATCCGGCGCGTGGAGAGAGACGGACAGCGTAAGCTGAAGACTCAACTCGGCAAGGCGCTCGATGCCGGGAATGATGCCGCAAGTAGACAGGGAAATATGCCGCATGCCGATGTTCAGCCCCTCCGGGCAGTTCACCAACTCCAAAAACCGCAGCACGTTATCAAGATTGTCCAGCGGCTCCCCAATCCCCATCAAAACGATATTGGAAACCGGCAGACCGGCGTCCTTCTGGGTAAAAATTACCTGATCCAGTAGCTCCCCCGGCGTCAGGTTTCTGACCTTTCCCGCCACAGTGGATGCGCAGAATGCACAGCCCATCAAACAGCCCACCTGAGAGGAGATGCAGACGGTATTCCCGTGGTGATAGCGCATGAAAACCGATTCTATGCAGTTTCCGTCGCTTAGCTCCCAAAGGTATTTCACGGTGCCGTCCAGCTTGGAAACCTGCTTGCGCACGGCCACGGGCGGCGTGAGAATGCATGTACGCTCCAGCTTTTCCCGGAGAGACTTTGGCAGGTTTGTCATCTCATCAAAGGAAGTCGCGCCCCCATGGAGCCAAGAGAACACCTGCTTTCCACGAAAGGAAGGCTCTCCCATGTCCTTCAGGGTACAGGTCATTTCCTCCGGCTTCTGGGATTTCAAGTCAATCATTGTGGGACGTCCCCTTCAGCACGCCGCAGGCGGCAGATGTAGAATCCATCGGTCCCATGGCGATGGGGCCAGAGGGTCAGCTCTCCCGGCTGCTCCCCGAGAGGGCGGGGCAGCGTAAAGCTTTCCCGGGAAAATTCCGGGTGGGCGGCGAGAAATCCGTCCACAATCTGGCCGTTTTCCTCCGGAAGCACGGTACAAGTGGAGTAGATCAGCGTACCGCCGGGCTTTACATACCGCGCCGCGTTTTCTAAAAGCGCGGACTGAGCTACGGTAAGTGTAAACAGGTCGTCGGGGGATTTATACCGAACGTCCGGTTTTTTCCGAATAATACCAAGACCAGAGCAGGGTGCATCCACCAGCACCACGTCGGCGCTGGTAGCCCACACAGGACGGAAAACCGTCCCGTCTGCGGCAACGGTCTCAATAGATGTAATTCCCAGCCGCGCAGCGCCCTCTTGAATGCGGACCAGCTTCTTTTCGTGGAGGTCACAGGAAAAAAACTCTCCCCCGTCCCCCATCAGCACCGCCGCGCCAAAGGACTTTCCTCCCGGAGCGGCGCACACGTCAATGACCCGCTGCCCCTTTTCGGGCGCGGCAACCAAGCCCACCAGCTTCGCTGCGGGGTCCTGCACGAAAAACTCGCCCTGTCCAAACGCCTCCAGCGCCGTCAGATCGCCGGAGGAAGACAGCTCCAGACAATCCGGAACCCACGGATGTGGCGTGACTCCTACTCCTGCTGCTGTGAGCTTTGCGGTTAGCTCTTCCGGCGTGGTTTTCAGCGTGTTGACCTGTACCGTCAGGGGCGCAACACCGTTGTCGGCAGCAAGGAAAGCCTCCGCTTCCTCCCGGCCCAGCAGCGCCAAAAGCCGCTTTACCAGCCACTTGGGGTGGCTGTACTTGATGGAAAGATACTGCGCCTCATCCCTGTCTGGAATGGCTGGAAGCGTGTCCCTGTTCAAAGATACCTTCCGCAAAACAGCGTTCACCAGCCCGGATGCCGCACCACGTTTATTTTTCTTTGCCAGCTCCACGGCTTCGTTTACCGCCGCCCGGTCCGGCACCTTGTCCAGAAACAAAATCTGATATGCACCCAGCCGCAGAATGTCCGTAAGCGGTATCTGTAAATGGCTCACCTTCTGGGAGCAGTAGGCCCCCAAATAAAAATCCAGTAGGGCGCGGTTTTGCAAAACGCCGTAGACCATGCGGGTGGCCAACGCGGCCTCCGCGCCGGTCAGTCCGTCTCTCCGGAGCTGGGCCTTTAAAGAAGCGTCCGCCCATGCGGCATTGGACGAGACGGCGCCCAGCACTCGCAGGGCGGTATCCCGGGCGCTCATCTGCGGCCTCCCCGTCGGTTGCCGCCCCGGGCCGCAAAAATGGCCACGAACCGCATAAGCTGCAAAAGGCTGGTTAAAAGCGCCGCCACATACGTCAGCGCAGCCGCCTGCAGGACCTTTTTCGCGCCTCCAATCTCCTCTTCCGCCAACAAACCCTCATTCTCAATGGTTTCGATGGCTCGGGCGGAGGCGTTAAACTCCACCGGCAGCGTCACAAGCTGAAAGAATGTGGTGATTCCGAACAAAATGATGCCCGCCAAAAATAAAGACTGGCTGTACATCAGCATTCCGATCAGCAGCAGGATAAAGGAGAAGCGGGAGCCAAAGCTGGTTGCGGGAATGATGAGATTGCGCAGCCGGACGGGGGCGTACCCAACGGCGTACTGCACCGCGTGCCCCGCTTCGTGACAGGCAACGCCCACCGCCGCCACCGTGGCCGCGCCGTACACGTCCTCGGACAGATAGATTGCGTTGGACCGAGGGTCATAGTGATCGGTAAGCCGTCCTTGAGTGGGATGAATTGTCACACCGGTGACCCCGTGGGCCCGCAGTACCGCATCGGCGGCTTGCGCCCCGGTCATACGGCGGCGGTTGGTTTCTTTGCTGTAACGGTTGAAGCTGCCGGAAACCTGCGCCTGCGCGTACAAGGACAGCAGAAATACCGGAATCAGCAGAATCCAGTACAGGTTGTTCGCAAAGAAATAAGCATAATCGTTTTGCATCAAATTCCTCGTTTCAAAGTTGGATAGGATGGCCCCGCAGATAGTCGGCAACGGGCATCTTCTTTCCCCCATCGGCCTGTATCTCCGTTAAGCAAAGGACCTTGCCATCTCCACAGGCAACTGCAATTCCTCTCTTATCCGCTGAAAGTACCGTTCCCGGTTCGGCATAGGTTTTCTCCCCAGTCTCCTGAGATTTAAAAATCTTCATCGCCCGTCCGTCCAACACGGCGGAGGCCGCGGGCCAGGGAATCAGACCGCGAATCTGGCAGTTGATGGCGAGGGCACTCTTCGTCCAGTCAATGGGCGACAGGTCTCGGGATAGCATGGGCGCATAGGTGGCCTCGTCCTCGTTTTGAACGGTCCGGACCGCAGTGCCTTTTTCAATCCCCGCAATCACTCCGCTTAAGGCCTCTGCCCCAAGCTCTGCCAGTCGGGCGGTCAGGGCCTGCGCGTCCTCATCCGGTCCGATGGGCGTTTTGACTTTGGAGATCACATCCCCTGCGTCCAGCTTGTCCACCATATACATAATAGATACGCCCGTTTCCCTGTCTCCGTTCAAAATCGCCCAGTTGATGGGGGCCGCGCCCCGGTATTTGGGCAGTAGGGACGAGTGGACATTGATGGAGCCGTATTTCGGATAGTTTAAAAGCTCCTCCGGCAAAATCTTGCCGTAGGCTGCTGCCACAATCAGCTCCGGCGCAAGCCGCCGCACAAGGTCCATTGCCTCGCCGTCCCGCGCCTTCTGCGGCTGAAACACGTCAAGTCCAAGCGTCATGGCATATTCCTTGACAGGGGTTGGTATGAGCTTCATGCCCCGGTTTTTCGGCTTGTCCGGCTGCGTGACGACCCCACAAATCTCATGCCCGTCCTCCGCCAATCTTCTTAAAGAAGCCACGGCAAATTCGGGAGTTCCCATAAACAATACGCGCATCAGCGTTACGCCTCCGGTTCTACGTTCTCGTCCTCTTCGGCCCCCTCGGCCTCCAGATATTCCGACAACTCCTCGTCAGTCAGAAAATGGTCCACGTACTCAGAGAACAGGTGTCCGTCCAAATGCTCAATCTCATGGCAGAAGGCTCGTGCGGTCAGGCCCTCGCCCTCCACCTCAAACCAATTTCCCTCCCGGTCCTGTGCCCGGACCCGCACATGGTCGGGCCGGGTGACCACGCCCCATTTTCCCGGCAGGCTCAGGCAGCCTTCAAGGCCCGTCTGCTCTCCATCCTGAAAGATGATTTCCGGGTTAATCAACTCGATATACTCCTCGGAATCCTCATCCAGCACCAGGCATACCCGCCGCAAAACGCCCACCTGCGGTGCGGCAAGGCCGGCGCCTCTGGCGTCGGTCAGCGTCTCCGCCATGTCGTCCAGCAGTTGGCGCAGGCGCCCGTTAAATTCTGTCACGGGACGGCTCTTCTTCAGCAGGGAATCGTCCCCCGCCTCTATAATTCTTCTCAAAGCCATTGCGTTGTCCTCCAATCGAAAATCGCAATCAATCCATTGCGTTGCAGTCTGCAAACAGGTTCAGGCCCCGGTTTTCCCGCCGCTTTCCAAACTCGCGCAGCAGCCATGCCACTCGGTCCCGGGTTGGTTTGTCATTTTTGCCGGAGAGAAACACCCGGTAGCGAAACCGGTTGTTCACCTTCAGCACGGGCGCGGGCGCAGGTCCTATCATCTCCGGCTCGGTTTCCTGCACCGCTGTGTCCGCCATCAGTGTCACCAGCTCGTCCCGCAGAGCCATCGCCGCGCGGAACACCGCGCCTTCGTCTCCGCCGGAGACGGTGAAGGTAAAGAGGTCCGCAAAGGGCGGATAGCGTCGGATACGCCGCAAAGCAATTTCACTGTCGTAAAACCGCTCGTAATCCTGCAACGCGGCACTCTGAATGACTTCGTTGCCGGGGGTGTAGGTCTGGATAACTGCCCGGCCGCTCTTTCCGCCCCGACCAGCCCGGCCAACCACCTGCGTCAGCAGGCTGAACGTCCGTTCGGCGGCACGGTAATTGTCCAAATATAAAGACGCGTCGGCGCTGAGTACGCCCACCAGCGTCACATTTTCAAAATCAAGGCCCTTGGCTACCATCTGGGTTCCCAGAAGGATGGGAATCCGATCCCGCTCAAAGCGACTCAGAAGCATCTCATGGTCTCCGCCGGCGGTATCCGCGTCCATTCGCAGCACGCCCACGCCGGGAAATAAATCCCGCAGTTCCTCTTCCACCCGCTGGGTCCCCGCTCCGATATGCTTCATAATACCGCCGCACTCAGGGCAAACGTCGCTGGCGGGGCGGGAATGGCCGCAGTAGTGGCACATCAGCCGCCCGTTGGCGGAGTGATAGGTCATGGAAACGCTGCACCTTGGACAGGAAGGAATGCTGCCGCATTCGCCGCACACCAGCATCCGGCTGTTGCCACGACGGTTTAAAAACAGAATGCTCTGCTCTCCCCGCTCTAGATTTTCCTGAAGCTCCTGCCGCAGTGGGCCGCTGAGCGCGCCGGAATTTCCAGCCTTGATCTCCTGCCGCAGGTCCACCACCTGAACGTCTGGCAGGCTCTGTTCGTTGTAACGCCTGCGTAGCAACTCGTGGTGATACTGTCCCTGCTTGGCGCTCCATGCGGTTTCCACCGCCGGGGTGGCGGAGCCCAGCACCAGCGCCGCGCCGCTTTGAGCGCAGCGGAATTTTGCCACATCTCGGGTATGATATCGGGGCGCGTTTTCCGAAGCATAGCTCCCCTCCTGCTCCTCGTCCATGATGACAAGGCCCAGATCAACCAACGGCGCGAATATCGCCGACCGGGTGCCCAGCACCAGCCGGGCTTCTCCCCTGCGGATGCGCTTCCACTGGTCATACCGCTCCGTCATCCGCAAAGAGCTGTGGAGCATAGCCACCGACCCGCCGAAGTAGGAAGAAAACTTCTCCATCATTTGGGGCGTCAGCACAATTTCCGGAACCAGCACCAGCACGGACCTGCCCTGCTTAAGGACTTCCTGCGCCAGACGGATGTAAATTTGCGTCTTTCCGCTACCGGTGACGCCTTGTAAAAGCGCCGCCTCGGCTTTTCTGGATTGCGTCAGAGCCAAAATCCGCGCAAAAGCGGATTGCTGCTCATCATTAAGGACAATGGGCGGCCCCGGCTCGACCTCCTTCGGCTCCGGAATCCGAAGCCGTTCTTCCTCCGAAAACGCCACAATACCGGACTTCTCCAATCCCTTCAGGGTCTGGACGGAAGCTCCGGTAAAATAACAGATGTCCCGCACCGAAGCCCGCCCGGTGGCGCTCAGCAGCAATACCACCTCGTAGCGCATCGGCGCGGATTTTTTTCTGGGTTCCACCAGAGCCAAAGCTTCTGCTCCGTCCATGGTCAACTCCGCCATTCGGCGCTGCTTGTCGCTCACGCGCCGGGTAGAGGTGACGCTGGAAGACAGCACGCCCTTTTTGCACAAAACCCGCAACGTGGGTTCCGCGTCTTCGCCACAGACGGCCTTTAGCTGGGACAGCTCGGCGCTGCCTCCGGAGGCAAAGACCGCGTCCAGCACCGGCTCCGCGTTTTTGATTTTTCCGGCAAGGCTTCCGGCGGCAGCGCGGTCCAACCCCTCCGTCAGCGTAAAAACCTCACGCAGGCGATACCAAAGACCCGCTGGAAGAATGGTTTTCACCGCTTCGTACATAGTGCAGAAATACCGCTGGCGCATCCACAGCGCCAGCGATACGCCCCAGCCATCCAGCACCGGCTCGTCGTCCAGCACGGATGCAAGCGGCTTCACGCCGGCGCGCTTAGAGCCGGTTTCCCGGGCCAGAATCACACCCTCGCAGCTTCGGTTTCCCCTGCCGAAGGGTACAGACACCCGCACCCCCGGCCTCGCCTTTTCCAGCATCGACTGGGGAATCAGATAGTCGTAGGGTCGATCGATGGAAAACGTGGCCGCGCTGACGGCTACCTTTGCAATCTCTGAGCGCTCCATCTTCGTCCCTCCCCATCCGCAAAATTATTCCTGCGGCGTCCTCTTCTGGTCGGCATCTCCCTCTGCGATGGTCAGGTTCATGCCCCGGGAATCCAGCTTGCCGTCCGCCACCTCATGAATGGCCAGAGTCACAGGCTTTTCGCACAGTGACTCGCCGGAGCTTTCCGCAGCCTCGGAAATTTGACGGGCCCTCCGGGCCACCACGTTCACCAGCATATAGCGGTTGGGGATGTAGCTGTTAAGCTGGGTCATTGCAGGATAAAGCATCATAGTAAAGTTCTTCCTATCTGCCTTTCGGCTTAAAATAATCTCCTGATGGGCCGTGGCTCATCTTCCGCTGATAATCTCCATACGATCGCTGGGCTTGCAGTGCTCCGCCGTCATGATGGCGTCCAGCTCTGCCACCGCGGTTTCCACGGTGTCGTTAATAACAAAGTAATCATAGGTATGAGCCGTTTGAAATTCCACCTTGGCACGCAGCAGACGCTTTTGAACTTTTTCCGGGGAGTCGGTTCCCCGCTCCGTCAGCCGCCGCTCCAGCTCCGCCCAAGAGGGCGGGGCGATGAAAATACGGGGTGTCCCTGGACGTTTGTCGCACACCTGTAACGCGCCCTGAATCTCAATGTCAAGAATTACGTCTTGCCCGGCCTCCATGGCCTCGTCCACATATTTCTTCGGCGTGCCGTAGAAGTTGCCCACATACTCGGCATACTCCAAAAACTCCTCGTTGGCGATTCTCTCCCGGAACGCGTCCACGTCCATATACCGGTAGTGCACACCGTCCACCTCGCCGGGACGCGGCTCCCGGGTGGTGGCGGAGATGGAAAAGTACAGATTGGAGCGCTTTTCCAAAAGCGCCTTCAAAACTGTGCTCTTTCCCACCCCGGAGGGTCCTGAAATAATGAAAGTCTTTCCCTTTTGCATCCTATTCTTCCTCTTCCTTCGGGATTTCAGTCCCCAGCCGCCCAGCCAGCTTTTCCACCGGCAATGCGGAGAGGACCACATGGTCGCTGTCCATGACAAAAATCGAGGCGGTCTTCCGCCCATAGGTCGCGTCGATCAGCATTCCCCGCTCCCGGGACTCCTGAATCAGGCGCTTCACCGGCGCGGAATCCGGACTGACCACCGCCACCAGACGGTCTGCGGATATCAGGCTTCCAAAGCCGATATTGATAAGCTTCACGGCCTTACTCCACGTTCTGGACCTGCTCGCGGATTTTTTCCACCTCCGCCTTCAGGTCCACCGCCACCTGCGCGATGGAAACATCGCAGCATTTGGAACCGATGGTGTTGGACTCCCGATTCACCTCCTGAATCAGAAAGTCCATCTTTCGCCCCATGGGTTCGTCGGAGCGCAGCATTTCCCGAAGCTGGGACAGGTGACTGCGCAGGCGGACCGTCTCCTCGTCCACGGCCACCTTGTCGCTGTAAATCGCGGCCTCGGTCAAAATCCGCTGGGGGTCGATGGAGGCGCTTTGCAAAACCTCCTCCATCCGGGCCGTCAGCTTCCGGCGATACTCCGCCACCGTCTCAGGAGAACGCTCCTCCACCCGCTTGGTCAAATCCTCGATTGCGTCCAGACGGCCGCCGATATCGGCGGCCAGCTTTTCGCCCTCCAAAGCCCGCATGGTATTGTACGCGGACAGCGCTTCATCCAGCACCAAGCAAATATCCGCGCCCAGCGCGTCCAGATCTTCCTCCGCCTTGGTTACATTCAGCACGTCGGGAAACCGGGCCAGCGTCTCGGGATAGATTTTTGCCTCTGTACCGCAGAGTTCCGAAAGCTCTCTCAGCGCGGCGGCATAGCTTTCCGCAAGGCCGCGGTCCACCGTCACCTTGGCAGTGTCCGCCCCCGTGGAATCAATGCTGAAAAGGATATCCACTTTCCCTCTTGAAACGGCCTGCTGCACGTGCTTGCGCACCGCATCTTCCGCAAAAACATAAGCTCTTGGCAGCTTCACCGTGCAGTCCAGATACCGGTTGTTGACGGACCGGACCTCCACGGTAATATCCCGATTTTCAAGTGTTTTTCTCGCCCGGCCATAGCCGGTCATACTCTTAATCACTTCTGTTTCCTCCCTATCAAAAGCCGCGCCTTACAGGCAGCGGAACCCAAGGCCGCAGCCGTTGCACAAAAGGTACGTGCAGCAAAGCTGTTGGCAAAGTCCGCCGCTTCCGCACTGCTCCATTCCAAAGCCGCCCTGCGGGCTGTAAGCCGACGCTCCGGCGTTGTCCATAAATTCCAGCGCCTGCCGGTATTCCCGGTTGCCCGGATCCATCCGGGCGGCGGTTTCGTAGTATCGCCGTGCCTCATCCAGCCAGCCCCGGCGGTAGCACACCGCGCCCCGGAGAAAGTTCCACTCCGCATTGTGGTCCGAATAGTTGGCGAGCAGGGCTTCCGCCCGGCTCAAATCTCCAGAGTTGACAGCCATACGCACCTGCTGCAAAACAGAGCTTTGTGACGACTGCTGGGCAGACCCGCCCGCACCATAGCCGTAACCGCCGGAATAGCCGCCGTAGCCGGAGCTGGGGCGGCTTGTGCTGCTGCTTCGTCCACTGCCCCGCCGTTTACTCACTTCCTCATAGGCGGCGTTGATCTCTTTCATCTTCTCCTGCGCAAGATCCGCCAGAGGATTGTCGTGGTAGTTGTCGGGATGGTACTTCCGCGCCAGCTCCAAATATGCTTTTTTCACTTCCGCGTCCGACGCGGATTCGGGAACGCCGAGTACCTGATAGGGATCGTTCATGTGGTTTCCTCAACTTTTCTGTCTTTCTTGCGCGGCGGCTTGCCTGCCCGGTAGGTACCTGAAAGCACTGCCTTTCCCACCTGAAACAGCCCCGTGTAAACAGTCTGCTCCAAAATAGGGGTCCAGCACCCGAAATCCCACAGCTCATAGGCCGTGGCCAGAAGCCGGACGGAGTGGTCCAGCGTCTTTGTGAAGGCATCCCGGCTCTCCGGCGTCCACGCGCCGTTATTTAGGCCGTAGCGGTAGATCAGCGGGTTGTAGTTTCCAGAAAGAGCGTCTTCCTTTAAATCGTCCGCCGCATCCGTCAGGTAGACCCAGCGGCCCAAATGGTATAAAAGCTGATGGAGAATGCGGCGCAGCGAGCCGTCCTCCGCCTCGTCGGCGGCGGCGGCCAAAATTTGGGCAAAGGCGTCTGCCGGAGCGTCCAGCGAAGGGGCCTTCTCCCGCTCCAGCTCCGCAAGCCGACCGAGCTGCTCCCGCGTCACCCGGTCAAATTCCGGACGGGCGGCAGCCGCCTTTCGATAGCCGCCCCGCAGGGCCAGAGCCACCGCGCGATATTTAAACCCCTTCCAGAACCCGTGGTCCGCCACGCCGTCCCTCGCCTGCCAATAGGCCAGAATCACGCTCTCATCCGCCGCCAAATCCAGCGCCGGGTGCGCGCCGCAGCACGTCCTCTTTTTCAGCGGGCTTGCCACGCACCGTTCACAGCGGATTTCCGGCTCCTCTCCGCCTGAGAGCAGGATTGCCAGAAACGTGAAGTCGTAGTTCAGAATGAAGCGGGCGGGAAGCCCGCACCGGCGGCGCAGCGTGTGGCACAGTCCGCAGTAGGCCCTGCGGAACCGCTCCTGCTCCTCAGCGGGAAGCAGATCCAGTGGGGGCCTGACGTAACCAAACATCGCGCCCCGGCTTAAAACAGCCTGACGATGGTAAACTCCATGCCGCCCTGCCGCCGCAGGCGGCGGTCATAGAGCGCCGCCGGAATCATCCCCAGCACAAAGGCGATGACCGCCGTGGTATACCGCGCCGCCGCTGTGGCAAAAAATCCCCCCAGCGCATATCCAAGAAAAAACAGCACCACCGGAACCATATAGACCAGCAGGAGAATGCCAAGGATGTTTTTGGTGCTGCTCTCCACCACCACCTTCTGCCCAGGCCGTGCCCCAATGGAGTTTTTCGCTCTGGCATAGACCGACGCGCCGGAAACGCCGCAGCCGGCGCACTCCTCGCAGTCGTGTCCGCAGGCGGACTGCCGCGCCACGGAAATTTCCGCGTGGCTTTCGTCCAGCAGTTTTTCAATTGTTGCAATTTGTGTCATTTGATCGCTCCTAAATCCGCTGATTGTTTACGTTAAGGGACTGTGGGATCAGGGGTCTCCTCCTGCCCGGTGTCTTCGGAAATGGTGATCTTCACCTGATATTCACCCACCACGCCCACGTCCGCGCCATTGCCCACGATGACTTTTGCGGGGACTGTATAGCTCCCGCCCGCGGCGAGAATATCCGTCAAATCCGCCGTCACCGTAATATCCTCCGCCTTGACAGACGCCACATCCGCTGCGGTTCCCCGCAGGGACACCGGCAATTCCGCGGTCAGAACGGTTACAGTTTTCCCTTCCGGTACGTTTTCACACGTAAAATTCACGGCATTGAAGTCGGCGGAGGCCATGTCCTTGAATCGGACGGTCATGGTTGCCCGGGCAGCTCCGCTGAGATTTTCACAACCCGCGGGGACGTTGATGGTATACCGATAGGTGGAGGGTCCCACAAATTCCGCCAGTTCAAAATCGTCCAGCGTGATATACTCCACGTCTTTCAAAAGCTCTGCCGCACCCGAAACCGTAATGCTGGCGGGGGTGATGGAATAGTCCAGATTCTGTACTCTGGCCCCGGCCGTCTCAATGAAGTTTACCCGAAGGGGCAGTTCCTTTTCCACGTTCACGGGCAGCGTCACCTGAATCTGATCGGAGGTTGCGCGAAGGTTGGAGGTGTCCTCAATCAGCTCTCCGGCCTCGTTGTAAAGCTCATAGTCCAGCGCTTTGGAGACGGTTTCTGTGGCGTTGTCCACCGCAAGCGTCACCTTGGCATAGGCCACTGCGTCCACCTCGGTACGCGGGCCGCGCAGCTCCAGCGTCTCGGGCTCCAGACGGAGCTCACCGGCAATATACCCCTCGGCCACGGTGCCCGTCAGCGTACAGCGGATATCTACGTTTCGCCGATAAAGCTCACCGATTTCCACATGGGCGGCATAGGAGGCGTTGGAATAGGAGACGGCGTCTCTCGGAATATTGCTGGGATAGCGAACCGTATAACCCACGTTATGGGCCCCGGTTTCCGTAATATCGGACAGATTTGCCTGAATGCGGATTTTATCAGGGTCCAGTTTGGCCAGAATCAGCCGCCGCGCCTTAATGGTCAGCGTCATGGTCTGGTCGCTTTCCGGCAAAAGCATCAGCCCCCGGTCGGCCAGAATGGTGTCCGACCCAACATATTCGATGGGGATATCGCTGATGGTTTTCTCCTTCTCGGGGTTGTTGATGCTGTCCACGTACAGCCAGATGGCACAGGAGAACAAAACGGAGAGGACGACGTACAGCACCTTGCTTTTGTTCCAACGTTGTTTATTGTTCTCCATTGCGGCCGCCTCCTTCCTTGCGGACGCGCAGCAGACCGAAGAGGCCCGGCTTCCGGTCCGACGGTTCTTTCTCCTGAGGCAGCAGTTCGTTGCGCAGGAGGTTTTCCAGCGTTTCCGGCATCAGATGCCGCTTCAGCATCCCGCCCACGGCTACGGAAATGGACCCCGTCTCCTCGGAGACAATCACCACCACTGCGTCGGAGTTTTCGCTCATGCCGATACCGGCCCGGTGGCGCATCCCCAAGTCCCGTGAGAGATTCACGTTTTTGCTCAGGGGTAGCATACACCCCGCGCCCAAAACCCGGCCCTTGCGAACGATGACCGCGCCGTCGTGCATGGGCGCCTTCACGAAAAAGATGTTTTTCAAAAGCTCGCCGGATACATCCGCGTTCAGCACCGTACCACTGCGGACCATGTCGTCCAGCAGAATCTCCCGCTCAAAGACAATCAGCGCGCCGGTGCGGGATTTGGACATCTCGGTGCAGGCCAGAACAGTCTGTCCGATCATGCGCTCCAACGTGCTCTCCGTCTCTCCTCTGGTGAAGAAAAAGGCCAGCCGACGGCTGCCCATCTGCTCCAGCACCCGGCGAAGCTCCGGCTGAAACAGGATGATGAGGGCCAGAACGCCCCACTCCACCATCCGGCCCATGATGTAACTGATGCCGTTGAGGTGAAAGATGGAGGACAGCCACAGCACCGCCAGAAAAATCAAAACGCCCTTTAAAAGGTTTGCCACCCGCGAGGTCTTGACAAAATTCAGCAGCTTGTACAAGACGATGGCCATCAGAAGAACGTCCAGAATGTCCGTGATTTCAATTGTCAGCAGATACCGGGCAATAATGCCCGGCAGAAGCGAAAATTTTGCACTCATCGCTGTATCAGCTTCCTTCCCGGGTCAGGGCGGGATTCCGCCCACGGAGAAAGCCGTGGGATTCGGAGCACACCCAAATTACAAGAACGTTTATATTATATAGAAAATGACGCCGAATTGCAAGGCAAAAGGCGTCAAAATTCATAGTATGTTCACCGCTTTTCAGGATTTTTCCTCCAAACGCAGCTTTGCCGCCCGCGACCCGAAAGGCGGGTGCGGGCGGCTGTGGGGGAAATCAGTCGGAAAGGCGCTTCAGGATTCCGGGCAGGGCCTCCAGAAGCAAATCCACCTCTTTTTCCGTGTTAAACGCGGAGAAGCTGAGACGGACGGTGCCGCTATCTATCGTTCCGGCCGTGCGGTGGGCCAGCGGCGCGCAGTGCAGACCGGATCTGACCGCGAAGCCCGACTCCGTCAGAGCGTTGCCCACAAATTCAGAATCCACTCCGTCCACCACAAAACTGAGCACACCGGTCTGGTCAAAGAGGTCCCTTCTCGCGCAGACGCAGACGCCGGGGAGCTTTCTCAACCCCTCCGAGGCCTGCAGGGCCAGTTTTCGCTCGTGGAGGCAGATGGCGTTCTCCCCTTTTCCTCGGACAAAGCGAATCCCCTCCAATAGACCTGCGATGCCGGGTACATTATGAGTTCCGCTTTCCAGCCGGTCCGGAAGAAAATCCGGCATTTCCTGCTGGATGGAAACGCTGCCGGTCCCTCCCTCTATGAGAGGACTTCCATCCATCTTGTCGCCGCAGAGCAGAACGCCGGTGCCCTGCGGTCCGTACAGCCCCTTGTGCCCGGGCATGGCGGCAAACGCCGCGCCCATTTCCGCCATGTCCAGTGGCATTACTCCCGCGGACTGGGACGCATCAATGATAAAGGGCACGCCCCTCTCCCGGCAGAGCGCAGCCACGGCCTCCACCGGCTGCACCACGCCGAAGACGTTGGATACATGACTGCAAACCACGGCATCCACGTCGGGGGTAATGGCTTTTTCAAAGGCCTCCGTGGTCAGGTCCGGCCGGAACAGCGGCGCGCCGGCCACAATAATTTCCGCGCCCAGCGCCGCAAGGGGCCGGGTGACGGCGTTGTGTTCATAGCCGGAAATCACCACACGCCCACGGCGGGGGACAAGGCTTTTGATGGCGATATTCAGCCCGTGGGTGGCGTTCATGGTGAATACCACCCGATCCGGCTCCGATATATGAAAGAGCTCGGCCAGTTCCGTGCGGCAGGAGAACAGCGTATCTGCCGCCTGCATGGCCGCCGGATAGCCGCCGCGCCCGGGAGAGCTCATGGTTTGCAGGGCCTTCACCATTGCCCGGCCAACCGTCTCCGGCTTTTGGAAGCTGGTGGCCGCACTGTCCAGATAAATCATAGTCAACCTCCTAAAAAAGATTCCAAAGCGGCGTTTATACCCCGCGTTCCAACGCTATCCGGGGTCCGGCGGCAAAGCCGCCGGACGCGGTTCACAGAGAAATCTCCACGTATTTTCCCTGTTGTAACAAATATAATTTAGCGGGGTAAAGCCCCGCCGACCGAAGAATCGACAGTGCGGGACGCAGCGCCCCGCCCGTCACTTCCACAGCATACGCACAGCCCAGATTGCTCAAATCTCTGGGAGCGCGGAAGATGCGCGTCCGGATCCCCGCGGCCATCAGTATTCTTTCCATCCGTTGGGCATAGGTCACAGAGCGGGCGATCATCCAGTATTGTTCCACGGACACTCCTCCTCTCCCCATAGTTTATGCGGACCGAAAAAAGGGGTGAGAATAGAGACAACAAAACATTGACGGACCGCCGCAAGCCTTTCAGGGCCTTAAAAAGCAACCGGGAGACCCGTCCTTCCGGACAGGCCTCCCATATCAACTATCATTCCTTTTCCAAAAGCACCACGGCCTGCGCCGCCATGCCGGAGCCGTCTCCCGTGAAGCCAAGACCTTCTTCCGTAGTGGCCTTTACATTCACGCGATCCCGCTCCACACCCAGCGCCACGGCCAGATTTTGCGCCATTTCCTTTTTGTAGGGGGCAATTTTCGGTTGCTGGGCAATCAGCGCGGCATCCATGTTCACCACCGCATAGCCCCTCTCTCGTAAAAGTGCCGTCACCTGCCGCAAAAGGGCGATACTGTCGGCTCCCGCGTATTGGGGATCATTGTCCGGAAACAGGGTTCCAATGTCGCCAAGCCCCGCCGCTCCGCACAACGCATCCATCACCGCGTGGGTCAGCACGTCCGCATCGGAATGGCCCAGAAGTCCCTTTTCCCAGGGAATTTCCACGCCTCCCAAAATCAGCTTCTTCCCTTCTACCAGACGGTGAACGTCATATCCCTGACCAATGCGCAGCCCCGTCATAGCCGATCCTCCCTGGCGTCCAAAATTGCCTGAGCCAGAATCAAATCCAGCGGCGTGGTAATTTTCAGGTTCTCTTCGTCTCCGTCCACCAGATACACAGTCTTGCCCAGTCGCTCCACGGCGGAGCAGTCGTCCGTCGTCTCCGCCCCGGCTTCTATGGCGGACTGAAGCGCCGCCTTCAACAGATTGGCCTCAAACACCTGCGGCGTCTGCACCGCAGCCAGAGCGGAGCGGTTCAGCGTTTCTTCCACCTGCCCATCCCGCACGGTTTTCACTGTGTCCTTCACTGGGATCGCCGGAGCGGCGGCGTTGCACCTTGCTGCCTTTTCAATCACACTGTCAATCAGCTCCGGCGGAGTCAGCGGACGCGCCCCGTCCTGCACCGCCAGTAGCTCCGTTTTCTCATCAGCCTCCAACGCTGCCAGCAGCACCGAATGGGTACGGGACTCTCCGCCCCGAATCACCTTGACGCATTTTGAAATATCATATGTACGGCACAGCTCGGAAAAGGGCAGGATATCCACCTCCCGGGCCGCCACGATGATGGCGTCCACCCGCTGCGCCCTTTGAAGGGCCAACAGAGTCCGAGCCAAAACGGGGATGCCGTCCAGCGGCTCCAGCAGCTTGTTAACGCCCTCTCCCATCCGGGAGGAAGCACCGGCGGCAGCTACCAGAGCCGTGCAGAAGGGACGCTGCGCGTCCCTGAAACGGTGAAAGAAACGGAACATTCGATCTCCTCTTCCCCGACCGGCTTTCTCCGGTCCGTATTTATACCTCCATGGACCCGTCCAGCCGCTGCTCCACCTGCTCATAGCTACCCACGCCGGTAAGCACAATCTCCGAAATCAAAATCTGCTTGGCGTTATGGAGCATTTTCCGCTCCCCGGTGGAAAGGCTTCGTTCCCTGTCCCGCATGGTAAGGCTTTTGATCACCCGGGCCAGCTCATAAAGGTCCCCACTTTTCAGCCGCTGGAGATTTTCGCGGTAGCGCTTGTTCCAGTTGGTGCTCTCCTCAATGTTCATGGTGGGAAGCGCGCTGAACAGTGCCTCCACTTCCGCCCGACCCGACACGGGCCGCAGGCCGATGGCGTCACTGTTGGCCGTTGGAATTTTCAACAGAAGGCCACCCACCATCATCTTAAAGACATAGTAATCCTGCGCTGCGCTGCCGAGCTTCTCACACACAATGCCGTCGATCACACCGGCGCCGTGCATGGGATGAACCACCATATCTCCGACACTGAACATTTCAGGCTCCTTTCATGTCCCGGATGCGCTTATCGCAGTTATTAAAATTCCAAAAATCTCAAATAGATGATATCACATTTCGGATAATCTTACAAGTATATCCTGAAAAATGTTGCGTAAACCGTAAAAAACTGCCCTCCACAACACTGTGAAGGGCGGTTTTTATCAAAAATAGAGCTTTATTTCTTGTTGGACCGGCGCCAGATGTGCATTTTCTCCGCTTCGGCGATCAGCTCTTCCCGGAACTGAGGATGCGCAATGCTGATGATGGCCTCGGACCGCTGCCATGTGGCCATGCCCTTGACGTTGACTTTGCCGTACTCTGTCACCAGATAGTGCAGGTTGGTGCGGGTGGCAGTGACGACGGAGCCATTGAGCAGCGTGGAACGGATGCGGGAAGACAGCTCTCCGGTTTTCTTGTCCTTTACGGAGGAGGAGCAGCAGATAAAGCTCTTGCCGCCCTTGGACAGATATGCACCCATCACAAAGTCCATCTGGCCGCCCGCACCGGAGATGTGGGTGGTGCCGGAGGACTCGGAGGAAACCTGCCCGTACAGGTCAATGTCGACCGCGCCGTTGATGGAGACAAAGTTGGGGATCTGAGACACCCGGGCAACGTCGTTGGTATAATCCACGGGAGCCGCCATGCACTGGGGGTTATTGTCCAGGAACTCATAGAGCTTCCGGGTACCCGCGGCAAAGGTAAAGGTCTGGCGGCCCTTGTCAAAGGGCTTGTACTTGCCGGTGATTTTTCCAGCCTTGGACATATCCACAAATGCGTCCACGTACATCTCGGTATGTACGCCCAAATCCTTCAAATCGGACTCGGCAATCAGCTTGCCCACTGTGCCGGGCATGGCGCCGATACCAAGCTGGAGGCAGGCTCCGTTAGGAATCTCCTCCATGACAAGGCGAGCGATGGCGAGATCCGTTTCGCTGGGCTGGGCTGCGCCGCCCAGCTCATCGGGGAGACTGTTGTCTCCTTCGACAATCATATCCACGTCGTCGATGTGAATGCCGTTTTCAAAGCCGCCGTGGCAATAGGGCAAGGAGGTGTTCACTTCCAGAATAATGCATTTGCTACGCTCACAGGCAGCCTTCAGGTGGGAGCAACTGGGCCCGAAGTTAAACCAACCATGGGAATCCATGGGGGTAACCTGTATCATCAGGACGTCGATGGGAGCCATATTTTCGCGGTAGTACCGAGGAAGCTCGGAATACCGGATGGGAACATAAAATGCCAGACCTTCCTTGGTCATCTTCCGCTCCAGACCGCCCATATGCGTGGAGTTCCATGTAAAATGCTGTGCCGCATCAGGAATGTTCATCACGGCGGGACGATGGGTCAGAACGCCGCCGCGGATATTTACGTCGGTCAGCTCGTCCGCGCGCTTTGCCAAAGCCTTATCCAACGCGTCGGCAGTACCCACGCACCAGCCGTAATCAATCCAGTCTCCGGATTTGACGACCTTGACAGCCTCGTCCGCAGTTGTCAGTTTCTGTTTGTATGTCTCCTGATAGCTCATGAAAAATTCCTCCCTGTTTTTTCAATAAAACCATGCAGTTTCAAAGATTGTCAATATTGTAACATAATCATTTTTGGAATGCAATCAAATCTGTGAAATTTGCGCGCCGGATTTCCTAAGCCATGTTATCCGGCAAAGCCCTGCGAAGGAGGAGCACCATCCGTCGCTACGCTTGATTTTCCCGGAAAAAACCGGAATTTATAAAAAGCGGTTGCCGGTTGCCTGCCTTCCGTCCGTCGGTATTTAAAAAATTTCGGCAATTCGCCAGAGGCGCTTCGTCCGCATTCAGCGGAATAAGCATATTCCATCAAAAAGTCGGATACAAAGAAAGCTCCGGAAATGCAAGAGCATTTCCGGAGCAACATTGTTTATAAATTGGCGGGAGACTTACTCAGCGTCTGTGCTCTCCTCAGCCGGAGCCAACAGGGAGCGGATAGACAGGGAAATCTTCTTCTTCTCCTCGTCCACAGCAATGATCTCGGCATCTACTTCCTGACCCTCGCTCAGCACATCACCGGGCTTTTCAATGCGCCGGTCGGCAATCTGGGAAATGTGAATCAGGCCGTCCACGCCGGGGACAACCTCGGCAAATGCACCGAAGGTCATCAGCTTGACGATGCGGACCGTAGCCACGTCGCCCACGCGGTACTTGCTCATGAAGTCCTCCCAGGGGTTCACGCCGCGATCCTTTACGCCCAGAGAAATCTTGCGCTTCTCAGCATCAAAGGAGATGACATAGACCTCCATAGCATCGCCCACTTTGCAGACCTCGGAGGGGGTCTTGATGCGGCTCCAGCTCAGCTCGGAAATGTGCACCATGCCGTCCACACCGCCGATGTCCACAAACACGCCGTAAGCGGTCATGGATTTGACAGTACCGGTATAGCGCTTGCCAACCTCGATGCTGTTCCACACCTCGTCCTGCGCGGCCCTGCGGGCCTCGTCCGCCACAGAGCGGATGGAACCCACCACACGGCGGCGGGCACGGTTGACCTCGGTGATGCGGAGCTGCGCTTTGGACTTGACCATGGTTTCAAGATCCGCACCGCGGGGCATACCGCTCTGAGAAGCGGGCACAAACACGCGCACGCCCTTGACGGAAACGACAACACCGCCCTTGTTGACCTCGGTGACGACGCCTTCCATCACGGTCTTGTCCTCGACGGCCTGCTCAATGTTCTCCCAGACCTTCACGGTGTCAAGACGCTTCTTGGACAGCTCGGCATAGCCCTCGATGTCGTTGACGCGGACGATATATGCCTCGATCTCGTCGCCCACCTTCAGAAGCTCCTCAGGCTTGGCGTTGGGATCGTCGCTTAACTCGCTGGCCTTGATGTATGCGGCCTGCTTGGCACCCACATCCACCTGCACCTCCGTGGGACCCACGGCCGTGACGATGCCGGTTACCTTTTCGCCTGTATTTAAAGTCTTAAAAGATTGATTCAGCAGTTCCTCAAAGGATTCCTCGCCGCTTTCGACGTTCTTGATTTCTTCACTCATCGTTGCATATACCTCCTTAATGATGCCCGCAGGCGTGGAGGCACCGGCCGTCAGACCTGCAACAGAGCAACCATTGAAAAAATCCGGCGAGAGCTCGTCCGCCCCCTCGATTTGGAGAACGCGCGGGCATCTCTCAATACAAATTTCCGTCAAATGTTTGGTGTTTGCACTTCTGGGGTCTCCAACCACCACCATTGCGTCCACCCGCCAGGCAATCTCTGCCGCCTCGGATTGACGCTTACGCGTAGCATTGCATATTGTATCAAATATTTTGGCGTTTGTACACTGTTTTTTTAAGATTTTTATGGAAGTCTCAAAAAGTTCACGAATACAGGTGGTCTGCGCCGCCACCGTGATGGGAAGGTCCCGCCGTGCTGAGTCCTCCGCAAGCCAGGCGGCAAGCTCCTCCGGTCCGCCGAAAATCAGCGGATGCCTGCAATAGCTGGCAATTCCCTGAATTTCGGGATGGTTTCGCTCGCCGATGATGATGACCTGCCGTCCGTCTTCCTCTGCCTGGCCAACAAGGGTTTGAATCCGCAGCACGTTGGGACAGGCGGCGCTGACGCAGCGAAGTCCCCGTGCTGTCAGTTCCTCCACCATCTCCCTTCGCTCTCCGTGAGAGCGAAGCACCACGGTGGCACCCTCCGGCGCGTCGTCCGGCCCTGCGATTTTCCGCACGCCCAGAGCCTCCAACTCCGCCACCACATGGGCGTTGTGAATCAGGTCCCCCAGCATAACGCAGCAGCCGCTCTCGGCGGCAGCTTTTTTGGTCAGCTCCACCGCTCGCTCCACGCCATAGCAAAAGCCGGCGCTTTGCGCCAAGAACACTTTCACAGCGGCTTTCCTCCCACGGCCTGCCCGCCCAGAGCATAGGCCGCCGCCAGAACCTCGTCCGCCACCGTCTGAATCTCCTCTGCCGTGCCGTGCTTCCCGGTAATCCTCGGCTCATAGGGCTCGCCAAAGATAATACGGGTACGCCGGAAGGGCTTCTTCTCCCCGTCCACAAACACCGGCACCAGCTTTGCTCCCGTGCGGATTCCAATCATGGCCACGCCGCCGTGGGCGTGGGCAGGCAGGCCATCTACATGACCAATGCCGTTCCGAACGGTGGTTCCCTCCGGAAACATCAAAAGATTGTCTCCGGATTTAATAGCCTGCATTGCGGTTTTGACCGACTGAATGTCTCCGCCGCCCCGGCTGACGGGAAATGCCCCCACCCGGCGCAGAATCCAGCCCAGAAGCGGATTGCGGAACAGCTCTTCCTTTGCCATAATGTGCAGCCGGTAATTCACCGGCAGCACCAGCGCCACCATCACCGGGTCCCAGTCGCTGGCGTGGTTGGGGCACAGCAGCGCCCCCCCTCTGGGCAGGCGGTCCATCCCCTCTACCTTGGCTGGATGAAGAAGATGCGTGATAAAACCCACCACGTAGTAGATAAACACAAAAAAACCGTTGAAAGGCTTCATTTCAGCGCCTCCTCCACCACCCGGGAAAGCGCGGACAGGCTCTCCTGAAAATTCATGCCCGTGGTATCCACTGCCACGGCCCCCTCTGCCTGCCGCAGTGGCGCGGCAGCACGGTGGGAGTCGTCCCAGTCCCGCTGGACAATCTCGCTGCGCACCTGATCCAGCGCTTCGGGTGTTCCCCGCTCCGAAAGCTCCAGATACCGGCGCTTCGCGCGGACCTCCACCGAGGCGGTAAGAAAGATTTTCACGTCCGCATCGGGCAGGACCACCGTACCGATGTCCCGTCCGTCCATCACCACGCTGTGATTCCGGGCCAGTTCCCGCTGCATTTCCAGCAGATACGCCCGAACCTCCGGGTGGGCGGAGACAACGGAGGCATATTTGGAAACCTCGGGAAGGCGAATCTCTTCCGACACGTCTTCCCCGTTTAAAAACATGCGCTGCGCTTCATCCTCACCCCGGCGCAGCTCCACCTTTGCCTGCGGAAGCAGCCGCAGCACCGCCGCCTCGTCTGCCGGGTCCACCCCGCAGCGGCGGACATAGCAGCCGACAGTCCGGTAAATGGCGCCGGTATCAATGTACAAATATCCTTTTTCCTTTGCCAGCGCCCGGGCCAGGGTGCTCTTCCCCGCGCCGGAGGGCCCGTCGATGGCAATGCTCACGTTCTTCATGGGAATGCTCCTTACTCCTTGGTATCCGCCGCTGCAAAGCCTGCGGCGCGCCCGGTGGCCCAGGCAATTTGCAGGTTAAAGCCGCCGGTATAGGCGTCCACATCAACCAGTTCACCCGCAAAGTATAATCCCTTTACAACCTTTGATTCCATTGTGTATGGGTCAATCTCGCGTACCTTTACGCCACCGGCGGTGACAATGGCCTCCTCCACAGGGCGGGGCGCTTCGACGGCAATGGGAAACTGCTTCAAAAGGCGCAGCAGCCCCTGCCGTTCCTCCCGCGTCACGTCGTGTACCTTTCGATGCGGGGAAATTCCGCAGCACTCCACCATGACTGGAATCATCTTTTGGGGAAGCAGGTCGCTCAGCGCGTTGCAGAAATCGCTGTTGGCGTATTTTTCAAAGTCCGCCAGCAGCCGCTTGTCCAACTGTCCCTCGTCCAGCGCAGGCTTCAAATCAATTTCCAGCCGATACGCCTTTTCTCCGAAATGCCGCATATGGGCAGAGGCGGACAGGACCAACGGGCCGCTGACACCAAAATGGGTAAACAGCAGCTCGCCAAAATCGGTATGGATTTTTTTGTTATTTTCAAAAACCGATAGCTCCACGTTTTTTAGAGAAAGACCCTGCAAATCGGCGCAGAGGTTCCCCACTTCCTGCAGGGGAACCAGAGAGCCGCACAGGGGCGTGACCGTGTGGCCCGCCTGCTCTGCGAACCGGTGTCCGTCTCCTGTGGAACCGGTGGCGGGGTATGAAATTCCGCCGGTGGCCAGAATCACCGCGTCGGCATTCAACGGTCCCCGTTCCGTTTCCACACCTCGGACCGCACCGTCCTTAAGCAGCAGGCTTTCCGCCCGCCGCCGCAAAATGGAGACGTTCAGCTTTTTCAGCCGCCGCTCCAGCGCACCGCTGACATCAAAAGAGCGGTCGGACAGGGGAAATACCCGCCGCCCCCGCTCCACCTTCAGCGGAACCCCCAGTTCCTGAAAAAACGCCATGGCGTCCCGTCCGTCAAACCGGGAAAAGGCGCTGTAAAGAAACTTTCCGTTGCGGGGAACGTTGGCCAGCAGTTCCTCGCACCCGGAATCGTTGGTGACGTTGCACCGGCCCTTGCCGGTGATATTCAGCTTTTTTCCAAGGCGGTCGCCCGGCTCCAGCAACGTCACGGACGCGCCCCGCTCCGCCGCCGAAATCGCAGCCATCATACCGGCGGCTCCGCCGCCGACCACCAGAACCTTTTTATTCATCTTCTGCCTTTCCAAACACGCCGTAGGTTTCCCAGATATCCTCCAGCTCGGAGAAGATGTTGGATACGTCTTTCCCCAGCCGGAAGCCCAAGGCCACCAGCAGGGCGTTTACCATGGACATGGGGGCCACCATGGAGTCCACAAAGGAAATCATTTCGCTGGGAGCCAACACCGCCGCACTGGACATCTGCCCCAGAGGGGACAGTTCGTTGTCGGTGATGCCCAGAATTGTCGCGCCCCGGTCCTTGGCAAATTTCGCGGTATTGATGGTGGCTTTGGAGTACCGGGGGAAGCTGATGGCCAGCATCACGTCGCCGGGTCCGATGCGGAAGAGCTGTTCAAAAACCGCTCCCGCCTCGTTGGATTGCACCAGCGTTACGTTGTCAAGCAACAGATGCATGTAAAAGTTCAGATACCCCGCCACAAAGGAGGACGATCGCACGCCTAAAATATAGATGTGCCGCGCCCGCACCAGCTCATCCACCACAAGGTCAAATTCCCTGCGATCCGCCTTGTCCGCCACCATACGCAGCCGGTCAAAATCAGAACGCATCACGGAGGACAGCACGTCATGCCCGCTCATCATGCTGTCCGCCACCTGAATGCGCTGGGTAGAGGTCAGGCGGCTGCGGATCATTTCCTGCAGCGTCCGCTGTAAGGCAGGATAGCCCTCGTAGCCCAGCTCATAGGCAAAGCGGACCACCGTGGATTCACTGACGCCCGAGAGTTGCCCCAGCTTGCTGGCCGTCATAAACGCGGCCTTGTCATAGTTCTCCATAATATAGGAAGCGATGCGCTTTTGTCCCTTTGAAAAGCCGCTCATGCCGCTCTCCAGCGTATATAAAATGCCTTTCGCCACGATTTTCCCCTCCGCCGTATCTCTTCTTCCGGGTCAGCGCACCGGGCGCTGACCAAGTGTGATGAATAGCTTATCATATTTCCTGCATTTTTTCAATAAAAACCTTTGTTTTTTTAATACGGTGGCCTTGAAAAAACGGTATTTTTTTGAAATTTCTTGGCATTGCAATGGATTCCTAATATGGAAGCAAACATAAAAATTGCAGGATTTATAAAAATCCTGCAATCATATCTCTTCCGGCAGCGGAGAAGGTGCGGCAGCAACATCCCGCTGTCACTGCGCTTGCAGCGCAGACAGCTCTTCCTCAGTCAGATACCGCCACTTCCCCTCCGGCAGCGCGCCCAGCTCCAAAGCGTGCTCCCGCACCCGCCGCAGCCGAAGGACCGTCAGCCCGCATTGGGTGCACATACGCCGAATCTGGCGATTCTTTCCTTCGTGAATGACCACGCTTAGCCGCGCCCGGTCCCCGTTTTTGAAAAGCACCGCCACCGTGGCCGGAGAAATACGCTCCCCTTCAAGCTCCGTAACAGCCCCAAGAGCCGCGTCCGCCCCAGCCCGGAAACCGGAAACCTCCACCTCATAGGTTTTATCAATCTGAAAGCTGGGGTGAATCATCCGCTGCATCAGCGCCCCATCGTTGGTCAGCAGCAGCAGCCCCTCAGAATCCATATCCAGCCGCCCCACCGGGAACACCCGCGCCCCCGCGTCCTTTACCAGCTCTGCCACCGTGGGACGACCCTTCTCGTCGGAAAGAGTGGTCACATAGCCCCGGGGCTTGTTCAGCAATATGTACGTTTTGTGTTCTTTCAGCCCAAGCGGAGCGCCGTCCACACGCACGTCGTCCCGATCCGGGTCGGCCCGGTCGCCCAAATAAGCAATCTGGCCGTTCACCGTCACCCGCCCGCCGGTAATCCATTTCTCCGCCGCCCGGCGGGAGCACAGCCCCGCGGCGGACAGCAGCTTTTGCAGACGTTCCTCCATGTCCGCCGCTCCCTTCTGTGTGTCAAAATTGGAAAGGCCGCGCTTGCCGCGCGGCCCCAGACCGTCGGGATGGGTTTCCCGCGCCAAACGGTCTGAATATTTCGGAACTCCGCGCCGCCTGACGGCGCACTCAGCACTTTTTCAGCAATTCACCCATGCGACGCAGCAGGCTTGAAGGAGGCTGGATGGCAGACAGCGCATCGCCGCCGCACAGCAACTCCACCCGACCCATCTCCTTACCGCTCAAGGTAAACACAGCATGTCCGACTTTCGTTCCCGCCGTCACCGGGGCCTTTACACTCTCCGGCAGCTCAAATCGAACCTCCAGCTTCTCTCCCTGCGCCAGAGGCCAGGAAAAGCTCTCCGCCGCCACCACAGGGATTGCGGTGCTCACGCCCCCGGTCACCGCCAGCGTCCCAACCGTTTCGCCGATGGTCATGGCCCGGTAAGCAGGATATTGAGAAAACCCATAGTCATACAGCGCGGCGTGATCCGCCCAGTCGTTCCCATCCTGCAGCGTCACCGCCACCAAGCGCTGTCCGTTTCGCCGCGCGCAGGATACCAGCGTGCGGCCCGCCGCCTTGGTGTAGCCGGTTTTCAGGCCGATGCAGCCATCCACATAGGAGAGCAGCTTGTTATGATTGGTCAGCGTCCGCCCGCCGACGGTGACGCTGCGGGTGGAGACGATGCGGGCAAATGATTCGTTGTTCATAGCGGCACAGGCAAGCACCGCCATGTCTCTGGCGGTGGAATAGTGCTTTTCGTCGTCCAGCCCGTTGGGATTTGCAAAGGAGGTGCCGCTCATTCCCAGCTCCTTTGCCTTTTGGTTCATCAGCTTCACGAATTTTTCCGTGCTGCCCGCCACGCCCTGCGCCACAGCCACGGCCGCGTCGTTTCCGGAGGAAAGCATCAGCCCGTACAGGAGGGTTTCCAGCGTCAGCTTCTCCCCCGCCTTCAGGTACATGGAGGAGCCCTCCGTGTTGGCAGCTTCCGCCGTGACCTTTACGGCGCCGCGCAGCTCTCCGTTTTCCAGCGCCACCAGCGCCGTCATAATTTTTGTGGTGCTGGCAATCAGCATTTTTTTGTTTTCATTTTGGGCGTACAGAACCCGGCCTGAATCCACGTCCATTAAAATGGCGGACGTAGCAGAGGTGCTGACAGCCGCAACCTTGCAAGGGAAAATGCTATACAGACATAAAAGGGCGCAAAGCAGCGCCGTGAAGCGTTTGAAGCGAGTTTTCATCCACGATCACCTTTCCACTGAGGTGACCTTAGTATACCCCCGTCAGAACTCCTCTTTTTCCTTCTTTTTGTCGAAATATTTTTCCACTTTGTCCAGAATATCCGGAGCCATATCCACCAGCCGATCCACGGTGGATACCGGCGGCAGGGAAACCGGCAGAACACGGGTGGTTCCGTCCTTAATCACAAGAAACGCCACGGGGACAATTTTTACGCCCGCGCCGCTGCCGCCGCCAAAATTTTGGGGCTGGGTCGCGCCATAGTCTCCTCCGCCGCTGCCAAAGCCGAAGCTGACCTTGGAGATGGGGATGAGGGTCACGCCGTCGGGCGTGTTAATCGGCTGGCCCACGATGGTATTGGTGTCCACCATTTCGCGAATTTTTTCCATAGTGGAGCGCATCAGGTCGTTCAGCGGGTGCTTCTTCTCAACAGTATTATCCATAGCAATTTCCTTTCTATGCGGCAGATTCCGGCGCTTCCGTCTCCGCCGCTTTTTCCTGCCGCGGTTTGTCGTTTTTATGAGCCCGATAAAATTTTATAAACCAGCGCGCGCTTGGAATCAGCGCGCCAAAACCCATGGACAACAGCGTTCCCACGCGAATGGAAACGCCCACATGCCCCCGGATGTAAACATGCTCTAAGTCGTAATCCACTCCCACATGCAAGGACGGCTTGGGAATATCGATCAGTTCTTCCAGCAGCGGCATCACCGTCCACATGGCTGCGCAGACACGGCCATAGTTCTCCGCCGCGGCCGCGGGATCCTCCCGCCCTGGAAGTGTTGCTGACAGCGACAAGGGGTGGATGCGGATGCCTCGTCCAATCCGCAGCAAAATTCTTCTCATTGGCCCCCGAAAGATATGATATGCGGATTTTAAGTCCTCCACCGTGGGTATAGGAATTTTCTTCACGGCTTTTGTCAGGTCTTTCGGCTTTTTTTTCTTTTTTTCTTTTTTGGGCTTGGCAATTATTTTTACCCCGCCCTTGGCGGGCGCAACGCGAAAGCGCAGAAAACCAACGACCACGTCTGCCGAGACAATCTCAGCAATGTCCACCCGGATGCCCAGCCGCACCCTGCACAGCAGGAGAAATAAGATCGCCAGACCAACCAGAATTTTCAGTAAGAGCAAGGTTCCCCCCTCCTTCCGCGGCATTCCCGGGCGGCAAGGCTTATTCGCCTTGTTCCGCCCCGTCGTTCTCCTCGGTCTCCCGCAGTTCGCCCTCCGGGTCCACAATCTCGCCGTTATCCCCCAGGCGCATCTGTCCGGCACCGCCAAAATCCGGAAGTTCCGGCAAATCCTCCAGCGAGTGAAGATGAAACGAGCGGAGAAAATTTTTCGTGGTACGGTACAGCCGAGGACGCCCCGGTACCTGAAGCCGCCCGCAATCCTCAATCAGCTTTCGGTCCAGCAGCAGCCCCACAGTGTAGGCGCTGTCCACTCCCCGAATCTGGTCCACATATGCCCGGGTCACGGGCTGATAATAGGCGATGACCGTCAACACCTCCAGCGCGGGCTGGCTGAGCTTGGCGGGCTTTCGGATTTCAAAGGCCCTGCGGATTACCTCCGCATAGTCCGGCGCCGAGCATAGCTGCCACGTATCCTCCACATGGAGCAGCCGTACGCCACGGCGGTCATAGGCATAGTGATCCATCAGGTTTTGCAGCACCCGCTCCGCCGTGGGACGGTCCGCCTCCAGCGCGATGCAGATGCGGTCGATATGCACCGGGTCGCCGGAGGCAAACAAAATACCCTCCACGGCGGACTCGATTTCCTTCATGTCCAAATTTTCCATGCCGTTTTCCTTACAGTGTCAGATTTTCGGGAAGCTCCTGCTCCTGCTTCACGGTGCAGTCCGTCTCGGACCCGGCCAGCCGAATGATGCTGGCGCGGCACAGCTCCAGCACCGCCAAAAACGTGGCCACCACCTCGCTGCGGGTCCGGTTTCCCCGGAACAACAGCAAAAACCGGGTAATTCCCTCGCTTTTAAGCCTCTGGATAATATCCCTTGCCTTGCTCTCCACGGGATATGGTTCATGGCGTACGATGTCTGCAAAAGCCGCTCTGGGGGGCGGCAGTGTCCGCTCCGAACGCTCCCGAATGTCCGCCATGGCCAGAATCAGATCTACCGGGTCCTGATCATATTCAAAAATCTTTCCCCGCTCCACCGGTTCCGGCTGGCGGAAGACGACGCTGCGACCAAACTCCCCCATGGGCTCCAACCGCTTGGCCGCCGCCTTCACAACGCCATAGCTCTCACTCCGGCGGCGCTCTTCCAACGACTTGATCAGAGCGTCCATTTCGCCCCGAGCCTCCTCGTCCTCAATGGACAGAAGCATCCGCGTCTTGAGATAGATGAGATGGGAGGCCATGGAGATAAATTCGCTGGCCACCTCCAAATCCATCTGCTTGCGGGCCTCCAGCCAGCAAAGATACTGGCCGCAAATCAGGGAGATGGCGATGTCCTGAATTTCCAGCTTGTTTTTGCCCAACAAAAATAAAATTAAGTCCAGCGGCCCCTCAAAGTCCTGCATTTCTTCCTGCGCTTTGGCCCGGACCACTTTTTCCAGCTTGAATACAGGACTGTCCAACAATCGTTCACCTCAATAAATCAGGTTCACCATAGCGGTGTACACGCCGTAGATACCTTGTCCAATCAGTCCTCCACCCACATTTGCAAAGGAAAGCAACAACAGCAGCAGCATTCCGTACCGCTCGTAGCGCATCAGCGTGAAATAAGCCTTATCGGGCAACAGTGCGCCCAAGACCTTTGACCCGTCCAGCGGCGGAATGGGGATCAGGTTAAACAGCCCCAGCCCGATGGAGAGAATGGCGGTGGAGTGCAGAAAATTGAAAATGCCGTCCCACGCCGGCGTATACTCCGCGTACATGTAAATTCCACGGCTGGCAAAAAGCAGCGCCAGCGCCAATGCTAAATTAGAGAGCGGCCCCGCCAGCGCCGTCAGCGCCATTCCCCGTTTCGGGTCCTTGAAATAGCGCGGGTCCACCGGCACGGGCTTCGCCCAGCCAAAGCCCACGGTAAACATCATGGCAAGTCCAAACCAGTCGATGTGCCGCAGGGGATTTAAGGACAGCCGGTGCAGTTCCTTTGCGGTTTTATCTCCTAATGACAGGGCGGCCAGACCGTGGCACGTCTCGTGCACCGTCAGGCACAGAAGGACGGACGCTACCCGCAGCACCGCATCCAGCATGGAGGAAAGGTCAAGCTGCACAAGCAGCGCCTGAATATAATGCAGCAAAGTAATCTCCTTGCGTTAAACGCATTTTAAAGTCAATGCCCATATTATAGCAGTTTTTCCCTTTCATGACAAGGAGAATCCTTGGAAAAGCGCGCAAAAGAACGGGCGGGGAAAGCATAGCCTTCCCCGCCCATCCGTATCCGACGTTATCTTCCCTTTTGCAGCAGCATATCCAGCACAAGGTCGTCCATTTTGGGCGAACCGTCGTTGCCAAGCTTCACAAAGTTGGCGATGGTCACCTCCGGGTCCTTCTCCACAATGCCGTCGGTGTGCTTCACGGTCTCGTCCCGCAGAGCCATTGCCGCGCAGTGGAAAGAGGTAAACACGCAGGTGGAGATTTTCAGCGCGCAGTCAGCCTTTGCCCCGTCGCACAGCATCCCCGTCACGTCTCCCAGCATATTGTTGACAGCGTAGCCGACCTGTTGTAAGCTGCCTCCCAATAAGTACACCAGTCCGCAGGCAGCGCCCGTGGCGGCGATGGTGGCGCCGCAAAGGCCGGAGAGAAGACCGAAGTCCGCGTGAATGTGGATGGATATGAGATGGCTCAGCGTCACGGCTCGGAACATTCGCTCGTCGTCAATCTTCAGGGACTTTGCCGCAGAGACAATGGGCATCGTTGCGGTAATCCCCTGATTCCCGGAGCCGGAATTTGTGACCACCGGCGCGTTGGCCCCCGCCATGCGGGCGTCCGCCGCGCTGGATGTGACGGCCACGGCCTCCAGCATCACATCGCTGCCCATCAGCCCGGATTCCTGACTTTTGCGGATGTGCCGCCCCACGTTCAGACCGAAGTTGCCCTCCGCGCCCACCTTTGCAATTTCACTGTTGATTTTGATGGCCTGCTCAATCATGTGCAGGTCGTCTTTTTCCCGGTCCAGCGTTTCCACGAATTCATAAATCGTCTGAATACTCAAGGTATCCTTAATGACCTGCGGCGTGATGGGATCGGCGGCAGCCTCCTGCGCAGCCGTCTCCAGCGCTTTGTGGTCCGCCTCCACCAATGTCACATTGGTGTGGGCCCCCCGGATAATCGCGCGGGACTGATGCGCGTCGTTGGTCAGCTCCACCTCTACATAAAGCTTATCCGGTTCCTTCGTCCGGCCCATCTCCACCTGACCGCTTTGCACCAGCTCCAAGGCCTTGGCCACATCCTCCGGCGAAGCGCCGTCCACCACCTGTAATCGGCGCTCCACCCGTCCGCATACGGCGCCCAGCGCCGCCGCGTAGTTCATGCCGGTGCACTCCGTTCCCGGTATGCCGGCAGCCATTGCGTTCTTGATGATGTTGACGCTGGCCAGCACCTTTACGTGGGTGGGTTCTCCCATCAGGTGCTCCCGGGCGACAGCAGCGGTCAAGGCAATCGCCGCCGGCTCCGTACACCCGGTAGCCAGCATCATTTCGTGGTTCAGTATCTGACAGATCAAAGTACGATTCATGACAGTCCTCCTTTTAACATTTGTTTTCGTGGAAAAGACGCATCTGATTCTGTTCGTATTTTATCACCGCCCGCATCAGAAAGCAAGAATAGATAGATACCTCCGCCCCTGATTCCGGGAGGGTTTGAGAAGTCTTACATTCCATTCAATTTGTGCCAAAGGAAGGCGTCAAAAAAGCAGCGGACATTCCTCCGTCAGAGAAACGTCCACTGTCTCGTATTTATCTTTTTGCGTGCTTTCCACCTCTGGGAGAATCTGTTTTAACCAATACGCGAGGGTTATAGCTTGCTTCGGTATGCCTCTGCCCCGTCCAGCAACTCTCCCGCGCTTTGCAGCAACGCATCTGTCACCTTGCTGCCGCCGGTGATGCGGGCCAGCTCTTCCATACGCCGCCGACGGTCCAACTGAAGCACCTCAGTAAAGGTCCTTCCGCCCCGCTCTCCTTTTTCCACGGAAAAATGTACGTCTGCCATGGCCGCAAGCTGAGGAAGGTGCGTCACGCACAGCACCTGCTTGTGCCGGGAGACTTGGGCCAGCTTTTCCGCCACCTTCTGTGCCGCCCTGCCGGAAACACCGGTGTCCACCTCGTCGAACACCAGCGTGCCAATCCGCTCCTGCTCTGCCAGTACATTTTTCAGCGCCAGCATAATGCGGGCCAACTCGCCGCCGGAGGCAATCCGGGCAATGGGCTTCAAGTCCTCTCCGGCGTTGGCGGACATCAGAAAGCGGATGGCGTCGCATCCATCGGGCCCCGGCTCACCAGGCGTAAATTCAATGGAAAACCGGACCCGGCCCATGTCCAGATCTTCCAGCTCTTTCAAAATCCGCTTCTCCAGCTCTCCGGCGGCAGATTTCCGCGTCTTTGTCAGCGCTGCGCCCGCTACAACGGTCTTCTTCTCAGCGGCAGAAAGCTGGCCTGCCAGACGAGCCAGCGTGTCGTCCGCTGTCTCAATCTCGTCCAGTTCTCGGCGGCTCCGGTCCAGATAGGTCAGCATGTCCTCCACCGTGGCACCGTATTTTTTCTTCAGGCGGTAGATCTGGTCCGCCCGGCTCTCCACCGTGTCCAGCTCCTCCGGTGAAAAGTCAAACTCCCCCAGCATATCCCGCACGGAATCCGCAAGGTCATATGCTTCACAGCGAAGCTGTTCCAGCCGATTCCAAACTTCTTCTAGTCGTCCATTGCGCCCCTTGACATGCGCAAGACTGTTTGCCGCCTCTTGAATCAGGGACACCGCACCGCCGGTTTCATCGTCCCCGTTCAGGCAACCGTCTGCCCCCTGCACCGCCGAAAGGTACTTCTCCCCGTTGCGTAGAAGGTCCCGCCGCTCCAAAAGCTCTTCTTCCTCGCCGGGACGCAGCCCCGCCCGCTCCAGCTCTTGAATCTGAAACGTCAGGCTGTCCACTTTGCGGGCCTTTTCCGCCTCGTCCATCCGCAAGGCGTCCATCTTGCGGCGCAGCTCCGCCATGGAGCCGTAAGCGGCACGGTATTCCCCCAGTGCGCCCTCCAGTCGACCGAACGTATCCAGATACGCGCCGTGCCGCTCCTCGTCCAGAAGCTGCTGCCCGTCGTGCTGACCATGGATATTCAAAAGCTCCGCGCCCAGTATCCGCAGCTGCGACACCGTCACCGGTCGCCCGTTGACCCGGCAGAGGTTTTTGCCGTCCGCATCCAGCTCTCGCTGGAGAATCAGAAGCCCCTCCTCGTCCAACGCCCCGCCGCACTGGGCAAGGCCGGGAAGGTCTGCCTCCACTCCGGAAAACTCCGCACTGACCAGCGCCCGCTTGCTGCCGGTGCGAATCAGGTCCCGAGAGGTTCTGCCCCCCAGCACCGCTCCCATAGCGTCAATGACAATGGATTTGCCCGCGCCGGTTTCGCCGGTGAGGGCGTTGAAGCCCGGGCGGAACTGAATGTCCGCCTGCTCGATAACTGCGATATTTTCAATGTGCAGCAGCTCCAGCATGGCTTCCTCCCCCTTTTCTATTCTGTAATGATACTTCCCTTTACATGTTGATCATTTCCTGAATTTCTTTACAGAAGGTTTCTGCCGAAGCGATGTCCCGCATCACCAAAAACGCGGTGTCGTCCCCCGCCAGACTTCCCAGCATATAGCCCAAATCCATGTCGTCCAATGCGGCGCAGGCGGCGCTGGCCAGTCCCGGCATGGTTTTCACCACCACGATGTTTTGTGCGTTTTCAATACCCGTGATGCTCTCCCGGAAGATGGTGCGCAGCTTCTCTGCGAAATTCAGACGGGTTCGGTTTCCAGACACAGAATATTTATACACCCCGTGCCCCACCGGCTCCTTTATGAGGTGCATCTGCTTGATATCCCGGGAAATGGTGGCCTGCGTGCTGGACACGCCTCGGGCCTGCAGCCGCTCCAAAAGCTGCTCCTGCGTCTCAATATCCTCCTGCCCGATAATCTCCAAAATCAGCATTTGCCGTTCATTTTTCATCTTCCTGTCCTCCCGGCAGCATTTTTCTTGCAAAGATTTCACAAAAACTTTTTTCGGTCAGCCGCACCAGCTTCAGCTCGTACTTGGACCGGCGCACCTGTACCTCGTCTTCCGCATGGAGGGAAAATCCCCTGCTCTCGTCCACAAACAGATACACCGGTTTGCGTCCGTTTCGCTCTGTGCGGATGGACAGTGTGTGTCCAGGCGAGAGAACATACGAAGAAAACCGCATATTATGCGTACAGATAGGGCAGACCACCATGGCCTCGGCCTCCGGCTCCACCACGGGACCACCGGCAGAGAGGGAATAAGCCGTGGACCCGGTGGGCGTGGCGATAATCACACCGTCTCCGGCAATGTCTGCCAGATGATGACCGTCAGACTCAATCCGCAGATGAATCACATGAGAGATGGGACCTTCCCGGATCACAGCGTCGTTCAGCCCCAGATTCGTGTAGACGGACCGACCGTTCCGCAGGACATTCACGTCCAGCATCATCCGACTCTCCGTTTCAAAATCCCAGACTGCCAGCCGCCGCAGCATCTCCAGCTCGCCCAGCTCCAACTCTGCGATGAAGCCAAGACTCCCTGTGTTGACGCCCAGCACCGGCACCTTATTCAGCGCCGCCAGTTTGGCAAGGTGCAGAATCGTGCCGTCTCCGCCCAGCGTAATCAGCAGATCCGCCGAGCGCAGCTCGTGGGTCAGTGGGCGCACCTCCAAATCCGCAAAGGAGGTTCCCTCCCGTTGGTCGCGGAAAGGCGAACACACCACCGTCCGATAGCCACACTCGTGCAAAATGGCACGAGCGGCTTTTGTGGCGCTCATATCCCGATCCCGACTGGGGTTGGGACAAAGAATGATCTTTTTGCCCTCTTTCATGTCTCCGCGCCCCCCTTCTCCGGCAGGTCCGTGTGCGATTCCTCTACCAGAGCACGCAAATCAAAACCCGGCGCCTCCTCCGACGCGCCACAGCGCAGGAACCCCAGATACTCGATGTTGCCCTCAGGTCCTCGAATAGGAGAGTATGTCAATCCAGCCACTATAAAGCCAGATTCCTTTGCATGGTCCAAAAAATGCTCCAGCACCTCGCGGTGTACCTCCGGGTCCCGGACCACGCCTTTTTTACCGACCTTTTCCCGGCCTGCCTCAAATTGCGGTTTCACGAGACACACCGCGCCGCCTTCCTGCTTCAAAAGCCCCCTCAGGGCGGGCAGAATCAGCTTTAGGGAGATAAAGCTCACATCCACGCTGGCAAAATCCAGCTCGTCCGGCACCTGCTCGTGGGTGAGATATCGGGCGTTTGTCCGTTCCAGACATGCCACCCGCGGGTCAGACCGCAGCTTCCATGCAAGCTGACCATAGCCCACATCCACGGCGTAAACTTTCTTTGCTCCGCTTTGAAGCATACAATCGGTAAAGCCGCCGGTGGAGGCCCCGATGTCGCCGCAGATGCTCTCTTTCAAATCAATTGGAAACACGGACATGGCCTTTTCAAGCTTCAGTCCGCCCCGGCTCACATAAGCAAGCCCGCCACCCCGAACTTCAATTTCCTCGTCCACGGAATAGGCGGTTCCGGGCTTGTCCGCCCGCTGGCCCTTTACAAATACCAGACCGCTCATGATAACAGCCTGCGCCTTTTGCCGACTTTCCAGCAAGCCCCGCTCCACCAGCAGCAGGTCCAGCCGTTTCTTTTCACTCATGCTATGTCCTCCCCGCGAAATAACGCGGTATCCTCAACGGATTCCCTCTAAAACGGCCTTTACAACGCCCTCTGCGTCCAAACCAAGACTGTGCCGCAGCTCTTCAACGGACCCCGCCGGAACAAAGCTGCGGCCAAGGTTCTTGAAAAGCATCCGCTTGGGCGCGCTGCCCCGGGCGGCAAGAATGCCGCCGACTCTTTGTCCTACGCAGCCGGAGCCGCAGCAGTCCTCCACCGCGAGAATGCATTCGCAGCCGGAGAGCGCGGGCGCCAAATCCTCGTAATCCAGCGGCGCAATGCGGTTCAGCTTCACCACACCGGCGTGGACCCCCTGCTTCTCCAGTAAATCAGCCGCGTCCAACGCCTGATTCACCAGCACACCGTAGGTCAGGATGGTCACGTCCTTCCCTTCCCGCAGCCGCACGGCGGCAGCTTCTCCGCCGTCCTCCCGGTAGCGGCCCTCGCCGCCTCTGGGATAGCGGACGGCCACCGGCCCTTCGCACTCTAAAACCGCGCTGCGCAGCATTTGCCGCAACTCTGCAAAGCTGGCGGGGCAATACACCGTCATCCCCGGAACGGTGGGCAAAAACAGCGCGTCAAACGCGCCGTGGTGCGTCTCTCCGTCATTTCCCACAAGACCTGCCCGGTCCACCGCCAGGACCACATGAAGCCCCTCCAACGCCACATCGTGGAGCAGCATGTCATAGCTTCGCTGTAAAAAGGTGGAATACACCGCGAATACGGGGATCATCCCCTGCGATGCAAGGCCCCCGGCCATGGCCGCGCCGTGTCCCTCGGCAATGGCAACATCAAAAAATCTCTTTGGAAATTCCTTTTGGAAGAGGTCCAGCCCCGTTCCGTCCGCCATGGCGGCGGTGATGGCGCACACCCGTGGGTCCCGGGCGGCAAGGGAGACGAGGGTCTTTCCAAAAACAGAGGAAAAGCTCTCTGTCTCCGGCTTTTTTAAAAGTCCGGTCGCCGCGTCGAACGGCCCGATGCCGTGGAACCTGCCCGGATCCCGCTGGGCAGGGGCATAGCCCCGCCCCTTCTCCGTGTGTACGTGGACCACCACCGGGCAGCGCAGCTCTCTGGCCCATTGGAGCATGTCGCACAGCCGGTCGATATCATGTCCGTTAATCGGCCCTAAGTAATTGAAGCCCATGTCCTCAAACAGCGTACTTCCGGGCCACAGGGCTTTTTTCAAAGAAGTTTTCATCCGGTGATTAAAGCGGTAAAGCCCACTTTTCATGGGTTCTGCGCCAAACAGGCTTCGATACCACTTTTTAAAATGATAATAGGCAGGCTTGCTTCGGATTTTCCCCAAATGCCTGCTCACCGCCCCCACGTTGGGGTTGATGGACATGCCGTTGTCATTCAAAATCACAATTAACGGCTCTTTAGAGGCGCCTGCATTGTTCAGCCCCTCATAGGCAAGTCCACCGGACAGCGCCCCATCCCCGATGAGGGCCAGAACGCTGTGGTTCTTCCCCGTCAATGTTCTGGCCCGGGCCATGCCCAGCGCCACGGAGACGGAGTTGGAAGCGTGGCCCGCCACAAACGCGTCGTGCTCGCTCTCATAGGGCTTAGGGAAGCCCGACAGGCCCCCGAACTGCCGCAAAGAGCCGAACAGCTCTTTACGTCCCGTCAACGCCTTGTGGACATAGCACTGATGCCCCACATCAAACACCAGCCGGTCGCTGGCGGTGTCGAACACCCGATGGATTGCCACCGTCAGCTCCACCACACCAAGATTGGAGGCCATGTGACCGCCGGTTTGGGAAACCTGCTCAATCAAAAACCGCCGGAGCTCGTCGCACAGCGTATCCAGCTCCCCGCGGCTCAGCGCTTTCACGTCCGCGGGAGAATTGATGGTTTCAAGAATCATAGGTGTCTCTCTTTTCAAAAATTACAGAGCACCCCCGCTCTTCATTTGGAGAAGCGATGGAATACGTGCAAAAGCTTTCCCGCAAGGAAAACCACGCGGGTGCTCTGATTGATGGCCAGTGATTTGCCCAGCGCCTTCCCGCCGATGGTCAGGCCGGAAATAACCGCTGTGACCCCCGCGCCCAAAAGCACGCTGTGTACATCCAATAGCATCTGAAGCCGGGCCACAATGACGGCGGCGGTGGTGCCGGAGACGATGCCGCAGATGTCGCCCACCACGTCGTTGCAGAAGCTGCTGACGCGCCCGGCGTTGCGAAGAAGCATAATTGCCTCCGACGCACCCGGCTCTTTATGGGCGGCCATGGAGTGAAAGGGCCGCTCGTCGGCGGCGGTAACGGCAACGCCGATGATATCAAATAAAATGCCAAGTCCGATAAATCCTGCCAAAACCAGAAGCGCCGCCGCGATCCCCGCCCCGGTGAGCGCGCTTTCAGAAGCAAGGCTCAGCGCGGCAGACAGCGCCACGGCGATGAAAAAGATCCGCAGTGCCCAACGGTACTGCGGCAGCTCCGCGTCGTTTTTTCGTTTTCGTTTTGTTTTGCTCAATCTGTTGCCTCCCCGGGCACAGCAAAATTCCGCCTGAATCGGCGGTTTAAATAATTAGAATACTAAGTCGGCGGCGGTGAAAAAAGTAAATCTTACGGCTTAGGTACGGGTTGGATTTCCCCGCAGCACACCTCTCGTTGCCGATGGAGGCGGTTCCCCTTTCGGCGCTGCGTCGCGGCGTTGCCGTCCGCACGACCCGATTGCCACTTAGTCCGCACTGTAATCCTTTTTTCGCCCTTGCGACAGCCTAGATGATTTCCACCTCAGTCTGTGCGTCTTTTTAGCCTCTTTTGCAGACGGGGTTTCAAAAGGCAATAGCATCTTCCTCTCTGGCCAGAGCGGAGTCTGCCTGAATCCTCTATCCACCGCGCCCACGCAAGGCAGGCTACATCTGCACACAGCGTTACGGACGAAACCGCCCGATGCACCGCATTGCAGGTTCATAATCTGTTTCGTACGCGGGCCGGGTACCCACATGGGATTACGTCCGCGCACAAGAACAGGTCTCCACAGAAACAGGGTCGGGTTGACCATGCCATTGCTCATCGCCCTGAGTCCGCAAGCGTGAAATCACGCTTCCCCCCAGCATCCACCCAAAACTGGGCGTTTCAAGCAGACACCACGGGTTTCATCGATATGCCCTTCAGAGGATTTTTAGCCCCTCCTTGAAAGACGCAGTACTGACTAGGATACTGCGCCGCCGCTTAGCATGCTTATTATATCACGTTCCTAATAAATATACAACGATTTTTGTATATCCAAAGTGTGAATTTTTAGAACACCGGTTTGCTTTCTCAGCCAGTCCGCTCCGCCAGAGAGTCCGCCAGAGAGTCCAAAAATTCATGCTCCGAAAGCCGCGCCAGCGCAGCCTTTGCCGCTGCGGTGCACATCCGCACCGCGTTTTCGCAGCCCTCCAGCCCCAGCAGGTCCACGTAGGTGGTTTTTCCATCCGCTTTGTCGGAGCCAAGGGTTTTGCCGAGGCTTTGTTCGTCTCCCATCACGTCCAGCATGTCGTCCCGAATTTGAAATGCCACGCCCAGCTCCCGGGCATAGCTTCCAAGGGCCGTGCGCAGATCCTCTCCCGCGCCTGCCGCGGCGCAGCCCATCAGCGCCGCGCCCCGGAGCATGGCCCCGGTTTTCAGACTGTGGACCTCCAAAAGCTCCTCCCGGGTACAGGGGCTGTGCAGCGTGTCCAGCACCTGACCGGCCACCATGCCGTCCGCCCCGGCTGCCTGCGCCAGAAGCAGTGCGCAGTCTGCCCGACGAGCCGCGCCAAGGCCGGGAGCCGTTAAAATCAGACGGAACGCCTCTGGCTGGAGAGCGTCTCCCGCCAGCACCGCCAGCGTCTCGCCGTAGACCTTGTGATTGGTGGGCTTGCCCCGGCGCAGGTCATCGTCGTCCATGCAGGGCAGGTCATCGTGGATGAGAGAGTAGGTGTGTATCAGCTCCACCGCGCAGGCGGGGGGCAGCGCCAATTGCCAGTCCAGCCCGCACAGGCGGGCCGCTTCCAACGTCAGCACGGGCCGCAGCCGCTTCCCCCCGGCAAGAAGGCTGTACCGCATGGCGTCGTACAGGTCCGCCCAGTGGGGCTTGTCCAAAAACAAGCCTTCCAGATAGTCCTCCACCGACTGACGGTATTCTCCGTATCGCGCGTCAAACGCCGCCTTATCCATCCGATTCGTCCTCCGTATCAAAGGGCAGCTCCACCGGCGCCCCGTCCGCGCCCTTCATCAGCCGCACCACCTTTTGCTCCGCCTCGTCCAGAAGCTTTCCGCAGGAGTGAATCAACCCCGTTCCCTCGTCGAACAGCGCAAGGGAGTCCGCCAGCTCCGCGTCTCCTTTTTCCATCCGGGCCACAATCTCCTCCAGACGGGCAATCTGCTGCTCAAAGGTCTGGGGTTCTTCTTTTTTCTTTCCAGCCATCACGGTCTTCCTTTCTCAACGGTACATTCAAGGGACCCCTCTCCCAGCGCCACCTCGATGCGGCTGCCTGGAAGCGCGTCCCGATAGCTTTTGAGGATGCCCTGCCCGTTCCGGGCCACGGCGTAGCCTCGGCCCAAAACCTTTAGAGGACTCATGGCGTCCAGCGACGCGGCAAGCGCGGAAAATTTCTGCCGCTTCGCCCCCACGCTTTTCTCCGACAGGTCCCCCAGCCGCTGCTGCAAATGGGTCAGTAGCATCCGCCGATCCTGCACAAAGGCAAGCTGGTCCTTCATCACCCGCTTTTCGGACAGCGTCTGAAGACGGCGGCGGCACAATTCCAGCTTCATTTCCTCCGCCTGCGCCATGCGCTCTCCCGCGCCCCGAAGCCACCGAAGCAGCTCCAATTGGTCAGGCACGGCGATTTCCGCCGCATTGGAGGGGGTGGACGCCCGTACATCCGCCACAAAATCGGAGATAGTCACATCCGGCTCGTGGCCCACGGCGGAGATCACCGGAAGCTCAGACTCGTAGATGGCCCGGGCTACCCGCTCGTCGTTGAAGGCCCACAGGTCCTCCATGGACCCGCCGCCCCGGCCCGTGATAATCAAGTCTCCCACGTTCCAGCGGTTTGCATACCGAATAGCTCCCGCAATTTCCGCCGGGGCCTCCGCCCCCTGCACCCGCACCGGCAGCAGCGCAACCTCGGCGGCAGGGAATCTGCGCCGCAGAATGCGAAGCATATCATGAATTGCTGCCCCGGCGGAGGAAGTGACGATGGCAATTCGCCGGGGATAGCGGGGCAGAGGCTTTTTGTGGGCCGCGTCAAACAGGCCTTCCTCCAGCAGCTTTGCTTTGAGCTGCTCAAAGGCCACCGCCAGATCGCCCACCCCGTCCGGCGACAGGCCGCCGCAGTAAAGCTGATAGGCTCCGTCTCTCGGGAAGACGGAAATCCGCCCCTGTGCGATGGCCTTCATGCCGTTTTCAGGGCGAAACCGCAGTCTTTGGGCCTGAGATCGAAACATGACGCACCGCAGCGCGCTATCCTTATCCTTCAGCGTAAAATAGTGGTGTCCCGAGGGGTAAATCTTGTAGTTGGACAGCTCCCCCCGCACCAGAATGTCCTGTAAAATCGGCTCCCCGTCCAGCAGAGCCTTCACATATTCGTTGACCTGAGAAACCTGATAGACAGGCTGTTCCACAAACGCACCTTCTTCCTTGCGGTTCTTTCGTATTTGGGCAAAAAACAGGGCGGGCATGACTGCCCGCCCTGTTTTTAATCAATCCTGCGGACATTCCTGGCGGGCAAAGCTGCCGAGAATCCCGTTGATAAACTTCACCGTCTCCGGCGTCTCGTATTTTTTGGAGATTTCCACAGCCTCGTTGATGGCCGCGCCGTTGGGAATGTCCTGCATGTAGAGAACCTCGTACATGCACACCCGCATAATGGCGGAGGCTACCAGAGGAATCCGGGCAAAGCTCCAGCCCACCGCATATTTGGAAATGTAGCCGTCCAGCTCGGCCGCGTGCTCTCGCACGCCCAGAACCAGTCGGCGGATATAGTCCGCCTGCTTTTCGTTGGGCGCATCGGCGTAAAGCGGGTCTTCCCCCGCAAGGGTTGCAAAGCGCTCCGCCGTCAGCCGCTCATCCAGCAGCTCCTCCGCCGTCACATCCGTAAAGCTCAGTTCATAGGCCAGATGAATGGCGATTTCCCGTGCAACGTTCCGTACCATAACCCGTTTCTTCCTCTATCTTTCTCAGTCCAGCGTCACGCCGTCCACATGAATGTTCACTGTGCCCACCGGGCAGCCGGTCATGGCCTCCACCGAGGAAACGACGGCCTTTTGCGCGTTCTCCGCCACCTCGGGAATGGGGTGTCCGTAGGAAATCGTCAGGTACACGTCCAGCGCAAGAGAAGCGCCGGTCATGTCAATTTTCACGCCCCGCGTGCCCTTTCTGGCGTTTTTCTTGTTCATCAGGTCGGTCACGCTGCCGCCCATGCCGCCGATCATCCCGGACACGCCCTCCACGTCTCGGACGGCGCCCACAGCGATGGCGGCGATCACTTCCTCCGCGATATTGATACTGCCGTTTTCCTCCGGCAGAATCATGTATTCCCGGCCTTCACCCATGGCATTCACGCTCCTTTTCGTCGCCCGGCCATTGGCCGGGTTCCTTCTTTCGTGCATATTAGTTTACCATGCTTCTTTAAAAATTACAACAGCTAATTTGCCGCCATGATCTTGATATTTCCGGCGGGATACCCCGTCTCCGTCATGGCGATATCTGTGATTTTCGCCACGTCCGTGTCTGCAAGCTCTCCGCTGGCGGTGGACACCACCACACTGAGGCTGTCCTCGCTCATAAACGCCACGCAGTCGGTATAGCCCTTGGCCGTCACCAGATTTTCGATCTGTGCCTCCGCCATGGTGAACTGCGCCATGGCCTGAATTCCCTCCGCCGCCTGATCAAGCGCGCCCTGAGACGCACCGTCCTCCTCCGCTGCCTGCTGCAGCAGCGACACGGCGGAATCCCGTGCCTGCTGGCGGGTCAGGCGGGCAGAGGCAAAATAATCCGACCCCGTGTAAACTCCCGTCTCGTCCACCGGCGCGGCGGAGCCGTCTCCGCCGGAGACAAGGGCAGCCTCGCCCAGCAGCTTGCCACCCGATTGCCCGGAGCTTCCGGCTCCCGTCGGAGCGGCGTTCTGCGTTGCCTGCCAGTTCAGGGCCGCCGCCGCACAGATCAGCACCAGCATGGTCACCACCACGGTATAGCGTTTCCAGTTTCCTCTCATGTTCCGCTTCCTCCTCCAAAATATCACTGACATTTAACCACCGTAATCCGATCCGAGCCCAGACCCGTCAGCGCAGCCACCGCAGCCGTCACCGCCAAACGAACCTGTGCGTCTCCCGCGCCCTGGCATACCACCAGCGCGCCCCGAAATGTGGGACATCGGGTCCCCGTCACCACCGGCTCCTGCGCGCCGCTTTTTCCCGCAAGCACCGTTTCGCTTTTTCGCTGATAATCCGTGGGCGCGGCGGTGTCTCCGCTGTAACTCAAATCCGTGTCCTGCGCCAGACTGCGCTCCGTACCCGTGTCCGCCGTTAGCATCAGATGCAGCTCGCCCACGCCGTCAATTTTTGTCAATATTTTCTCCATATTTGCTTGCGTCTCCTGCACCACGTCCTGCACATGCTCTTCCGGGACCGTGTCGGCGCTTTTGTTGTTCCCGGAGGGCAGCAAAAGCAGCGCCACGCCCGCCGCCGCCACCAAAACCGCGTATTTCCAGCGGTTCCAGAGCTTTTTTACCGTCTCAGCCTGTTTCATGATAGACCTGCCTCTCCTTTGGAATTCCAAGCTCCCGCTCCATGTAGTCCGCCAGCGCGTCCGATTTCTCCCCGGTCAGTTCCGCCCCCGTCGGAACGGGCGTGCCATCCTCTCCCGGCTCCATCAGGACCCTGACGGTGCATGAGACCCCCAGCTCCGCGGCTTTGTCCAAAATATATGCTTCCGTCTTGTCCGCTATGAGTTCTCCCATCGTCTGATTGCTCTGCTCCTTGAGCTCCGTCTGGCGCTGCCGGATTTCCACCGCATAGTCTTCATAGCCCAGCTCCAGTCCGCTTACGTCTACCCCCGGGAAGGGCTTCAGCATCACCAGCAGCAGCACCAGGCCCCCGGCGAAACCCGCAATTTTCCGCACCGTCCCCTCCGGAATCAGGCTTTGGGATAAAGACACGAGAAAGGCCGCCGCTCCCACAGAAATAATCCAGCCTCTGATTGCCTCGATCATTGCGTCCCTCCCTCTTTCACGCAACCGCTGCCATGGAAGACAAAATCGCGATCAACAACAGCAGCGCGCTGGCCCCCGTCATCCCCAGCACCAGCCCGAAAGCACTGCCAAGGCCGTCGATGAGCTTGCACAGCTCCGGAGAACCGATGACCCCCGCCAAAAAGCCCGCCAGCTTGTACAAGAGGTATTGAATACCCAAGTGCAAAAAGGGCCACGCGCAAGCCGCCAGCACCGCCAGCGTTCCAAAAATGCCGATGGCATTTTTCAGCATTCCCGCCCCGGCCAGCACCGTTTCCGCCGCCTCGGCGATAATGCTTCCCACCACGGGTACCATCCCGGCAACCGCAGAACTTGCCAGCTTCACCGCCGTTGCGTCCGTCGCGCCGGAGATGACATGGGCGATGGAAAGATAGATGGTAAACGCCGTCAGCGCGCCGCACAGAATCCATGAGATGCACTTGCGCATTGCCTCAGCGATGTTTCCAAGCCGCCCGCCGGGAAGACACGCGGCGGCGGTGAGCGTTCCGATGTAAAGATATGTCAGCGGCAGCAGCAATTCCTGAATCAGCTTTAAAAGCAACCCCGTAAACAATACCGCCGTCACCTGCTGTACCGTGGCGGTGGTGATGGAACCGCTGACGGCCGTGGCCGCCGCCAGCACCGGCAGCAAAATCCTTGCAAATTCGTTCAATTCCTGAATGGTTCCGCCGCCCATGCCGATCAGACTTTCAAAGCTTCCCGCCGTCAGCAGCGTCACCGACAGCGCCCCCGCCGCCAGCACCAACTTGGGTCCCGTGCCGCCAGCGGTCTGGGAGAAGCCTTCCACCGCGCCGCACAACAGCACCACCAGCAAAATGCTTACGGCGCCCCGCAACCGCTGAAGCAATACGGACCTTGCCTGTCCCATGAGATTCTGAAAAATCTGAGCCGCGCCTCCGCCCAGCGGGTCCGCGCCGGACAGGTCCGCATTTTCCAAAATTGATTCCGTCCCCTCCGGTAAAGCATCCCACAGCTCGTCCGGCACCTCAGCGGCGGAAACAGGAAGGGTAACCAGCAGCGCCAGAACCAGTGCCAAAAGCCATCGTTTCATCCCATCAGCTCCAGCAGGACGTCCATCGCCTTTTGCAGCAGCGGCAGCGCCGCCAGCAAGGCGCACACCGCCCCCGCAATTTCCACAGCGGAGGCCAACGCCGCTGCTCCCGCATCCTTGCACAGCCCGCTTCCAATCTTCACCACCAGCGCGATGCCCACGGTTTTGTAAAGCGGCACAAACAGCTCGTTGGATACCCCGGTCCGGGCCATAAGCTCCCCGAAAAAGTCCATCAGGCTCCGCAGGCTTTCAGACAGAGCAAGCACCGCCGCCACGGCGGCGGCCAATCCCAGCAGCAGAGCCGCCTCAGGTGCGCCCCGACGCACCGCCGCAGCCAGCAGCGCCGTCACCACGCACACCAGCGTGATCTGCATGACCTGTCCCATCAAAAGCCAAACAGCGTTTTGATGAGCTCAAACAGATCGCTGATCTGCCGCACCATCATCATCAGAACCACCACCAGACCCGCCAGCGTCGTCATCATGGCCTGCTCCTCCCGGCCGGATCGCACAAGGAGCTGGTTCAGCACCGCCACCAGAATCCCGATAGCGGCAATCCGAAAGATTAAATCAACGTCCATGGTAAATATTCCTTTCGTATGTCCTTTACAGCAGGAGAATCAACAGCAGCGCGGCGGTGGAAAAGCAGACCGCCGTGGTCTGCCTGAAGCAATCCCGTTTTTCCTTTCGACGCTCTTCCGCTCTTTTTCTAAGCCAATCTGTGGAAAGCGAAATCCCCTTACAAATTTCAGTTTCATCACCCGACAGTCTGTACCCCAATCCGGCGACAATTTCCTGTGCGTCGTCCTCGATTGGAAGACGGCGGCAGGCGTTTTCCCACGCGGGGCGCAGCGACTCTCCCCTCTCCAGCGAATCCGCCGCCCCGGTCAGCCATACCACCACGTCTTCACTTCGCCGGGACCGGCCCACCTGCCGCAAAAGCCGGGGCAGAGGCGTGCGGGTCAGGCGGATGCCTGCGGAGAGTTCCTCCAGCGCGGTGATCAGCTCGTCCAGCGTCTCCGTTTCCCGCTGGCGGCGGCGCAGCTCCCCCAGCCAGATTGCGCCAAAGCCCAACAGCAGCAGCAAACTGCCCAGCGCTTTCACGGCAGCTCCTCCAATTCATAACTCCGCCCCTCCGCAGTTCGCCGGATGCACACCGCACGGCGAAATACCTTCGTCTTCAAAAGCTGCCTATACAGTGGCCTATGCGAAAGCTCTTCCACATTGGCGGCATGGACGGTGGCCAGTAACCTCACACCGCAGCCCGCAGCCATGGTCATGGCCCGGATATCCTCCTCCGCGGTGATTTCGTCGGCGGCCACAATCTGGGGGTTCATAGTCCGCAGCAGCATGGGGATAGCGGCAGCCTTTGGGCAGCCATCCAGCACATCGGTGCAGGGGCCAACGTCCATCTGGGGCCGTCCCCGATAGCAGACCGCCACCTCTCCCCGCTCGTCCGCAAGACCCACCCGCAGTCCCTTTTGAGAGACACAGCGAATCAAATCCCGCAGCAGCGTGGTTTTCCCCCCTCCCGGCGGGGACAGCAGCAGCGTACTTTCAAACTTACCGTCGGATAAAAGCCGCTCCGAAAGCTCCTCCGCGATGCCTGTCTTTTCCCGGGCAATCCGCACGTTGGCGGAGGACAAGTCCGTCAGGTTGGTGCACACTCCGCCCTTCATGACTGCGGAGCCGCAAAAGCCGATGCGAAAGCCACCCCGCACAGGCAAAAATCCCTCTCGCAGTGTTTCGGCAGCGGCGTAGCGGGAAAATTCGGCGCCTAGATCACATAGCGTCTCCAACTCCTCCGGCTCCACCGAAGGCTCGGTCCCCCAGGGGCTGCTTTCCCCCTCGGGCAGCAGCACCGTCATGGGCCTGCCTGTCCTAATGCGAAATTCCTCCGCCACCGCCTTTTTTTCTTCCGGCAGTGTGTCCGCCAGCTTGCGCAGCCGCACCGGCAGAAAGGCAGCAGCCTGCCGGTATCTGGCAATCTCTTCCCGTTCCTTCATCTCCGCTCCTCCTTGTCCGATACCCAACCATATGAAGGCCCGTCCCTCTTTATGCCGGAAAAATTGAAGGAAAAAAGCGCCCGGTATTCGAAAATACCGGACGCTTTTTGTATTTACTTGCAGCACTTGCAGTAGTTTTTCGTCTCCTCGTAGGTTTCGCAGCGGCTGACCGTGTTGGGCGGGAAGAACTCGCCCACAGGGAAGCTGATGTTGCGGAACAGGCCGCATGGGTCTTGGGCGGGGTCGGTTCCACCGGAACCGGAGCACTCCTTCTGGGGCATGCAGTAGTCGTACACGGGGATCAGCAACTGGGTATCCCGCTCCAGCCGCACGATGGAGAACTGGCCCAGAGTGACGTACACTCTACGCCCGTCCTCGCCGGAGCTGAGCTCGCCGTCGAAATAGTCGCTGATAAAGGTCGGAATTTCGCACAGGTCGCAGTCGCAGGGACGGCAGCCACACACGTCTACCAGCTTCGCGTCCAGCACGATGGGGTCGACAGCCTCAACCACTGCGGTGGGCGTACTCCCGGTACGCAGGCACTGGCTATCCACGGTGCAGGTATCAGAGGAAAAAACTCTGGCGCCGCCCTCGCTGCCAAACAGCAGGACGCGTTTGTCGAACACGCACAAGCCTTCCACGGTCACGGGACTTGGCGTGCACAGGTATGCCTGGAGCGTCACCTGATAGAAAAATCGCATGTCGACGGTGTAGCAGCCCCGGTTGAAGGTCACCGGCTCCACGTCTACGTACACATAAAGCAGCTTTGCGGTGCCGCCCTTCAGAGAAACCGCGCGATTGAGGACATCCACGTACTGCAGCTTGGGATAGAAGCGCAAGTCTTCGATACAATCCTTGTCTTTGCACGAGTCAAAAATCTTCTTGGTGTGAATGCAAACCGCCTCGCGGATGCAGCGAGAGTCATCCACAGGTCCGGGCATGATCTTTTCAGGCATTGCAATACCTCCTATTTAAGTAGCTGTGAAAGAAAATTTCTTTCAGTCCAGTCTATGCTTCCCGGGAAAAAAAGTGAGCGGGCCGGAAAATGTCCCGGCCCACTTAAAAAAACAGAAAATTCAACCGCCATTCCCATGGAGACAGACTGTTTTCGCCGCATAATTCCGAATAGTAAAGCCCATGCGGAAAAAGCACGGCGACAGGAAAAGCTCCTGACGCCGTGCTCTTTATCTTTATAAAACAGATTCCCGAAAAGAAATTAGCCCTTCACCATGGAGGCGATCTCGTCGGCAAAGTTCTCCTGCTTCTTCTCAATGCCCTCGCCCTTTTCAAAGCGGGCTGCGGAGACAAACGTGACGGAACCGCCCAGCGCCTTGGCGGAAGCGGCGATATAGCCCTCCACGGTCATGCTGCCGTCCTTCACAAACTCCTGCTGGAGCAGGCAGTTTTCCTCGTAGAACTTGTTCAGCTTGCCAGAGGCGATCTTCTCCTTCACCGCGTCGGGCTTGGAAGCCATCTTGGGATCGTTGGCCATCTGGGCCACGAGAATCTTCATCTCCTCGTCCAGAATCTCCTGAGAAACCTCGGACTTGTCCCAGAAGCGGGGATTCAGCGCGGCGATCTGCATAGCCACATCCTTACCCACAGCCTCCACCTTCTCGGCGGGCAGGTCGGTCTTGAAGTTCACCAGCACGCCGATTTTGCCGCCGGCATGGACATAGGGAACGGAAATGCCCTCGGCAAAACGGATGAAACGGCGGACCTTGATGTTCTCGCCGATGACCAGCACCATCTCCTGCTGCTGCTGGGTGACGGTGAGATCACTGCCATTGTACTTGCACTCCATCAGCGCGTCCAGGTCGGCGGGATTCTGCTTTGCCACGGTGGCGGCCACGCCCTTGACGAAATCCACAAACTTCTCGTTCTTGCCCACGAAGTCCGTCTCGGCGTTCACCTCAACCAGAGCGCCCACGCCGTCGATCACCTCTGCCATGGCCACGCCCTCGGCAGCGATACGGCCGGCCTTCTTCGCAGAAGCGGCCATGCCCTTTTCACGCAGCCATTCAACGGCCTTGTCAATGTCGCCGTCGGTGGCGGCCAGAGCCTTTTTGCAGTCCATCATACCCACGCCGGTCATTTCGCGCAGGTTCTTTACGTCAGTAGCTGTAATAGCCATCTTCGTTTTTCCTCCAATTTTGATGATTAGATATACCCGTGCCAGAGAGCCGTCTTACTGGGCGGACTCGGCTGCGGGAGCCTCGGCGGCAGCGTCCTCCATCTGCTCGCCCTGACGGCCTTCCAGCATGGCGTTGGCCATGATGGAGGAGATCAGCTTGATGGCGCGGATGGCGTCGTCGTTGCCGGGGATGACGTAATCAATCTCATCGGGATCGCAGTTGGTATCGGCAATCGCCACCACGGGGATGCCCAGCTTGTGGGCCTCGGCAATGGCGTTGCGCTCCTTGCGGGTATCCACAATAAACAGCGCGCCGGGAAGAGACTTCATGTTCTCCACGCCGCCCAGATACTTCTCAAGCTTTGCGATTTCGCCCAGGTGCTTCATGACTTCCTTCTTGGGCAGCATGTCGAAGGTGCCGTCCTCCTGCATGGTCTTGAGCTGATGCAGACGGTCCACGCGGGTACGCATGGTCTTGAAGTTGGTCATCATGCCACCCAGCCAGCGGGCATTCACAAAATACTGGCCGCAGCGCTGAGCCTCCTCACGAATGGCATCCTGCGCCTGCTTCTTGGTGCCCACGAACAGCAGGCTCTTGCCGTCGGCGGAGAGATCGCGGACAAAGTTGTACGCCTCTTCCAGCTTGCGGACGGTCTTTTGCAGGTCCACGATATAGATGCCGTTGCGCTCGGTGTAGATATAGGGAGCCATCTTGGGGTTCCACCGACGGGTCTGATGCCCGAAGTGGACGCCTGCCTCCAGCAGGGATTTCATGGATACGATGCTAGAATTTGCCATGACTTTAGTTCCTCCAAAATACAAATTTAGTTTACCCTCTGGCGCTTCATCCCATCCGCCAGTTTCCGAAGGAAACACAGACGGACAGTCCACCACCATGTGTAATGCTGTAATATGATACCACAGGATTCCCCCGGGTGCAAGAGCTTTTTATAAAAGCAGGAAGAAAAATCCCGGGATTCCCCGGGATTTTTCCGTTTCTTTGTATTTTGCCGCCGTTTCTCTTCCGAAACTCAATATTTGGAAGCCGCACTCCCTGCCATCGGCTCTCTTTGAGCCGGACTGACAGCGCGCTCTTCCGCCGGGGCAGGGCGTGCGCCGGTCGCAGGCGCTTCCTCTCCGTCGACAAATTTGAACTGCCCCACCAGCTCCTTGAGCATCTGCGCCTGCGCGGACATCTCCTCGCTGGCGGCAGCGCTTTCCTCGCTGGTTGCGGAGTTGTTCTGCACCACGGAAGAGATCTGCTCCACACCCAGAGACACCTGCTCCAAAGAGGTGGACTGCTGGGCAGAGGCTGTGGAAATTTTCTGGACAATCTCCGCCACGGCGGCAGAGTTTTCCTGCAACCGCTCCATGGCCTGCGCGGTGGAGCCCATGGCCTGCGTCCCCTTTTCTACGGAGGAAACGGCTGCGGCAATCAACTCAGAGGTGCTTCTGGATGCCTCGGCGGACTTGCCCGCCAGATTCCGCACCTCGTCGGCCACCACGGCGAAGCCCTTGCCTGCTTCACCTGCCCGGGCGGCCTCCACAGCGGCGTTCAGCGCCAGAATGTTGGTCTGGAACGCGATATCCTCAATGGTCTTGATGATTTTGCCGATCTCTCTGGAATTTTGGTTGATTTCGCCCATGGAATCCTCCATGCCCCGCATCTGCGCGTCGCACTCCTTCATCAGGCTATAGGCCTGCTGCACCCGCTCACTGGCGGTGACAGTGTGGTTCGCAGTGTCCCGCACGTTGGCGGAGATCTCCTGAAGGGATGCGGCCAACTCCTCCACGGAGGAAGCCTGCTCCGTCGTCCCCTGAGAGAGGATTTGCGCTCCGGAGGAAATCTGGTCCGCGCCGTCGGAAACCTGATCCGCAGCCAGCACAATTCTTCCAAGGGTCTGTCCCTGCAAGCGGCGCAGGTCCTCCACCGCCGTCAGCAGCGGCGCATAATCCCCGGCGTACAGTTCGGATGCTTTGCTTTGGCCCGTGAAATCGCCGGAAGCAATCTTCTCCAGCACCGCCTCCAGATCGCGGATGATGCCGGAAACCGAGGCGGTGATGGTGGCGGTGGCCGCAGCGAGACGGCCTGTCTCATCCTGCCGGGCAACCTTTGGCACATCGCTGCTCAAATCGCCCTGCGCAAGCTGCTCCAGCCGCTGGGTGCAAATGGTAACGGCGCTGCCGATTCTTCTGGACGTCCGGTTGGATACCAGAACCACCGCCACGGCGGCCAGCGCCAGCAGTCCCACACACAGCAGCATATTGGCGTAGGTCGTGCTCATAAAGTCCTTTACCACGGCGCACACGCCAAGGCTCCAGCTGTCGGTCCCGCTCACCGGGGCATAGGCCAAATATTTGGTCACACCGCCATAAGTATACTGTCCAAAGCCGGTTTTGCCCTCGGTCATCTCCGTTTCCATGGCGGCCAAGGCACTCAGGCTGGAGTCCGTCTGCGCGTCCCGGATGGTACTCTCGGCATTTAAAACGGTCTCCATGTCCGGGTCGGCAATCGTAAATCCATCCTTGTTCAGCATATAGGTGGTGGCGCCTTCACTGATCTTGATTTCTGCCATAAGATCGTTAAGGAATGTCTGCTGCGTCTTAAGAAACCCCACGCCGGAAATTCCGCCGCCACTCCCACGAACGGGTGCGGCTGCATAAATCGTCACGCTGCCCGCAGCCTGATCCAGTTCCGGCTCGGAAATGTATGTCTCCCCGGCCATCGCCCGCTTGAAGAACTCCCGGTCGGCATAGCTGCCGCTTCCGGTGCGGCTCCGTCCGCTGGCGTCCAGCAGGTCGCCGCCCTCAAGGTCGTATGCGTCCACACACTGAGCGATAACGGCGGTGTAAACCGCGGGGTCCGCTGCCTCGTCGCTCAGCTCCGTCCGATATCCAAGGTCGGTGGCGACATTTTTCACAGCCGTCAGCTTCTGTCCCACCAGCTCCGCGCTGGTTTCCGACAGCTCCTTCATCATGCGCTCCACCGTCTGATTCACGCCAAAATAGCTCACATAACCCGGCACGGCTGCCATCAGCAGCAGAGGAATCAACGCCAGCAGCAGCATCTTTGAAAACAGATCCCTGCGAATCGAAGCGCTTCCTCTTTTCTCCTTTTTGCGAAGCTTGCGGTCTTTCTTTCCTATCATCCGTTTTCTGTCCTTTCTCTTTCGTAACCCGCAGTATGGCTTTCCAAGGTTTTCTTTTTGAACTTTTTGAAAACTTTTCTATTTTATTATCGGATAATCCGTCGAAAAATGCAAGAGGTGAATAGACTAAATATTTTCATGCCGAGCATTCCAATTTTTCAGCATCGCCGCCGTTTGCGCTCCAAAGCCGGATCCCGCCGCTGAAAGGGTTTGTCAATGAGAATGATGTCGTCCCCGATTCGCTGGATACACTCCCACGGAATGTAGTATTCCTCCCCCCTGCCGAACAGGCCAAAGAAGCGATACGGTCCGAATACAATAATGGCGCACACCTGTCCCTCCGGCAGTTTAATTTCCACATCCCCCACATAGCCCAGCCGACAGCCGTCGCAGATGTTAATGACTTCCTTTCGCCGTATATCCCTGATTCTGCATCCCATAGCGCACGCCTCCTCCCTGAAAAAAAGCATATGCACGACCGGGAATGTCCTATGCCGCGCGGCCTTCTCCCCCGTCTCGACAAAACCTTCCAGTATAGGAAAATCCGCTGCCGGAAATACTGATTCACGAAGAAAAATCAGGTAGCGAGGTGGCTTTCATGCAGGGAAAGGTCGAGATTTGCGGCGTAAACACATCCAAGCTGAAGGTCCTTAAGAATGAGGAAACCATGCAACTTCTGCGTCGGACGAAGGAGGGCGACCGGGAGGCGCGGCAGACTCTCATCGAGGGAAATCTCCGGTTGGTACTCTCCGTTATCCAAAAGTTCTCCAACCGGGGCGAAAACCCGGACGATCTGTTTCAGGTGGGCTGCGTGGGGCTGATCAAGGCCATTGATAACTTTGATATCTCCCAGCCGGTGCGCTTCTCCACATACGGGGTCCCCATGATCGTAGGTGAAATTCGCCGGTATTTGCGGGACAACAGCGCCATCCGCGTGTCCCGCAGTATGCGGGACACGGCCTACCGGGTCCTCCAGATGCGGGACAAGCTGGTGGGGGAAAACCAGCGGGAGCCCACAGTGGAGCAGCTTGCAAAGGCATTGGACATTCCCCGCGAAGAGGTGGTCTTTGCCATGGACGCCATCACGGACCCCGTCTCCCTTTACGACCCGGTATACTCTGACGGCGGCGACGCCCTGTGCGTGATGGATCAGGTACGGGACAAAAAAAACACTGATGAAAGCTGGGTGGACCACATTGCCTTAAAGGAGGCGCTCCACAGGTTGAACGACCGGGAACGGCGGATTCTGGCCCTGCGGTTTTACGAGGGCAAAACCCAAATGGAGGTTTCCGCCGAGGTTGGTATCTCACAGGCGCAGGTTTCCCGGCTCGAAAAAGGGGCCATTGATACCATTCGCAAAAATTTGTAACACTATTCAAAGCAGCCCGCAGTCTAATAGACTGCGGGCTGCTTTGAATGATCGACTTTTTACATACGTTCTTTTAGCAGCGTGAAAAGATCCGCGGTAAGGCCGCGGGCGGCTTCGGTCTTATACTGGCGGTTGGCTGGACGGCAGTTGTCGTGAATCGTCCTTTGAACCACTCCTGTAACGTGGGCCAGCAGCGCTTCATCTTCCAGACGCCGCCCCTCCATCATAGCCTCTGCCTCCGGAATCCGCAACGGCGTGGATGCCACGGCGCCCAACGCAAGGCAGGCCTGCGCAATTGCTCCGTCCTTTCCAACGCACACAGAGGCGGCAATCCCCTCCCGGGAAATGGAAACTCTTTCGCGGGAGCCGATTTTTTTAAAAGCGCTGATGCAGCGTTCTACCGGACTGCGGTCCATCACCACGGATATCACAGCTTGTCCCGGCTCCAAAGTGTTTTTCTGCGGCCCCAATATAAATTTGCTGATCGGGACAAGGAGGGTGCTCCCATCCGCGCAAAGCAACTCCATTCTGGCGTCATACAGCCAGCTCACCGGAAGCATATCTCCCGCGGGCGAGGCATTGCAGAGATTTCCCACCATAGTGGCCTTGTTCCTGATCTGCGGTGACCCCACGTCACAGGCCGCGTCTGCAAGGGCGCGGAATTCCGGAACCGCGTCCAGTTTCTCCGCAAGCTCTCGCATGGTAACCATAGCGCCCACTCGCAGCTCCCGCTCTCCCAGACATAGCTCATGAAGCAAAGGGAGCCTGCCCAGATATAGTAAAGCGTCCGGTTCAAGCCCATCGCGCCGGGTACGAATCACATAATCCGTACCTCCCGCAATAATTTCACTTTTTTCCGTCAACTGGGACAGTGCGTCCGCCAGCTCCGCAAGCGTACCGGGTATTAAACATCGCATCTGCGCTTCGCCTCCAGTTCCTCTGCCGCCCTTTCCACCGCTTTGACAATCTGCACGTAACCGGAGCAGCGGCAGATATTTCCGGATAGAGCCAGACGAATTTCCTCCTCCGAAGGATGCGGATTTCTCATCAGAAGGGCTTTTGCAGACATAATCATCCCGGTGGTGCAAAACCCGCACTGTATTGCAATTTCCTCCACAAAACAGGTCTGTAAAATATCCAGTTCCCCTAACTCAGCCAGTCCCTCAATGGTGGTGACGCGGCAACCCTCCAACTGGGCGGCAACGGTCAGGCACGCATGAACCGCACGATTGTCCAGCAGGACCGTGCACGCACCGCACTCCCCCTCGGCGCAGCCTTCCTTCACGCCGGTCAGGCACAGATCATTCCTTAAAATATCCAGCAGACGACGGTGGGGAGAGGTTTCAAGTGTGACCGCCTTTTCATTGATAAAAAAGTGAAGCGTCATTCTCTTCTCTCCTCGGCCATGTATTTTAAAATGGAATCCGGGTCAAACGGCAGCATGCCCAAGGAGCTTTCAAGCGCATTGTTTACCGCACCGCACACGGCGGGAGCCACGGGAACATAGCATACCTCCCCGATAGACTTGGCCCCAAAGGGGCCTTCACCCGAGCGCCCATTGGTCAAAAGAATGACCTGAATATCAGGCAGATCTGTGGCAAGAAACAAATGATATTTAGAAAGGCTTTCCGTGCAGCGGCCGTCTTTTGCAACGGTCATTTTTTCGCGCAGAGCGGCGCCGCAGCCCATCTGAACCGCGCCTTGAATCTGCGCCTCGCACATGGCGGGATTGATGGGCTGGCCAATATCCTGAACAGCCAGATAACCCAATAGCTTCGTGAAGCCAGTCCACGTATCTACCTCCACATGGGCAAAGTGCACCCCGGTGACACCCGGGTTTGTGGTGTTGGTGAACTGCGCCTGAGCGGTGACGTTGCGTCCAAGCTTCAGCATACTGGTGTACGCCAGCCTTCTGATGGTAATGTTTACGCCTTCGTCCTCCGCGCAGTGAATCGCGCCGCCTTCCAGCCGCAACCCGTCCCGTTTCAGAGAAAACAACTCTGCGGCCCGGTCAAGGATTTCCTCACGCAGCGCCACGGCCGCATCATAAATCGTGCGTCCCAGAACAAAGGTGGTTCTGCTGGCAAAGCAGCCGTAGTCCACAGGGGTGACCGCCGTGTCGGCTTCGGTCAAATAGATATCCGCATCAGGGATATCCAGCACCTCCGCAATAATCATCCGCATGGCCGTCACCGTTCCGCAGCCATGATCATGCAATGTCAGATTTGCCTGGACCGTACCATCTTCGTTCAGACTGAGCCGTCCCTCCCCGTAATCGTTGAGACGAGGATAATAGGTATTCCCGTGACCGCCGCAGCCCACGCCCACGCCCCGGCGGAAACGTGGATTTGCGCTGTTGAATGCCCTGTCTTCCCTGATCAGTTCGTCCCATTGGAACGCCGCGCGGCCCCGTTCAAGCGCATCCCAAACCCGGATATCCTCCAGAGCAACTCCGCTTTTTCGGTCAATTGCTCCCGGCAGCAGCACATTTTTGAGCCGCAGCTCAACCCGATCAATTCCCAATCGGCGGGCGGCTTCATCAATATTTCGCTCCACCATAATCGCCTCTTCCGCAGCGGACCAGCTTCTAAATGCACCGGAAACCGGCGTGTTGGAGCTGATTACCCGGCCTCGGTAGCAAAAATGCGGAATCCGATAGCAGCGGAAGGGTTTTCCGGAAAGGGCACGAATATAGTCGGGGGCGTTTCCGATATATGCGCCCGCATCCAGCAGCACGTCCATATCAAGGGATATCAGCGTCCCGTCAGGTCTGAACCTGCTGCGGACCACACCTCGCACCTCTCCGCGAACCACCGAGCAGGTCATGGTCTCTTCCCGGCTGTATACCAGCTTCACCGGACGGCCCAGCGTTTTGGCAATCAGTGCGGCGGCAGGCTCCAAAAACCATTCCTGCTTTGCGCCAAAAGATCCGCCCATCACGGATTTGACAACGCGTACATGATGGTAAGGCATCTCCAGAAAGTCCGCCAGAACCACCCGAATCCCGTGCACCGCCTGATTGGGACTGTATACCGTAAGCTGCCCCTGATAGGGGTCATAGTCCACCACGCAGGCGTGCGTCTCCATGGTAGCATGATGGAGACGGGGCATTTCACTAAAACTTTCAATCTCGATCAGATCGCCCTCTTCCGAAGCGGTCCCGATTTCAAAGGAAAACTCATCGCAAACCGGGGATTGGCCCGCAAGGCAATTCTTGCCGGAGAGCGTATCGTCAAACCCAATCGAATAGGGCAGTTCCTCGTATTCCACTTCGACACAGCGGGCCGCCCGCTCTGCCGTTTCCAGATCACAGGCTGCAACCGCGGCTACCCGGTCCCCCACAAACCGGACATAGTCTGTAAACACCCGCTCTTCATCCGAAAGCTCCTGTGCAAAATTGCAGCGATAGCGGTTATATGCCCGTTTTGTGGTATTGAAGCAATGAAACACTCCATACACACCGGGAATCTCCAGCGCTTTTTCCGTTTGAATTTTTTTGACATATCCATGGGGAATCGTGCTGTGAATTAGCGCAATATAAGCCATGTTCGGCAGCGTCACATCCCCGGCGTACTTCACATAGCCCGCGGCTTTTCCCCGGGCGTCGTGAATTGGTTTATTTGTACCGACCAATTTCAAGGTGATCCTCCTTATGCGGGCACTTGCCGTTTGTTCAAAATCATCCCTAAAATAATTTTTAATCACTATACCATTCTTCCGTTGAATCAGCGTTGACTGTGCGGCTTCAGGCCCGTTGTTCCTCTAATACGCTGCTGTTTTACCGGGTTAAATAAAATTTTGCCGAAATACAGCGTTTTAACAAAAATATCGTTGAAACGAGTTGCGTGTTTTTAACGTTTATGCTAAATTATAGTTAAATCCTCTGATGCAGCATGTTCGTATGTGGGAAAAGCCTCTATCTCCGTCACTTCTTACCACGCAAGCCAAAAGGCCATCTTTTCCCGCTGTCTCGAACGTTCCGAATGCAACGCTATATGATCCTGAAAAGGAGTGTACTTAAGATGGCAGAACTGACGGCAAAGCTTTTGGGGACTCCGTCCGTTCAAATCAGCGGGCGGGAAATTGCCCTGCCATACAAAAAAGCAGAGGCACTACTCTATTATCTTTTAATAAAGCGCAAGGTTTCCCGCAGTGAGCTGATCGGCCTTCTTTGGGCCGACACGGACTCCTCCACCGCGCAAAAAAATCTGCGGCACGCCATCTATTCCATTCGTAAAGAGCTGGACTATGACCCATTTACAGGCGGACAGCGAACTCTGCTGGAATTTAAACCAGAGCTTTCGATACACTGCGATGTTCTGGAGTTTTCAGAGCGGGGCGACCTGAGCGCCTACCACGGAGAACTTCTGAAGGATTTTATCATTCACCGTGCCAACGCGTTTGACGAGTGGCTGAGTGACGAACGGAATATGCTTCAGTGCCAATATTTGCAGCGCCTTCTTGCTGCGGAGAATGAGGCATATTTCAGCGGCGACCTTATCAAGGCGGAAAAATACGGAATGGATTATGTAAGCCTTGATCCGCTGGAGGAAACCGCAGTTTTTACGTTAATGCAGATATGCAGCGCGCAAAAGAAATTCCGTAAAGCGATTGGACTTTACCATGCGCTTTGCAACAGCCTTTCCGAGAGTTTCAGCATCTCTCCCCTGAAGGAAACCACCGCACTGTACTATAAAATTGTGGACGAGTGGAATTCATCCACTTATAAGATTGACAATCAGAGCGACCAGCATCTGTTCGGAAAAGACGTCGTCCTGCGCAAGCTTCTGAAGCTTTGCAACGGCTCCCGTGCAGAGCATAGAAAACCGGGGCTGCTGATTCAGGGCAAGGCCGGTGTCGGCAAAACATATCTGCTGGATTACATGCTGCGCCAATACGACTTTTCGGACCGGCTGGTGTGCCGTGTCTCCTGCTATCAGTCTGAAATGCGCACCTCTCTTGCTCCATGGACCTCAATCATGCTGGATCTGATGTCGGAAATCAAACCGCTGAATATGCAGATTCCGGACATCTACATGAAGCCTGCTACCTGCCTGTTTCCCTGCCTGTTCTTGGAGTACCGACAGGATTATATGGCTACAGTGGGAGATTTTCCGACAGAAACCGATTATCATATCGCTTTGGACTGCGCCCTGCTGATCTTTTCAACCATTGCGAAAAAGCTTCCGATTCTGCTGGTGTTTGAGGATATCCACTGGATGGACGCCGGCAGTGCGGAGATGCTGCTGCTTTTTTTGCGGCGGCTGCGCAATCAGGACGTTACGGTGGTGTGCACCTGCCGGGACAACTATCCGCCTCATATCGGGCAACTGTTGGAAACCGCCTGTTCAGACGGTCTGATGGAAGGCTGCACCATGTATGAATTCACTCGCGAGGAGACAACAAGTTTTGTCAACTATTATGCTCCGGAGCGCTCCACACCCCAACTGGTTGACGAGGTATACCACATCACGGAGGGGAACGCGCTTCTGTTGGTGCAGCTTCTTAATTCCATGCAGGAGATTTCTGATAACAGCCCTATTTCCAGCGACCCCAGCGACATTATTATCTCCCGGCTCTCCAGCTTGACGCCGGACGAATCCAGAGTTCTTGACGCCATCTCCGTTTTTCTGGACGGAGCTCCATTTGATATTCTGACCTCAATTCTGACGAAGGATCCACTGGAGTTGATGTACCTTTGCAATCAATTGAAGCAGAAAGCCCTGCTGACGGAATCCTCAAAAAACAATGTGCTTGGCTACGCCTTTTCCCACGAAAAGATTAAGGAAATTTTATTTCAGCAGCAGTCAGAGTCAGGCCGCCGCATTTTGCATTTGAGAGTGGCTCAGTATTTGGAAACTCAGATCAGCGGTGATCAGCGCGATCCCTATGAACTGCTGATCTATCATTATACGGCGGGCGGTGACCGCTATAAGGCGTTTAAATACAAGGTTTTATCTCTTGGCGCGTTTGCGGGCATGTGCTATGAGCTGCTGCCCATTTTAGCATCGGATACGACGTTTTCCCTGTTCGATGAGGACGGGATCATGGGCTACTTTCAGGTGCTGGAGTCTGAACATGCAAAGCTGCTGGCAACCCGATTTGGTGCGGATTCGACGGAATTGGACTGGCTGGAGCGCGAGCTGCTTTACACAGAGGGACGGTATTGCATCCATAACGGGACTTATGGTAAAGGACTTGAGGTGCTGGAGCGCCTGCTGGCCCGCAGCGAGGCAGCAGGAGACTGGGAAATGTCCGTCAAGACCCATCTGCAATTCATCTATTACGCCATCCAGACCTATAATTTTGATGTGATGAACCTACATCTGGAATCCGGCATGCTGTATCAGGAAAACATGAAGCACACGCCGGAGTGGGGAAGCTATCTGCGCCTGTCGGGCCTGCTGGAACTGATGCACGGGAATTACGAAGCGTGCCGGACGTGGATGGAAAAATCAATTGAAACGTTTCAGCTTCTGGATGAAGACCTATCCGGAAAATACGCCATCAACATTGCCGGCGCCTATAATTACATTGGAGAAAGCTATCGTCTTGAAGAAAATTACACCCGCTCATTTTACTATTATGATCAGGCAATTATCTTCAACCGCGGACGCGGCTACTATCCCGGCGCCGCCATTTTTTACACGGATTACGGCGTGGCGGCACATCAAAGCGGCAGAAAGTCGGAGGCCCGCTGCCTTTTTGAGTATGCGGAAACTCTTTATCAGTCCTTTCACGAATACAGCCAATTTCCCATTGCCCTGTCCTATTTGGCCGTCTATGACGTGGAGGACGGTCGCTATGCCGAAGCTGCGGCCAGAATGAAAAAGGCATTTGATTTCTGCGGGATGATTGGTTCTCCGTGGTGGATGGGCATTGCCGTCTACAACAGTTGGAAAATTCGCTGCCTGCTGGAGGAATCGGGGCTGAGCGTTCCGGAACTCCAGTCACTCTGGCCGCAATCCAAACAGGAGCATTGCACATGGGGGCTGCGCTATCTTTATCGTCTGGAACCACGAATCGAAACGGTAGAAATGGAACAGGCGCTTCAAGCGCTTTTATAAAAATTGAAACAAAGTGCCGGGATACGGAGTTTCCGTGTCCCGGCACTTTGTTTTCAAATCAGCCATCTCTTTTTAAATGAGTCTTTCCCATCCACAATGCCCGACGGCGTGCCCCGTCAATGCTCAGGCGTCTTGAATGTGCCGAAGCAGCTCCTCCGAGCAAATTAGCTCATAGGCCAGACGAATATCTTCAAAAACATTTCGGTTGTCCACAAGCTCCGGGATGGTCGCTCGAATGGTCTCGTAAGCAATGCGCGTATATTTTCCAAGGCGGATGTTGTCCCGCAGATCCACGGCCTGCGCGGCGTAGAGCGCTTCCATTCCCACAAGGTATTTCAAATTATCCACCAGTTGAAGACCCTTGGACACCACCAGCGGCAAATTGCTGGCATGATCCTCAATGCCGCCCTGCATATGATAAAAGTCCACAGAGGAAGGATTGATCAGGCTGCGGTTCTCTGCATCAATCGAAGAATAGGTATTCTGAATCTCATCGTAGCCGTGGGCGCTGCCGTCTCGGGGGGCCAGAAACCGAGTCAGCCCCGTGAACTCGGGAGCGCACATCTTAATCATACGGTAGTTAAGCGTGCGGGACAGATGTCCCAGCGCGATAGAAAGCATCTCCACCCCCACAGCCAAGGAGGTCGTTTCAAAGTTGGAGGTGACATACAAGCTCTCCTGATCCAGCATAATACACGGATTGTCGGAGGGCGAGTTAATCTGAATGTGCAGAATCTTTTTCACAAAATTCAGCGCATCGGTCACGCTTCCGGTAATGGTGAAGCCGCCCCGGAAGGAAAGTGGGTCCTGAAGGGCGCGGTCGGGATGAGATTCGTAAAGATAACTGCCCTCCAAATATTTGCGGCAGCGGGCCGCGCACGCAATCTGTCCCGGCAGACCTCTCAGCGCGTTGACGTCCTCCCGCAGAGACTCAATATTCCCGTTGAGTCCCTCGTAATCCAGACAAAAAATCAGATCGGAGACCTTCAGGAGCTTTTCCACTTCGCAAGCCATGATGGCCGCCATGGCTTCGCCCTGACAGTTGGAGAGAATAATGGTATGCGCATCCTTCAACTGCATGCAGCACGGCGCAATCCCCTCCCGCTCCATGGCCTGCCGCGCCTTGAGAATCCCGCCCTTATAGCTGACATCGCCCTCACCTACAAACGCAAGCCCCATATGGGAAATGGTGGTAATATCCGCCTCTCCCACCGCGCCGCGCTTGGGAATTCTCGGGGTAATGCCGTGGTTGAGAAAATCACGGTAAATGTTGGCCAGACTGTCTGACGCGCAGGATGCGCCGATCAGCATATTATTGAGCCGAATGACCATCATCGCCCGCACTTCCACGTCAGTGTTGTAGGGCGGAACCCCTAAAGAATGGCTGCGCAAAATCATGCGGTTTTGCGTTTCAAAAAAGTCCTCGTCAATATTCTGATCTTTATTCCAGCCCACACCGCGGTTAAATCCATATATTGCCTTTCCACCGCGGGCCAGCCCCTGCATAATCCGGCGGCCTTTTTCCAGCCGAGCATAGGCTTTGGGTGCAATTTCAACCGAGCGGCCTTGATAAGCCACCTCGTATACATCCTCCAGCGTCAGATTGCTTCCTGTTAAAATCAGTGAATCCATGTCGCCGTTTCCCCTTTATCCGATTAAATTTACGACCTTCCGACCCGATCCAGCAGCTTCCCGGAGCAAATCAGCTCATAGGAGCCGTTCATGTCATAGCAAACTCCGCGCAAACCGGCTGTTTTGGGAATGAACTCCCGGATTACCTCATAAGCCTCACGGGTAAAGCGACCCAGACGGATGCCCTCCCGAAGGTCCACCGCCTGCGCGGCATACATGGCCTCTAAACCGACCAGCCGCCGAATATTATCGGTCAGGCGCTGTGCCTTCGAGGCAACCAGCGGCAGGTTGCTGGCATGGGCCTCAATGCCGCCCTCCACCTGAAAGAAATCAACGGACGAGGGGTTTACCAGCATTCGATTCTCAGCCTCCAGCGAAGAAAACGCGTCCTGTACAATGGCAAATCCGTGAGAGCTCCCGTCCCTTGGCGCAAGATAGCGGGGCAGGTGGGTAAACTCCGAGGAGCTCATTTTAATCATACGGTAGTTGATTGCTCTGGACATGTGGCCCAGCGCAATTGTCAGCATTTCAACGCCAACCGCCAAGGTTGTCGTCTCAAAGTTGGAATTGACGTACAGCCCATCCGTCCCCGGCATGACGCAGGGATTGTCCGACGGAGAGTTTATCTGAATCCGCAGATATTCTTTCACATAGTTCGCAGCATCCACCACGGAGCCGGTGATGGTAAAGCCGCCCCGGAAGGTCAGCGGGTCCTGAAGGGCGCGGTCGGAGTGCGGCTCGTAAAGATAGCTGCCCTCCAGATATCTGCGGCAGCGGGCGGCGCACTCAATTTGCCCCGGAAGCCCCCGCAGTGCGTTGACGTCTTCCCGCAGGGACTCGATGTTGCCGTTGAGTCCCTCATAATCAAGGCAGAAAATCAGATCGGACATCTTTACCAGATCCTCTACCTCCCGCACCAGAATTGCCGTCATGGCCTCTCCCTGACAGTTGGAGAGCATAATCGTATGGGCATCCTTCAGCCTCATGCGGTAAGGTGCAATGCCTTCTTTTTCAATGGCTTCCTTTGCGGGGACGATTTTCCCCCGATAGCTCACCTCGCCCTGTCCGACAAACGCCATTCCCATGTGGGTGATGGTGACAATGTCCGCCTCCCCAACAGAGCCGCGCAGGGGCACGCGGGGCGTAATCCCATGATTGAGGAAGTCGCGGTATACGTTTACAAGTTCATCCGAAGCACAGGAAGCCCCAATCAACATGTTGTTGAGCCGAATCGCCATCATCGCCCGCACTTCCGTATCGGTATTGTAGGGAGGAAATCCCAGCGCGTGGGCGCAGATGATCTTCTGATTCTCAAGCTCCAGCTCTTCCTCTAAAACCGTCTGATCCTTATTCCAGCCAACGCCACGGTTCAGCCCGTAAATTGGCTTTCCCTCCCGCGAGAGGCCCATCATCACGCGGCGCCCATCCTCCATACGCTGATACGCCTCGGGTTCAATCTCCACGACGCGCCCGTGATAAGCGATTTCATAGAGAGCTTCCAGCGTAAGGTCGCGTCCGTTTAAGACGACAGATTCCATCAGTCCGCCTCCTTATAATTATCAGAGTCTTCGATTCAATCCGGTTTACCGCGGCGCCAGACGCAGGTTCTCCTCTGTGTGCCCCCATCCAGCAGCTCAATGGTCTGCCGCGGAGTATCGACACGGATGCGGGCGCCGGTTTGAATCGTCCCGTAAAAGGATTCCTCCACCCGGTCCACCATCGGAAGCTCCATAATGATGGCGCTGGAAACCAGCACGGTGTCCGGCGACCGGACGATGAACGCAAGCGGAGCGGAACCGTTCAGCTCCAGCTTGTAAAGTCCATCCATCTGGACGACGGAGCTCCCCTTCCCCCCGGGAAATACCAAAATCTTGTCCTTGACGCTGACGCCCTCCAGCGCATGTCCACGCTCAGTAATAACCCCAGAAGCCGGGTCTGCGTGATAAAAAAGAATCTGGTCCGTGGAAATAAGCACCTCTCCCTCGGCAATGCCGCCGGATATTTCACGGCAGGAAAACACTTGATTCATCAGCAGATTCTCCCCTTCTTGGCCCATCGAATGCAGGTGGACACGTCCCGCACAGTCAGGTTCACACCCGCAGTCTCCATGTAATACGCTCCCTTGGGAGAATCCGTCACACCGTATTTTCCCGCCAGATGACCCCAGCAGCAGGGCTCGTCCACGCAGGTATCGGCAATCAGTTCTCCTCCCAACGCCTGCACTTCCTCTTCCAGTCCGGATTCCTTCGCCTCTTGTTTCACCGTGGCGGAGGTGAGAATGTAAATGGGTGCATGGGAAGGCCCTCCGTCCAAAAGCTGAACCACCGTCTGAATTTGCCGATAGGTATAATGGGGACAGCCCAGAATACAGTATTCAATTTCTCCCATCCTCCCGGGTGAAAATTCTTCCAGCACCTGTTCTAAATCCGCCTGCGTGAGAACGACCTCTCTCCTTGGCGACCGTCCGCCGAAAATATCAGAAAGCACCTGCGACTCCGCCGTCACGCCGGGAATGTGGTAAAGGTCAAAATTCCCTGAAACGTTCAATTCGGCTCCCAGCGCAATCAACGCCTCCGTTCCGATTTTTCCCGGCAGCCCCATGAATGCGGGAATACCCTTTCCAATTCGCTTTCCGGCAAGACCCAGCACCGCATAGTCAAAATCGTCTTGAAGCGGTGCGTCCACACGAACCAAAATGTCAGCAAACCGGTTTTCCGCCAGCAGCATCCCATATTCTGGCACGAACCCCGTAACCGCGGCGCACAGCGCGCTGGCCGCGCTCTCTCGGTTAGTTCGTGCTCCCAGCACCGCGTTAACGTACACGGTGGCGTTGGTTTCCGAAAAAGCAACTACCTCGCCATACTCTGGGACATTGTCGGTCAGATAAGGTGTGCAGCTATACGTCAGGCGCGCACCCAGAGATTGATAGATGCGGTGCGTCTCCTGCATATTTTGGATTGCGGCGGGCGTCAGCCGATTCTGAAAATATTCCAAAGAATAGCCGGGATTGACCGTGGGCGCCACCGCGCAGCTAGCCCCCGCCGCCAAAAGCCTTCCGGCAAACCAAATGTCCGCCTCCTGTGCGCTGAGCGCCACATGGGCGCGGCGCACAGGGACCATGCGGGAAGCGTCAAAGCATTTGCCAACGCCCACCTGAATCCGCATGGCCATGGCCTTCCCGCCGCCCTGCGCACCATTCAGAATTTCCCGCTGTTCAACGGTCAGTTCCATGATTTCTCCACTTCCAGATTTCCGGCCTCCGTATCATAGCCGGAATAGAATCCCTGGCCGGATTTCATACCCAGATGCCCCGCGTCAATCATCTCCTTGAGCTTTGCGGGCGGCTTGTCGCGCTCCTCGCCGCTGGCGGCGTAATAGGAGTTTTCGATGTTATAGATTGTCTGCAAGCCAATTAAATCCATCAGTTTGAAGGGCCCAATATTGGTGTTCCATTCCATCATCCATCCCCGGTCGAATTCTGCCGGCTCGGTATATCCGTTGGCCCAGAGATACAGGCATTCCCGTTTCACCGCACGCCACACACGGTTGATGGAATACCCCTTGATTTCCCGCTCGGTCACTATGGGCTCAAAGCCCAGCGTGTGATAGTGGGCCAATGCGGCCTCCTTGGTTTCCTGAGAGGTAGAGGGATTCCACATCATTTCCAGATAGTTATTGCGAACGGGGTCGTCATGGTCAACGGAAAACGTCATGGCGCGGCGCCGGTCCGACACGTCCTTATAAATATCGCTCATCAGCAGCGAGGACGTGTTGGAGTTGAGAAAGCAGCCACTTGGGCAAAGCTCGTCAAGCCGGCGGAACACCTCCTGCTTTACTTCAATCTTCTCCGGCACATTTTCCACAACCAAATCGGCGTTTTTGCAAACGTCCTCCAGCGAAGTGGAAAATGCAACTCTCTCCCGCACCCCGTCGGCTTCAGCCTTATCCAGCCGTCCCTGCGCGACAAAATGTGACAGCCATTTGTCGATTTTGCCCCGGCAAACGGCAATCGCCTCCTCCGAACGGCCATAGCCGGTCACGTGCTTGCCGTAAAGCGCGTTGCGGAAGGCAATCATGGAGCCCTGCGTCCCAATTCCAACAATGGCCACGTTTTGAATGCGATCAACTTCAGACATGAATATACCTCTTCCTTCAATTGATGTTAAATCCAAACGTCGGATTTTAACAGCTTTTTGCCTTATGTATACCCATTATAAATACGAAGCGTTGAAAACACGTTGACCACATTTGTTTCTTTCAACGCAAAACGCGGTATCTCTCTGTTGCTGCGCTGCAAATCAGTGATGAATGGAGGTTGCCTGCGCCGCACAGCCCGCGCCTTCACGGGGAGAAAGTGTGATGGCGCTCTTGGGGCAATTAGCGCTGCATATGGTGCAGCCCCAGCAAAGCTCCGGGTGGAAAGAAACCTTTTTATCCTCACCCACAACAAACGCGCTAAAGTTGCAGATACGGGCGCAGTTGCCGCAATTGATACACTTTTTCTCCTCCCAATTGATAAAATAATTGGAACGGGGATATATTCCCTGCGCCCCCGCCTTCCGGGCCATTTGCAGCGGATAGCAGGACTGCCCGTCGCAATTGCAGATGGCAAAATCTTCGCCGTTTTGCATCAGCCCTCGGCGATTCCAGCCCCGCGTCAGCTCCTTTGCAAACTCCAGCGTAAGCTTTTCGCCGTGTCCGCGATCCGACGGGGTATTGTCCCCGCTGTCAAAATTGATGCATACGTTTCGGGGCTTTTCCGTCACGTCCATCATGCACTTACAGTTGCAAGGGACCCGGTAGATGTTGTCACGATGCTTTTCCATCAGTTCAAACGCCTCCGGCAGGGTTAAAAAGGTGCTGTTATGGACATACGTCTCTTCCCCCTGAATTTTTGCCTGTACATCCTTGCCAAACACATTGTAATAAAGCCCGAAATCCCATTCATTCAGACGATCCTTTTTCTCCCGGGAAAATCGTGCGTACTCCTCGTATTCAAACTGCGCAAAGTAGGGATACCGTCCGTAAAAATTGGAAATGCGGTAGCATGGTGCTCCGTTTTCATCCCGGGCCTTGTCCAAAACCGAACGGGAATAAGCGCTTTGAATCAGGCGGTCGGGATTGTCGGCAATTCCTGCTTCGGCAATCTTTTCTTTCAGCTCATCAAACGAGATCGTATCCTTTTTCATCAGCAAAATCAGCTGCATTTCCTGCTGCGACAGCATTTTCAGCGCTTCCGCGCCCAAGTCCCCCGGTACCTCAAACAGGGTCAGAAGTTCTTTCCTCTCTTCCGCTGTCAGTGCCATAGTTTTACCTTCCTTTCCTTTCGCGTCTGCGCCCCCCTCAAAAGCGCAGCTCGCCGGTTTTCCTCTCCACCACCTGAATATAACGACGGTCTATAATCTGCGCGGCAACAGCCTCTAAATAAGGGGACAGCGGGCTGTCCGCATCCATTTCCGGAACCTGCTCCCGCAGCAGGCGGCAGACGGCCCCAGTGGCCTCGCCGCATTCGGCGCCGTCCATGCAGTGCAGTGCCTGTCCGTCGCAGATAAGCTCGGCCGCCAGAATATACTTGGCCAGATGCATGGCGTCATACGCCTTTTTCGCGGCGTTATAGCCCATGCTGATATAGTCCTCCTGATTTGCGCAGGTGGTCAGATTATCCACTACCGCCGGATGGGCCAGAATGCGAAGCTCCCCCTGCAATCCTGCTGCGGCATACTGTATCATCATCAGACCGTTGTTGTAGTCGGCATTTTTATTCAAAAACGCCGGAAGCTCGCTCACCAAATGGTTCAGCATACGGTCAATCCGGCTATTGCTCATCTTGCACAAATCAGTGATTGCAATTGTCAGCGCATCGGACGCCAGCCCCACATAGCTTCCGTCCGCATTGCAGCCCATCAGGGCTATGGCATCCTCCTCCTCAAAAATGAGCGGGTTATCCACCGAGGAATTTAGCTCTATGTCCATTGTCTCCAGTCCGTCTTTCACGGCCTTTTTCACGGCCCCGTGAAGCTGGGGCATACAACGGATGGACAGTGCATCCTGCACACGATGGCCCTGAAAGCGGGCAAGAATGGGGCTGTCCTTTAAGATTGCGCGAATGTTGCAGGCAGTGTTGATCTGATCGGGATGAGGGCGGACGTTCATAATTCGCGCATCCATCGCCATCAAGGTTCCTTTAAGCACTTCCAGCGAAAAGGAGCCGGAGATATCGGCGGTCAGACATAGGGTCTTCGCGTCGTACATGGCCAGCGCGCCGAACGCCGTAACAGATGTGGTGCCGGACAGCAGCGTCAGCCCCTCCTTTGACGAAAGCGTCACAGGCTTGAGTCCCGCTCTTTGCAAGGCCTCCCCCCCGTCCAGCAGCTCCCCCTGATACCATGCCCAGCCCTGACCAATCATCACCATTCCGATGTGGCCTTCCAGCGTCAGATACCCTACGGAGCCATGCCCCGGAACCCGAGGCGTAACGCCGGCGTTGAGCATATCTCGGATCAGGCACAGTGTCTCAAGACGAATGCCCGTGTGACCGGAGCCAAAGTGCGCCAGCATGACCGCCATCATCGCCCGGACGCACTCCTCCGGAATCGGCTCTCCCACGGCGCAGGTATGGGCATAAATATGGTTGCGCTGGATGATTGTGCGGCCCTCCTCGGGTATAAACTTTTTCCAGTTGTCCCCCAGTCCGGTGGTCAAGCCGTAAATTGCCTTCTCCTCCCTGCCGAAGCGATCCACATGCGCGCGGCAGCGGTTCACCCGCGCTTCAAATTCTTCAGAAAACGCAGCCCGCGCACAGCCCCGGGCAATATTCACGATGTCGTCCACCGTGACAGTCTCGCCAAATACAACTGAATTCATCAATTTTTCCTTTCTGCTTACAGCACCCGGCTCACCTGATTTCCATCCGCCGCAATGGGGATATAGCGCACCCGCTCCCCCATTTTCATCTCTCCGAAAAAGGCGATATAATAAGGACGGTATATGGAACGCATGGAGTCCAACTCCGCAAAGGCCACCTTGCCAATCTGGCGGCGAATCATCCGCAGCGCGGGCCGCTTTGCGGCAGTAAAAATTTTTTCATCCGCATATTCTGTTTTCTGCACGGCATTTTCGCTCTCCACCTCAACCGCGCAGGTTTTCAGCGGGTCCTCTGCATAGCTGACCGTACAGCGCGTGCCCTCCACAATCATTCTGATTTTCTGCACAGTAGGGCCATGTGTTTTGTCCTTGCCAAGCCATCGCATCAGGGGCGCGGGCTGATAATGAAGGTTTAAAATAACCTCCCTGCTTTCCAGATACAGGAGCTTGAGCGTAATATCCTTGCCGCCGTACATAACCTTGCCAAACACATTACCGCCGCCGCGGGCGACCCGCAGTGCTTCGGCCTCGCTCATGGTTTTAGGCGTAGCTGTAATTTTCATAACCACAATTTCCTTTCACCCAGATCACGCAAAATATTCACAGAGCTGCGTCTGATTCACGAAGTTCTCCGCTATCATATCGCCCACACAATTGCTAGGAAAGGCAAATCCATACGGATTTGCCTTTCCGGGCAGTTCCGCCCATGATGAACTATAAGCCTCAATTACTTTTTCACGCTCTTATTGCTATTTTTGAGACTTTTGTGGAAAGAAAACACCTCAAACAGATACCGGCCAAAAATCAACGTGGTCATCGTTGCCGCAATCAGGGGCGCCATCCACCCGATAATCCAATCCACACGGTTCAGGATTCCGAAGGTATAGATGCTAGCCAGTCCGGCGTAAAGCAGGCACAGCGCACCGTCCACGCCAAACCACTCAACCTTAATTTCCCTTTTGTACTCCTCGGGGTCGATCACGCTGATGTCGACAGTTTCCCCAATCCCGGTTCCGCCTGCGGCCTGATAGCCGTGATTCAGCTCTTTGCCAAAGCAATTGCCGATCAGGAAGGCCACCAGGGACAGGGGCAGCGCCACAAGGCTCGCGTCAATATCCCCGCCCAGAGCCGCAATGCTGACAGGGTAGCGTGAGAATAATATCCACGCGCCGCCGCCGACAAACATGGAAGCCAGTCCCGCCGCGTTGGTCTTTTTGCCTTCGTACATAATGGCCATCAGCACAGGAACAAACAAAACAGACATACTGAGGCTGGTAACAAAAATCATTGCGTCATAAATCAGGGCAAACCGGAACGCAACGGAAAGTCCGATGATACCAAAAATCACGCAGGCAACACGACTGATGAAAATGGACTGACGGTCGCTCAGCGGTGTCTTGCGGAAAGGATTGATAATGTCATTCGCCACAATCTCTCCGCCAATCAGATAGTAGGTATCCACGGTTGAGATAATCGCGCCCATCATGCCGAAGATAAAAAGGCCCCGCAGTACGCCCGGCAGACCGCTGAGCACAAGGGTGATGTAAGCCACCTCGGGCTGTACGGTCAAGGCCGGATCCATGGCCCGGATCACAATGGCTGTAAACATCAGGCACACGTCCATACTCATCCAGATGGAGAAGCACGTCAGCATTGCGCGCTTTCCGGTCTTGGGTCCGTTGGAAGCCGTAAACCGCTGATAAAATGCGGGATCCTTATAAACGTTGATACAGATAAGGATCAGCATAATCGCTTTTCCCGTGGTGATTCCGCCAAGCGGCGTCATCAGGCTGGGATCCGTTGCGTTGAGGATGCTCTCCACACCCGCAAAGCCCCCCATATCAAAAAACACCTTGGGGAATACCATCGCTACCGACATAATCATGAAGAAGAAAAAAATCATATCAGTGATGGCAACACCCATCAGTCCGCCAACGCAGGTCAGCAGGATAGAGATGACAATGATGACGGCTGCCGCCACAAATTTGTTTGCCCCCCATGCCGCAACGCCGACATAACCGGTAGCGCCGATTTCAGAGATGGACAGGCAGCTGACAATCAGTACGATTGCGCCCAGAAGGGAAGCAATGCGGCCATAGAAACGATCCAGCAGCTCTGTCATTGTGGAGTTGACCTTCACCGAGATTCTCGGCGCCACCCACAGCGCCAGAGGGAAGCGAACAAGGTGCGCGCCGATGGACCAGATAAAAAACGCCGCAAGGCCCATTGTGGTGGCATAGCCGACGGTTCCGATGGTTCCGTTTCCTCCGTACCACGATGCCGCAATCGTGCCCACTGCTAGCGACCACGGCAGAGATTTGTTCGCGTGGTAGTAGCTCTCCATATCCTTGCTTTCCTTGCCCATGGCATTGCTGATCAAGAAAACGCCGATGACACAAATGATAATGGTAATGTTGTCAATTGTTGTTAACATAGTTCCCTCCTGCATTTTTCTAGTGTCATTTGATCGTACATTGCGGAGTTTACATCGCTTCTTCACACACAGCGGCACAGCGTCAATTCTCAGGCCACTCCTCCCGGCGGCTCCACAATCCGCGCGGCGGGAAAAAGAACGGGAGCACTGTACCGCGTTAGTTGATTGACATTGTAATAACAAACCGTGGAAAAATCGTTGAACTGATTCATCGCGCGCATTTTATTGGGGTTTACGGTTTGAGCCTTACAGCCATTGTTCTTGAGCGGATGGAAATTCAACGATTATTGGACTGATTTGTGTTAGACTGCATTTACATCTAACATATTTCGGCGTATCGCGCGCATATCCCTTGGGCGCGTCCAACGCCAATTTTGGAGGAATACGTATGAATCGAACCTTGCTGCTGAATGGAACAAACCTCACACTCGAAAGACTTTTCGACGTTGTATATCTAAGAAGGCGCGTTGAAATTGACCCCGCAATTCTTCCCGGGCTCCACGCGTGCCGTCAGGTTCTCTTCGATCTGGCCGCCAGCGGGACGCCAGTTTACGGGCTGAATCACGGCGTAGGCTGGAACAAGGACCGCGAATTCAGCCCGGAATTTTTTGAGCAGTACAACAGAAACCTGATTAACAGCCACTCTCTGGGAATTGCTCCCTATTGCAGTGTGGAAGAGGTTCGGGCCATGCTGTGCATCCGCCTGAATACGGCGCTGTGCTGCCGGACGGGGATTTCCCCTGAGATTTTGACGATGTATCAGGAATTTCTAAATCGTGGAATCCATCCCCGTGTCCTGCGCCGGGGCGCCGTGGGCGAGGGGGATGTAAGTACGCTTCCCCTGATCGGCCAGACAATTATCGGGCTGGGCGAGGCCGAATATTGCGGGAAAGTTGTCCCCTCCATCGAAGCGCTGCGCGCCGAGGGAATGAAGCCCGCCGTGCTTGGCCCGAAAGACGGTCTTTCCATTGCTTCCTCCAACGCACAGGGGGAATCTCTGGCGGCGCTGCTGGTGAAAGAAACACAGGATATTTTAAAGCTGGGAAATGCCATCTACTGCATGAGTCTGGAGGGACTGAACGGCGGTCTTCAGCCTCTGGGGAGCCTTGTAAACGAGCTTCGGGGGCTGGAGGGGCAAATTTGCTGTGCCGCCGACTGCCGGCGGTATCTTAAAGGAAGCTATCTTGCTCAGCCCGACCCAAATCGCGCCTTGCAGGACCCCCTGAGCTACCGATGCGGAGCGGCCGTTCACGGCGCGGTCTGGGACGCACTGGAGTTTGTAAAAAAGTATTTGGTAATTCAAATTAACCACACAGACGACAACCCCTGCATTCTTACAGAAGAGGGGACGACTTCCGTCAGCCCAAATTTTGAAACCACCACGTTGTCCTTAGGCGTGGATATGCTGGCGGCGGCTCTGTGCCATATGTCCCGCAACATTGTTAACCGTTTGCTGAAAATTGTGGACCCGTCGTTTACGGGTCTTCCCCGTTTCCTGACGCCCCACGAGGTCAAAACCATCGGCTACTCCACGATTCAAAAGAGCTTTGCCGCGCTGGACGCGGAAAACCGCTGGCTTTCAAATACCTGTTCTACCGATTTTACGCCTTTTGCGGGAGGAATCGAAGATCATGCCAGCAACCTGCCGCTGGCCGCCACGCGCACCCTTCAAATTGTGGACAACCTGCGCTATATGCTTGGTATCGAGGCCATGCACGCCGCTCAGGCCACAGATATGCGCGGCGGCGTGACGCTGGGCAAAGTCTCGGGTGCGGTGAAAGCCCGGCTCCGTGAAACAATTCCATACCTAAGCGAAGACCGCAATCTCAGTCTGGACCTCGCGGCCGCATACGAATGCATCCGCAGCGGAGATTTGCTGCGGGCGCTGGAGTCCGCCGACTCGTGATAATTCTGGCACGGAAAGGAAGAGAGCATCATGACCATCACGGTTCACCTCAACCATGAGCCACGCATGTTCGACGTTGATTCGCACGAAACTCTGCTGCACCTGCTTCGGGAAAAAGCCCGACTCACGGGTACCAAATGCGGCTGCGACCTGGGAGAATGCGGGGCCTGCACAGTCATTTTGGACGACAGAGCGGTCAACTCCTGCTGCGTGCTGGCGGAGCAGGTAAATGGCCGCAGGGTAGTAACAATTGAAGGCTTGGGAACAGCGGCCTCCCCTCACCCGCTTCAACAGGCGTTTGTGGATACCGGCGCCATCCAGTGCGGCTTCTGCACGCCCGGAATGATTCTTTCCGCAGCGGCTCTGCTGAACCGAAATCTCAGTCCAAGCAAAGCTGAAATTCAAAAAGCGCTGTCAGGCAACCTCTGCCGCTGCACCGGCTATACCAAAATAATCGAGGCAGTAGAGCTGGCAGCAGCGCGCATGAGGGAGGATGGAAATTGACATGGAGAACCGATTTCACGTGTTAAACCGCTCCATTCCACGTCTTGAATCCATGGAAAAGGCCACTGGGGCAATTACATATACGGCAGATCTCAGCATCCCGGGTGCAGCGGCAGCAGTGATCATCCGCAGCCCCTATTCCAGCGCGCAGGTGGTGGAGATCGACTGCTCGGAAGCAGAAAAAGTTCCCGGATTTCTGGGTTGCCTCCTCCCTCCCGAGATTCCGGACGTCCTGTATAACCCCTCCGGAAATCCTCCTTCAGCACTGCTGCTGGAGGACACCCGAATTTTAACAAAACATCCAAAATACATTGGGGACCGGATTATGTGCGTTGCCGGAGAAACCGCAGAATCCTGCCGGGCCGCCGCGCAAAAGGTCCGTATTAAATACGAGACGGAAAAGCCTCTCCTCACCTTGAAAACGGCTATGGAGGACGGAGCGCGGGCAATTCAGCCGCATCTGTCCAGCGACAATATTGTAAAGCACCGAAGCGTCTTTCAGGGAAGTTCCGATGAAAAAGGCCAAACCGTGCTCTCCGGCCATTTCTCAACACCCGCCATGCAGCATGTCCCCATTGAACCAACCTGCTGCATCTGCGATTACAGCGATGGAAAAAATCTGACCATATTCAGCAACTCTCAAACCGTCTTTCAGGAGCGCAGAATTCTCACCGAAATTTTGGGAGTGAATGAAAACGATGTCCGGTTTATCAAGCCCGCGGTAGGGGGCGGCTTTGGCGCGCGCCAGCAGCTCCACGCACAGCCGGTAATTGCCCTGATGTCAAAAAAGCTCCGCCGCCCGGTAAAGCTGGTCTACACCCGAGAGGAGGAGCTGACTGCCACAGCCGCGCGCCTTGGAACCGAAATCGACATTGAAATCGGAGCCGACCAAGACGGCACCTTGCGGTACTTCCGGGCATATTATCTTGCCAATATCGGCCCGTATACCGTCCACGGACCTACCATCGTGGCCGGGGCGAGCCGCAAAATTCAATACCGGATTCCCAATTACTTTTTTGACGGATACAGCGTCCTGACAAACGACATCTGCGGAGGCGCTTTTCGCGGTTACGGCAACACGCAGCTTACCTTCGGGCGGGAAATTATGATAGATCGAATGGCGAAGCGTCTGGGGATAGATCCGCTGGAATTTCGGCTGAAAAACCATGTCAGGGTGGGAGAGCATTTTCCGTGTGTTGATGCACCGGTCACAAGCTGCGCCATTGAAGAATGCGCCCACAGGGCTATGGAAATTCGTCTCCGCATTGATGCGCAGGAAGGGCTGACTGTGGACGGCGAGGTGCGTCAGGCGTGGGGCGTGGCGTTTGCCTGCCATGGCTCCGGTCCTTCGTCCAGAGAGGGTATGAGCTCTGCCATCGTAATGCTGAATGACGACGGAACCGCGCGGATTCTGGTAGGCTCTGCCGATATTGGTCAGGGAAGTGAGACAATGCTCAGCCAGATCGCGGCGGAAACGCTGGGACTTTCCCTGCGCGACATACGCATCAAAGCGGCAGACACGCTGCTCACGCCTTACGACACGGGAACCTTTGCCAGCAGCCAGACCTTTGTCTGTGGAAACGCCGTTGCAATGGCCTGCCGCGACGCCCGGGCAAAGCTTTTGGCCCAGCTCAGGGAAACGGACTCTGAAGCTGAAATCGTTGAAGAGGACACAGGCTTCCGCCTGAAATCCGGGGACACATCCAAGCATCTCAGCGTTCAGCAGGCTGTGCGCCAAATTTCCTTCAACCAACACGGCGGCGTAATCATAGGTACCGGTTCCTATAAAGCGCAGGCCAGCCCCAGCCCATTTGTCGTGTGCATGGCAAAGGTCGAATACCGTCCGAGGTTAAACTCAATCCGACTGCTTCACGTCATCGAGGCGGCAGATGTTGGTACGCCCATCAACCGCATGACGGTAGAAGGTCAGTTGGAGGGTGGAATTGCCCAGGGAATCGGTTACGCGCTTTTTGAACGCATTGAGCGGAATTCCCGTGCGCAAAAGACAATCTCCACCGACCTGACGCACTATCGCATACCGCAAGCCGGAGATATGCCCCGCACTCACGTTGTAATCGCCGACAGCTATGAGCCCACCGGCCCCCACGGGGCGAAAAGCGTGGGCGAGGTGTCAACCGTTCCGGTGGCGCCGGCCATTATGAATGCTGTCAACAATGCGGCACAGACGGAAATCGGCACTTTGCCGCTGTGCGACCGATTTGTCATTCTGCCTTGCGGCACGGAAGGAGGAGGCCTTTCATGAATTACTTTCCCACTTCCCTTTCGCAGGCTGTGGCCTATTCGGACGCCGCTTTTGCGGGCGGCTGCACCGACCTGATGCCACTATTTAAAAATCAGGTACGCGACGATGCAAACCTCATCTTTCTTTCACAGATTCCTTCCCTGCGCGACATACGCGAGGATGGAGACCGCATCAGCGTTGGGGCAGCGGCTATTCTGACGGACGTGGCTGAGTCCACCCTGATTCTAAGCCGGCTTCCCGCTCTCGCTCAGGCAGCGGCCTCCGTGGCCTCCTTGCAGATACGGAATATCGCAACCATGGGCGGCAATATCATGCAGGATCGCCGCTGCATTTACTTTAATCAAAGCGCCGGATGGCGCAGCGCGCTTCCGGCCTGCTTCAAAACCGGCGGCGGCGTATGTCACCAGATTCCAAATTCCCCTGTATGCAGGGCAATTTATTACTCCGATATTGCCACCGCATTATTGATTTACGACGCGCAGGCAGAATATTGGGAAAACGGTGCGCTTCAATGTGCACCCCTCCAAGAATTGCTTCACCGCCACTGTCAGGCCAACGGCCTGGCCTGCCGCAATCATCTGAAAATCCTGATAACCCGCTTTCTCATTGATAAGCCCCTCCGGGGAGAGCGCAGCGGATTTTACAAATATGCAATGCGCACCAGTATCGACTTTCCGCTGATTAACTTTGCGCTTCGCTGCGGCGGGCCCCGCCCGCCAAAGCTGGTAAGCGGCGCAGTCGCGCCGGAGCCGGTGGTTTTAGAGAAAACCGCCGCACTTCTGGAAAATTCGATGGCGGACGATGAGATTCTCGCCGCTTGTCAGGCGGAGTTAAAATCGCTGGCACTGCCCATCGTGGAGGCGTGTATTTCCCCGGCGCGTAAACGTGACTTATATACGCAGTTGTTTCCTTTGCTCTCCCTGCGCAAGGAATGTCCGGAAGCGCCGAAGCTGTGAATCACCCGCTCCCACAGCTTCCTGCGGAAAAGCGCCCCGCCGTCTATTAGTCGGCGGGGCACTTTTGCTCCCAGTTGTATTTTATAGTCCCTCGCAGTTGCTGGAAACTGACGTTAAATACACTTCGCCCGGCGGCCAAATGACCACCGGGCGAAAAATATTTTAGGAGTATACGGAACGATTCCCTGATATCTCAAGCCATTTCCCCTCAGGAGAAACGCGCTTACTTCTTGAAGCTGTCCTTCAAACTGACGCTGCGGTTAAACACCAGGCGTCCCGGCGCGGAATCCTTGTTGTCAAGGCAGAAATAGCCCAGCCGCATGAACTGGAAGTTGGCGGGCGCAGCGGCGCCTTCCAACTCCGCCTCCACCTTGCAGCCCCGCAAAATCTCCAGCGAGGCAGGATTCACATAGTCCATAAAATTCTTGTCCGCGCCGTCGGGGTCCGCGTCGGTAAACAGGTTGTCGTACAACCGCACCTCCGCGTCCACGGCGGTGGCGGCGTCCACCCAATGAATCGTCGCCCCCTTAACCTTCCGCCCGTCGGCGGGGTCGCCGCCTCGGCTGTCGGGGTCGTATTCGCACAGAACCTCAGTAACATTGCCGTTTTCATCCAAAACGCAGCCGGTACAGGTCACAAGATACGCGCCCTTTAAGCGCACCTCGTTGCCCGGATACAGGCGCTTGTACTTGGGGGCGGGCTCTTCCATGAAATCGTCCGCCTCAATATACACCGTCCTTGAAAAAGGCACCTCCCGGGTCCCGGCCTCCGGGTCCACGGGGTTGTTCTCTACCGTAAGGGTTTCCTGCTTGTCTTCCGGATAGTTGGTAACGGTTAGCTTCAAGGGCCGCAGTACCGCCATGGTCCGCCGGGCAGTTTCATTCAAATCCTCCCGCAGACAGTGCTCCAAAAAGCCGTATTCCACCACACTGGCGGCCTTTGCAACGCCAATGCGTTCGCAGAAGCTGCGGACGGCCCGGGGCGTATACCCCCTGCGGCGCAAGCCGCACAGGGTGGGCATCCGGGGATCGTCCCATCCGGAAACCACGCCCTCCTCCACAAGGGTGCGCAGCTTTCGCTTGCTCATCACCGTGTGGTCGATCCCCAGCCGGGCAAACTCGATCTGCCGGGGCTTTGCGGGCAGGTCGCAGTGTTCCACCACCCAGTTGTACAGCGGGCGGTGGGCCTCAAACTCCAAAGAGCACAGCGAGTGGGTAATCCCCTCCAGCGCATCCTGAATGGGGTGGGCAAAATCGTACATGGGATAGATGCACCATTTGTCCCCCTGCCGGTGGTGGCGCATGTGGTTGATGCGGTAAAGCGCCGGGTCCCGCATATTGAAGTTGCCGCTGGCAAGGTCAATTTTGGCCCGCAGGGTCATGCGTCCGTTTTCAAACTCACCGCGGCGCATTCTTTCAAACAAGTCCAGACTTTCCTCGATAGGCCTGTCCCGCCAGGGACTGCGGGCGGGCACACCAATTTCGCCCCGATATTTCCTGAATTCTTCGGGGCTCAGTTCGCAGACATAGGCCAGGCCCTTTCGGATCAAGCTCTGCGCCTGACGGTAATCCTCTTCAAAATAGTCGGACCCATAGTAAAAGCGGTCGCCCCAGTCAAAGCCAAGCCAATGGATGTCCTCCTTGATGGCGTCTACATACTCCTCATCCTCTTTGGTGGGATTGGTGTCGTCCATCCGCAGGTTGCACAGGCCGCCGTATTTTTCCGCCATTCCAAAGTCAATGGTCAGCGCCTTACAGTGGCCGATGTGCAGATATCCGTTGGGCTCGGGGGGAAAGCGGGTGTGAACCGTCATCCCGGCGTATTGTCCGCCGGGGGCGATGTCCTCCTCGATAAACGTCTGGATAAAATTGCGGCTCTCCGGCGTCTCAGACTCCGGAATCTTGCGTTCCTCTGCCATGTTGCGTTTCCTTCCTTCCTGTGGCGCTCTTTTGCTTTGATCGATAATCAGAAGTCCATTATACAAACTTCGCCCGGAAAAAGCAAGAGAAACGCTCACCAAAGGAATCGGCAGAAGGCGGCGCCGATTTTGCCGCGCACGGACACACCCGCTCTCCCATCAGCAAATCAACCAATCCTCTGTCACATCCTTCAGCGCCACCGGCGTCACGGCGCAGCGAAGCAGCAGCTCCGCCAGCCGCCATACCCTGTCGCCGGACACTGCCAGTCCATGTACGCGGCTCCGCTCGTCTCCCCGAATAATTTCCACTCCATAGCCGCCCAAAAGCTTGTCCGTACTCTCCAACAGGTAATAAAACGTTTTTTCTCCCAGCACCTCAGTCTCCCCGATAAACACTCTGCGCAACCGCGATCCCTCCCATTTTTGACAAACTGCCAGTGAAAACCCAGCCCTGCTCCCAAATTATGCCGGATGGAAGTCGATACACCAGCCATTCTACCACACCTTTGTGTCGAATTTTGTCGAATTATGGAATATAGTTGTTTGAATGCAAAAAATATCGAAATTTGAAAATTGTTTTTTGTGTAGATTGTACAAATTTGGAATGTACAGCATTCATTTTTTTCATTTTCCGATTTTCAAGGTCGTTGCTCTCCGCTCAGAAGGCTCAACAGCTCCTCCCTGCTGTACAGCAGGTTCAGCGCCTCCAGCATAGCGGAGACGGACAGGTGCTCCGGCAGCGCCAGTCGCCGCAGCAGTATCCGGCGCTTCTCTCCGCTGTCCTGCCCTCCGGTAAGACCCAGCCCATAGAGGTCGGCCTTTGTCAGGGGCTTTCCCGCAGACGCGGGGGCGTTTTCTCCCTCAAAGGTGGCTCCCGCCCGCTCCAGCACGTCCAAAAGCACCTCCGGGCGCATTCCCTCCACGCCCAGCTTCCCCTCTTTTCCGGCCTTGCGCTTGCGGCGCTCCTTGCCGTATAAATCCGGGATATACGCCTGCTTCACCAGATCCTTCGGCAAAGCGCCCTTGAGATAATTGCGGATGACAAAGCCCGCGCCGTCGCTGTCCGTCAGCACGATCAGCCCTCTCTCCTCTGCAAGACGGCGAAGGAGCGCAAGCTGCTCCTTGTCGTTGAAAACGGCAAAGCCTCCCACTGGGAACACGGCGGCGTCCACCGTCTGACGAAGGGTGTTTTTGTCGTAGCGGCCTTCCACCACAATCACTTCCCGCACCTTTCTCATCGCTTCTGCGCCCCCAGACGCACCAGTAACAGCTTCAGCTCTCCCGCGCTGTCCACGCCCTTTTCGCTCTTCATCCGCCTGTCCAGCACCTGACACTCCTTTACCGCCCGCGCGCACCAAGCCGTCGTGGTCTTTTTCGCGGCGGACAGCAAAAGCCGCACGGGATAGTCCGACTTGTAGCCCCACAGGCTCATCAGCCAGTATTTGTCCTTCCCACTGTCTAAGGATAGTCTGGCGGTGTAAATCCGCCTAAGCTGCGCGCCCAGCATTCCAAGAATCAAAATCGGCTCGGTCTGCATTTTCAAAAGATCCCCCAGAATCCGGGCCGCCTCATCGTAATTCCCCGCCAGCACCGCGTCGGACAGCTTAAATACCTCCGCCGACAGCACCGGGTCCGCCACTGCGTCGATGTCCTTCTCCGTGACGTTCTTTCCCCTCGCATAAGCGCCGATTTTGGCAATCTCCGGGACAAGACCGGTCATCAGTGGACCGCAGAGGAAGATGAGATACTCCGCTGTCTGCCGGTCGATTTCCTTGCCCAGCGCCCGAAACCGCCGGGCAATCCATGCCGTTAAATCACTGCTCTCCGCCTGACGGAACTCTACCGCCCGGGCATGCTCCGCAAGCGCAGCGCACAGCTTTTTCATGGTTTTGTTGGGCTTATAATCCAAGGTGTCATAGGAAAAAACCACGCAGCAATAGGATGGAACGTCCTCCAAAAACGAAATCAGCCGTTCCCGCTGGTCTTCGCCCAGCTTGAAAATATCGAAATCGCTCACCTGAAGCAGCGTCCGCTCCGTCATCATGGGCATCGCCTCCGCCATTTCGGAAAGGGCCTGCACTGTCAGCTCTTTCCCCTCCAGCCGGTGGTAGTTGAACTCCTCAAAGCCTTGCGGAATCAGCTTCTTGCGCAGCTCCCCCAGATAGTATTCCCGGAGGTACGCCTCCTCTCCGTAGAAGATGTAAACGCTGCCCGCCGTTCCGGCGGACAAATCCTCCTTCAGCTTTTGAAACGCCTTGTTTTCTCTGGGCTTCGCCGTTTGATAAGCCATGTTCATCTCTCTCACTTTACAGAAATATGGATGTTTCCCTGCCGGTCCGTCCGATAGACTGCCGCGCCCGCCTTGGCAAGCCGCCGCAACGCCTCGTCCGACGGGTGTCCGTAGCTGTTTCGACCTGCGCTGACCACGCCGATTTCCGGGCTAAGCGCCGCCAGCAGTTCCTCTCCCGTGGAATATTTGGAGCCGTGGTGGCCCACAATCAGCGCCTCAATATCCGGCAGAGGGTAGGCGGCAAGAAGCTTTTTCTCCGTCCGGGTGTCCATGTCGCCGGTGATGAGCAAATCAAACTCCCCGGCGGTGCACAGCAGGGCAAGCCCGCTGTCGTTGTCGCTGCCGGTGCCCACCGGCGGATAAACCGTTAAAACGCTGTTTCCGATGTCCAGCGTCCGTTCCTCCGTCACCAGTTCCACCGCCGCGCCGTGACTTTCCGCCGCTTCTGGAAACATGATCATAATCGTAATGGCTCAGCACCAGATAGTCAAGCCTTTGGCAGCCCATGCTGAGAAGTTGGTCGGCGGCGTCTCCGCCCGCGCCCTTCCAACTGGCTGAAGAACCGCAGTCCATCAGCGCGAACTGGCCCCCGGAGGCCATGGCGGTGCAGCTTCCCTGCCCCACATCCACCGCCACAATATCCAGCGTGCCCCATGTATAGAAAACCCTGCCCAGTTTCACCGTCACCGTCAGAGACAGCGCCGCCAGCACCGCCGCCACCGCGTATTTGCGGCGGGACTTGGGCTTTCCAAGGTACGCCGCGCCAAACAGGAGGTAGAAGTATACCAGCCAGTATTTCAAAAACGGGTTTGTGTAATACAGCGCGTGGTACGGAATTTTTGCCAGAACCTCCACCACCGCCAGCACATAAATAATTAGTCCCCTTGGAATCAGCGCCAGAAGCACGGCGGGCGCCATCCATGCAAACGACAACAGGACGCAAATCAGCCCCGCCCCGAAAATCACGCTCACCGCCCACAGGCACAGAAGATTGGAAAGGGGCGAAACCAGCACCAGAAAATTGAAATAATACGCCGATAGGGGCAGCGTAAACACCAGCGATCCCAAGGTAGCGGAAATGCTGGCGGAGATGGTCCGAACCACCCGGCCCCGCTCCCTGTCGCCCAGCAAGAAATGATTCAGCCTCGGCGTCATCCACAGCATGCCCGCCACCGCACCAAAGGAGAGCTGAAGTCCGACGGACGCGGCAGCAAAGGGATTTTGGAGTAAAATCAGCAGCAGGGCAAAGCTCAGGGCCGTGGGAGAGTCCCCCTCCCGCCCACATGCGGGCGCAATCAGCAGCAGTGACAGCATCACGCAGGAGCGCACCACCGAAGGGCGCGCCCCGGTGAGAAGCGCATAGAATATCAGAATCGGAATGGCCACGCACGCCGCCGTCCGGCGGTGCTTCTTTCCGATCAGTGCCAGCGTCATCGCCGCCAAAAAAGAACAGTGCAAACCGGACACCGCCATGATGTGGTAGATGCCCGCCTCGCTTAAATCCGTCCCCGCCGCTTCGCTCAGCAGCGTGGCGTCGCCGGTGAGGATGGCGGTCATAAAGCCCGCCGCTTCGCCGGGATACAGCTTTGCAATCTTCTCCCGCATGGCCTGTCCCATCCGGGCGGGCCACCATCGGGGCGAGGCCGCGCTTCCGTCTCCATACGCCGCTTCTCCCCTGCCGTAGGCCAGAAGAAACACGCCCCGGGAGGTAAAGGTCGTCACCTCATCATCCTGTATCTTTGACGCACTTTTCAGCCGCAGGTCGTCCGTCACCGTTTGGCCTGGAACCAGCTCCAGCAGCGACGCGTCCCCGTAATACACGGCCCGCACACCCCACAGGCCCGGAATGTCCGGGCGCACCGTGACCTTTGCGCCGTAAGCCGTCGTCTGCGGATAGTCCGTCAAAACCATGGTCACAGCCGTCAGCTCCTGCTCCGCCAGTGCCTCCGCCGGAGCCTGCACCAAAAGCGCAAATGCCCAATTGTACCCCAGTGCAAAGGACAGGGCCGTGCAGATCAGAACCGCCCGATACCGCGCCGGTTCCCGCAGAAAAAGCGTCAGAACCCCAAAACCCAAGGCCGCAGCCGAACAAAGCAGCAGCAAGCGGTTTGGCAAAAGAACCTGCGCCAGAAAAATCCCCGCGGCAAAGGAGGCCGCCCACGTCGCCAGCTTCCTCATTTCTTTCCGGGCAGCGAGGGCCGGTCGGTCCTGCCCAGAAGATAGTCCGTACTGACGCGATACAGCTCCGCCAGCGCAATTGCCGCCCAAACGGGGATTTCCCGCTCTCCGCTCTCATAGCGGCGGTAGACACTGCGGTGCATATTCAGGTACGCCGCTGCGGCGGCTTGGGTAAGGTCGCGGTCTTCTCTCAGCTCCCGGATACGCCTGAAATACATGGCCTCACCTCATAATGTGGATTATTCTGCGAGTTACGAAGCCTCCACGGCCCCGGTTTTCGGACTGATGATGCACACATAGCTGTTCCCCCGCTCCAGATTCAGCGGCGTTCCGCCCTGCGTGGTATAGACAAAGGGACTGTTTCGATTGGCCCTGCTCCAATGGATGGGAATGGTCTTCCCTCCACAGAAATATGCGCCGTCTCCCTCGCCGGTGGTCCTCACCTTCATCCGCCCGTAGGAATCCCCGGAAATCACGGAGATATTTGTCTCCAGCACCAGCAGGTTTGTCACCGCCACCTGCTCCCCCGTGTCTTTGTCCACATACGGCGCATCATACTGCCCTACAAGGTATTTACGGCTCTGCGCGTCATACTCAAAGGTCCCGGTTTTGTAAACCGAGAACTTTACCCGGACATGCTCTGCCGGTTCGCCGTTGAGGGGCGTTGCGTCGTCCACAAACTTTTGGCTGTAGGTATAATTGGATTTGTGCTCCGTGGAAAAGCGGCCCTTGGCCAGATACGCAAGGATGTTTTCTCCGGAGGTAATCATGCTGTGCTCATAGCCCATGGTCTTTCTCCGTTCCTTGTCCCGCCAGAAAATCTTCGCGTCGGACCCGCCGTTGACTCCGTCCATGTTGTCCACCTTCCATGCAGACAGGTCGGAATACGCCTCGGGGCTGCCCCCGGCGTGGACATACAGCGCGTCGTGACCCAAGGCCAGTTCGATGTAATAGGGGCGGCTGGAGCGGACACTGCCAAGCTCTCCCACCTGCGCCCCCTCCAGCGTCTGGTAAAGGGCCAGCATCCGGGTAATGCCGCCCTCGGCGGTAACCTCGTAAATAATATCCGCCAGAGAGGGGCCAAGCTGCGGCTGGGCCTCCTTGAGATTGTTCAGCATCACCGCCACGGGCCGCAGGGTTTCATACTCCGGTTCCATGGGAAGCCCCGTCAGAGGGTTTGTGCCGGAGGGGACATAGGGCGCCGGCTCTTCAAGCACCTCCGGCGCCTGGGCGGAGACGGCTGGGGACGACTCTGCCGGAGCGGGAGGTTCTTTTCCGCCGCAGGCGGAAAGGCTGATTACGGTCAGAGCCGCGCACAGGAGCGAAAAAAATCGTTTCAATAAACGTGCCGCCTTTCGTCAGCTTTTTCCTTATCATCCCACCACGGGGCCGCTCCGTCAAGTCATTTTGCAGGTTTGCTCTGTACAAACCGGTCTAAAGCAGCTATAATAGGTCGTAAGAGACAGCGCCTTAGCGGCGCAGGGAGGTGGTTTCATGGCCGGACACGGCTTTATTCACGATCATCTGGAGATTAAATTTCTGATTTTGTACATCGCCGCTCGGGTCATCGAGCCGGTGCCTTTCGACGCGGTGCTGGAGCTGACGCTATGCGATGACGCCATTGATTATTTTGACTTTTCCGACTGTCTTGCAGACCTTGTAAAGACACAACACTTGACGCTTTCCGACGACGGTCTATACGCCATAACCGAAAAGGGGCAGAGAAACAGCGAAATCTGCGAGTCCAACCTGCCCTATTCCGTCCGCCTGCGGTGCGACAGGAATCTGTCCGACTACAACCGCCGCCTACGGCGCAAAAGTCAGGTACAGGCCTCCTCCGTGCAGCGGCCCAACGGAACCTGGACGGTGGCCCTGTCCCTGTCCGACGATATGGGCAGCGTGATGGATATGGAGCTGATGATGGTGCGGGAAGACATGGCCAAGGCAGTTGAAAAGCGTTTTCGCCAAAGCCCTGAACGGCTGTACGGCCAGATTGTGGACTTACTTCTTTCCGATGGGCAGGATGAAAAAAGCGAAAAATAATTAAATAATCATAAAAGTGCTTGAGGGAGTTAATTCCTCAAGCGCTTTCTTTTTCCCGGCTGTTGATGATCTTTTTCCAAAAAACGCGTAGATTGGGAAAATAAACAAGGGCAGGCGCGGTTATTCCGCGTCTGCCCTCTTTTATCAGCGGCTCAAAAATGCGAGATTCTTGTCCGTTACGAAATTCTGTACGCTGTAACTCACAACGATGCCGTCCACCCCGTTTTCCCGGGCATACTCCGCCGAGGACAGATGGTAATACCGGAGGTCCAGCAGGTGGACCTCCGCAAAGGTCTGCGACAAAAATGGGGCCATGGCGTCGGCATAGGAGTCCCGTATCAGCAAAATTTTGCGATCCGTGGCGGCGTTTGGATTTTTGACGATGCACACTGGACGATTGCCCCCCAGAAACGAGGAATATTTATCCTTCTTCGCAAGATACGAGCGGTCATACAGCGGCAGGCTTTCCATTCCGCTCTCCTGCGGGTCGGCCACTGTCACGCCCTCCTCCGGGACGTAATACTCCATGGTGTCCGGCGTCAGCCAGTGGATGCCGGAGGTGGAATACAGGGTTCCGTTAAAGTCTGTACTGACTGTTTCTGGTGTAAAGCAATCTACACTTACAGCCTCTTCATTCAAAGCCTCACACAGGGCAGTGTAGCCGTAATACGCACCCAGACTGGTCCAGTGGTGATCCGTGCGGTAAAAAAGCTTCTCTCCCGCCCGGCCTTGAAGCACGGAGAGATAATCCACCCCGGAAACGCCCGTTTCTTCCAGCGCACTTTGGATAAACGCGCTCTGATTCGGAACCCGCGCACCGGCGGGCAGTCTGTTCCCCCAGATTTCCGACGCGGTGGGAATCAGCCCCAGATACACAGGGACCTCCGCCGTTTCCGCCAATACGGAAACATATCCAAGATTTTTTTCCGCCTGTTCCCCCGGCTCGTCCCCCCGGTTAATCAAAGTATCCCCGCACAGGTATACGCCCCGGAACTCAGACTTTCCCAGAAGCTGCTCCGTCCGGGCCTTCAGGCCCGTCCAGCCGTCCCGCCCCGGAAACTGGTCTGCGATATAGTCCTCCGCGTCCGTCATAAACGTTCCGTCCGCAACGCTTGCCGCGGTGAGGTCAGGGCGCTTTGCCAGCGTCCGGTTCTCATCCTCGGACCACGCCCGGTCCGGCAGCGCCAGATGCAGCACCCCAATGCCAACCGAAAATGCGCAGAAGAGGGCGGAGAGGAACATCCCGTATTTTTTCGTCATTCCCTCACCCCCTAAAAACGGAAATACAAAAATGGATTATAACTGTTGTCCACGAGATACGCCGTGCACACCGTCAAACCCGCCAGCATCAGCAAAGGCGCAGCAATTTGCCGTCCCCGCTCCGGCAGACGCGCCCACAGGCGCAGGCCCAGCGTGGTGGATGCAAGGGCCAGAATCACAAGGGTCAGGCCGTAGCTTCTCAAAAGATACCCATCTCCCGCACTCCACAGTGTCCCGCCGCCGAAGCAAATTTTCAAATACGCGGCGCACCGACCCAAATCCTCAATGGCAAACAGACCCCAGCCCACGGCGGCAATCATCAAAGTATAAATTCGCTGCACCGCTGCGGGCGCACGACTGAGCGCGCCGCCCAGTACGTATTTCTCCAGAATCAGCCAAGCGGCAAAATACTCACCCCAGAGGAGGAAATTCCAGCTTGCCCCGTGCCAGACGCCCGTCAGCGTCCAGACAATCAGGATGTTTCTAAGGGTCTTCCACTCCCCGCCTCGGTTGCCGCCCAAGGGGATGTAGACATACTCCCGGAACCACCCAGTCAAAGACATGTGCCACCGCCGCCAAAACTCCGTGACGGATTTCGCAAGATATGGGTGGTCAAAGTTTTCGGGGAAATTAAAACCGAAGATATACCCAAGGCCGATGGCCATATCGGAATAGCCGGAAAAATCGAAATAAATCTGGAGAGAGAACGCTGCCAGCCCCAGCCAGCCCCCCGCTGCCGTCAGCGTCCCGGCGGACTGGGCCGCCATCTGCGTCTCCCACAGCACGCCCACAGAGTTTGCCAACAGCACCTTTTTCGCAAGACCCACAGTGAACCGCAGCGCGCCCCGGGCAAACCCCTCCGCCGTGGTGCGGCGGGAATTTAGCTCCAGCGCCACCTGCTTATACTTTACAATAGGCCCGGCGATCAGTTGGGGAAACATGGTGACAAAGGTTCCGAAGGCCACAACGTTTTTCTGCACCGGCGCGTCTTTGCGGTATACGTCGATGGTATAGCTCATGGTCTGGAACGTGTAGAAGGAGACGCCGATGGGCAGATGCACGTTCAAATCCGGCAGGGCAAAGCCCGGAATCAGCGAGAGATTCGCGGCAATAAAATTATAATACTTAAAAAAGCCCAGAATCAGCAGATTAAAAATTACGGACTGGGCCACAAACCACCGTGCCTTTTTATCCTCGTTCCGGTATTTTTCCACCAGAAGCCCGTGAGTATAGTCGATGGCGGTGGACAGGAGCATAATGAGGACGTAAATTCCCTCTCCCCAGCCGTAAAACAGCAGACTCACCGAAAGCAGCACCAGATTCCGCCACTTCAATGGGACGGCAAAGTACAGCGCCAACGAAACAGGAAGATAAAAAAACAAAAACACAGGACTGCTGAATACCAACGCGGCGCCTCCTTTCTATATGCAGGGAAATGGCCGCGGCTTGAAACCGCGGCCGGACAGCGCCGCCGTTCAGGACGCGAACAGCGCGTTATAAGCTTCGGTCAGTTCTTTCTGGTTTTCCCCGGAGACGATGAGGGCGGCGTAGCTTCCGTTGACGGACACCTGCGCGTTTTTCCACGTCTCAATGGTGCTGGGATACCACGCCCCGCCGTCCACCTGATCGTCCATCCGCTGCTGAAGGATGTCCTTGGCGGCCTCCGCGTCCTCCGGGGAATTGAACTCCATCAGCACCAGCTCCTCCGCCGTGGCGCTGATCATGACCGAGCGGGCAATAAACTGCTTTGTCTCAATGTCTTTCAGTCCCGGATAGTAGATGTCCAGCACGTCTTCAGGCGTTTCCATCATGTTCTCGTCGCTCCAGTTCAGCTTTTCGGCCATAGAGTCGTAATAGGCGGTCAGGTCCGGGTGCTTGTCCCCGGTTTCTCCGCAGGCAGTCAGTCCCATCATCAGCACAAGCGCCGCCGAAATTAAAAATAACAGCTTTTTCATAGCAATGTAATGTTCCTTTCATTTTCCCGGTCGCAGCCGGAAGTCTCACTTTGTAAACGGATCAAATGGGAAAAATGTTCCCGTCATAATGCTGGATTTTCTTAGGCACACCTCTTATGGCGGATGGCGTTCATCCTTGATTTTTTTGCTTTCCAGAGGTATGATAGCAGAAACGGCAGGCGATTTCAATGGATATTGCTGCAAAGGACGCATCTGCCCGCAATCACGAAAACCAAGACCCCACCAACCGCCTGCGCACCGATTTTTTAATCATAGAAAAGAGGAACTTTATGTACAGCTTCCGCAACGATTACAGCGAGGGCGCACACCCCGCAGTGCTGAAAGCCCTGACCGAGACAAACGAAGAACAGACCCGGGGCTACGGCCTGGACCCCCGCTGCACGGCGGCAGCGGAAACGATTCGCAGTTTGTGCGCCGCGCCGGAGGCTGACGTGCATTTCCTTGTGGGAGGCACGCAGGCAAATATGCTGGTGATTCACGCGCTGCTCCGCTCCTTCGAGGCAGTAATTGCGGCGGACAGCGGCCATGTCTCCACCCACGAGACGGGGGCGGTGGAGGTCACCGGCCACAAGGTCTGCACCGTTCCCTCCCCCGACGGGAAGCTGACCCCGGCACTTGTGCGGCAGGTGCTGGACGGACACGATGGCTCGGAGCACATGGTTCACCCCAAGCTGGTCTACATCTCCGATACGACGGAGGTTGGCACCGTCTATACCAGGGCGGAGCTTTCCGCCTTGCGGGATGTTTGCCGGGAGCGGGGACTGTACCTGTTTTTAGACGGTGCTCGTCTTGGCTCTGCCCTGACGGCAGAGGGCAGCGACCTTGCGCTTTCCGATCTGGCGGCGCTTACCGACGTGTTTACCATCGGCGGAACGAAAAACGGCGCGCTGTTTGGCGAAGCCGTTGTTATCTCAGGAGGCTGCAAGGCGGCAGACTTCCGTGCCTACATGAAGCAGCGGGGCGCCATGCTGGCAAAGGGCCGCCTGCTGGGCCTTCAGTTCTCAGCCCTGCTGGAGGACGGACTGTATTTCAATCTGGCCCGCCATGCCAACGAGATGGCTCAGCTTCTGCGCCGGGGTATCGAGGCGCTTGGTTACGGCTTTGCTTCCGACTCCCCCAGCAATCAGATTTTTCCCATTTTCCCCAATACGGTGGTGAACGGTCTGGAGCGGGGCTATGCGTTTGAGTACAACGGCCCCGCAGGGGACGGCCTGACCGGCATCCGTCTTGTGACCAGCTGGGCCACCCCCCGGGAAGCTGTAGATCGGTTTTTGCAGGATTTGGCCGCTCTATGAGTATATAAAACTCCCCCTGCCGATTTGTGGCAGGGGGAGTTTCTTTCTTTAGGAGGCAAATCCGAAATACCGCATAATGCCGTTATAAATGCCCTGCGCGAACTGATACTGGTTATCCCGCAGCTTCTCCATGTCGGAGGGATTGGACACGTACGCCATCTCCACCAGAATAGAGGGCATAGTGGTCCTGCGCAGAACATACAGAGACGGCCTTGCAATCACGCCGTTGCGTTTTGTGCCGACGGCTTCCACGATCCCGTCCAACACAGCCTCTCCCAACCAGTTGGACTGGGTGTAAAGCTGATAGATGTAGACCTCGGAGCCGTTAATTGCGGGGTTGGGGTTTGCGTTGACGTGGATACTGATAAAATAATTGGCGGGCCACTCGTTGGCCATGCGCACCCGCTCCGCAAGACTGGTTGAGTTGTTGGTGCCAAGAACCGTGTCGGGCGTGGGCCGTGACAGGCGCGCTTCAAAGCGGGGATCACTGTTCAGCATCTCCGCCAGATAAACGCCCACCTGATACGTAACGTCCTGCTCGTCAAGCCCGTACCAGGACGCGCCGGTATTGTGATAGCCCGTCGGGTTGTGCCCCTGGTCAATAAAGATCTTGATTGCCATGCTAACACTTCCTGTTCCATGATGAGGTAATATCCCTGTATCAGCATCATATTCACCGCCGGGGTCGGAAGTGCAAAGCAGCGGGACCGGGCCTTGCGCCCCCCCGCATTGTTAAACCGGCGGAAAAGCGGAGGGAGGCAAATCCTGCGGATTCGCCTCCCGATCATACATATATACCGCCCGTTTCTCAAACGTGCTTTTGCGCCGTCAATATTTTCCCGCGGTCATTTCAGTGCGGGCGCCGGGAATTTCCCGAACCTTGCTTTGGTGAACTTCGCCGGGCTCGTCCCCATCGTCTTTGCCGAGGGGCTGCTGCGCCGCACCCTCCCACAGTCTGAATTTTTGGACCTCCTGACGCAGACTGACCGCTTGTGCGGACATCTCCTCACTGGTGGCGGAGTTTTCCTCCGCCGTGGCAGCGTTGGTCTGCACCACGGAGGAAATTTGGGAGAGTCCTTCCCTGATCTGCTCAATGGCTCCGGTCTGCTCCGAGATAGACCGCTCGATTCTTCCAAAGCTCTCCGTTGCCTCCCGGGCCGCCGCGTCCACATCCTTGAGAATCTGTGCGGTCTGATTTGTCAGCTCCGTTCCCCGTGCAACCGTGGACACAGAATTTTCAATCAGCTCCGCCGTTTGCTTGGCGGCCTCGGCGGATTTTCCCGCAAGGGTCCGCACCTCGTCCGCCACCACCGCAAAGCCCTTGCCCGCATTACCAGCCCGGGCGGCCTCAATGGCGGCGTTCAGCGCCAGAATGTTGGTCTGGAACGCGATATCCTCGATGACCTTGGTAATGCTGGCAATCTGGCTGGACGCGGAGGCGACACCTGCCATGGCCTCTGTTAGCTGCTCCATGTGCCGGTTTCCGGCGGTGACGCCTTCGTCGGACTTGCGGATGGACTTTGCCGCAGAATCCACCATGTCCAGATTCCCCCGGGCTTGATCCGAGATGTGCTCCACCGTGGCGCCCAGCTCCTCCACGGCGGCGGCCTGCTCTGTGGAACCGCTGGCAAGCTCCTGCGCCCCGGCGGAAACCTGCTCGGAGCCGGTGGACACCTGCTCCGCCGCAAGGCCTATGTTGCTGAGCGTATTGCTGAGCTTGTCCCGCATCTTCCGGATGTTATCCAGCATGGGACGGTAGTCACCCACGTAGCTGTCCTCCGCCTGAGAGTCCATGGCAAAATTGCCGTCGGCAAATGCCTCCAGCTCCCGGGAAAGATCGCTGATAATCGCCTTCAGCGTGTCGGACATTTTGCGGGAGGATTCGGCCAGCACGCCGATTTCATCTCTGGAATCCACGGCGATATGAACGTCAAGATTTCCCTCGGACAGCTTTTCCGTGGCCTCCACCACCCCTCGGATGCGCCGGGACAAATTTCGAGCAATCAAAATCCCGATGAGCACCGCCAGCACCACGCCGATTGCGATGGCCACACTCATGACAGCCTCGGTCACCTTCACCTGCCGGTCCATTGTCTCAACCTGCTGGACGATATACGCGTTATTATAGTCGATGGCAGCGTCGATGCTCTCGTCAACCGCGGTGCGGTATGGAGCGACCTCATCGGTCAAAACGGCATAGCCCTCCATCCAGTTTTCGACATCCATTCCGGATCCGTTCACAAATTCATTCCGTATTTTCTGAAACGCCTGAAGCCTTGACTCCATTTCGGCAATCAGCGCCAGCTCTTCTTCAACCTCTGAGGCATCATATTTAACCAGCATCGCCTTGTAATTCGCAAGCGCCTCTTCAATTATACTGTCGATATCAGAAAGCTCGGCTCGGACTTCCTGTTTTTCCTGCTGCGTTTCCACCAGCAAAAGCTTATAAAGGTCGCCTCGGATTTTTTGGTTGGCAGAGCTGATTTTCTCAAGACATTCCAGCGCGGCAGTCGAATCCTGATAAGCGGTTTTATAAGACGCGTCCACACCCTCCAAACTAAAAATCCCAATCGCACCGATGATGCCCGCAATCAGTGCCACAATTAAAAACCCACCCGTGACCTTTGTTACAATTTTTAAATTTTTATACCATTTACCCATATATTTTTCCCCTTTATCTTTTTAAAGTTGTTCCCGTTCATTCATTGCGCCGCAAGGGTGCGTTGTCTTTTGTTAACTCGCCTCTTTTCTTTTTAGATGTGTGCTTTCCTTAATTTTGGAATGCATGCATTCCAATTTTATCATATACAATACGATAAAATCAACAAAAGTATTTAAAGGATTTTTAAATACTTTCGGAAGGGGGCTTATATGTCGGAGAAACTCAAACAGGACATTTCCATGGGAACCAATTTAAAGCGGCTTCGAAAACACGCACGGCTCTCTCAGGAGCAGGTCGCCGCAAGCCTTGAGCTGATGGGCTTATCCATCAGCCGGGAGGTTCTTTCGCAAATGGAGCGGGGCCGCTACAATATCAGAGTGAGTGTCCTGCTTGCCCTGAAAGAGCTTTATCATGTGGAAAGCTTTGATGAATTTTTTCAGGATCTGCACCTGAAATAGCCCCGCTTTGCCGCCGTTCCTCACCGGCATCCTTGCGGGCGCCGGGATATAAGCAAGACCGTCCGCTGTATGCATGCATACAGCGGACGGTCTTATTTTTCAGCAGCACGTCTGTCAGGGCGTTTGAAAGCGCCTTAGCCCTCGTGGCAGCGGGTTCCCGGCGTAAATCGGGGCTTTGTTAATCTTCGATGTTAAATGCATGTCGCTCTCCGGCTTCTTACTGCAAGTCTGCGGCAAATACATGCTTGTTTTACGTAACGGACTGTGCTGCCGTTCGGCCCAGCTTCCAGCCGATGGACTGCTGTCGCATGCCGATGAAGTCGGCATAGCGCCCGCCCTGTTCCATCAGCTCACTGTGGGTTCCCTTCTGGGCGATGTGCCCGTTTTCTATCACCACAATTTGGTCTGCGTTGCGAACGGTTTTCAGCCGGTGGGCAATCATGATAACGGTTTTGGACTTTGTAAGCTCCGCAATCGCCTGCTGAAGCAGCCACTCGTTTTCTGGGTCTACGTTGGCAGTGGCTTCATCCAGAATAATGATAGGACTGTCCTTGATGATCGCACGGGCAATGGAAATGCGCTGCTTTTCCCCGCCGGAAATGCTGGCTCCTCCCTCTCCGATCACCGTGTCATAGCCGTGGGGCAGCGCCATAATAAAGTCGTCGCAGCAGGCACGGCGCGCCGCGGCGCGCACCTCTCCCAGCGTAGCGTTGGGCTTGCCGAAGCGGATGTTGTTGGCAATGGTGTCGTTAAACAGGTACACATTCTGGAACACCATGCCGTAGTTTCGCAGCAGGCTGTCCAGCGTGTATTCCCGCACATCGCGGCCCCCCAGCGTGATTCTGCCCTCATTTACATCCCAGAAGCGGATGATGAGGTTGCACAGGGTCGTCTTTCCTCCACCGGAGCCGCCCACAATGGCCAGCGTGGAGCCCTGCGGAATATCGATGCTCACACCGTCGATAATTTTCCGCTTGTCATAGGAAAAGCCCACGCCTTCCACCGTAATATCGGTATTTTCCGGAGAAATGTCCGCCCCGTCTTCATCCATCACTGGCATATCCAGCGTGGCGTTGATGTTGTCGATGGCCAGCGCCGCCGTGCGCATGAGGGCGGACATATTTCCGCCGGTTGCCAGCTCGTTATAAACCATGGCCGATGCAATACACATCATCAGCGCATTTTGCAAAGACATGGAGCCGTCCAGATAAAACGCGATGGAGCATCCGACGATGGCAAGCCCCGCAAGCTTTGCGACAATACCCTGCAACGACATCAGAGGAATAAAGGCCCGCTCCATTCGATAGGAGACGGTGTTTTCCTCGTCGATGGCATCGGCCACCTTTTTATTGGCGTTGCCGCTCAGATTATAGGACTTGATCACCGCAATGCCCTGCACATACTCCAAAATGGCCTCCACCGCGCCCTCCACGGATTTCAGCTTGCGTCCGCTCATCACCTCGCCTGCCTTGTGCATCCGGCTGTTCACAAGAAGGAACAGCAAAAAGCCCGCCAGTGTCACAAGCCCGATGCGCCAGTCGAAGGCAAACAGCATGAGCGTGATCGCCGTCGTGGTCATCAATCCCTGCACGGACAAAACCATACATCGGGTCAAGGTTTCCTGAAGGCTTTCGCAGGTATTGGTGGCGACGTTTGTAATCTGCCCCAAATTGCGCTGATTAAAAAAGCCCATGGGCGCGTAGCGCAGCCGTTCGGCAAGCCGGATGCGCGCGCCCGCCGCCGTGGTATAGCCCGCCCGGGTCTCCAGTTGGATGGAAAAGCAGTTGCAAAAATACGCGCCCAGCATCCCAGCCAGCACGATGCCCATGGAAACCCATGCGGTTTTTTTGCTTGCGCTGCCGTCCAAAATTGCACCCAGCGCATAGGATGCCGCCAGCAGTGAAAACGCATTGAAAAAGCTCTGGAAAAAGCCAAACACTAGTGCTGCCATCATTTTTTTGCGCTGATCTCCCGCAAAATCAATGAATTTTTTGATATAGCCAAACATTACCGCACCTCCAAGGCGTCTTTTGCGCCGATATGAGTCTCCCACAGCCGACGGTACAGGCCACAGTCCTCCAGCAGCATCTCATGGGTGCCCGCCGCTTCAATTTTGCCTCCGTTCACCACGATAATCTGGTCGGAATCCGTGATGGTGGACAGTCGGTGAGCCACCACGATCAGGGTCTTGCCCTCCACCAGCTTTGCCACCGCACTTTGAATCACAGCCTCGTTTTCAGGATCGGTATAGGCGGTGGCCTCGTCCAGAATCACGATGGGCGCGTCCTTCAGCATGGCCCGTGCAATGGCCAATCGCTGCCGCTCTCCGCCCGAGAGATGTCCGCCCGCGCTGCCCGCCACGGTGTCATACCCGTTTTCAAGCTGCATGATAAAGTCGTGGCAGCCCGCGGCGCGGGCGCAGTTCTCTATCTCGGCGTCCGTGGCTCCGGGGCGGCCCTTGCGGATATTCTCGCGCACCGTCTCGTTAAACAGGAAATTGTCCTGCGAGACGTAGGCAATCATGGCATTGAGCTGCTTCAGGGGAATTTCCCGGATGTCCTTGCCACCGATGGAAATACTGCCGTAGGTGACGTCCCACATGGAGGCTATCAGACGGGCAATGGTGCTTTTCCCGCTGCCGGAGGGGCCAACCAGCGCGTTCACCGTGCCCTCCTGGAAGGTGAAATCCGTCCCGTGGAGTACCTCCACATCCCGATAAGCAAAGCGCACGCCCTTCCCCTCGATATCAAACCGGCTGAGCGCCGCCGCCTTTTCCGGGCGCATCAGCTCCTCTTCCTCCAAAATCTCGTTAATCTCCCCCACAATGGTGCTGATTTTCCCAAGGTCGTCCGAATAACTCATGGCGCCGATGAGGGGCGTCATCATGCCGAAGCTGAGCACCACAATCATCACAATGTCATTCACAGCCAGCGTTCCCTGCAAATAATACAGCACACAGGCGGGCAGAACGCTCACCAACACCGAGGGGATAATCACCATGGCGGCGGAGAAAAAGACCTGAGTATCCTTCATCCAGTCAATGGCGGAGTGGGCGGAATCATGAACCGCGTCGGTAAACTTCTGATAGGTTTTAGCGGTCTGACTGAAGGTTTTAATGACCTCAATTCCGTTGATGTACTCCACGGCAACGGCGTTGAGATGCTTTCCGGAGTTGACATACCGACTGAATTTCCCCTGATAGCCCGCCATCATCCCCGTCATGGCCAGAAGACCCACCGGCAGCGTGGCAAGGGACCACAGGCCCACCCGCCAGTCCAGAATGAGAATGTAAACGAGAATGACCACCGGGGCCAGAAGCTTACTGGTCATCTCGGGCACCAGATGAGCAAGCGTCGGCTCGATGCTGTCCACCCGCTCGACAATCAGGTTCTTCGTCTCACCGCTGGGGCGGTCCATCACCCGGCCCATGGACATCCGCGCAAGCTTTTCGCACATCCGCTTGCGCACGTCCGCAATGACGGTAAAGGTGGCCTTGTGGGAAACAGTGGTGGACACGGCATGCAGCAGATAGCTTACAATCCAGAACACAGCCGCCACTCCCAGCCACTTGGCGTAAGCCCCCGCCGCCTGCTCCTTTGCAATCAGAAGCGTGACAATCCGGCTGACTGCGTAATACGGCACAATGGCGCACAGCACCTCCAGCACCGCCGTAAGCACCGAGGCGACGTATCGCCCCCTGTATGGCGCAGCCCACTCAAAGAGATAGGAAAACGGCCCCCGTTTTTCTTGATCCTGCTTATTCATTTGAAATCTCCGTCCTTTCATCCCGGTCAAAATAGCGTCGCAGCCTTTGCTGCTCCGCTTCGTCCAGCGCATACTGCTCCGCCGCCCGGCCCCGCTCTAAACGCAGCACATAATCGCAGCAGCGGACAATCAGCTCCGGGTCGTGGGTAACGATCAACACGGTGGTTTTTCCACCCAAAGCCGCCAAAAGTGCGGCGGTCTTCTCCATATGGTAAAAGTCCAGCCCGCTGGTGGGCTCGTCAAACACCAGAAACTCCTTCCCCGCCAGAAGTGCGGAGGCAATGGCAACCCGCTGCTTCTGTCCGCCGGACAGGGACATTGGGTGCCTTTCCCGCAGGGCTGTCAGCGCCAGCGCGTCCATGACCTGCCTAAGCTCCGTCTCGTCGGTCCCGGACATGCCGAGGCGCAGCTCCTCCTCCACGCTTTCACAGAAAAGCTGATGGTTTACATCCTGCATAACAAGGTAGCTTTTTTTCAGCATCTGCCTGGGGGAATAGGTTTTTTCCCCGAAAACACACGCGCCGCCAAAGCCCCGCTTCAAACCGCACAGGCACTGTGACAGCGTGGATTTCCCCGCGCCGTTGCCTCCCACCACCGCAATCACGCCGCCTTTCGGCAGCTTTGTTCCGGCAATGTCCAGCGCCGGAGGCCCCCCGCCCCGATAGCAATAGCGAAAGTTCTTCAGGGCAACCGTTTCCTCCGGGCAGGGCCGCGTCCGCACATTGCGAATATCCGCAAGTGAAAGGGCGCGCAGGCCAAGGCTTTGCAGTTTTTCCAGCGAAAAGCGGCGAAACTCCGCCATGGGCAGGTCGTATTCCACCTGCCCGTCCCTTAGATACACCACCCGGTCGCATAGGTCCGTCAGCCAATGAAGACGATGCTCGGCAATCACAATCGTTTTGCCCTGGGCCTTCCACAGCCGAAGAGTGTTTTTCAAATCTCCGATGGCCTGCATATCCAGGTTCGAGGTCGGTTCGTCCAGCACAAGGACCTCAGGCCCCATGGCGGACACGGACGCGCAGGCAATTTTCTGCTTTTCTCCGCCGGATAATTGAAAAATGCTCCGTCCCAGCAAGTCCTCCGCGCCCATCTCCCGGGCGGAACGCACTGTCCGCCGCTCAATCTCCTCGGGTGGCAAGCCCATATTTTCACATCCGAAGGCCAACTCGCCCGTGGTATCCACACAGAAAAACTGGCTGCGCGGGTTTTGAAACACGCTGCCCACCAATTGCGCCGTGTCATACAGCTCGGACTCCGCCACATCAAGGTTTCCAATCCGGACGCTGCCGGAAAGCGTTCCCTCGTAATAGTGAGGAATCAGACCGTTCACCAGCCGGGTGAGCGTAGTTTTTCCGCAGCCGGACCTGCCGCACAGCAGCACGCACGCTCCCCGCTCAATGTGTAGGCTGACCCCGCAAAGGGAACCGGAGCCGGCATTTTCATATTGAAAGTCGACATTTTTTAGTTCAATCATGGTCCGCTCCTCAAATTACACCCAGATGGGAAAGCGCCACGGCGGCAAAGCAACACCCGCACAGGGCAATGACTGCAAAATCCTGCATTTCAAATCCAATGCGACAGATGTTGGTTCGCCGGATTTCACCGCCCAGCCCGCGGGTCAGCGCCGCAGCCGACAGCTCCTCTCCAATTTTGGCCGAGCAGGTCAGAAGCGGCACAATACGGTATTCCAGCATTTTTCCGGGACTTCCCCCGCCAAGGCTGATGCCCCGCATCCGCATGGCGGCGTTGATGGCGGAAAACTCCTCGCCCACCGTGGGGAAAAAGCGGAACATCACGGACATTGGAATCGTAATTTTTTCACTGACATGCATGCGCTGCATGGCGGCGGTAAACTCGCTGACCGTGGTGGTGGAAACGACATACGCCCCCAGCGCCACGCCCGGCATCACTCTGCTGAAAATACCCACGCTGCCCAGCACCAGAAAATGGGGAAATCCCGACAGGCGCGGCAGCAGCAGAATGGCCGCCAAATTGGCGGCTGCATAGACCGCAAGATAGATTGCCGCCGCCCGGTACTTTCCCGCCGTCAAAAACAGCACCAGCACCACAAGGCAAAGGATCGGCACCAGAAACGGCAGTCTGTCGCCCCCCAGTCCCCCCAGAACGAAGGTGGATACCGTAAGGAGCAGCAAAAGCTTCGTGCGGGGGTCCAATATCAGTCCCCGCCGCTGTCTGCTTGCCTGAAGAATACCCTCGCCCATCAGGCAATCCCCGCCTTGATAAAGTGCTTTTTCAGCATGGCCCGGCCCAGCAGCCCGCCCAGAACACCGAATACGAAGCAGCAAACCAGCAGCGCCGGATTCATCACGGGAGGCAGCAGCGCCGTCAGCGCCGCCTCATAGTCTGGCCCAAACTCCGCGCGGGTGGCAAAATAGCCATCGGGATTCGTAAACAGAGGGATAAAGTTGCCCCAGATCCAAACGTGGAAAAACCCACAGACAAACACGGAGCTGCGTGCCCGGCTGTAATTCGCCCGCTTCCACAAAAGCTCCGCAATCAGACCGGAGACAAGCGCCACTGGCAACGCATAAAAGCCCATGCCGGTCAGCGCCATCATCATGCCCATGATGGCGCTCATAATGAGAATCATGCCAAATTTTTTGACCTTGGTCAGAAACAGCATGAAGGGTATGCCGCCTATAATCGGCCCGATGACGCACAAAAGAGGCATCATCACCGGTATGTAGCCCGTCATGGCAAGCGCCATAATCATCACAAAATAGATTGCCGAGTAAATACCTGTGTTAATCAAATCTTTTCCGGTCAGGCGGCCGGAGCTTGCGCGAGAATGAAGAGTGGACATCACAAAAAACCTCCTGTTAATTTTAGCAGCGCGGTTAGTATATGCTAACTTTTATCCAAAAAATTAAGACGCCTACCTTAATAACTCCTCCCATCCGGCCATGCTGAAGCGCTTGGCACTGTCCAACACGGCGACAGCCTGTTCATACGGCAGGTCATGGGATACGCACTCCACCAGATACTGAAATCCGGAGGTGGCATTGATATGAAGAAACATATCCTCAATTCGCCGCCCGCTTTTTCCGAAAGCGTCGCAGTAAATACGGTAGGCATGCTCCTCCACGGCAATCAGCTCCTCCAGATACGAGGCCCAGCGCGTTCCCTCTGAACGGCAAAAAATCAACCGAAACGCTTCAAAATGCGCGTATACATACTCCAGCATCCAATCCGTTCCCGAATACGCCGTTTCCTTCATATGGACAAAAGTAAGCTTGGGCAGGGCCGCCTTGACATCGGTGTGAATTTTGCGAAACCGGTCCAGCATCTCCGCCCCCGGAGCCTGCACCAACGCGTCAAACAAAACCGCCTTGTTGGAAAAATGATTGTACATCGCCCCGGTGGTCACGTCCGCGGCCTGCGCAATACGGCGAATATTGGCGCTCTGATAGCCGCACTCCATAAATTCCTGCTTGGCGCATTCCAGAATGCGCGTTCGGGTCATCTGTGAATTCACACTCATCTTATCGGCACACCCTTACCAAAACTGATAACAATGTTATCACTTTACTCCGAAAAGTCAAGACTGATTTAGTCTTTATTTTACCCGTCAATAGGAGATGGCGGGTAAAACGCACCGCCATTCCCTTCCCGCCGTACTTTGGTACAAAGGCTTGACAGCAAAATCAAACAGGCGTATCCTGTGACTGTAATATCAAATTTGGTCATACGGTGATTATAATGGCAGTGGCTTTTACACAACAGGAAGAAGCGATTATCCTCCGTCAACTCCGCCACGCAGCGCGGGAAAGTGCCGTGTCCCTTGGCGTACGTCGCACCACGGTGGATGCACTGGCGGCGGCGGCCGGAATCTCCAAAGGTGGGTTTTACAAATTTTACGCCTCCAAGGAACTGCTCTTTTGGGATGTTTTGGAGGATATGCACGCCGAAATTTACGGGGAAGCCGCGTCGGTTCTCTTCAAAAACACCGATCTCTCCCCTGCTGACCGCGCCTCAGAGGCGGTTTTGTCCGCCTGCCGGGCCATGGAGCGCTCCGGGATGATGGCCTTTGTGGAGCGGGACGTCGCGTATCTTCTGCGCAAAGTGCCGGAGGACTATCAGAAAAACCACTATCACAGCGACGAGGTCCACGTCCGGGAGCTGCTGGAATCGGCAGACCTTGCGCCCGTAGGCGGCATGGCGCTGGCCTCCGCTGTCGTGCGGGGTCTGATGCTCACCATCTCCCATCAGAATGAAATCGGGACGCTGTATCCGGACGTTCTGGAAACATTGGTGCGGGGCGCTTGCGGCCGGTTGTTTTCATAAAGCCGTTTTCTGCAAATGGCTTTTGGGTTTCCGAGGCTAGCCGCTTATAACTTTGTCTTGCGTATTTTAAAAGGAGGCCTGTGTCATGTATCTGCCCGACGTTTCTTTTTCCCGGGGAAGCTATGCCCTGGGCGGCAACTCCAGGCTGGTGCTGGACACCGCGTTCGACCGGCTGATCGGGCTGAACAGAAGGGACGGTGAGGAACTATGAACACGCCGGATACAAACGGGCTTCGTTTCTGGCAGCGGGTGGCAAAGCTATACGCGCCGTTTATGAAAAGCTCCGGGCCGCTGTACGACAGAATTACCAGACGCTGTCTCCCCTATCTGTCTGCCGACATGGCCGTGCTGGAGCTGGCCTGCGGCAGCGGGCAATTGACCTTCCGGTTGGCAAACAGGGTTGAGCGCTGGGAAGCCACGGATTTTTCCGACAAAATGGTTGCCGAAGCGCAAAAGCGCGCTTCCCTGCCAAACCTCACCTTTACGGTGCAGGATGCCACGGCTCTGTCCTATCCCGACAGTTCCTTCGACGCGGTTCTCATTGCCAACGCTCTGCACATCATGCCGGAGCCGGATAAGGCACTTTCGGAAATCTGCCGCGTGCTGAAACCCGAGGGCCTTCTGCTGGCCCCCACCTTTGTCTGGGCCGGGAACAGCGGGCATCGGTTTCGGGCAAAGCTCATGGATTTGGCAGGGTTCAAGGTGCTGCACCGTTGGAACGCTGCGGCTTTTTCAAAGTTTTTGGAGCAGCGGGGCTTTTCTACGCTGGAGCGGGATGTTTTGCCCGGCGGAGTCAGCCCCCTTTGCTGTCTGATTGCAAGAAAATCATGAGGTGGAATGCTTCATGGCACACCAATCGGTCCGTCAGGCCTATCAGGCGCTTGGGAAAGATTCAAATGCCTACGATGAAATGATCACCTGATCCACGGTGTTTGGAAGGGCCGTCTGCCGTCTGGTCTGGGATATGGGAATAGTATCCAAAAGACGGACAGGGGGTTCCCTGTCCGTCTTTTGGCTATGAACTTGCATCGACTAAACGAACATCTGATCCGAAAAGGTCCTTACCGGTCATATTATCGCGCTGTGTCTTAACCTCCGACGTATTACCAATTATAGCGATTATTTCAGAGGCTACCCGCTTATTTCAAATATGCCAATCAGTAAGAGGTGGTCATCGCGCCATCGCAGATGAACGCCTGCCCGCTGACACTGCCACATCATCAATCAGCTTCTTGATGCTGGCGGCGTCCCTTACATCATAAAAAACTGTATAGGGACGGTTTCCTGTTTCCTTTTCAATCTCCGCCTGCGCGGTTAACAGGTCTTCTTTATAAGCCTCCGCATTGCAGATCACCGCCTGCGCGCCCTCACGCGCCGCTTCCGCGGCGATTCCTTTGCCGATACCGGCAGCGGAGGATAGGCAAACAACCACTTTGTCTTTCAGTCCCAGCTCCATGAAAAAACCGCCTTCACAAAACATGAAATATTGCAAAAATTCGAGCAAACTTTATCTAAACACATAAATATCCCTGCTATTTGACTGGGGTTGCAACATGAATTTTCGGCCTTAAGGCCAGTCGGCGATGACGTCTGCTAAGCCGGTTGGCGTAACAGTTCCGTTTGCCAGCATGTCAATCAGGTCTAAAATGCGCTGGGGGTCTTTCGTCAGGCCGGGAGACATGGAATATGTATTCCTTCCCATTTCACTGATTCTTAGGCCATAGTTACTTATATTCTCCGACCGCTTCTCTACCAAAATAAAATAATGAAGCGTTAAGGGTTGTCCATCCTCCGTATGAGTCTGCCGTGTCGTAATCAGGAACTCCTTCATAGCACTTACCTCCTCCAATATTCGGTAAAAATTCATCATAACGGATAGCCATGAATTTGTGTGAGGTAGTCCATCTGTTATTATCGACTGACCTTTATCAACAACCGTTGAGAAGTGTTGGGACATTGTGTTTACTGGTGCTTTTATGTTTGCGAGAAAATAAGCGCTATTCAAAAATAGCAGCCAAACATTAAGAAGATGGTAAAGCTTTTGGAGAGAAGCATTTTTTGATGCTTCCCTCCAAATGAATGATCAGTCTTTCATTTTCGCAGGATCACCCATGAAGGCAATTCTGTTAGTACACAGCAATGCTAAGCTGCCTTCGGAGAATCGTATCTAGTATCTCTTCCTTTTTTGTATGGGCCTCATAGAAATCAATGGGATCTATTCTCCAGAACTGTTTGACCCGCCGCATAAAAAAACCATTGAAAATACAAGTCGACAAAAAAGATAATTGTCAATATTTCGCGACTGAAGCTGCATGGGATCAGAAAAAAGGAATTGGTATTAGTGAGCGTATCCATCAATGATAAACCAATCCATGAGGATATATAGTTTAGGCCATTCCCTTTCCAGAATTGTTTTTTCATTTTGTTCCTGCCGCAAATATACGCTGATAAACAAACTGGAACACCAACAATGCATATCTGAACAGGGAAAAGCCAACCGGGGCGATTAACCTGGTGAAGAATCTCTAACCAAATTGAAACAAATATTCCAGGAAAGCAGTAAAGTAAAAATACTATCCATTTGCGATCTAACATAATATTACCAGTTTACGCTGTGTGCTGCTGTTGCGCGATTGTACGCTTTATATGTGTCGTCCGTTCCATACAAATTGATACTACGAAGACTATCTATCATGTTTTTTCAGCACCATTCATTAAATCATTAAACAGCTACTTCCATAAGAGGCGGCAACCATTGCCTTCTGATAAACAATAGGATTGGATGTTTTCTCTGTCCCCCGTAAAATGTGGAATAAATTTTATACTTCGTGGAGGGAAGCATCAAAAGTGCTTCCCTCCAACTGAATCATTGCATATTATCAGGCTTTGAAAACACTTGTACTGCCGTACAGCGTCTCGCTTCCGCTGCTGTCCTTTGCATAAAGCGCATAAGATACATAATAATTTCTGCCGGAGATTCCTTTATATGTCACGCTTACAAAAGCTTCAATACTATTTTTTTTGATAAAGCCGGTAGTATTGTCGCTGGTATAGGTTTTTACATTGCTATAACTGCCGTTAGGTTGCTGTTCGTAAATAGCAAAGCTTTTGACCCCAACTTCCTGCATGATTCGCTTCGCATTGACGTCGGATTCCACGGTGATATTGCCACCTCCTGCGGAAATAGGCACCACATCAGTATATGCAAAAAAATCACTGGCAAGCACCGCCGCATTGACCGTAGGAACCATCAGAACCAAAAGGAAAACGCAAGAAATCGTGATATTAAAGATACGGCGAATTGTCTTTTTCATAGTGGTTACTCCCCATAAATAGAATCCACCATCTTTTCCATTTCTTCAACAGTAAAGCTTCCCTGAATAAAACACTCAGTGTCTTCGTTTATCCACGCCGCGCCGCAGGTGCTATTATTGCTCATGATGTAGTGGACAATTCCGCTGGATTCGTATTCTAAGACCTCTTGTGCGTCTTTTTGATAGACACCGGTGTATTCCGACGGAATATTGTCATAGGTCTGAATACGAATGCTAAACAAACCATCCTCAGAATCATAAGTCCCCAAAATTCTAGTTCCATTTGCACGTTCTACGATGCTGATATCACCGTTTACTTCCGTGTTCTCCGGCGCCCATTTAGGAACCGATGGAATATCCGTTACGGCCAAAACCGCCGCACGAAGCTCCTCAAACGGGTCATCGTTGGAAATAACAGACATATGGCTATCGTCCTCAGGAGTTCCTACGGATATGAAGCCAAATGTTTCCACCGTCCAGTTTGCCAGCGCTTGAAAAAAATTAGCGCCAAAGGCTGATTCGGTACCGCATAAAATAACAATCAGTGCCGCCGCAATCGCGGCAACTCGAAATACACGGAGTCTTTTGGGAGGTCTTCCCTTGTACTGGATCTGGTTAAGATGGTCAGATGAGTGCGGTTCACAAAAATTGTCAGACACGAAAGAATTGGATTTTCCTTGATAATTTTCCTTAAAATCATTCCATGCCTCGTCCACATCCACACACTCTGCGGCGGATGTTTCGGCTTCTCTTTTTTGAATCACCTCCATAATTTCCATAATATAATCTACATCCGGTTCGCTGCCGGATGGTGCAACGAAATCTTGTAAAAGCAGCTTTTCCAATTCTTCTGTTGATAGTTGCTCCAAAGGCGGATATAGTGCTCTTTTATCATCTGGCATTCTCGCGAACCTCCTCTGTCATGTAATGTGGTCCAAAAGGCAAAAGTTCACATAAAGGTAAAAAATTTTTTATAATTTATATTCTCTTTGAATTCGCTCCTTGATTCGCTTAAGACGCATAGCCAACGCTGATTTTTTTAAATTGGTTTCCTCGCAAAGTTCAGCATAAGTAAAGCCATCCATATAAAATCGCTTCAACAACAGATATTCGTCTGCAGAAACAATCCCCAACAACTCCATTTTTAAGGAGAGTGTTCCGTCAGGAGCAAACGGATCTTGCTCCGATATCTGTATCATCCGTTTTACCCAAAGTCTATCTTCGTTCAATGCTTCCAGCACCTTGTAATAAAGCGCTCGATAAAGCCAGCCGGTCGGAGATTTACTGGAAAACAAGTCTTCCCGCGCCTCCCATGCAAATGTGAACATCTCCTGCACAACTTCCTCCGCTCGTCCGCTGACGGAACAATGCCAAAGGCCGTGACTTTGCAGAGTTGATTGCGCATAACGGAGCAAGCCGGCATATTCGATTTTATAAAGCGATTCGAACCGAGTTTCTTCCTCATCCGTCCATGTCATTTTCAAAGTTACGTCCCCTCTCCCATCCAATTTTGAAAGCTATCTTTGCCTTCCCGATCCGGCACTTCATAGCCGCAGGCAATCAAGAAGCTCCAAAAAATTTCTTCAGCAGCATTTTCTTAACCTTCATTCAAAACGGCAAGCAGCCCTTTCAGATACTGCCGCTCTATTGGAGACATTGCGCCAGTTAAGACATAGTCCGTGTTAATATGAAGCACCGTGCAAATTTTGATAATGCTGTCAACGCCCATACCCTAGGCGGCACGTTCAATACAGACATAAAACGGGATCGACAGCCCGGCGGCTTCAGCCGCTTTTTCCTGTGTCGGCCCATTTCCTTTTGTCTTTTGCTAATATACCTTCCTATCGTCACTTTCAAATCACAGCTTCTGTTGGACACAATACCGCTCCTTCAATACCTATGGATATATTTTAGTTAGGTGGTTTTTTATTGTTACATTTAGAATACATTTTATCAAATTTTCAATCTAAAAGAAACCGTCTTGGTAAAATTTACTTTTTCATTATTCTTATCAAAACTCAAAAAATGCGTTTTAATTTAAGCTGTTGACAAAGACCAAATTTTTCAGCGCGCCACCAGTTTCAGGGCATAAAAAGGTACATACCTTTTAATACCCCTTCAATTCTGTTTTTCTGCATTTTCTGCCGACGAAACTACAATACCAAATCGGAATTTACACCGATGTTGGTAAAGCCATGCCGAGGTAATGCTACTATTACAATCGCCTTTTAATTAATAGCCCACCTTGTTTAAGTTCGCAAAAAGGCTGTAACAATTTTAATTTCAATGGTGCAAACAGAAATAATAAATATGCATAGTTAGTATGTTATTTAAGAGGGTGTAAATGTTATGAATGCAATTTTTGATCGTATGCTGCGCGGCAATTTCCGCTGTGGACAAATGCTGAATTCTCGGACCATCGGTATGAACAAATGTTTCGGCATTTCAGCCGGCCACTTGTTTTAGGCAGGATGATTGCCTTTTCGTGCCATGAGTCCGGGAGTTTGTTAACCCCCGGCTTTTTTATATAAAAAAGCACCTGCGACCGCTGTGTGAAAGCAGCGCATCGTAGGAAACTCGAAAGGAATGAGAAGTGAAATTTATGATGGAGGAGAAACGGGTTTCCAAGAAGCAGGCAATTTCAAACGAACAGCTTCGCCAAATTCAGCGGGTAGCTGAAAACATCGGTTATGGGTCAATTCATCTTGTGTTTCAGGATGGGGTTATGGTGCATATTGACCGAAGTGAAAAAATTAGAGTTTTATAAATAAGCTGATTAAATCGACTGGACATACCAGAGGTTTTACATAGCGGGAGTATCCCGCTATGTATGCCTCTGTTTTTTTGACTCAAAACTTCGTCAATTACATGAGGTATTTGCATACATGGGGAAACTCCGGTGTCGTGCACCGGAGGAGATAGGAGAAGAATATGGCAAAGTGCAAACTTAGCTGTTCAAATTGCGCCGTGCTGGCGTACCGGCTAAAAGTGAGGAGAAATATCCAAAGTTTTGCCTGACAGCCGGTGCAAATCCCACGCGGGTGAAAGAGGTGCTGGAAATTTATCAAAATGATGAGGAATCCGGCGAGATATCTCGGGTTTCAGCTTGTATTGAGGGTGAATTTTATGGCCGCTTGACCCGCGAGGAAGAGACGGTTGAGTTCATCAAGCGAATGCACTACAAAAAGATTGGGATAGCATCCTGTGTGATATGCTCCCTTCAAAGTAGACAGCGGAAATAAAAAACCACTGAACGTGGAGAAGAGAGCATTTTCATACCTCACAAAGGAAAACTACCACCAGAAGAAAAAGTTGAAATCGTTCAAGAGTACATCGCCTTTTACAATAACCGCAGATTTCAAGAGCGCCTGGGAGGATTAGCTC